>CALOES010000020.1:0-193324 GCA_942492405.1 uncultured Planctomycetaceae bacterium
ATCACAGCAGCAGTCATTGCGAACCGCACACTCCTTGCTCAGCCGATTGTTGCGAGTGGGGCAGTGACGACGTTGGCCACATCCAACTAAGGCATGGACGGAACGAACGGTCGTAAGGTCAGCTTCTCCCGCTGCACTTCGAGCGAAGTACTCTGAGGCACGGGTTGCCACATTTCCGAGAATCGCCCCACAGGTTCCGACACGATAATGCGAGTCTCGGGACTGAGTTTCTGGCGGAGATCGGGGTTGATGGCGTAGACGTCTTCCATCTCGCGACTGTGGTAGAGCGTCGGTGCTTCGCCGTCGCTGGCGTATCTCACAGACCAGAGCGATTCGCCATTGGTGACGGCAACCGTCATCCACAGCGACTCTTCGACGCCGTGCGCCTTGCCGGTCTGCTCGATAAATCCCGCCATGCGCGACAGCGCCAACAGCGGATCAGTTTGCAGGCCGAATGTCAAAGCGAGATAGAACATCACTTCAGAGTCGGTGGTGCCGAGAATCGAACTGAAGTACTCCGGAGCGATGGCAAACAGCAGATCACGTCGGAATTTCTCGACCTCGAACACTTCGCCATTGTGCGCGAAGAGCCAGTTCTGATATCGGAACGGATGGCAGTTCGTTTCCTGAACAGTTGCGTGAGACGTGGCCCGCACGTGGGCCAGCATCATGTGCGACTCGATCTGAGCGGACAGGTCTTGCAAGTTAAAGTCATTCCAGGCCGGACGGATGCTGCGATAGATGCCTGCCTTGCCTCCGTGGCCGTACCAACCGATCCCGAAGCCGTCGCCGTTGGTCGGAGTCTCCGCCGATTTCGAACTCATGCTCTGATCGATCAGCGAATGCGGCGCCTTGTACAACAACAATTCCAACAGCAGTGGTGATCCCGAGTAGGCCATCCAGCGACACATGACGTTTGCTCCAAAGAAGCGTGACTGAACCCGGACCCGCCAGAGGTCCGCGGAAAGAACAATGACCGCTAACTAATACCGCTCCGGAACGAAGCGGCGATCTACCAGTGTCGCTTTGTCGTCGTAGGCTCCTTTCTTCGAACGCTCGGGGAGCGTGACCTTGTCACGGGGCACATCCTGATACGGGATCAGACTCAGCAGATGCGATAAGCAGTTGAGCCGAGCGCGGCGTTTGTCGTCAGACGGGACAATGTACCAGGGAGCGTGTTCGACATCGGTTGCATCGAGCATCATGTCTCGGGCCTTGGAGTATTCGTACCACTTGCTGCGGGAGGGAAGATCCATCGGGCTCAGCTTCCATTGCCTTACGGGATCATCGATACGGGCCTCGAACCGGCGTTTCTGCTCCTCATCGCCGACTTCGAGCCAGAACTTGATGAGCTGAATCCCTCCTTCCACGATGTACTCTTCAATCAATGGGCAGCGTTCGAGGAATCTCGCGTGCTGTTTCGGAGTGCAAAAGCCCATCACGTGTTCGACTCCAGCGCGGTTGTACCAACTGCGATCAAAGATGACGATCTCGCCCGCTGCAGGAAAATGGGCCATGTAACGCTGAAAGTACATCTGCGACTTCTCGCGATCGGACGGCGCGGGCAAGGCCACCACTCGGAACACGCGCGAGCTGACTCGCTCCGTGATCGCTCGGATCGTGCCTCCCTTGCCGGCGGCATCCCGGCCTTCAAACACAATAATGATCCGCAGTCCCTTGTGCTTGACCCAGTCCTGCAGTTTACAAAGTTCCTCCTGCAGTTTGCGCAGTTCGTGTTCGTACTCTTTACGCGTCATTCGGGCTGGTGTTTCCTTCGATTTCGACTTCGATTTCGACTTTGACATGAGCGTCGCTTTCAGGTTGATTCACGGGTGCATTGATCGATGAGTCGAATCCATCATGTCTTGCAAGTCCAGTAGCGTGTTCGAGATTTGAGATTAACAAGATGTGACATCATACACTTCTGCCTGCCAGGGGGAGTGATCGACAAAGAGGCCCTCTGAACTCAAGCTCGGGCCACCGTGCTCGAATTCGTGAGAAGTGAGCGGGTTTCGGAACCGCCAGGTGTGGTGTTCGAGTTCTGGTAACGGCAGCCGAACTCGGCATTGACTCTGATGTGCTGCGTAATTCACAACCACCAGCAAGCGCTCGTCGGCATGCTCCCAAAGGCAGGCGATGAATTCGTCATGCGTCCAATTTCCGTCCCAAGCCGATCGGCATTCGAGGAGCTGCCAGCGGCCGTCACGCACTGCGCTCCGGCCGAGTACTCTCAACAACTGCTGATAGAACTGCTGAACGTTCGCGTCTGTCGGTTCAATGGGACCACGTCCTAAATGGGGCGAAATGCGTTTTCGTTTGCCTTCGAGCTGGCCCTGGTGAAGGAACCGCAGGCCCGGAGTCAGAAACGTGATGACGGCCGCCGCTTCGTGCTGTCCCGGCGGAAAGGTCGCGGCCGCACGTGGCTCATCGTGGTTCTCGAGGAACCGGGCGAGCTTGTCCTGATAATCGAGTCCGGCCATCAAATGCTCGCGGACCGGACGGGCGTGCCCTTCCCGCAAGCGATCATAGAGACATTTGTCGTAGCAATAATCGAACCCTTGCTGCTGGAGTGTCCATTCCATTCCCCAGTAAACCTCGGCCATGAATGTGAAGTTGGGTTGTGCCTTGCGAATTTCACTCGTCGCTCGTGGCCAGAACAGTTCGGCTCTGTGTCCCCAAGTGCGTTCGAAGATTTCCGGCAGAACGAGCATCGCCATGTCGCACCGCACGCCGTCGCATTGGCCGGCAATTCGTTTTAGTTCCGCGATCATCGCGTCCTGAGTGGCTGGATTGGCGTAATTGAGTTGCAGCGTGTCGGGCCAGCCGTCGAAGTAGGGGTCGCGACCGTAGGCGAGGATCAGATCGCCTTTAGTACCCTTTACGAAGATGTAATTCTGTGGAGCCTTAATGCGGTCGAATTCCGTGCCTGCAATGAAATACTCGGGATGCGTCTCGACCCAGGGATGCCCCAGGCCCATATGATTGGGAACGAAGTCGAGCATCAGCTTGAGACCGCGTGACTTCAGACGTCCGCGTAACCGCGCCAACGCGGCGTCACCACCGAGGTCTACATGAACGGTATAACCAGTGATGGCGAAGCCCGACCCGGGAATATCATCTTCCGTCAAGTCGGGAAGTGTTTCTGCGAACTCATGCCGCCAACCCGCATTGCTGCGCGACACGGCCTGCGCCTTGGCTCCGGTCTGCCAGACGCTGAGCATCCAGATCCAGTCGAAGCCTTGCGCGGCGAGCGTGTCGAGTTCGGTATCAGGGATGTCATCCAGCGTGGCACGTCGTCCCAAGGCGTGCGACAACTCCGTCATCCAGACACGGGTGTTGATCTGGTAGAGCGAGGGATACCGGGGAGCGCTGCGAACTTCTGACATGGAGTGCGTTTTCTGAGATAGTCAATGCCACCAACTGCGCCTGACTTGGCGACAATCATCGCATTGCCGACAAGCTCAAAGCCTTTATCCGCCAGTTCACGTC
The DNA here is from genome assembly GCA_942492405.1 of uncultured Planctomycetaceae bacterium. GTDB lineage: Bacteria > Planctomycetota > Planctomycetia > Planctomycetales > Planctomycetaceae > JANNSB01. Next base: position 3,490 of record CALOES010000020.1, read on the forward strand.
AGCACAGCCTTCTTGGCCACAGCAACCGGCTCGTTTGAAACCGGCTCCACTTCAGTGACAGCGGCCCGCATGCCCTGTTGCAACAAATCCTCGGGAGTGGAGGTTGCAAACATGTGCATCAAGCGGGCGACGATTCCGGTCCAGCCGGTCTGGTGGCTGGCACCCAGGCCGGCACCATTGTCGCCGTGGAAATACTCGTAGAATAGGATCAGGTCTCGCCAGTGTGGGTCTTCCTGAAATTGCTGCGTCCCTCCGTAGAGGGGCCGTCTGCCGTCTTTGTTCTTGAGGAACATGTTTGACAGCCTGCGCGTGATCTCTTCTGCCACTTGGTACAGCGTGAACATGCAGCCGGAGCCGGTCGGACATTCGACTTTGAAGCCGTCGCCGTAATAGAGGTAGTAGTGCATCAACGCACGAACGATGAGACCGTTGACCGGCATCCAGATCGGACCGCGCCAGTTCGAGTTGCCTCCGAACATGCCGGTGTCGGACTCGGCAGGCAGATAGTCGACTCGGTAATCCTGACCCCCGGCCTGGAAGACATATGGATGATCGGCGTGAAAGCGCGATAACGAGCGGATACCAAACTCGCTGAGGAATTCGTTTTCGTCGAGCATCTTCTCGAGCACTCGGCGGAGTCTGGTTTCGTCGAGGATCGAAGCGAGCCGGCGACCGCCGACACCCTGTTTCGTTGGGTCTTGGATGCTGGCACTCACTTCCGGACGCGCGGTGATGAAGTTTTTCAGGCGTTGGGCAATTTCCGGGTAGGTCGAAACGACAAACCCGTCAAAGGTCGTTGCCGCGCACAGTGGCAAGAGTCCGACCATCGACCGAACCTTGAGGCGCTGGGAATGACCGTCTGGCAATCGCAACACGTCGTAGAAGAAACCATCCTCTTCATCCCACATGCTGGTGTCGCCCCCCAGGTTCGTCATGGAGGAGGCGATCCACAGAAAGTGCTGGACGAACTTGCTCGCCATCTCGGCGTATTCCGCGTCGGTTCTCGCCAACTCCGCGGCGATCTCCAGCATGTTTTCGCAGAACAGACACATCCAGGCCGTGCCGTCGGCTTGCTCCAGATAGCCTCCCGTCGGGAGCGGCGCGCTGCGATCGAAAACGCCGATGTTATCCAGGCCGAGGAAGCCGCCTTCGAAGACATTCTTTCCGGTGCGATCCTTGCGATTGACCCACCAGGTGAAGTTGAGGAGCAACTTCTGAAAGATGCTCTTGAGCCATTCCTTGTCGCCGGCTCCTTTCGCCGCCAGTTCCATCCGATAAGTGAAGATGGTTGACCAGGCATGCACGGGCGGATTGACGTCGCCGAAATTCCACTCGTAGGCCGGCATCTGCCCATTCGGATGCATGTACCGTTCGCGGACCATCAGTTTCAGTTGGCCTTTGCCAAAATCCGGGTCGACCAGCGTTAGAGCAGTGACATGAAAGGCCAAATCCCAGGCGGCGTACCAAGGATATTCCCATTTGTCCGGCATCGAAATGATGTCGCCATTGTACATGTGGTGCCAATGCTCGTTTCGCGGAGCCTGCTTACGATTCTCCTTGAACGGATCGGAGCCGCGTTCGGAGAGCCACATGTCGACGTCGTAGTGATAGAACTGCTTCGTCCACATCATTCCTGCCAGCGCCTGCCTCATCACATTGGCCTGATCGGCACTTGACGATTGCGGAATGACTGTATCGTAGAATTCATCCGCCTCTTTGTGGCGAATCGCCATCACGTCCTCGAAAGTGGCGAACGGAAGTGCCTCTCCCGGGGATTCGGGTGTCAGTCGCAGGCGAACGGTCTGGCTTTCGCCGGCTGCGACGTTCAGCCGGTAATGAGCGGCAACCTTGGTGCCTGTATGCGCGGGATTAACGGCGTTCTGCTGACCGTGTACGACGTAATTGTTGATGCCGTCCTTCACGTAGGGAGTGTGGTTGGCCACGCCGAAGATCCGTTCGGTGTTCGTTTCGTTCTCGGTAAACAACAGGTCGGCAGTTCCTTCGCAATGGAGGTAGCGCTCACCCAGCACGAAATCCTTCGCCAACACGACATCGCCCTGTTGCTGCAAGCTCGGCCTTTCCACGAGAGCAGACCATGACCATTGATTGCGAAACCAGAGCGTCGGCAGCAGATGCAGTTCGGACGCCTCGGGACCTCGGTTATGCACAGTGATCTGAATCAGCACATCGTCGGGTGATCCTTTCGCATATTCGACGAAGACATCGAAGTAGCGGTTGTCGTTGAAGATGCCGGTGTCGAGCAGTTCGTACTCCATCTCCTTTCGGCTGCGCGAACGATTGGTCTGCACCAGGTTGTCGTAGGGAAACTCGCCCTGCGGATACTTGTAGAGGTACTTCATGTACGAATGCGTCGGCGTGCTGTCGAGGTAGAAGTAATACTCCTTGACGTCTTCGCCGTGATTGCTTTCACTGTTCGTGAGACCGAAGAGTCGTTCCTTGAGAATCGGATCCTTGCCGTTCCAGAGAGCGATCGCGAAGCAGAGCCGCTGCTTGTCGTCAGAAATGCCCGCCAGTCCATCCTCGCCCCAGCGGTAGGCCCGCGATCGCGCCTGGTCGTGCGTAAAATAGTTCCACGCATCCCCCCCTTCGCTGTAATCCTCGCGAACAGTGCCCCATTGACGCTCGCTGAGATAGGGCCCCCATTTCTTCCAAGGCGCTTGTTCCAACCGCGCCTCGTCCAATCGAATCTGTTCCGCCGACATTAATCACCTAGGAATTGTCAATCAGGACGGGTTTCTGGTGGGATGTTGAATTACTCTGCTCGTTCCAATGTTTGAAGTTCAAATAATCATGATCGTGCAGTCCCATTCAAGTATCTAGTCATCGCGGCCGGAACTGGTTGCCACATTGCTGAGTTGCCATTGAGCGTAATGCTCGCGCAGCAGCGAGATCGCTTCATCGGCCGTCGCCACGCATTGCGGAATGTCGAGATCGTCAGGACTCGCCAGTGGAAGTTGCGGCGAGAGCAGACTCGTCTTGGCCCATTCGATCAGACCATCCCACATCTTGCCCACGAGGATGAGTGGAGTATCGACGACGTGTTTCACCTGCAGCAGTTGCCAGACCATCGTCAGCTCGAGCACGGTTCCGATGCCTCCGGGGACGACAACGAAAGCGTCCGAAGTGAGCACGAAGTGATGCAGTCGCGTAAAGAATGTCTTGTGTTCGAACGCCTCGGTGACGAATGAATTGACGGTCTGCTCGAAAGGGAGATCAACGCGGATTCCAACGGAACGACTGCGATCGATGTCACCGGCCGCTGCGGCTCCTTCGTTCGCTGCTTGCATTAGTCCCGGTCCGCCACCGGTGATGATGTCGCACCCCATGTCGGCCAATGCGGCGGCGACGCGATTCACTTCGTCGTACACGAACGTGCCAGGTTGTGCCCGCGCGGAACCGAAGATCGTGACGCGAAAGCGTTCGCGCTTCGTGGGTTTCAAACGCGTGAGGTTGTTCACAACGTCCCAGAGTCTGAAGACTGTGTCGGCCAGGATCTCCTTGACGCCCTCTTCGTCCGAGAGACTGACGGATTGTGATACTTGCGGAGGAGTTTGTGCAGTACTCATGCTTTGTTCTCTAAAATGACTTTGATACTTCTTACGAGACTGGGGTCGTCTCCGAACGTGGCAGTTGTTTCAACACCTGCCGGACTTCCTCCAGCATGGTGACATCTTCGCGCGTGGCGATGACGAAGATACGCCCGCTCGAGTCAGGCGCGGCGATGTCGGTATCCGGATGGTGGTCAGCATTGACCTTGGCGTCGAGACGCAGCCCGAGGCATTCCAGCCCCTCGCAAATGGCGGCGCGCATCGAAGAGGAGTGCTCTCCGACACCAGCCGTGAAGATCAGGGCGTCGACGCCTCCCATTGTGACGGTGAAAGCGCCGATCGCCTGCCGCACACGGTGTGCATAGATCTGGAGTGCCAATCGAGCAGCCGAGTTCCCTGAATCCGCCGCTCTTTGCACTTCACGCATGTCGGCCGACACGCCGGAGACGCCAAGCAATCCCGATTCGCGATTGAGTGTCTGTTCGATTTGTGCAGCGGTTAGTCCGTGCTGCTGTTGCAGATGCAGGAGAAGTCCCGGATCGACCGTGCCACTCCTTGTGGCCATCATCAGGCCTTCGAGGGGTGTGAAGCCCATTGTCGTATCGACGCAGCGTCCATCGCGCACTGCCGATGCGGAACAACCATGCCCCAGATGGCAGACCACCAGTTTGGAGGTCGCTGATCCCAGCATCTCACCTGCCCGCCGGGCACAATAGGCATGACTGAGGCCGTGAAAGCCGTACCGTCGCACGCCCCACTTTTGCGTCCATTGCGTCGGCACGGGATAGGTGTAGGCATGCTGCGGCAGCGATGCGTGAAAGGCCGTGTCGAAGACCGCAATGTGAGGCACATCGGGCAATTCGGTTTCGGCTGCGCTTAGGGTTTCGAGACTCGGCGGATTATGCAAAGGCGCGAGATCGGCGAGGCCCCACAGTTTCGAACGCAGATCGGCAGTGATTTGAACTGAGCTTGTGAACGGCCCTCCATGCACGACGCGGTGTCCGACAGCCGCCAACTGCGAACGATCATCAAGTTCCGCTGGCTGAGTTTCCGTCAGATCACGGATGAACTGCTGAACCGCCGGGCCGTGTCCTTTCCAGGTGACATCGCGGTTGTGTTCGCGATGATCGGAGGCGGTAAAGTGGTATTTGGTGCTTGCACCTGCCCAGTCGGCCAGTCCCCGAGCTCGCACCTCGCCGTCGGATATCGCAACCAAAGTCCCCTTCAAGCTGCTGGAGCCGGCGTTGAGGAGGAGTGTGTACATGGCGGCTCTTTCTGTATTGGACGCCTTAAACATTGTCCCCGGCAGTGGACGTGCCGCGTTTTGAGACTGGTCCCTGCTGGCCCCACTTCCAGCCGGCGATTTCGGGGAGATCGTCGCCGTATTTGCTGATGTACTGCTTGTGCTCCATCAGCTTGTCGCGAATCGCTTGTTTCGCGTAGGCGGCTCCTGGACGCCAGTAGGGGCACGCGATCGATCACGTCATTCACCAGCGAGAACCGATCGAGGTCGTTGATGACCACCATGTCGAAAGGCGTGGTCGTCGTCCCCTCTTCCTTGTAACCACGCACGTGCAGGTTCTTGTGACCGTTGCGGCGGTACGTGAGTCGATGGATGAGCCACGGATACCCGTGGAACGCGAAGATGATCGGTTTGTCAGTCGTAAACAGTGCATCGAACTCGTGATCGGGCAGTCCGTGCGGATGCTCTCGCGTCGGCTGCAACTTCATCAGGTTCACCACGTTGATCACGCGCACCTTTAAGTCAGGCACATGCGTTCGCAGCAGTTCGACGGCTGCCAGCGTTTCAAGCGTCGGCACATCGCCGCAGCAGGCCATCACGACATCGGGTTCGTCCCCCTTGTCGTTCGAGGCCCATTCCCAGATGCCGATGCCAGCGCTGCAATGCCGCTCGGCTTCATCCATCGTCAGCCATTGCGGCGCGGGCTGTTTGCCGGCCACGATCACGTTGACGTAGTTGCGGCTGCGCAAGCAGTGGTCGGTGACACTGAGCAGTGTGTTGGCATCAGGCGGCAGATAGACTCGGACTACTTCCGCCTTCTTGTTAACGACATGATCGATGAATCCCGGATCCTGATGCGAGAAGCCGTTGTGATCCTGCCGCCAGACGTGCGAACTGAGCAAGTAGTTGAGCGACGCGATGTCGCGCCGCCAGGGGATGTGATTGCACACCTTGAGCCACTTGGCGTGCTGGTTGAACATCGAATCGATGATGTGAATAAACGCTTCGTAACACGAGAAGAATCCGTGCCTGCCGGTGAGGAGATAGCCTTCCAGCCACCCCTGGCACTGATGCTCGCTGAGGACTTCCATGACGCGGCCATCGGGAGCGAGGTGATCATCTTCGGGAAGGATGTCGGCCACGTAACAGCGATTCGTTACCTCCAGCACGTCCTGCCAGCGGTTCGAGTTGTTCTCATCGGGGCTAAAGAGGCGGAAGTTCTGTGTATCGAGATTGAGCTTCATCACATCCCGCAGGAACGTTCCCATGGATCGCGTCGCCTCGGCGGTTGTCTCGCCTGGCTTCGGCACCTTGACGGCATAGTCACGAAAATCGGGCATTTTGAGATCGCGCAATAAGAGGCCGCCGTTGGCGTTCGGGTTGTCGCTCATGCGGCGATGACCTGTCGGCGCAAGCTCGGCGATTTCCGGCTTGAGCTTACCGTCTGCGTCGAACAACTCCTCGGGGCGATAACTTTTCATCCACTTCTCAAGAACCTTCACATGGCCGGGAGCGTCCATGTTCCCCATCGGCACCTGATGTGAGCGCCAGTAGTCCTCGGCTTTCTTCCCATCGACCTCGGCCGGGCACGTCCAACCCTTGGGGCTTCGCAAGATGATCATTGGCCACGCGGGGCGCCCCTGGAACCCCTTCTTGCGCGCCTTGGCCCAGATTTGTTTGATCTCGGCGGTCGCTTCATCCATCACGGCCGCCATCTGTTGATGCATCGCTTCGGGATCGCGACCTTCGACGAAATAGGGCTTGTAGCCGTAACCCTCAAAGAGTTTCTGCAGTTCATCTTGCGGAATGCGAGCAAGGAAGCAGGGGTTGGCGATCTTGTAGCCATTGAGATGCAGGATCGGCAGGACGGCCCCATCCCGTTCCGGATTGAGGAACTTGTTCGAGTGCCAGCTCGTCGCCAGCGGACCGGTCTCGGCTTCGCCATCGCCGACGACGCAGGCCACGATGAGATCAGGATTGTCGAACGCTGCTCCGAAGGCATGCGAGAGGGCATAGCCGAGTTCGCCACCTTCATGAATCGATCCCGGCGTTTCAGGAGCGACGTGGCTGGGGATGCCTCCCGGGAAGCTGAACTGCGTGAACAGCCGCCTCATCCCCTCTTCGTCCTGAGCAATGTTGGGATAGACCTCGCTGTACGTCCCTTCAAGATATGCATGTGCAACCAGTGCCGGGCCGCCATGCCCCGGACCGATCACGTAGATCATGTTGAGGTCATCACGCTTAATGACCCGATTGAGATGCACGTACATAAAGTTCAAACCCGGCGTCGTCCCCCAATGTCCGACGAGACGCGGTTTGACGTGCTCGCGTTTGAGCGGCTTCTTCAGCAGCGGGTTGTCGAACAGGTAGATCTGTCCAACCGAGAGATAGTTCGACGCCCGCCAGTAGGCATCGAGCTTGCGGAGTTCATCGGCGGTCAATGGGCCGGCGACTTTTTTGGGAGAACGTTTCGTGTCTTTCGCAGAGGCACCCATGGAAGCATTCCATCAAAAGGTTTCGTTCAGCGGGCACCGACGACTTGTTGGTCAGCGGCGGCTTCGATGTCTTGTTTGAACTTGCCGAAATCGGCCGAGCCGAGCGGACTGTAGTTCCAGTTCTTGTACATGCCGATGAGCTTCGTGAAGAACTCGCGCACTTCTTCGCGATTATTAAAGTGGTATTCACGATCGATCAGATTCGTAACCAGTCGAAAGCTCTCGAGTTGTCTTTCGCGAGGCATGCAGGCGTCGACCTCGTCGAAGGCATCCTGCTGCAAATAGGCCATGTCGAGCAGCAGCGATTTCTGAAAGGTGACGAAGTCTTCGAGAGTGCTGCTTTCTTCGCCGGTGACCTGCATCATCTGATTAATGGCCTCCCCCTGCTCGAGCAGCTCACGCATCCGTTTGACGTCGCGAATCCAGTTCGGATCGAGATGCTCTTCGAGCCAGGGGGCGATCTGATCGAGGTATCGCGACCATGAAATCAGCGGATCGATTGCCGGGTAGAACCGCTTGTAGGCCCGATCGTACGACAATCCGAGAAATGTCTTCACGGTTCCCAATGTTGACTGCGTGACAGGCTCTTCGAAGTTGCCGCCGGCGGGAGAGACTGTTCCGATCATTGTCAGGCTCCCTTGCGAACCATCCGCACAGCGGATGACGCCGGCCCGTTCGTAAACGCTCTTGATGGCTGAGTCGAGATAGGCGGGAAAGGCCTCTTCGCCGGGAATCTCTTCCATGCGTCCCGATGTTTCTCTCATCGCCTGCGCCCAGCGGGATGTCGAGTCGGCGATCAGCAGCACGTTGAGTCCCATCTGCCGGTAGTACTCGGCCAGCGTGACACCCATATAGATCGAGGCTTCGCGGGCCGCGACCGGCATCGACGACGTATTGCAGATGATGATGGTGCGGTCCATCAGTGTGCCGCCAGTGCGGGGGTCCTTCGTCTCGGGATACAGCGTGATCGTCTCGACCACTTCGCCGGCACGTTCCCCGCAGGCTACGACCACCACCACGTCTACCGACGCGTATCGGGCAATGGTGCTTTGTAACACGGTCTTTCCGGCCCCGAACGGACCGGGGATGCAGCCCGTTCCTCCAGACGCGATTGGAAAGAACGTGTCGATGATTCGCGTGCCAGTCGACACCGGCTCCTCCGAGTAGATGCGCTCGGCGAACCGGCGACGCAACAGCGAACCGGGAATTGGTCGCCGCACCGGCCAACGCTGTTGCATCGTCACTTCGCGTTCGACGCCCTCTACCTCGATGCGAGCCACCGGCTCATTGATGGTCAAGTCTCCCTCTGTGATCCATGTGACCTTCACTCGTTGCGAGTCGCCGAACGGGACGAGAATCTTATGAGTGAAAGGCCCTTCGGGAACGGTCCCCAGCACGCCCCCGGGAAGAACCATATCTCCCACGGCGACTGAAGGCGTGAACGTCCACTTGCACTCGGCATCGAGAGGCGGCGTATCGGCACCACGCGGCAGAAAGAAGCCAAATTGTTTCGCCAGCGTCGAGAGCGGATTCTGCAATCCATCGAACACACGACCCAACAGTCCCGGGCCGAGGGAGGCCGACAGCATTTCGCCCGTCATTTCGACTCGGTCGCCGACCCGTACCCCGTTGGTGTCTTCGAACACCTGCATGTCGGCAGTGCGGCCACGAATACGAAGGATTTCGGCTTTCAGTCTCTCATCGCCAACGCAGATGTAGCCGACTTCGTTCTTCATCACGGCCGTCTGCTCATCGAATTCGATGAGTACGAGGCTCTCCTTAACCTGCACGACTGTCGCCGTCTTAATGGCGGCGGCTTCAGTTCTGTCCGACATGCGTCACCTTGTCGATCAATTCACGAAAACGATGTTTGGCCGCCTCGGCATCATGAGAGAGCCAGGCCTGCAGAATGTCCCATTGAAAGCAGTACGCGACGACCGCGGCAAAGCTGAACATGTCTCGCTCCGCGTACTGATTGAGTTTGCGCCAGGTGATGCCCATCAGCAGCCGTTCCAGCTCCAGCGCGTCGTGACCGGCTAGAAGTTCGCGGGCCTGCGGCAACCACGCGTGAACGTGCTTAAGCCCAAAGTCGGGTTCGTCCCAGCGGCGCCGAAGGGCGTCAACGCAGGCCCCGATTCCCCATCGCGCCGTTCCGGTAGGGAGGCTCTGTCCGTCTTGTTTCATTCGCAGCGCCGCCATCAGGGTCTGTTGTTCGAGGCGGAACGTCACATACTCTCGCAGGTTGTCGTCGAGCGAAGTCTTCAGCACGCCATCGGCGTCACGAATGAATTCGGCATCGGTGCGTCCCTGGACTCGTGCGGGACGCCAGGTCACGAGTGGCCACGCGTGCTTGAGTTGCTCCGCATGCGCGGGACGCAACGACCCCAGTCGCTGCTTGAGCCGCAGCGGCGTGATTGGGAGACGCTCTGCCTTCTCGAAGTAGGGCAAACGCGGCAGGCTGGAGATGAGGGCGTAATACATGAGGCGAGCCTACTCGGCTCCTTCGAGGATAGATTTGAATCGCGGCAGTATCCGCTGAGCGATCATGCGCGAGATGGCGCGATCGGACAGATCGATTTCGAGCTGGTCCTCGATCAAACGCACGCGAACGCCCCCTTCGACCTCGCTGTCGGAGGCAAGTTGCAGGCCTTCACGCAGCATGTCACTGGCGAGGCCCAGGATCGCGAGTTTCCCATCTTCCTTGAACACAGGGCCGGTCTCTCCGTTGAGCAGCGCCTCGGAGATGCGCACTTCGATCTCTTTGTCTTTGATGAACTCCGATGCGGCGTTTCCAGCTAGAATCAGCACGAGACTGCGAACAATCTCCTTGTCCCGAGTTGCCGACACCACCAGGCGCTTCACGAATTCCTCGAAGCGAGCGCTGATGCGAGACCTGAGTTCCAGTACGGTGTCCCGAGCCGCGAGTTGCAGCGCATCGAGTGACGCCTTGCGATGGGCTTCGATCTCGGTTTTTGCCTTTGCGAGAGACGCGTCTGCCTCAGCCTTGGCTTTGCGCACGATGTCGTCGGCTTCTTTTCGAGCCTGACTCAGCAGTTGATCCGCTTCGCTTTGAGCCGCCTGGACTCCCTGCTCGCGAATGCGGTCGATGAGGGCCTGCACTCCGCCGGCGGTCGATTTGTCAGTCGTTTCCATCACTGCACCTTGTCGCGGGAATCGAGTCGCAAAAACCGTCTCGCAGAAATCGTTACTCGGGAAGGCTGCCGGAGAGTACCAGCGCGAACACAAAGGCGAAGACCGCAAAGCCTTCGATGAGCGCAGAGGGGGCCAGCGAGATGCCGAACACTTCGGGCTTACTCTTCGACGAGTTGATGGCCGCGGCACACGCCGTCCCTTGAGCGATCGCACTGACCATGAGCGCCGCGCCTGCGAGTACGCCCAACGCCATCACCCCTTGGGCATTGGTGGTTGTCATCTTTCCGATGAACGACATCGATACCACGATGCCGTAGATCGTTTGAGACGACGGCATCGCGGCGACGCCGACGAACCGACCGTAACCGGTTTCGACTTCGAGCATCGCTCCGCAGGCGGCCATTCCACCACGCAGGCAGCCGATCATGCTGCCGATCGCACCCAGCGCCAGCGGCGAATAGACCCCCAGCCAACCCATCAGCAGATTTATGTCCATGTGGAATCTTCCTTTCGACGAAATGGTCTGAAGAGGCGGCCTTCGTCCTTCAGCCCCCAGTTGAAAAACTCGATGACGTTCAGCCGCAAACCGTGAATCACTCCGCTGGAGATGCCCAGGAGCAGATTCAGTGTGTGGCCGAGTAAGAGGACAAGCAGAGCGAGCAGCACTCCGATGCCGGGAACACTGCTGGAGATACCGACCGCCATCTCATTGAACGCCGTCGCCAGCGAGGCTGACGCCAGTCCCAGCGCGAACAGTCGCAGATAGCTCAGGATGTCTCCGAAGGCTCCTGACAGTTTTGTCAGTCCCATTAGTCCCTGAACAAGCCGAGGGATTGGCTTTTCTCGCCAGGCCGTAAAGGCAACGACGAGCAGCAGTCCTGCGACGATTGCCACTCCTCCGATTGATTTCAGAAAACTGTAGTCGGCAATCGCCGAACCAGCGGCATAGACGAGTCCGCCTGCGATTGCGAACGCCCACCCCAGCGACGGCAGTCCATCTCTGCGGTCGGTGTAGCGCCTGAAATCGATGACGTTGGCCAACAGCACATGCGCACCGCCGACCAGAACCGAAATGCCCATCATCAAACCAGAGTTGTTCATGTCGAGCACATGTAGTGCGCCGAGAACAGAACCAGCGGGCGGAGTCAGACCGAAGTAACTGCCGACCAATACTCCGTAAATGAACGAAAGTCCCACGATCAGCGTCAGCATCGGGAGGAATCGTTGACCCGACGCAGACTTTGAAAGTTTCCGCCGGCCAACGGCCAGACCCAATCCCAGGAGGATCGCATACCCGGCATCGGCCAAAATCATCGCAAAGAAGATTGCAAACGACACCAGCACGACGCCGGAGGGATCCCACGTCCAGTAGCCGGGTGTCATATAGAAGTTGACGAGATCCTCACCGGCCGCGATTCGTGGAGGATTGCGCAGCAGCGTTGGAGGCGCATCATCCATGATCGGGTTACGGCTCTCGAAGACCAGATGTTGCTGCTCGGAATAGCGGGCGAGTTCCGGGATGTTCTCGGTCGGTGCCCAGGCCTGCAGTGCAAACAGTTCCGCACGATCGCAGGTTTGATGCGATGCAACACTGCGCGCCGCGGCGTCTTCGAGTCGATTGAGCGACTTCGAGAAGAGCAGACACCAGCGGGTTAGTGATGACCGCTCCGCCTGAGCTTCTTCGATCGCCAGTTCGACTTCTTCCAGTCGGCGCTTGAGCTCGGCAGGCGACTTGGCCCCGACATGTACCCGCGGAACAGGCATCGATCGCGGTTCCTCCGGCGACACGACAACTACATAGCAGTTCTTGACATCTCGGCGGACCACTTCCCAATCGAGGCCGGTTTCGACCTTGTCCATGTCCGGATGAGGCACGACATAGAACCAGAGTCGGTAGCCATTCAGCTTGTCGGGATCCGCGAACGTGAAGTCCCCCCACGGTTCCACATCCGCGATCCGCAATCGAAGGGCGTCTCGCTCGGTCTCCAGGTCGAACAGTTTCTGTCTCAAATCGAGCGATTGGCGTTCGATCGCCTGAGCGTCGAATTGTGTATCAGCCTGAACTTGATGCTGCCTCTGGGGACAGGTCAAAAGGTGAAGCAGGGCCTCTCGCGCTTCCGAAGACGGCCCGCCGATGACTTGTTCCCCGCCATCGCCGCCAAGAGGAATAATTTCGACGCAACCTCGCGCGTGCAGATCGTCGAGCAGACCTTCCTTATCGGCCGTCAGTCCAATGAATGTGACGTGCTTGAGAGGGACGACGCTCATTCGGCGTCCTCCCCGTAGTCCCACGTGCCCGCTTGAATCTGCTTGGCCTTCGACAGCTTCGACGTGATGACCGCCGACCGCTCGGCATCTCCGAGGTAGATGCGAATTCGCTGGATATTCTTCTTGGCCGTCGGAATGAGAATCTTCTCGAACAGATTCACGCGCTGCGTGATTCGGCGCACAGCCTGATTGAGAATCTCGACCCGCTCTCCGGCGATTCGGGCACGGACTCGTGATTCGGCGGCATCCTTCAGTCGTTGCACGAGCGTATCGAGCCAGGCCGGTGTCGCGAGTCGTGAGTAGTCCGAGACGGCAAACTCGACATGTTCCAGAATCGGCAGGCGAGTCCCCACGACGTTCTGTTCGCCGACGCGATAGCCGGTCATTTGGACGAGGCCCGCCAGATTCAGATTCTCGTCGGCCAACATCGGGAGTTCGGCACCGATCTCGGCATCGAGTACTTCGGTGGCGGCTAACGCACTTCGATACTCGGCTCGGGCCTTTGTCGTTTCGATCGTGAGTTGTCTTCGCTTGAGATCGAGTGATGGCAAGAGCTTCTTGTACAGCTTGAGCTGTTGCTGCTGCTGTTGGAGTGAGTTCTTACTGAGTCGGAGCTTGGCCATCGCGCGGGGAGCGATTCGATGAATCGCAACTTACTCAGTCTGTTTTGGGAAATACTTGTCCACGAGGTTCTGTTTCATCAGCAATTCTCCCGGTTCAAACACTCCGCCAGCGTCCAGAGGTGAAGTCGTCACGGATGGTCGCGGTTTAACCGCTGGCGGAACAACTTCCATACTTGCAGCTTGTGGTGACGGAGACAGTTCGAACGCCATCGCCTGCTTCTTCTGTGCCTCGATCGCCTGTGAATAGAAACGGATCATTGTGTTCGCGATCTGCGAATGGTCCTCGCGAGTCGCCTTACCGATGACGTGCTGTTTGAGACGCGAAAGCGAACCAAACGGCTCGATGCATCCGCCGTGTAGATAGAACTGCCCTTCGGTGATGTAACCGGTGTTGTCGGGGACGGGATGCGTCACATCGTCTCCGGGCATGGTGGTGACCGTCAGAATCGTGACCGACCCGGCCCCCTTGAAGTCGCACGCCTTTTCGTACCGCTGAGCGAGTTGCGTGTAGAGGTCTCCCATGTAGCCGCGTACCGCCGGGATGCGTTCTTGGGCCACACCCACTTCCTTCATCGCGTCGGCGAAGGCTGTCATGTCAGTCAGCAGAACCAGCACGCGTTTGTTTTCTTCGACGGCGAAGTGTTCGGCGACCGCCAGGGCCATGTCGGGCACCAGCAATCGTTCGACGAGCGGATCGGAGGCTTGGTTCACGAACATCACCGTGCGACCGAAAACGCCGTGATTCTCAAACTGCGTGCGGAAAAAATGGTAGTCGTCGAAGATTAGACCCAGGCCGCCGAAAACCAACACGTCGGCGTCGGCCTGAAACCCGATACGGGCCAGCAGTTCGTTGTGCGGTTCGCCCGCCACTGAGAAGATGGGAATCTTCTGACTCTCGACGAGGCAGTTGAACAGATCGATCATCGGGACTTTCGTCTCGATCATCTTCGTTGGCATCACGCGCATCACGGGGTTGACCGTCGGTCCACCGACTGGGACGTGACGCTCACCGGTGAGGTCGGGACCACCATCCATCGGCTCACCCGAACCGCGCAAGATGCGTCCCAGAATGTTCTGCGAAAAAGGGACGTCGAGCGGACGTCCGAGAAACTGTATGTTGGCATCGGTCGACAATCCCTTGCCGCCGGCAAAGACCTGCAGACTGACAATGTCGCGGTCGAGTCCGATCACGCGAGCGAGCGACTGTTCGCCGTCGGTGTTCTCGACTTCAGCCATGTCTCCCAGTGCGACGCCCTTAGCGCGCAGACGCACAACATCTCCGACGATCTCCTGGATCCGCGTGTATCGCACAAGCTGCTGCAGCCCACTCATTCCCTACGGTTCCTCAATCGGCCCCTAGTTATGGATAACCCCACGGCAGCCAATGCAAATGCCGCGCCATCGACTGCTCGCACCTCAGACGACGATGGACAACAACGAACGCCATCCCTCAGAGATTCCAAACTCGATATGGCATCCTAAACTTGATTCAGATTCGCACACGACGCATCGCCGGGTGAGTGTTTGGAACCCAGAGGTCGTAGAGTAACACGCCCCGCGAAACTTGCGAGTAGTTAATGGCGGTAAACCGAATTCCGTTGATGCGTCACACGAAACTGAGAGTGTGAAGGCGTGTCGTGGTTGCGAATCGACCGTCGTGCCGGTATTTATCGCATTCTCAATCTTTTGTTGGTTCGTCGATCCTGAGAAAGTGGGTGGGGCCATGTCGGCTCGATGTGTGCTTGTGGCTCTGATGGGGGTTATCACATGCGCCGGGTGCCAACCTGACGCTTCCGAAAGTCAGGTGGAACGCCAACCCCGTCCCGTCAATGTTTTGCGGCTGACGAACGTTCGGCCGCAAGAACTCGCCCGGCACACGGGAACCGTCAGCTCCTGGAAGACCGACCAAATGGGATTTCAGGTCAATGGCCGAATCCAGGCTCTGCTGGAACCAGGCACGAATATCTCGGGGGCGACTTTTGACGAGAACGGCGTTCCACTTCGCGAAGGGACAGTCGTCGCACAGCTGGAACGCGAGCGATTTCAGTTTCAATTGCAGAGCGCGATCGCCAACGTCAACACTGCGATGGCACATCGAGACGCGGCCGACTCGCAACTCAACAACGTCCTGCCTCAACAGATCGAGGGGGCCCAGGCACGGCGAGATCTGGCACAGACCCAATTCGATAGAACTCAGCAACTCTTGGCCGACGGAGCAGCCGCACAGAGCGACCTCGATCGCCGGACAGCGGAATTGGACGTTTCCACCGCCGACCTTCAGGAACTGATCGAAACTCGGGCGATCCGCGAGGCCGAACGGGCCGGTTTTCAGGCACAAGTTGAAGAGGCACAAGAAGCCGTGCGGAATGCGGAGAAAGATCTGGCAGACACAGTGCTTCGCTCGCCATACGACGGACAAGTCTCCGAAGTACATCAGATATTGGGGGGCGTGGTTCAGCCAGGACAGCCGGTGTGTACGATTCAAATGATGGATCCCATCGCGATCGATGTGCAGGTCTCCGCTCGGCAGGACGAGTTGCTCAACTACAATGATTCGGTTCGCGTCTACCCCCCAGGTGCCGACGAACCGGTGGCGGGGATGGTCTACGAGAAGGCGGCCTTGGCCGATCCGGCGACCCGCACTTACAGGGTGACGCTGTTGTTGCGAAATTCGTTGCTTCGCGTCGGATTTCCCGACGACTTCGATCCCGAAAGCGATGTGCGGGTCCGCAGTCTCTGGCCGGTGTTTGCGGAAACGACGGTCCGACAACCGCCATACTTTGTTTCCATCGACGCCCTGTTTCAGGATGATACGGGGTTCTTCGTCTGGCGGGCGCAAGGCATCGACCGTAGCGCGTACGGGGCCGAGTTCGGTCCCCGGATCGATGTCGAGAAAGTATACGTCGTACCCGGCGAGCGGCGGATTGCGTTTCCAGGAGTCGCAACTCTTCGCGAAATCACCGATGTGGGAGAACTCAATCCGGACACCGACATGATGGTCGGCCTGCTGCAGAACGCGGACGGCAGTTCGATGGACCTCGCCGAAGGCAATCGCCGCACTGAAGCGCGCGGCTATGTTTACCTCGTGCGGGACCGCTGGAACCTAAGACCGGGCGACGTCGTTCAGGTCGAACTCGAAGGGGCCAAGATGGCCGAGGGCTACTACGTGCCAATGAATGCTGTCTCGCAGACGGCAGAAGGGGCGTTCGTGTTCATTGTCGATGATGCGACTTCACCGTCGACGGCCCGACGAGTGACGGTAATGGCCACTCCCGTCGCGGAACGTCCGGAGTTTGTCCGGATCGAAGCAACCTCAAGCGAAATATTGACCGACGGAACATTGATGGTCACTAGCGGTGCGCACTATCTAGTGGATGGCGAACCAATTCGCGTCTCGGGAACAATCGAGGCGCAGCCATGAGTCTTCCAGCGGCTGCAGTCCGATATAGTCCGATCACGATCACCGCCGCAGTGCTGCTGATGCTCTGGGGAGTGATTTCGTTCATGACGATGCCCCGGCGGGAGGATCCGGAGTATACGGTGCGAACGTGTGCCGTGATTACGATTTGGCCGGGGGCACCGGCCGAGAAGGTTGAAGAACTTCTCACCTACCCACTTGAGGAGGCTATTAACTCGATTGAAGAGGTTGAGCATGTGCGGTCGACCTCAACAGCCGGATTGTCTGAAATCTACGTGGATGCGTTGGATGCGGTCACTCCCGAGGAAATAGACAACGTGTGGGACAAAGTGCGCGCACGCGTTGCGCGCGTGACAATGCCCGAGCTTGGCCTCACTCCCGTGGTCAACGATGAATTCGGTGACACCAGTGTCCTTGTGGCCTGCATCTACCAGACGCCATTGCCCGGTGAATCGGAGATTCGTGAAGAGAACCGCTACACGCTAAGAGAGCTTGACCTAATCTCGGAACAAGTGCGAGATTCGCTCCGTCTGTTGCCGGAAGTATCGAAGGCAGAGCAGTACGGCGTGATTGAAGAAGCGGTCTATATCGAGACCGATCTGGCGACGTGGTCGCAGATTGACCTGACGATCGATCAACTCCAGCAGTTGCTGGAGGCGCGCAATATCGTAGCACCCGGAGGAGAAGTCGACACCGACGTTGGGAGATACACCATCAAGCCAGGAGGTGAATTCAACGCGCTTGATGAAGTCAACTCGGTGATCGTCAATACCGGTTCGGATACCACTTCCGGAAGGCCGATCTATCTCCGCGACCTGGGGTTGTCGATTCGCCGAGGGTACGAGGATCCGCCGCGCCGCATCTGCAGGTACGGCGATGCAGACGGATCCGTACCCTGCGTTGTTGTCGCGCTGCAATTACGGTCGGGCTACAGCATTACCGATCTGTGCGACAACGCCAAGGAGCGAATCGCACTTCTGCAGCAAGTGGATCGCAGCCTGCCGGACGACATCGCGGTGAGCTTCGTCTCGGATCAGTCGGTTAACGTCGAGAAGAAGATCAGCGACGTGGTGGGCAATGTCGTCGGCGCCATCGTGATCGTCGTGATTATCGTGTATCTGTTCGTGGGCTTTCGCTCCGCCGCTGTCATGGCAGGCAACATTCCAGTGGTCGTGCTCGCGTCGATCGCGCTCATCACTCTGTTCGGAGTCCAACTGGAGCAGATTTCGCTGGCATCAATCATCATTGCCCTCGGGCTGCTCGTCGACAACGCTGTACAGGTCTGCGATCAATCTCGAACGAACCAGGTCGCCGGAATGAATCCCGTCGACGCCACAGTGGCCGGTGCGAATCAGTTGTCGACGGCCATGCTCAACGGAACGTTGACGACTGTGGCAGCGTTCTTTCCGATGTTGATTGGACTCATCGGCACGAAACGCGAATACATCTATAGTCTGCCGGTGACGCTGTCGGTCACGTTAGGCATTAGTTGGATGCTGGCGATGTCGTTCTGCGTGATCCTCGCCTCGAAATTCATCCGCGCGCCAAAGGATCCCAGCCGTCCCTCGGCACCTTTGCCGTGGCTCGCGGCTCAAGTTGGGAAACTCTTCCGGAGGGGATCCAAGAGCCCGCAGGATGAGTCGCAGGGCGACTTCGTCGGCAGGACCATGGACCTGCTGGTGGGTGGGACGATCAAGTTCAAGTTCGTTGCGGTCGGTGTTTCCATCGCGCTGTTGGTTGCAGCGGTCAGCTTGCCCGTGAGTTCGGAGTTCTTTCCCAAAGACATGCGGGACCAGTTTGCCATTCAGATCTGGTTGCCGGAAACGGCGACCATTGCGCAGACCGACGCAGCCGCTCAGCAGGTCGAAGCGATTCTGCAGGCACTCAGTCCGACGACGGACGAAGACGGAAATCCGACGGAACGCATTCGCGCGATGCGGACGATGGTGGGGGGCGGAGGCACGCGTTGGTATCTCTCGTGGGATCCCGAAGGAAGCAAAGCCAACTATGCCGAGATCCTGGTGCGGACGACCGATCCGCTGTATACGCCCATCCTGGCCGAGCGCCTGCGAGAAATATCAGTTGAGGGCGATGCTGACCTTGGCCTCGAACCGGTCGTCGGCGCACGGGTCGTGCCGCGCGAGCTTTACCTTGGACCGTCGGCCGATCCCGTGGCGCTGCGGATCATGGGGCTGGGATTTGCCGATATGGCGACGCTGCGGAATCTCTCAGAACAAGTCAAGGAGATGGTTCGGTCGCAACCGGGAACTTGGGACGTTAATGACAAATGGGGCATCCCAGGATTTCAACTCGAAGTGGACCTCGACGAGGATCGGGCCAACCTCGCGGGTGTGACGAATTCCCAGGTCGCCAGCACTCTCAATGCTTACTTCAGCGGCCAGCGGCTGACAACGTTTCGGGAAGGAGACCACCAGGTTCCCGTCTATCTTCGCCTGGAACCGGGCGAACGCCGATCGCTCGACGGGATCCGGGCCGCATTTGTCGAGGGCTTTAGCGGGAAGATCCCGCTCGATTCGATCGCCGAGATCGAACCGCATTGGGAGGCGGCGCGAATCGAACGCCGCGATCTCAATCGCGTCATCGAGGTTCGCAGCCAGGTCGAACCGGGGGTGATGGGTAACGACGTGGTCAACGCGATCATGGCCTCGCCCGAAATGCAGCAGTTGCAAGCCGAACTCCCTCCCGGCTACTGGATCGAGATTGGGGGTGCTCTGGAAGAGTCCTACGAGGGATTGGAGCAACTTTCCAAATGTCTGGGCATGTCACTGCTGCTTATCGTGCTTCTACTGGTCATCCAATACAACGGCTGGATGAAGCCAAGCATCATTCTCATGACGCTGCCGCTGGCATTGATCGGCGCGCTGCCCGGCCTGTACTTCACCGGGAATGCATTGGGCTTCATGCCGCAGCTCGGCATCCTGTCGCTGTTCGGCATCGTGCTGAACACGGGCATCATCTTTATCGAGTTCGCCGACTACCTGATCACTCAACGGGCCGCAGAGTGCGATGGGACTGGCCCCATCGTCGGTCTGACGCGATCCGAGTTTCGCCGATGCCTCGTCGACGCCGCAAAACTGCGGCTGATGCCGATTTTCTTGACGACCTCGACGACAATCGGCGGCCTGTTGCCATTGGCGTTGAGCGGTGGTCCGCTCTGGGAAGGGATGGCCTGGTGCATGATCTACGGTCTGATTGTCGCGACGGCATTGACCCTGCTCGTGATTCCCGCGCTCTACGCGATCTTCGTCGAGACGTTTCGCATTCAGCCCATTCCGAAACCGGTGCAATCCACCGAATCCGACGCCGCCGAGTGATGACGCCCCACAACCGGTTGATGCCATGAATCCCTCTGGTCCATATGTCGATTCTGCAGGGAAGCCTCGGCTGCGGAATTCGGTGACCGGATTCGTCGACGTGCTTGGTTTCTCTCACTTCTCGTCTGCTGCCGGCACTTTCGAGGAATCTCAGCAGACACTGGATCGAATCGCCGCTGCCATTCGAGACTCGCGGACATTCGTGCGGAACTCATATGCCGACGATCCGATGGCGGATCCGAGCCTTTGGGCACTGAAGTTCTTCAGCGACAATCTTGCGTTCGGGTTTCCGGCGGATGGGGATGAGATCTCCCAGGACAACGCGGCCCAGTTTGCGATCCGCTGCGTTCAGAGTTATCAGTTGCACATGGCACTCAACGGGTTCTTCGTCCGAGGGGCGATGACCGTGGGCTCCATCTGTCTCACGGATGAGATCATCTTTGGACCATCGCTGATTGAGTCATACATTCTGGAATCGAAGACATCGATCGTTCCGCGTGTGATCCTCACGAAACCTCTTCAGGAACTGTTTGTCCGCTCTGCATCGGCGTCACTCCCATCAGCCGACTCCATCTGCCGTGACATCGATGGCTAGTGGTTCGTCAATTATCTGCAGGCAGCGCAGGGACCATTGGGAATCGATTGGCAAGCCATTGAACGTCACAAGTCCAGCGTGCTGGAAACGCTGTCGAAAACCACGGCTCACGATGTCTTGCCGAAATTCGGCTGGAGCTGCCGATATCACAATGTCTTCTGCCATTGGCACCAACACGATCCTGGCTACTCCGATCGTTATCGGATCGATCGAGTCGATGAGCAATCGACGATTCACCTGCTAAAGGACGTTGCTACAGCATCTCACTGACAGGCTTGTGGTCGAGACTCAATCCTTGTTGCCAGCAGAGTAACAATGGTTCGACATTCGAATTGGACTCCATCAGGGTAGCATCGCTCCCGCGAGCAACTTTGTCATACGCTTCTAATCTGATACAGTGCATGGTTGGCGTACGCGACAAATTCTTTCGGGAACCACTCCTTGTCCGTAATCAATGCCGAGGGCGATTCAAGGGCATCCCGCAGGCAATTTCGCACCACGGGAATGCTGGCGTTCTTGGTTTTGCTGCTCGTTCGGCCTCTATTCGCTCAAGGCGAAGTATCGAACCCGTTCGCTCCCGCCGACACGTCCAATCCTCGTTCGACGTTGATGACGTTCATCCGCGATTGCAACGAAATCCACGAATTGCAGATTCGCGACCGCTACTTCAACCGAAACGCGCCGGAGCATCGGGCACTCGCGCGACGGGTCGTGGATTGTCTCGACGCGAGCGAAATGCCGGAGTACGCGCGCAGGGATTCTCTGGCACAGGCGGCGATCTGCCTGAAGGAAGTCCTCGATCGGGTTGAACTGCCCCCGGAAGACGAGATTCCGGGACTGGACGACCTCAAGGATGAGAACGGAGAAGCCCTCGAACGCTGGCATGTGCCTGGAACGCAAATCGTCATCGGCCGCGTCGCCGCTGGCCCGCAGATGCACGAATACGTGTTCACGCCGAGCACGGTCCGCCGAGCCGTCGAACTCTACGAAGACATGGCCGGGTTGCCGTACCGCGATGACGGCCCGAAAGTTTCACCCGGTCTGTACCTCTGGTACATGTCCGCGCCCGCCGACCCCACCATCGGTGCCTTGGTCGCACGTTTTCCCGACTGGACACAGAATCGCTTTCTGGATCTGGCGGTCTGGCAGTGGCTGGCGGTTACGCTCGGACTGGTCGTTGCAATGTTGCTGTTCTCTCTGATCTACCGGCTTCAACGAACGCGGGCCGAACTGTTTCGTGAAACGAGTCTGTTGCGATACTTCCTGACGCTCTGGTGGCCGCTGGCTGCCGTGTTCATTCCGATCGGGTTTCGTCATTTCACGCGACACTACCTCGGGGTCCATGGCGATCCATACCTTGTGATCAGCTTCGCGGCAAACCTGATGTCACTGCTCGCGTTGATCGTCGTGATTTTTGCGGTCGGCAACCGGATTACAGAGGCGATCCTTTCGCCCACCCGCATCAGCCCTCAGGGGCTTGACGCCCAGCTCATTCGCATTGTGGGCAAATTGACCGCACTGATAGTCTCGATTGTCGTGTTTCTACAGGGAGGCAGCTATCTCGGTATCCCGTTGACGACGCTGCTCACCAGTGCAGGGGTCGGAGGCCTGGCCGTGGCTCTGGCCGCTCAGGACACGATCAAGAACGTGTTTGGAACAATCGTGTTGATGTCCGACAAGCCGTTTCGAGTCGGCGAGCGGATCGTCATCAAGGATTACGATGGCGTCGTGGAGAGCATCGGTCTGAGGTCGACGCGGATTCGATTGCTGACAGGACATCAGGTCACGGTGCCAAATGATGAGTTGGCTCGCAGCGACATCGAAAACGTCGGCCGGCGGCCCTACATCCGTCGTCGTGCGAACCTGCAGTTTCCACTCGACACACCACGTGAAAAGATTGAGGCCGCTGTCGAGCAGATCCGGAAGGCACTCGCGAACCACGAAGGGATGGAGCCCGCCCTGCCGCCGCGTGTGTTCTTCAACGAGTTCAATTCCGAGTCATTCAATGTCATCGTCATCTACTGGTATCACCCCCCAGACTACTGGAAGTATCTGGCATTCTCCGAAATGGTGAATCACGAGATCTGCAACGCCATTGAAGAACAAGGCGTCAAGTTCCTCAGAGCGGTGCGAGTTGCAGCCGATGCGTCACTACCTGACGACGACCAACGCCCATTTCGAGAAGGCGATTCTCGGCAGCTCAGAGACGACGCGCATTCCGACGCAGTCCAGTTCCGTAATCAGCCATCAGGCACCGTTGCCGAAAGTGGCAGCGCATGAAAAGACCCCTGTTTTGCAGGGGTCGACCGAGTCTCGCGAAATGCCGCGAAACCGTCAGGTAGCGGAGGCCGGACTTGAACCGGCGACCCGCGGCTTATGAGTCCGCTGCTCTACCGACTGAGCTACTCCGCCAAGGATTGTCCGCAAAGTCTGCTCGATAACAGCACGGACACGCTGCGTCAGCATCGAGTTCGCGTTCGGACATGGGGAGTTTAGTCGCTCAATTCCAGAGGGTAAAGCGGAGTCGAAAGTCATTTGGGACGCCGTGATCGGGATCGCGGGTGGAATCACGATGGTTTTCGACGCAATCGACCTGTTTGGGATCAACCTTCACCATGTTATCGAGCCCCGGAGCCAGGGACGAGGCGTTTTTCGAGCCACTCGAAAATGAGTTGAAAGCCGATGGCCATGATGGCGGCGGGAATCGCCCCCTGCAGGATCAGGTCGTGACGGTTTGTCCTCAGTCCCGTCATGATGGGCTGCCCGTAGCCCTGGGTGCCGATAAACGCTCCGATCGTCGCCGTCCCGACATTGATGACCGCAGCCGTCTTGATTCCCGCGAGAATCGTTGGTGCTGCCAGCGGCAACTCGATCTTCCACAGCCGGGCTCGAGGCGGGAGGCCGAGAACGGTGGCCGATTCAATCAGGTCGGGAGGGATGTCCCGCAGGCCCGTGTAGGTATTGCGCACGATCGGCAACAGGCTGTAAAGAAAGAGTGCCACCACCGCCGGCACGACTCCCAGTCCAAAGAGGGGAACCATGAACGTCAGCATTGCGAGCGACGGGATCGTCTGCAGGATACCGACCACTGCAAGCAGTCCTTGTCCGATCGACTCGCGGCGACTCGCGACGATGCCCAACGGCACGGCGAGCAGAATGGCGGCCAGCATCGAGATCGATACCAGCTTGAGATGCTCCCAGGTGTTCCGTGCGAGTCTTCTCTGCCAGGTCGTATCAACGACTTCGACATACCGGCCCAGATGCTCGTCGAGAAAGTCGGCGGCCACGCGTTTCTCGGACTCGCGGTCGAGCCGCACCCGAGCATTCATGCGGCGCATCGTGGCGTCATCAATCGCGCCGACGAGTTCCTGATAGGCAGCAAGTAACGCGGGTGCCCTCGTGGCGAGATCGAGCCGATACAGGATCACGCAGTTGTAGTTGGGAAAGTAACCTCGATCGTCGACGAGAGTCACGAGGTCGTAGGCTTCGATCTCGGGATCGGTCGTGTAGAGATCGATCACATCGAGTTGCCCACTGTCGATCCCCTGATAGGCCAGCGTATGTTCGAGCCCGCGCGCCGACTGTGGCAACTGATAGACTCTCTTCATGGTCGGCCAGCCGTCGTCCTGCCGACTCATGAACTCGTCGCTGAATCCAAACCGCAGCGTCGCACATTCCGGGCGTGCCAGATCAGAGATCGTCCGCAGGTGAAAACGTTCCGCCGCCGCTCGGGTCACGCCGATCGCGTAACTGTTATTGAAACCGAGTGGTTCGCTCATTCCGATGTTCAGATTCGCAAGAGCCGCTCGCATCGACTCTTCGTCGCGGCCCTCGTCTCCATTGAGCAGTTCTTCGGCGATCGTTCCTGTGTAATCGCAATAGGCATCGATTTCGCCTGACTGCAATGACTGAAACAGAATCTGAGAGCCGCCAAGCTGTGCTCGATGTTGCATGTCATAATCTTCAGATCGCCCTAACAACATCAGCACTTCACCGAGAATGACAGACTCGGTGAAGGCCTTCGATCCGACGCGAAACGTCTCGGTCGAGCGCTCGGCGACGGGATCGTCTCCCCGCGTGCCGGCGGGCAACGAAACGATCGCGGCAATCAGCGTCATGACGATGAGATCGCGAAGACCGAATCCAAGAAACGAAACTTTCATCGATCGGCTCCTCCCTCAACTTTGAGTGGCAGCCGCTGCGCCTGAATGAACTTGCGGACGAAGTCGTTCTTAGGATGCTGCAGCAACTCGGAGAACTCACCGCGCTGCACGATCTTTCCTTCTCCCATCAGCGCCACTTCGTCGCCGAAGAAGCCGGCTTCCCCCATGTCGTGCGTCACCAGGACGACTGTCTTCTTCAGAGTGCGAAAGATCTCGCGGAGATCCTCCTGCAGGTCATAACGCACGAGCGGGTCGAGGGCCCCCATTGGCTCATCGAGCAAGACGACCGCCGGGTCGAGCATCAACGCCCGCATGATCCCCACGCGTTGCCGCTGGCCTCCCGAGAGTTGATGCGGATACCGTTCCAGCAACTCGATCGGCAATCGTACCAGTTCGGCCAATTCCGCGAGCCGCTTGTCGATCCAGTCCGAATCTCGACGCAGGTGTTGAGCCAACAACGCCGCATTTGCACCGGCAGTCAAGTGGGGAAACAGTCCGCCATTCTGCAGCACGTATCCCATGCGCTGGCGATGCGCGACCACGTCTCCTTGCCGGATGTCGATGCCATCGAACAGCACGGCCCCTTGATCGGGCTCGATCACGCCCGCGAGCAGTTTGAGGAGCGTCGTCTTGCCACAGCCGCTGGGGCCGATGAGCACGGTCGTGCGTTCCGGCGGGAACACCAATGTCGTCGGCTCCAGCACCCGCTGGCCCTTGTACGATTTTTCAACCTGTTGAGTTTCCAGCATGTTGACCAGAACAGGATAGAGAATGTGCGATGCCGACGACACCGCGAATTCCCGTCAAAGGCGCCGCAATGTTGCGGATACAACACGAAATCATCCGGCTCAGGCAAGATTTCGCGAACGTAACTCGAGCGCTGGCCACACCTGTCGCTCCCAACATACCGCGCGTCGATCTTAAGAGCACGCGGTTGCCTTGAGAAAGGTTTCGCATTCACCAACCCTCCTGATGCATCGACTCGATCACGAAGACACAGCGTGAGAATCATTGACACCCCGATTCACACACGGCAACCTGAGTTCTGACGAACGGTCTCTCCCTGACTGATGCACAAAGCCACTCCGCATATCGCAGGAACCTCGGAAAAGAACATGAAACACATACTTGTGACTCTCGTGCTGGCTGTGACGACCTGCGGCACGGCGTTGGGGCAGGTCGTGTCGTCGCAGGAAAGCCCTCAATGGGAAGAGGGAGTTCTGGCCGACGAAAACTTCTTCCCATTGGCTGTCTGGTTGCAGAGCCCTGCGAATGCGGCTCGGTATAAGGGTGCAGGCATCAACACGTATGTCGCACTGTGGCAGGGGCCGACCGAACAGCAACTGGCTGACCTTACGGAGCACGGCATGTACGTGATCTGCGATCAGAATCGCGTTGGCCTGGCTCACATCGATGACGCGACGATCATCGGTTGGATGCATGGTGATGAGCCGGATAACGCCCAGGCGTTGCGCGGAGGGAACGGTTACGGCCCGCCGATCGATCCGGAAGTCATCGTCGCCGACTACCAGCGTCTGCGTGCGGCCGACCCTTCGCGCCCCGTGCTGCTCAATCTTGGGCAAGGCGTGGCCTGGGACGGATGGCACGGCCGTGGCGTGCGGACCAACCATCCCGAAGACTATCCGGAATACATCCAGGGTTCGGACATTGTTTCATTTGATATCTATCCCGCCTGCCACGATCACCCCGATGTCGCCGGCAAACTCTGGTTCGTGGCCGACGGCGTGACGCGACTCCGTGAGTGGAGTGAGGATCGCAAACCTGTCTGGACGTGCATCGAAACGACCCGCATCGGCAACGAGAACGCGATCGCCACCCCTCGGCAAGTGCGGGCGGAAGTCTGGATGGCGCTCGTTCGTGGCTCGCGCGGCATCATCTATTTCTGCCATCAGTTTGAGCCAAGCTTCATCGAAGCCGGGCTACTCGCCGAGACCGAGATTCTGGCAGCCGTCACGCAGACGAATCACCAGATTCATGAATTGGCACCTGTACTTAACAGCCCCTCGCTGCTTGATGTCGTGACGGTCGAGTCGCCCGCCGACAATCCGGTCGAGGCGATCTGCAAACGCCAAGGAGCGCTCTATGTGTTTGCCGTAGCGATGCGCGATGGCGAAGCCACCGCCACGTTTCACATCCAGGGAGTGGTGGACGGAACCGAAGTCGAAGTGATTGACGAAGATCGCACGATCGAAGTGCATGACGGGACGTTCAGCGACGAGTTCGCCGACTGGGACGTTCACCTCTACAAGATCGGCGAGGAGTGATCGGCGAATCCAATTCAGATCGTCTCGGCACGGATGTCGAACGCCTCGGCCCCGTCGTAGCCGAGTCTGTCCCCAGACTCGGGGATCGCGCGGTCGACGTGTCGTGTCGATACGGCCCGGCAGCCAGATGACGGCAAGACTGTTGCGATTCACCATTGCGAGTTTGCCAGGTCGGTTTCTCTGAAGCATCTGCTTGGACCCGGTGGAAGATGCGTCGTCGGTATTCATCGGAAGAGTGGCTGGCTGGGTTGGAGGAGCAGCGGCACTCGGCCGTGATGGCGCTGCCGACTTCCGTGTCGATCTTTCTGTACTTGCCGCCCTGCGAGATGAGAAAGAGTTTTGACGGCCTGAAGCCTCGGCGGAGTCGACGGAGGAAAGGGTTCCAACCGAGAGGAACGCCGGATGTCCCGACTCCGCCCGGACGCCGCGCCGGAGTATGCGAGCGTCTCGCGGGTTGCCCGGCGTGCGTGAAGCGGCCCGCAAGGATCGCACGCTCAAATTCACGGCCTTGTTGCATCACGCCAGCGAAGAGTGTCTGCGGGAAGCGTTCTTCGACTTGAAGAAGACCGCAGCGGTCGGCGTCGACGAGGTGACGTGGCACGCATACGAGCGAAATCTGGAGGAACGAATTGCGGACCTCCACGGGAGAGTTCACCGAGGCGCGTACCGCGCGAAGCCGTCGAAACGCATCGACATCCCGAAACCGGACGGTCGTCATGCGCAACTCAGTCGGCTGTCTCTTTGCGAATCGCGTTACCTAAGGCCGCCCCCACTCGATTTCGCGGATGGCGAGTCGTGTCCCTTCCGTCGTTATCGTGACGGCCACCGCTTCGCAGTCGTCGTCGGCATCGATCGAGACATCGGCTCACACGACTTGTCCCACAATCGGCCATGAGCAAGCATCTTCCGGGCATCCGCGATTGTCACGCTGGCCGATTGCTGAATGTCGCCGGTCGCTGGTCCCAAGTGAGCGACCCGCCGCCTGTTTCTCAACAAAATCTCTGTTCCTACGGATTTTGCGCGAAAGAATCCCATGAATCGCCCCTCCATCTCTCTGGCGAGGTATCTCGTGGCCAATTCCAGGCTACGGCCTCGTGTGGGCCTGCCGGTTGTCGGAGGCCGTCCATTTGATGGAACTGGAAATCTCGGGGAGTCTCACATGCGATGCCTGTTCACGGTTGCGGTAATGGTGTTGTCACAACTGCTTGCTTCATCAGCACATGCGCAATGGGCTGAAGATCAGTATGTCGAACAATCGCTGACCGGCTGTTTCGATCTGGCCGACTGGTTCGTGGAAAATGGAGACCATGGCTACGCGCCCGGCGTTTCACTGGTCGGTTCGTTCATGAATCCAGGTGAACGGTTTTCGTTCGAATTGCAACTCACGGACAGCACCAGCTACGTCATCATCGCCGCCGGAGATGAGGATGCGAACGATGTCGATCTGAGAATCATGGACAACAAGGGACGCGTGATCACCGAGGACACTTCGACCGACCCCGACGCCATCATCGAGTTTCGGTCGGGACGGGGGGGGACGCACACCGTGGAAGTCGAACTTTACTCGGCCGACAACGATTCCTTCGTGTCGTTCGTGGTACTCTCGGAGCACGGAGGATATGTCCCGCTGAGTGATCTGGACTTGGCAGCGACCCGCATGCTCGACATCTGGCGGGTGGGAAGCGATTTGGCTGACGAAGAACGCGGAGTTTTGAATTTCAATCGCAATGAAAACCAGCCTTGCCTATACGGCGCTTTGCTCGACGGCCAGGAGCTTGTGGCCGTGACTGGATTGAACTTTGGCCAGGGCGAAATGCTGGCCGTCGCCAGCGGAGACAGCGATGCAACCGACATCGATCTCGTGCTGTACGACGAAAACACTCGCGAACTCGAAGCCGACCGTAACTACGATCGAGATGCCGTTGTCTCGCATCGCACGTCGTCTCGCAGGTCGTACGAAGTCGAGATGATCAATGCGGCGGACGAAGGGACCATCCCGGCGTTCTGTATCGTAGGCCTATTGCAGATTCGGTAAGCGTTGAGCCATTCGTCGAAAGCTCAACTCAAGATTCCCAGACAACCGCCCCTGGAAACACTGCACTGACGCAGTTTTCCTCGGGGCGGTTTTGGCGTTCGTACGGAGCGGCGAAAATCAGCCGAGTCATTCCCAGTCAAGAAGAATCAGATGTGGCGAGACCGCATCGCGGTCGCAGATCACACGCTGGAATCCAAAGTTCTCGCCAGGATCGATATCTCCCGCCGGGAACAGCCGTGATGGTGTCCCTCGGCGTTGCCGAGACAGGACATCGCCGAACTGCGCCTGAACGTAGAACGTCAACTCGTGAACCGTCAACATGTGATCCTGATTGTGGTCGGCATCGTCGCGGGCATCGGTGATTCCGTCGAGGAAAAACCGGCTGAGGTAACCTCCCGACTTCAGGTCGTCGGCCACCATTGACAGGCAGTCTCCTTCGGAGGAGAACAATCCGACGCGCCCCTTTTGAGTGACAAAGTCACGGGCAAAGCCGCCGCTGTAGCACGAATCGAGTACGACCAGCGTCGTGCGAGCCTTACAGTTTTCGAAAGCCTCGGCGAAACGGTCGTCGAGCAGGGCGCCGTCGTAGACCGCAAGTGTTTCATCGAAGCCATCGGGATCCGCGGGGTCGCCGTTCTCGTTGGCCTCACGGCCGCCGTGGCCCGAGTAGAAGAAGACGACCATGTCGTCTGGGCCGGCTCTGCCGACGACATCCTCCAAAGCGCTCAGGATGGCGTCGACCGTGGCTTCGTCGTTCATCAACAAAGTCGAACCCCCATTGGCCATGGGGAAATGATTTCGAAATGCATGCTCCAGACGCTCGGCATCATCGTCGCAGTAAGCGAGCGAATCGCCATCGCTGTACTCCTCGATACCTACGAACACACCATAGACTTCGCCATGCTCTCCGACGGCCCAATCTCCCGCTTCGAACTTGGAAGCATTCAGGTCGAAGTTGATGGAGTAGTTGCCGATCTCATCGCTGGAGAATGTGGTCGCGGTGATGTAATACGTTCCCGAGATGTCGACGCGAAACGCCAGTCGCGAGTTGGTGACTCCTGCCACGTCGTCGTTCTGCTCCGACAGTCCGCCTGGTCCCTTGATCTTAAGGAATGTATCGACGTCATCCGATGTCATGTCGATGATGACCGTTGTTCCAGCCACCGCTTCGAAGGCATATCCGTCGACGAACCCGTTTCCTGATACCATTGATTCGGTTCCGTCGAAGTCGGCGTCTAGTTGCTGAGAGCCCTGCACGGCCACGGGAATGTAGCCCGCGCCGCGGCTGATCATCAGATCGTACTCGCCGGTCTCGCCTTGCTGGTAACTCGAAACGCCAACGCGATAAGTTCCCTCGACGAACGTGTTGGCTTCGACGCGGCTGACTTCGGTCGAGCCGTCGAAGTCGTCGTTCTCGTCACGCGACTGATGGGGATCTTCAACGATCAGGTATGTGTCGAAGTTGTCGCTGTTCACTTGCGCCATGACGAGTTGCCCCTGGGGGCACTCGATTTCGTACCAGTCGATGTACCGGCCGTCGGCTTCGGATTCATCGCCGTCGGCGAGTTCGCCGCGATGTGACTCGATCGGATCGACACGCAGTTCGTAATCTCCGCGGTCAGCCGGATCGTAGCAGGTCGCGTCGATCGTGTAGGTGCCCGTCGAGGGGGCAATGAATTCGACCCGACTGAGTCGCGTGGAGCCGCCAAAATCGTCGTTAGAGAATTCCTCGCCTTGGGGGCCGGTCACAATGAGATAGGTATCGACATCGTATGACGACATCTCGACGGAGACGCCTTCTCCTTCATTTAACTCGATCGTGTACTCGTCATAGGGTGAATCGTCAGACAGACGCGGATCCCGTTTGGTCAACTCACCCGAGACCTCCAGCAAGGGAGCCTGAGCCAATAAGCTCGAAGTTGCGAACAGACATGCGAGCGTAACAACGACCGAATTCAACTTCATATTTGGACTCCAAGTTGAGTTTTTAGATGACGCGGCGCGCGATGACACCCTATTGCCGCAATCTTAGGATGAAACCGGCGAGGAATCCTGCGCGAAAATTCTTGATTCCGCGGGAATTGATTGCGATTCGTCATTTACGACCACGAGCCTCTCGCCGTAAAACGTGGCAATTGACAGTGTTAGTCTCACGCGCACGGCGAGATTTCGCAAGAAAGGCCGTTCAATGGGCTTTGATTACGCTGGGCTCATCATCCCTCTCCGCCTCGGAACCCTTCGTTATGGGTTGCTAATTCTGCTGATCGGGTTCGCGCCGAATTCAATTCGTGCCGATGATCGTCCCAACTTCGTCGTCGTGCTGTGTGACGACCTCGGTTACGGCGACCTGGGTTGCTTCGGCAGCGATGAAGTTCACTCGCCCCATATTGATCGTTTCGCGACGGAGGGGTTGAAACTCACCGATTGCTACGCCGCCGCCGCCAACTGCTCTCCATCGCGGGCAGGACTGATGACGGGGCGCGTCCCCTATCGGGTCGGGATCTACAACTGGATCCCCTTTCTCTCGCCGATGCACCTCCGCGAATCCGAACGCACGATCGCCACATTGCTGCAGGAGGCGGGCTACGACACCTGTCATGTCGGGAAGTGGCATCTCAACGGCTGGTTCAACCTGCCGGGTCAGCCGCAGCCGGGAGATCATGGGTTTTCGCATTGGTTCTCGACCCAGAACAATGCCCTTCCGTCGCATCGCAATCCGTACAACTTCGTTCGCGACGGCATCCCCGTCGGCGAAGCGGCGGGTTATTCGTCGTTCCTCGTGGTGGACGAAGCCGTCGACTGGCTGACAATATCGCGCGATTCTGAGAAGCCGTTCTTTTTGTTTGTCTGCTTTCATGAACCGCATGAGCCGATCTCCACTCATCCGACGTATGCAGGACTGTATGACTATCCCGATGATCCAAGTCGGGCGGCTCATCACGGGAACATCACTCAAATGGATGCGGCCTTCGGACTGTTGATGGACTCTCTCTCGCAACAGGGGCTCGCAGAGAATACGCTCGTCTGGTTTACGAGCGACAATGGGCCGGCGATTACGAACTGGCATCCGCATGGTTCGACGGGGATCTATCGCGAGAAGAAGGGGCACATTTACGAAGGGGGCATTCGCGTGCCGGGAATCATTCGCTGGCCCGGCCATGTCGCAGCCGGGAGCATGAGCGATGTGCCTGTGTGCGGGACTGACATCCTGCCGACGTTGTGCGAGTTGTCGGGGACGCCAATCCCTCAGGACCGCATCCTTGATGGGCAAAGCATCTCCACACTTCTCGCAGGGAGCGAAGCGATGGACCGACCGCGACCGCTTTATTGGGAGTTTCATGTGGCACAAACTCCTCCGCGGTTCGCGCTGCGGGATGGAGACTGGAAACTGCTCGCCGGTTGGGATCAACCCGAACTGCCACGCGGCGCAGACTGGACGGCAGCCCACAACACCGCCATTCGCGAAGCCCGCCCCATCGGCTTCGAGCTTTACAACATGCGAAACGATCCCAGCGAAGAGCACAATCTAGTTGCCGCCGAACCCGAACGGCTGTCTGATCTCGTTCACAAACTTGAAACGATCGTCGCCGAGGTACATGGCGAATCTCCACAGTGGCCTGAATGGACCTGGCCGCGATTTGAGTCCGACCGCATCGAGCGACCCCGCTACATCGAGCGTTGAAGTGGCGCATTCGTTAAGAATGTCAAACTCACTCTAGATTACCGACATTTACAGTGGGGAATCTGATCATGATGCAGTGCGCAGGGTGACTCGTTCGATGGACGATATGGATACGCTCCCCCAAACTTCCATCCATCATGCGACGCTGTTTCTTCTTCTCTGTTGGCACGTTTATCGTCCTCGCCGGGGTCGTGACCCTGGGGATTGATCGTGTCGTGCTGAACCTTCGCGCCGAGTCGGGACCGAAACGGATGCTCGACCTGCTGACAAGCATCACCAACGATGGACTGCGAATCTTCGAAGTCCCGGCGTGGATGCCCTTCACCCTTATCGGCGTTGGCGGAGTTACAGCCCTTTACACGCTAGCTCTACCGAAACCGAAACGTCTGAATTAGTCGCTGGAGAAGTTGGTCAGATTCGAGTGAACGTAAACTCCCCATGCTGAGCGTCGACCTGAATCGTTGACCCTTCCGGAAACTCCCCGCCGAGAATCGCATTCGCCAGGTTGTTCTGCAGACGATTCTGGATGACGCGTTTCAGCGGCCGCGCTCCATACGTGGGATCGTAGCCTTCGTTCGCCAACAGAGTCTTCGCTTCGTCGGTGACGACCAACTCGTAGTCGTGCTCGCCGAGTGAATGCGACAGTCGCTCGAGTTGCAGTTCGACGATCTTGCGAATGTCGGCACGATCGAGCGGATGAAACACGATCACTTCATCGATACGGTTGAGAAACTCGGGCCGAAAGCTGTGCTTGAGAGCCTCCATACAGACGGCTTGAATCTGCTCATCATTCCCCTGCTCGGCCAGTTCGAGAATCTGTTGCGAGCCGATGTTCGAAGTCATCACGACAATCGTGTTCGTGAAATCGACCGTGCGACCCTGGCCATCGGTGAGCCGACCGTCGTCGAGAAGTTGCAACAGCACATTGAACACATCGCGATGGGCCTTCTCGATCTCATCAAACAGGATGACAGAGTAGGGCTGCCTGCGGACGGCTTCGGTGAGTCGGCCTCCTTCTTCATAACCGACGTACCCGGGAGGGGCACCGATGAGGCGGGCCACGGAGTGCTGCTCCATGAACTCGCTCATGTCGATGCGGACCATGTTGCGTTCGTCATCGAAGAGGAATTCCGCCAACGCCTTGCACAACTCGGTCTTCCCCACGCCCGTCGGACCAAGAAAGATGAACGAGCCGATAGGACGGTTCTGATCCTGGAGTCCCGACCTCGACCGACGCACGGCATTTGCCACTGCGGTGACGGCCTCTTCCTGGTTGATCATCCGCTGGTGAACAAGGTCTTCCATATTGAGCAGCTTCTCGCGCTCGGTCTGGAGCATCCGCGAGACAGGCACGCCGGTCCACGCAGAGACGACCAGCGCAATCTCTTCCGGACCGACCTCGGTTCTCAGCAGGCGCGGCTTCTGCTCCTTCTCCTTCGCGTGTTGTTCAGACTCGACCTCCTGCTGCTGCACGGTCTTCCGCAACTGCTGTCGACGCGATTCGACTTCAAACAGGCGCTGGTAGTCACGCTCGTCCACTAACTGTCCCGATGCCTGCTTCTCACGAATGGCGGCTTCGAGTTGATTGTATTCGAGGTCAGATTTCTCCAACTCTTCGCGCACGTTCTTCACGTCGCCAAGTCCCATTTTCTCGGCTTCCCATTGTTCTTTGAGCGAGGCGAGTTTCTGTTTCTGCTCGGTCATCTCATCCTGAATGGCCTGCCGTTCCTTGGTCGCGGAGGCTTCATCCTCTTCGGCCAACTGTCGGGCTGCGATCTCCAGACGAGTGATACGACGCTGAATCTCATCGATCTCCGTCGGCACCGAATAGAGTTCCATCGACACCCGTGCGGCGGCTTCATCGACCAGGTCGATCGCTTTGTCGGGAAGGAACCTGTCGGTGATG
This sequence comes from uncultured Planctomycetaceae bacterium, assembly GCA_942492405.1. Taxonomy (GTDB): domain Bacteria; phylum Planctomycetota; class Planctomycetia; order Planctomycetales; family Planctomycetaceae; genus JANNSB01. Next base: position 38,260 of record CALOES010000020.1, read on the forward strand.
TAACGATCCGACAGCTTCGCGGCGGCATCGAGAGCGGCATCGCGAATCTTGATGTTGTGATGCTTCTCGTAGCGTTCCTTCAGGCCACGCAGAATCGTAATCGTGTCTTCCACCGTCGGTTCCTTGACCAGCACGGGTTGAAACCGCCGTTCGAGCGCGGCGTCTTTCTCGATGTACTTGCGGTACTCATCGAGGGTCGTCGCACCGATACAGTGCAAGTCGCCACGGGCGAGAGCGGGCTTGAGGAGGTTGGAGGCATCCATCGCTCCATCGGCCTTGCCGGCACCGACGACGGTATGGAGTTCATCAATGAACAGAATGATCTTGCCGGCCGAGTCTTCCACTTCCTTGAGGACGGCCTTCAGGCGGTCTTCGAACTCGCCGCGGTACTTAGCTCCGGCGATGAGGGCTCCCATGTCGAGCGCAACGACCGTCTTGTCTTTCAGCGCTTGAGGCACATCGCCCAAAACGATGCGATGAGCGAGTCCCTCGACGATGGCGGTCTTACCGACGCCCGGCTCACCGATGAGTACAGGGTTGTTCTTACGACGGCGCGAAAGAACCTGAATGACTCGGCGTATCTCTCCATCGCGTCCGATGACGGGGTCGATCTTCCCTTCTCGTGCGAGGGCAACGAGATCTTTTCCATACTTGAGCAATGCCTGGTACTTGTCCTCGGGATGCTGGTCAGTCACCTGGTGCCCACCACGCACCGATTTCATGGCCTGGGTCAGATCCTTCTCCTGAATGCCATTGATCTGCAGGAGTCGCTGAGCACCGTCACCCGCTTGAGTGAGAGCCAGCAGCAGATGTTCGGTGGAAACGAATTGATCCTGGAGCGCATCAGCCTGCTTCTGCGCCAGTTCGAAAACCTGCATCAACTCACGGCTGGGTTGAATCTCAACATTCGATCCTTGCGACGAGGGGAGACGATCGAGTTCGACTTCGACCTGCTTCGTGAGTTGACTGATATCGACGCCGAGTTTGGCGAAAATGGCATGCGGGATACCGTCGCGCTCGGCGAGTAGTCCCGCCAGGAGATGCAGGGGAACGAGTTGACGATGCCCCTTCTCGGTGGCAATCGAGTGCGAGTTTTGAACGGCCTCTTGAGCCTTTGCCGTCAGTTTTTCCATGCGAAACGCCATTTCAGCATCCTCAGTCAGAATGGTAGGTGACCCGCTGAGTAAACTGCATTCGCCGTGCCAATCACGGCATTAGAAGCTGTAAGCGTATTATTTTAAGTCGCTTGTGAAACGTCATGCAATTATGGCACTCGCTGCAATTTGGCAAGTGGTGCCAGATTGGCACGTCTATGTCGTGCCGATTGCAGCGAATGTGCGCCAGTCGGGCTTTGCACTCGCCCCTTGCCGCCCTGTTTCGCGGGTAAGGGACCAATCATGGGATCGAAGGGTGTCCTAGAGTAGATCAATCGTTCCCGCAGACAATCTCCCTCGAAACGAACATTGTTATGTCGACTGACCCCTGGAGTCGCCCCTCCCTGGATGACCTGCGAGCCGTGCTGGAGAGCATCGGCAGTTGCGACGACGACCACGGCCGGACCGTTGATCGCCTTGAACTCTCCGTGCCTGCCGAAGTCACCACGCATCGTGGCAACACCATCTCCGCGATGACGCGCGAGATCAGTCGTTTCGGCATCGGCATGCTCCACCGTGGTTACATCTCTCCCGGTGAAGTGACGGTGCGGATGGCCAGCGACACACGCGAATTCGAGTACCGCGTGAAGATTCACTGGTGTACGCCCTGCCCCAATGGAATGTTCATCAGCGGCGGACAATTCTTGACGCAAAACGCCAACTCACGTAGCTGAGTCGACGGTATCCGCCGTTCTCCAATCGTTGGGAGTGTTGGCTTTAAGTCCTCACGTTGGATATAAGTTACGTCGTTCGGCTGCTGCCGCAACGACGTATCGATCCGACGCCGAACGCCCCGTTCACGAGGACGCGCTATGCTGGCCCGATTTGCTGTCGCCGTTTGTGTAACCACTTGCCTGTTGTCATCACTGCAAGGCGTTCGTGGCGACGACTCGCCCGACGGCTTCGCGGGACGCTGGGACACCACCTATGGTGAGATGGAATTGAGTATCGTCGATGGCGAGATCCAAGGTGCCTACGTGATGGGAGGGCAACGATGCCTGATCGAAGGACGCATGGCAGAGGGAAGATTCGAGTTTCGCTATCAGGAACCGGATGTCGGCGGCGAGGGATGGTTTGAACTTTCAGCCGATGGAAATTCCTTCTCAGGTCGGTGGAGTCAGGACGGGTATGCACGCCAGAGCATATGGAGCGGAACCAGACTGGCAGCCCGACCGGCAACCACTGCGGACTCAGTCATTGTCGATTCACCTGTCATTGGATTCTCCGGCCTGTGGGACACGCCACATGGTCGAATGCGTTTGATCGAACGCGGAGGCTACGTGCATGGCGTCTTCGCGGATGCGCGCGACTTGCATGATTACTTCAGTATCCCCGTCGCCGAGTCGCGGCAGTTGGAATGGTCGCCGCAGCAAGGACAGGCGGCGTATCACCTGTCACTCGAATTGTCGGATGACGGCAGTTCGCTGACGGGCGATCGCTGGTTTCGCGACAACGAGCGTCGTACCTCTTGGTCCGCAAATCGCGTCACTCCGCAGTCCGGTAAGACCTGGCTGGTGGTGCTTGAAGCCCGTTGGGAAAGCGGGCTGGAGGAACAAGAGTACACGTTCGGCGAGATGCTCAACGCCTACTTCGATCGCACGCCCAATGTTCAAGTTCGGCACCGCGTCTTCAACGATGCGGCCGACTTCGAGCGTTACGGCTGCGAAATCGCCTTCCTGGCCGAGCCGACACTCGTGTGCGTCGCGACGCATGGTTCTTCCGAGGGTGTTTCGGTCTGTGACGAATCGCTGGGTCCGGAGTTCATGGCCGATGTCTTTCGATTCGGTGACAATGTCTCGCTGGTGCACTACTCCTCGTGTCTGATCATGGCGGGCTCGATCTCGGAGACGATGCACTCTTCACTGCAGACATTCGCGCGGTTTCCGATCTCGGGATATGCCTCATCGGTCGACTGGGCGGGGAGCGCCGTCATCGAGTTCATGTACTTCGACTTGATCTTCAATCGAGGCATGTCTCCCCAGGTCGCCCATGCGGCCGTGCTGGAGATGATGCCCTTCGCGGGCGTGGGTCTCAGCAATTCTCCTGTGGGTGAAGCCGACCTGCGGATCGCGTTACCGCCGACAGGCGAAAGCAACGAGTCAGCATTTGGAGCCGATGCCAACCTTGCACTGAGCTTTGATGGTCGCGACGACTTCGTCGAAATTCCCGGCCTGTCGATCGTGTCCAGCGAGCCCATAACGCTCGAAGCCTGGATTCAAATCAACTCTGATGCGAATCCGCGGTCTGTCGGTGTCCCGCTGCATCTCGCGGGGCCAGTCGACCTCGGTATCAAGACATCTGCGGCGCTCGACTGGGCGGCACGGTATGGAACGATGACTGACACCGGATCCCAAGCCATGCTGCAAAGCGCGGTACGCACTGGTGACATGCGAGGCCAACTCACTCACGTTGCCGCTGTTTGGGACGGCAATCGCCTCACGCTATTTGTCGACGGTCAGCCGGTCGAGAACGCAGCGGAACAGCTTCCCGGCGAGTGGGGCAGCGTGGAGAACCCGCTGTTGTGGATCGGTGCCTCTCGACGTGGAGCCACTAACGGCACATCCTATCATTTTGGAGGCGTGATCGACGAAGTGCGCGTTTCGTCCATCGCAAGATACTACGATGAACTCGGAAGCCCTGTGGTGTTCGAGCCGCAACCGCAGTTTGAATGCGACGAGCATACACTGGGGCTTTATCACTTCGATGAGACGTCGGGCACGGAAGTCGTCGACACCTCGCCTCACGGTCACAATGGTGTGATCTACGGCGCGACCAGAGTCCCTTCACTGTTGGCTCCATAGCGCATAGCGCCGATTGAAGGCGCGAGAATCTCTGATCCGATCCTACTTTATTAGGAAGATGCTGCGTGATGAATCTCCGTTTCACGATTTTGGCCTTTCTGATCGCGATTTCCAATGTCGCAACCGCTGACGATGCTCTGCCGCGTTCGCTCGATCCACGATTGACGGTCGAGCTTTTTGCAGAGCAACCACAAGTTCGGACTCCGACCGGTATCGATGTCGACGCTCATGGACGGGTTTGGGTCATCGAAAGTAACACGCACTTTCGCCCGGATGACTACGATGGGCATCCGACCGACCGACTTCTCATCTTGGCCGACACCGATGGCGATGGACGTTGCGACGATGTGCAGACATTTGCCGACGGCTTTACTTTCGCCATGAGCGTCGCCGTGCGGCCGGTGTGGATGGACCCGATTGATGTGTCTTCGAGCGATGTCGCTCAACGCGATGTGAATGATCCGCAACAGGTCGTGTTATGTACTCGCCACGACATTTTTCTGTTGGAGGATCGCGATCGCGACAATGTCTGCGATGTGCAGACACCGCTGATTCACCTCGAGACTGAAAATCGCTATCCCCACAACGGCCTCGCCGGCCTGGCCTTCGACGCCGATGGCTGGATGTACTTCGGCATCGGCCAGAACCACGGTCAGCCGTACCGCATGATCAGCCACGAGGCGGTGCGGAATCGATTGGTGTCGATGGGGACTCAGAGAAATTCCTTCTCCCCTGTTGAGAACATTGTGATGCACGTTTCGCCGACATGCGGAGGAGAGGGGCCTGGAATCGCGAACGCTATTGTTGCCCCTCACCCCCACAATTCACTTCTTCAAAACGTTGAAAGGTATTCAGTGGGGGAGAGGGAGAGTGCGCTCTCGACCTCATATGTTAACACAATTGATCAATCGCCGTTGCAGGTCTTTCTCGCCACGCGGAAGGAACTGCTGCTGCTTGAGGACACCGATGGGGATGATGTCTGCGACCGGCGCACGACGCTGGCCAGACTTCATACGCAGGGAAACTATCCTCACAACGGACTCGCAGGATTCGCGTTTGACGCCTCCGGTTGGATGTACTTTGGATTCGGCGAGAACCTGGGCGAGGACTATCGCCTCGTCAGTCTCGAAGGAGAAGATGTTGCAGACGCCGATGGAACTGCTAAAGATGAAGTCGGCGTCATCACGGGAGGCGGCGAGGGGGGGAGCATTTTTCGCATGCGGCCCGATGGCAGCGGACTCAGTCGCTGGTCGACCGGGTATTGGAATCCGCATGCCTCATGCAGCGATGCTTTCGGTCACTTGTTCACCGTCGATAACGATCCCGATTCACGGCCGCCGTGCCGACTGATTCACGTCATCGAAGGGGGCGACTCAGGGTATCGATTTCGCAACGGCCGCAAAGGTCTGCATCCCTTCACGGCCTGGAATGGTGAGATCATCGGCACGCTGCCGATGGTCGCGGGAACGGGCGAAGCTCCTTCGGGAATGGTGGCCTGCGAACATCCCCTATGGCCAAGCGATCTGATGGGCAACTTGCTGGTGACCTCATGGGGCGACCATCGGATTGATCGCTTTCAACTGATTCCAGCTGGTGGTTCGTTCGAGTCGATTCCCGAGCCTTTGATTGTCGGAGGAGAGAACTTCCGTCCGGTGGGAGCGGCACTTGGCCCAGATGGGAGCCTCTATTGCAGCGACTGGGTGTTGAAGGACTACAACCTGCATGGCCAGGGACGAGTCTGGAGGATTCGCCCCGTCGAGGCGGCTAGCAATACGACGAGTGAACCGAGCCTTGAGGAACTCGCAACGTCGAACAATCGCAGAGTCTTGCAGCAGGGACTCGCATCAATGTACCTCCCGGCTCGGCGTCTTGCCGCAAGACGCTTGGCCGAGATGCAGCCGAATGTGCTCGTTAATCTGGTTCGCAACCACTCGGCTTCCGAGCGAAGTCGTTACGAAGCACTGTCGGCATTGATTCTGCATCCCGATGACAATCAAACGCGCGTTATCAAGGCGTATGTTCCGGTGGAGGAGGCTCCGTTTGATTCGATTCAAACATTGCTGTCGCTGCATTTTGAAGAGTCGCCGACAGTGACACAGTTGCTGGAGTTGATCGAAACGCCATCGAGTGAAGCTGCCGCAGCCGTTCGTGCTTACGGGGGCGTAGATGGCCCTCCAATGACCGATCCACAATTCCTGCTGGCAGGCATGGACCAGTTGACGCCGCTCTTGAGAGTGCTAGGCGCGAGTCAAACGCCGACGGCAGTCACGATGCTCAATCGGGTTGCCGCTGCCGGCGACCCATTCGTTGAGTCGCGACTCGTCAGTTTATTGGCTCAAACATTGAGCGAAGAACAATTCGAGTCAACTCTGAAGAGTGACGCGGAGTTGAGTCCGCGACTCACTTCGCTCGTGCTGCTTGGGGCAAGACGGGCGTATCCTCAGAGTTTGCAATGTGCCGAGGCCGGGCTTGCATGCTCGGCATGCCGAAGTCATGCGGACTGGCAGTACAGTGGGTGGCCGAGGAGCGGCTCGACAGTTTGCGTCCCCAGGTGGACGGGTTGCTTGGATCGGAGTTCACCGAACAGCGACCTGTTTCTCGCGACGGTCGCGGCCCTGGAACTTCTCGATGGTCAATCTCCGCAGGACTTCGATAAGACACCCGCCGGTCGAGTACGTCCTCCCGTTGCTGCTAGATGAAGCCTCCCCAATTGCCGTGCATCGCGTGGCACTGCGACTGGCTGATCCGTCGGATGAGGCGATACAGGAACTACTGCTTCAGTGGGCCGTGACGACGATGCTGACCTGCGTCAGGAAGTGCTGCGTTCTATGATGGAAGTGGCCGATCCGCGAGTTCGCAGAGGTGCTGAGCGGAAATAGCTCGATGCTCGTAGGAGGAACTGATATTCCGCAGTCTGGCCATTGATTCTTTAGGTGCCTTGGTCAGCTTCCGATGGTGCGTCGCAATTGGCAATGGATGCATTGGTCGATTTACTTGAGGATGACACAGCATCGACTGAAGTCCGCTTGTCGTCGCTTCGCTCATTGCGAAGCCTTGCAACGAGCGACGCGACATTGCAGTGGAAGCTGATTGCACTTGAAAGGGATGTGCCAGAGTTGAAAGAGGCAATATCAGTCGCCTACACAATCCTTCCGCCGAGTGATGGAGAGTTGCAGAGGCGGGAAGAAGAAATGAGAAACGCTGCTATAGATGAAGATGCGGCCTTTACAGGTGATGCCTTTCAGGGCGAGCGAGTCTTCTTTCACAGCATGGGGCCGGGGTGTTATCGCTGTCACACCGTCGATGGTCGCGGCGGATCGATCGGGCCCGACCTCTCGAACATTGGACGAGGAATGAGTCGCGAGAAACTGATCGACTCCATTCTCAATCCCAGCCGCGAGGTGGCACCGCAATACACGAACTGGCAAATGGCGACGGTCGACGGCGCATTGCATTCGGGCATGATCGTCCTCGAGAACGAAGGCAAGACCGCCATCGGCACCGCCGAGGGAGAGATCATCGAACTGCAGACGATCGAGATCGAGCAACGCGCCCCGCAGTCGATTTCGGTGATGCCTGAACGACTGGAAGGTCGCATGACACGCCAGGAGTTTCTCGATCTGCTGGCGTTTCTGCATGCGTTGCGCGGCGACTGAGTTCAGCGCCTGCGAAACTTACGTCTGAACCAAGAGGTCCACTTCCACTGGCTGCGCTGGTAACGATGGTTGAAACTGACCAGCGCTGCCATCAGTTCGCGAGCCGACTGATAGCGGTCCTTCGGATTGCGCGCCATTGCCCGTAGTATCACCGACTCGAGCTGGCTGGGAACCTTCGGATTGATCGCTTTCAACGAACGCCGGCGCGACATCTGAATGTTCCAAATCACGGTCTGCCGACTCTCGCCGACAAACGCGGGCTGAAGCGTACATAACTCATACAGCGTAACGCCGAGTGAATAGATATCGCTCCGTTCATCGATGCGGCCCTCGAACTGTTCAGGAGCCATATATCGCAAGGTGCCGGCCAGGTGCGGGTTGTCGTTGAGCGCCGCGGCATCCTTGTCCAGCGCCAGTCCAAAATCGGTGATCCAAACACTTCCCTTATCGTCGACGAGCAAGTTTCCCGGCTTGATGTCGCGATGCAGGATGCCTTGCTGATGCGCGTAATGCAGGGCGTCTGCGACTTGGATGCCAATCCGTGCAAACTGTTGCCAGGCATCGCGACGCAAGACGCGTTGCTCTCCGTCCCTTTCGATTGCGTCTGGCAACGCTGTGACATTTCGCGAATCCTTCTGAGCCAAACTCACCACACCTGACGCAGGCAACTCGGCGTCGGAGTGGCTCGACAGTCCTTCCGAAAACGCTGTTCGTAACCGCGACACCGAGACCGATTGCTCCTCTCGCAAGATGCGGATCACGCGATCGAGCCCGATTCCTTGAACCAAAGGCATCACATAGAAGCACATCCCGTCTTGCTCACCGAACTCGTGAACCGGGACGACATGCGAGTGCTTCATGGCGGCCGCAGTCCGTGCCTCATGCTCAAAACGGTCCCTCCAGCGGGACGAGTCGGCCGACTTCCAGGGGAGCAGTTTGATGGCAACCTGCTTGTTGTCGCGATCCTGACGACCCTCAAACACGACCCCCATCCCTCCCCGCCCAATCTCGCGAATAATGCGGCAGCTTCCGAGCCGTTCGATCTTAAAGGTCGCGGCAAGCTGATCCTGAACCACTTCGAGTTCACGGCGGGACTTCCAGTCCTCCATCGCCGTAATCAGTGGGAAGAGTTCGTGGATTCCCTGGGCGAGCTCGGGGTGCCGGGCAACGTATTCCGCGATGGTCGGCTGCTCTCCCTTGCGGACTCGATCCAAGAACTCCGATGCGAGACGCTCGACGGGATCCCGGCCTTCCATGCCGTCAGCTGTTGGCGAGGGCAATCCCAGGAGTCTGGCTTCATAAGGATCGTCGTCGGCAGGATGGCTCATCTCGGCGCCGCCAGATCGGTAAGGTCGTGTTGGGAAACGTGTTTCGGCGAAATTGGCCGCGAGCAGATGTTGATCTGATTCCTGCAAATCCATTGGATCGCGAGTGGGGCCATGCGTCAATGCGTTCATTTTCTCCCCGTTTGACATGTTACCGGATCGGGGGATGAACGACGGGAACTTTGCCGATTGGGAAGAATTTCACGATTCGACTGAATCCTCCGGCAGACGCTGGCCGATAGAGAGAGAAGAGTATCCTGCCGTCCCCTCCACGGGGAACGGGCGGATTCAGCGACTTGACAGTAACTCAATACAGTGTTTACAGTTGAGTCACCTCGAACGAGGTCTGATTCCGTCCGCTTCCGAACCTTCTTCGGACGATCCCGCAGGAGTTTGATGTGACAAAAAAGGAAATCGTTAAGACAATCTCTGATGAGTGTGGTCTGACGCAACTGAAGACCAAAGAGATCGTGCAGAAGACATTTGAGGCCATTATCGACACCCTGGTCGAAGATTCGCGGCATCGGATTGAATTGCGAAACTTCGGTGTCTTTGAGGTCAAAAAGCGAGCCGCCAGAAAGGCCAGGAACCCTAAGACGGGTGAGGCGGTTGAAGTTTCAGAGAAGTACGTCGTGACTTTCAAGCCCGGCAAAGAGATGGAAGAACGGGTCTTGAATATCGATTCGTCGGAACAGATTGGCACAATTGGAGATGACGACGATTCGGATTCGGAAACCAACGATTCACCGATGAATCGTTCTACCGGTCAGACGTCGGATGCCAGTCATCTTGCGGGTACGTAATACAGCAACGGATTGTCTCGAGTCAGGAATGGGACGACCCTTCCGGGGTCTCGTGCCGACATGGAGGTCGAAATGCGGAAGTGGTTGATTGCCATGGTCTTATTCGTCGGGACACTCTCCAATTCCGGGTGTATTATCCCGATCTGGAGTCCCAATCCCGATGATCGAGCTCGCCAGCTCATCTACGGCTCGGAGAACTATCGCCACATCCCTGAGATCTGGGAACGAATCTGGTTCCTGGACTTGCCGGACCTGGAGACTCCTTACCGTACGCATGGCGGGGTCATCTGATCACTCCCCTGCCGCATGGACTGCGGTGACGGACGCCAGGGACGGTGTAGACCATTTGTGTTTGCCTGTCCCAGCATGAGCGACGCCGAGCAGTCCATCAACCTTGCAGCCCGTCTTGGACGGCTGCAACTGAAGAATCCGATTCTCGTTGCCTCGGGAACGTTCGGTTACATCCGCGAAGGACAAGGCTTCGTCGACGTCGCGGAACTCGGGGGACTGATCCCAAAAACCGTGACGCTCGCGCCGAGAGTCGGCAACCCGCCGCCACGCACGGTCGAAACGGCCTCGGGGTTGCTCAATTCGATCGGCCTCGACAACGATGGCCTCGACCTCTTTATCGCGAAGCATCTGCCCCGACTGCTGGAGCTTAAGACCGCAGTCATCGTCAACATCGCCGGCAAGTCGCTGGTTGAATTCGAGCAAATGGCTTCGCAACTCGCTGGCCATGAGGCGATCGCCGCGATCGAACTCAACATCTCCTGCCCCAACGTATCGGGTGGCGTCGACTTCGGCACCGATCCCAAGATGACACAGAGAGTCGTCGAGCAGGTCGTGAATGCGTGTCCGCAACCGATCATTGCGAAACTCACTCCCAACGTCACCGACTTGGTGTCAGTGGCAAAGGCTGCCCAGGAGGGAGGGGCCGACGCGGTTTCGCTCGTCAATACTTTCCAGGGAATGGCGATGGACTGGCGACGACGGAAGCCACGCCTGGGAAACATCCTCGGGGGACTGAGCGGTCCCGCCATCAAGCCGCTGGCTCTGCGGTGCGTCTGGCAAGTCGCGCAAAAGGTCGACGTTCCCATCATCGGCATCGGCGGCATTGCCTCGATCGACGATGTGATGGAGTTTCTCGTCGCCGGTGCCTCGGCCGTCCAGATCGGGACTGCCAGCTTCTACGACCCGTCGGTCACAAGTCGACTGCTCGCACAACTGCCGGCTGCCCTGCGTGAGTTGAATGCCGGCAGCGTTGCCGAAGTCGTGGGGAGCGCGCAGGGGAATCGGCCGACACGCTGCGTGTGACATTCATTCGCATGTCACCGTTCCATCCGTATTGAAGTCGATGGAAGCATCTGACCAGGTGATCGGGCCACCTCTCGTTGGCAGAGGTGCGAGCCAGCGATCCGCCAGATTCGATTCGGTGAGCTTTCGATATCCAATGTAGCTCGTCGTGAGCCTGGGATTGATCTCAACAACCAGGAATCTGCCGTCTGGTTGGATCAACAGATCGCAGCCGACGTAGCCGCGAAGTCCGCGAAACAAGCCCCCCAGTTTTTGGAGCATGTCCGTCAGTACATCGATATCAAGAGCTTTGTGGCCTTCAGGGACGAAAGACGGAATGCAGCCTCCTGTGTACTGAAGATCCTTGGTAAGTCGCTGCAGTCCCACGGGAAAGACGTCGCGGGGGCGGCCCTCCTGGTCGAAGATCGCGACCACCGATGCGGTTTGACCATCCATGAAGGGTTGGGCGATCAGATCCGGGCCTTCGTCGTATTCATTGATATCCTGCGAGACACGAATCCCTGCGGAACCGCAGCCAAAACGTGGCTTAATGACCCAACCGGTCGCGGATGTGAGGGGATCTCGATGGTGACGCAAGTCTTCCAACAAGTGCGTCGGGATCGTGGGAATGCCCGCTGCGGTGAAACGAATGTATGTTTCCCACTTGTCGCCCGCAGCTTCGATTGCATCGGGCGAGCAATTCAAGACCCGTTTATCCATCGCCAAAGCTTCTTCACACAGCCGCCGAAGGATGTCGTCGGTTTCCGGAGCAATGATGTAGACGGCGTCTGCCTCCCGCATGGTGGGCTGCCAGGTCTCACAGGCACTCTGTTGAGTGGTGGTGGGGTGAACGGCAATTGGCAACTCTGGTGGCTCTCCGAGCTGAGCGTTCCAAAGTGTGGAAACCTGGACTCCTTCAATTCGGCTGGCATCCTCGAGCAGAGCGAGCAGCATCGCGCGCCCCTCCCTCAACATTGATGGAGTCACCTCGTTCACGCTTGAGAAGCCCGAGCAGATGTACTCAACGATCAAGAGGCGGCTGGGAAACATCGGCGTCGCGCTGGGCGGTGCAACTCCAGTGATCACTCACTTCTTGGGGCGAAACGCCTGAATACGTTCTGGGTTCGTTTCAAGGTAGGGCCCTTCGATGAGATCGATACAGTAGGGGACGGCGGGAAACACGGCATCCAGGCATTCGCGGATCGCCTTGGGTTGCCCGGGCAGATTGATGATCAGCGAGTTTCCACGTATCCCGGCGGTCTGTCGCGACAAGATCGCGGTCGGCACCTTCTCCAGCGAGACTTTGCGCATCAGTTCGCCGAAACCAGGGAGTAACTTCGCGCACACAGCCTCGGTCGCTTCGGTGGTGACATCGCGCGCGGCAGGTCCAGTCCCTCCCGTCGTGACGACCAGGCAGCACCGCTCGGTGTCGCACAACTCGGAGAGTGTCGACTCGATGCCAGGCTGATCGTCGGAGATCACACGCGGCACCGGCTGGTATTCGGTGACGAGAACCTCCCGCAGATACTCGATGATCGCCGGACCGCCCCGATCTTCGTACTCCCCGCGGCTGGCGCGGTCGGAAACGGTGACGATCCCGATTCTGACGACGGAATCACTCATCGTTCACGGCCTCTGTCGTTCGTCAGTCGGGGTCATCGCTTCATTGATATCGCGCCAATGGCTGAGCGTGATCTCGATGTCTTCGGGGCGATAGCGACGTTCGACGGTCAACGTGATGACGTCACCAGGATCGTAATACGACAGTTCATCAATCAGATTGTTAAAGCTCCGCACCCGCGTGTTGTCGATGGCCGTGATCGTATCTCCCTGCATCAAACCTCCATTCTCAGCCGCACCACCGGGAGTCACTCGTTGAATCATACACGGCTCGAAGGCTCCACATTGAATCCCCAAACAGGCCGGGCCTCGCTCGACAACATCTGCACCGGGAAGATCGCCCAAGAGTGGTTGCACATCGAAGACCGACAACTCGTTGCCACGTATCTGATACACCACCATTCCGTGCAGGTGACCAAAGCGACGCAGCAATGCCAGACCTTCAACACCGCCTGACCATTCCGGATAGAGCCAGATTGTTTTGGGGCGTCTGATCGGATCGATGCGTGTTCCTGGCGGGAGCAGATTCTCGGCGATTTCTTCCATGAAGAAGTCGTGATCGTTTCGCACGTCGCCACCCAGAGCGCGAATCCTGGCAATGGCACGCTCCTCCCTCAGTCTGCCATGCCGTTCAAGGACGATCGCCGCTTGCTCACCGATCAGGCCACCCAAGTCCTGAAGCTCCTGCAGAGCCTCGTCGGCGTCATCGGCGAGCGGCATGTCCGTGCCGATGAGAAAACGCTCGAGGATTCTGACGCAACGCAAAGCACCTTCGGGACCAAGCGATTCCTTGAAGTCGAGCAGTGCGGCGACAACGGGGGCACCATGATTGAGAAGCTCGGTCTCCGCTTCCGTTCGCACGTGATAGCGCCGGTGATCGAGTTGAATGATGAGTTCCTTGAGTTCGACCAACTCAGGCTGATCGCTGAGTGACGCCGGCGGCAACACGTCATCAGACAACGCGGGAACAACACCGATGAGAACGGCATTAATGACAGCCGTCACGACGCCAACCGACATGCGGCACCCCCTCTGCAGTCGTGTGCGTTTGGTGTGTTTCATGGCTGTATTCATCCCTGCTTCACTTTGCGGTCGACACTCAACGCACAAGTGTACCAGATCGAAGGACTCCATCCGCCAGAGTGGCCCTTATGTTTATCGGCGCATTCGAAGTCGATTCATCGTACAAGATGAGATCGGCACGGGAACCCGTCTTCAGCTCGACAACGTCGAAACCCAGTAATTCCGAAGGGTTACGGCTCGCCAGCGTGACAGCCTCCGCGGTAGAAATCCCGGTCATTTCGATCATCTCGTTGACGCATTGGTCGGTCAGGCTGCCTGAACCGGCCAGATATTGCCGCTGCCCGGCCACGACAATCTTGCCGTCGTCGAGAATCTCACACATTCCCCCAGCCGATGGATATGTTCCAGCGGGCAACCCCGCCAGCCCCGAGGCATCGCAAGTGATGATGGTCCGCGACGGACCCTTCGCGAAATAAATGGAACGCACTACGCTCGCTGGAAGATGAAAGCCGTCAGTAATGATACTCGCCCAAAGTCTCTTCTCGCCCAACTGGTCCCAGATGTAGTTGGGATGCCTCGGTAGCGTGCCATGTGCCCCATTGCCAAGATGCGTGCTAAGCGTTGCGCCGGCGTCGACGACCCGAGCGATCTGTTCGGTCGTGGCTCCTGTATGCCCGATGGCAACGACGACTCCCTGACTGCTGACGGCACGGGTGAGCTCCGCCGCTCCGGTTGATTCGGGGGCGAGCGTCACGAGGCGAATACGGTTTCCCGACGCCTTCTGCAGTCGACCGAATTCTGTAATGTCACAAGCCCGCACGTGTCGGAGGGGATGCGCGCCGCGCGGGCCGTCCTCTGATGCAATGTATGGACCTTCCAGGTGGCAGCCCGCCACCATGCGGTTGGCCCAAACTTCCTTGCGACACGCCTGATCGATGGTGTGAAAACCGTGCTCCAAGGCCTCGGTTGAGTTGGTGATGAGTGTCGGGCACAGCCGGGTCACGCCATGTGCGTAATAGGCATCGAGCGTCGTTAACGTTTTTTCGACAGTGAGTTGTTCATCGCTGAACCAGGTGCCGCCATATCCATTGACCTGCAAGTCAAACAGCGCCGGCGCGACAAACAGGAGTTCTTCATCGGCGGCGGCTTTCTCGGCATTGATCGAGACGATCACTCGGTCTACGATGCGAATACGCACGGTTTCGCGAGTGTCGAAGCGTCTGGCAAGAAACTCCATCGGTCTCACTCCCGAGGCAATCGAGAGAGTGCGACATCCGAGCCGACGACAACCAGAATGTCATCCTTCAGAATGACTTCGTCAGGTTCCGGAACAAACACGCGGCTCAAGGGTGGCTCGTCCGCGTTCGCCCCTTCGACATCTGCACGCTTGATGACGACAAGATTGACGTTAAAACGATTGCGGAGTTCCAGATTGCGGATCGTCTTGTTGTGAAACTCCTTGGGGGCTTGAAACTCGATGAGAGTGAACCCCTCCGCCAGTCGGATGAAGTCCACCAGATGCGGATTCGCCAGTTGCCGGGCCAGATTGACTCCGGCTTCCAGTTCCGGTTGGATCACCTTGTCGGCCCCCATCTTCTCGAAGATCTCAGCGTGAGTCTGCGTCTGGGCACGGCAGATCACCATCGGCACTCCCATCTGCTTGACGAGTGCTGTGGTCAGTAGGGCGGCCTCGAAGTTCTCGCCAATGGAGACCACGCAGACGTCGACTTTGTCGACATCTTGAGCCAGTAGCGAATGGCGGTCGGTCGAGTCGAGCCGCACGGCGATATCGACATCGTCTTTCACCTCGTTGACCAGATGAGGGTGTCGATCGACGGCGATCACTTCGACGCCGGCCACACCCAAATGTTTGGCGAGGGCCATGCCGAAACGGCCGAGGCCGATAATGGCGACTTTCAGCACGCGGCAACCTGCTTATGGAGTACGGACGGACTTTGCGTGTCTTGTATGATACTTATCACATAAGTTTAGTCGACGCGGGGCGTGCTTTGTATCCGGCGAGTCACGACGAGATTGTCGCGATGAATAATCTCTCCATAGGGCAGCCCCCCGAGGAGTTGGCGGATCTCTTCCGACTTCTTACCTGCCACCTTCGTGACTTCGGCATGATCGAAGTTCGGCAGCCCTCGGGCGATCTCATCTCCCTGGGAACCGACGATGGAAACAACCTCACCCTTGGAGAATGTGCCTTCAACCTTGGTGATGCCGATCGCGAGAAGCGACCTTCCTTGCTCGGCAATCGCCCGCGCAGCACCGTCATCGATCCACAATTTGCCTTTGGGAGTGACAGTGAAACCGATCCACCGTTTCCACGCGGGGACCGATGCCCCTTGAGCCAGGAACAGCGTCCCGACCTCCTCCCCCGCGACAATCTGATCGAGAATCGTCGGGTCGGTCCCATTCGCGATGATGACGCACTCACCGACCGCCGTCGCCTTATGAACGGCTTCCAGTTTGGAACGCATGCCCCCCATCCCTCGGCGACTCTTCGTGGCGGCCACATTCCCGAGAAGAGAATCATCCCAATGCGGGACGGTCGAAATGACTTTTGACGCCGCATCCGAGGGATCGCCGTCGAACAGTCCGTCGACGTTGGACAGGATTACCAGCAGCGACGGCTCGACCAGACTCGTGACCATGGCCGCCAACTGATCATTATCGCCGAAGCGAATCTCCGCGACGCTGACGGTGTCGTTCTCATTGACGATCGGCACCACGCCATACTCAAAGAGGGTATTGAGCGTGTTCCGCACATTGAGATATCGCGGCCGATGTTTGAAGTCGTTCAGCGTCAGTAAAATCTGCGCGGCATGATGACCATGCTTGCGAAGTGCTTCGTCGTAGACGCCGATCAAATGCGCCTGGCCGGTCGCTGCTGATGCCTGCAAGTGGGGCAAGTCATCGGGACGTTTCGAGAGGCCGAGCAGTCCTATGCCCGCCGCCACGGCTCCGCTGGAGACGACGACGACTCGACGCCCGCCCGCCATGATCCGCAGAATTTGTTCCGCGAGTTTGGCGACACGGTCGGTGTCGAGTCGATCGTCATCACGCGACAGAACATTCGTCCCGATCTTGATGACGATCGTCTTTGCCGATGCCACCACTTCCTGGCGCAGTAGACTGGGCATGTGTCGCGCACGCTCTCTCAGGTCGAACCGACAAGATCAAGATCCGTCAGACGTCTTGCCGACAGGGAACAGGCGACGCTCATCGGTCAGCCTCTCACGCCGTCAGGAATCCGTTCTTCTCCAGATACGCCACGACTTCGTCAGCCAGATCATCGATGCTCTTCGAGTTCGAATCGAGCACGAGTTCGGGCTTCTCGGGAGCTTCGTAGGGATCATCGATTCCAGTGAAGCCCTTGATCTCGCCAGCCCGGGCCTTTTTGTAGAGCCCCTTGGGATCGCGAGCTTCGCAGGTCTCAAGCGAAGCATCGACGTACACTTCGACGAATTCTCCCGCAGGCATCAACGCACGTACGTTGTCGCGGTCGACACGGTACGGAGAAATGAAGGCCGTGAGCGTAATGACGCCAGCATCCGCGAACAGTTTAGCCACTTCGCCGATGCGGCGGATGTTCTCGGCCCGATCTTCGGCGGAGAAGCCGAGGTTTTTGTTGAGGCCCATGCGGATGTTGTCGCCGTCGAGCAGATAGGTGTGCTTACCCATCGAGTGGAGCTTGTGATCGACGGTATTGGCGATCGTGCTCTTGCCGGCCGCGCTCAGCCCCGTGAACCACATGATGCAGGCCTTATGCCCCATCAGTTTCTTACGATCTGCCGTCGAGACGCGGTGGTCGTGCCAAGTGACGTTGGTAGCCTTTTGTTCTGCCATGATTTGAAGTTCCGTCGATTCCTGATTCCGTGAAATTGTTCCAATACAAGTGTTGGGGGCGGATCCTAGAGAAACCGCTTGGGCATGGGAAGTGTGGTTGCGGAAGTCTCGATTTTCCGTTCTACGCCACTTCAAAATTGGCATTTACTGAGCTGACTCACGCGGCCGGAAGATTCCTCGAGAAGAAACCCACGAAGTTACCGTGCATGATCCGGGCGATGTCGTCACTCGGGTAACCACGCTGGTCGAGAATCTCCGCGACTTTGCGAACGTCGGTGATCGTATCCAGATCGTAGGGAGACTGTTCCTTGCCGAAGCCGCCATCAAGGTCGGTACCGATGCCGCTGTGGAGAGCGTTCCCCGCGAGCTGGCACACATAGTCGATCTGGTCGGCCACCTGCTCCAGGGTGACGGATTCGAGAGGAGTGACATACTTCTTCCAACCGGGAATGAGCATCCAGTTGTCGAACGCGGCTCCAATCACCGCGCCACGCTCGATCAGTGTCTTGATTTGTTCATCGGTCAATTGGCGGTCGCCGGGAACGAGCGTTCGACAATTGTGATGGCTTGCCAGTACCGGTCCGTGAAAAATGTCCATTGCTTCCCAGAACGAATCATCCGAAAGATGCGTGGCATCGAGCAGCATGCCGGCCTTGTCCATCTCCTGCAGTAGCCTGCGTCCGTCGGCAGTCAATCCGCCGACGCTTCCGGTCCCATGGCAGTATTCGTTGGGACCGTAGTGAGCGGGGCCGATGATCCTCAACCCTGCCTCAAACCATTCGTGAACCTGCTCGGGAAACATGACGGGAGGTGCCCCTTCCATACTGAGGATATAGCCGATCGGGGGAGGAGTGTCGGCGTTCTTCTTCAGTGCCTCTTGCCACTCTTGAGCATGCGCGGCGAACGCATCTCGGTTCGGTAGGGCCTTGATGACTCCCTTGTCCTGCATCGCGCGGTAGTAGTGGAGTTGCCCGTGTGCGGATCCATGTGCGGCTTCGCGCGACTGATAGAAAGAGAGTTCCTTGTCCTTGCGATGGAGTCTGGGCAGCAACGTCGCGATCACCAGTCCGATGTTTCCGCGAAGCAGTTCGGGAAAAGAAACCGTGCAGTCACCCGGGATGATGTCGCTGAAGTGCTTTTCGAACTGCCGGATCTCTCCTGCCGGCAACATCAGGTTGCGATTCCATTCGACGGCGTTCCAGGCAAGGTCGAGGTGTGAGTCAAAGATCAGCATGGCAGGAGGAAGGGCTAATTGAGAATCGTTCCAGAAGTTCAGGCCAAGCATCGTAGCAACCGTGGTACACGGTATGTGAGTGTCGCGAACTCTTCCGGTGGGTACGCGGGAAACCACACGAGTTTTGCGACAATAATCTCCGTCTGGACGATTTTTCGCGCAAGAACAGGATGCTACGATGCTCCGTCAGTCACGGGGCACTGCCAATCGGCATGCCTTTCTACTAAGTCGGGTCGCCAATGCGCGCGGGCGACAGTCTACTCTTTGGAGAGAATCATGAGAGTTCTTGTCACGTTGACTGCGTTTGCTGCATTGTTGATGCCGGGCCAGTGGGCCAACGCCGATTGGAACCCGGGCTATTACATGGCGCAATCGCTCGATGCCTGTTTCAACGCCGCGGACCGGTACATGGGCGTTGACAACGGGTACGGCTACGCCCCGCAGATCTCCCTGGTCGGAACGTACATGCACCAGGGGGACAGTTACCCGATGCTGAAGAACCTGGAACGCAACGGGAATTACGTCATCATCGCGGCTGGCGACGAAGACGCGACCGACGTCGATGTTCGAGTGCTGGACCCCAATGGACGCGTCGTCCAGGAAGACCGGCTCGTCGACTCGATCGCCGTTATTGAATTCAACGTCAGACGCGCGGGTCAGTATCGCATCGAAGTCGACTTGTACGAAGCCGATCAGCCATCGTTTGTTTCATTCGTAATTTTGAAGGAGGGGGGGTGGTACATTCCTCGCCGCGAATTCGACATCGCTAAAGATGACTTGTTCGGCATGTGCGAGCGAATGAATACCGCCGCTGAGAAGGACGGCGTGTTCCTGCAGTTCAATGATGGCAACAATCAAGCCACGATCTTCGGCGGCCTCTTGGGAGGCGCAGAGGGAACGATGCTCACGAATCTGAGACTTGGTGACGGTACTGCCGTCATTGCCGCCGCCGGTGATTCCGATGTCGAAGACATTGACCTCGTGCTCTACGACAATAACGATCGGGAGTTGAATGCCGATCGCCTGGTAGATGCCCAGCCGATAATTGTCCACGACACTTCGGGGCGACAGCTCTACAAGGTGGAAATCCTCAGCGTAGCCCGCCAGGAGTCGATACCGACGTATTGTATCGTGGGACTACTTCAGTTGCGTTAGGCATCCGGTCGCGGTGCTCTGTCCCCGTGAATCGCGAGGGGCAGAGCACTTGGCCTTTTCGTCGGTCAACCCCTCTCTCTCTGTATGCCTCAACGCATTGCAACGATCGACGACGTCCGCGAAGCCGAACCGATCGTCCATCGGCACATCTCCCCCGCGCCTTTGATCCGCTCGTATCGGCTGGAGAAGGAACTCGGTCTCTCTGAGAACCGGCGCGTTTGGATCAAGGATTATGGCTTCACGCCGGTCGGTTCGTTCAAGCTGATGGGGGCGCTCAACTGGATGGACCACAACGCGGAACGCGTCGGTTCTGCTCCAGTGGCGGCGCATTCGTCCGGTAACTTCGCTTCCGGCATCTCTTATGCCGGCATGCGCTACGGCAAGCGTGTCATCGTCGTGATGCCCGAGACCGCTCCGAAGGTCAAGTTGCAATTGACCCGGTCGTTTGGAGCCGAAACGCGTTTTTATGATGCCACAACCGACCATCTGACGGGTCAACGCGAGAAATTGGCGCGTGAGATCGCCGAAGAGTTGGGGGCCGTGGCCGCGTCGCCGTACGACGATAATCATGTGATCGCCGGCAACGGAGTCGGTGGGCTAGAGGTTGTTGATGACTTGAAGCGAGCGGGTCGAAGTATCTCACACTTTCTCTGCCAGGTGAGCGGCGGAGGGCTGATGGCCGGTCACGCGCTCGCCATCGCCGATGGTTTTCCAGATGCACAGATCATTGGCGTGGAGCCTGCGGACGCGAACGACTTCTGCCTGTCATTCGCCGCCGGCGAGCGACTGCGGATCGAACATCCTCGCAGTATCTGCGATGGATTGTTGTCGTATGAGGTCGGACAGCACAACTGGCCGATCCTCAAGTCGCTCCTCTCGCAAGCGGTCACAGTGCCGGAACTCGATACGCGTCGCGCCATGAAGTGGCTGTACGACCAGCATGGACTGCGCACAGAGCCATCAGGAGCGATCGCGACGGCTGCCGCACTCTCAATACGCGACTCCCTCACTGGAGAGGGCGACGTTGTCATCGTGCTGAGTGGACGCAATGTTGACGAAGATCGCTTCCGCGACTGGATCGACGTGACGTAAATCATCAACGATGGATCGACTCGAGCAGTTGGATGGCGCGTTCGTCGTTCCACTCTTCCTCGTTCCACGATTCTTCCGGAACCACGAGCATAAAGAGCGTCGGTCCCCCACGTCCGTGAAACATGCCGCTGACGGAGCGTACCTGAGAGTTGTCCTCGGTATTGGTGCCTTGCGCGAACTCGAATTGCAGTTCTTCGCCGTCGATCGTCACGTCGCGGATCTCGCGGGAATCAACGCGAATGTCGGGGCCTTGATCTCCGGACTGCCGTTGCAATTGGTTCTCCAACTCTTGCGGATCTGCTCCGCTCATCTGCATCTGCATCAACATCAGGAAAGTGCCCTTGAAACTCCCTCGCCTCTCCTCCTTCGGCCTGCTGCACTTCCAGGTCAATACCGTACGCGACCATTTGCATGTCGAAGAATCCAAAGAAATCGATGTCCATTCCGAACGCGGGTTGCATTTCATCGGGGATATCGATCTCAGCGATCTTCTGCCGGACGACGGCAATCTCTTCGGGTTTATCGGTGACGGCACCACGGAACTTGTTAAACATCCACACGCCCACTCCACAGCACAGCACAAAGCTGACTGCAGCGATAATCCCCAGAATGATGAAGGTCTTTCCCAGGCACCCCCTCTTCTGCTTGGGGCTGCCGGACGAATTTCCCATCGGGTCGAAAACTTCTTCTGGCATGGAGTTCGTCTTTCGCGAGGTTTATTCGATGGAAACAAATTGTTCGTAGATATCACTGACGTTGGCGGCTTCAGTCCCTTCGCGGTGGACATACAGCCCATAACGCACCTGCACGCTTTCACCGGGAGCGAGAATGAACGGTTCCTCGGGAAGCTCTCCACCGGTGTAGGCGTTGTCGCCAAACGGGTTGATGGAGAACAAGCCGTAGTCGCGCACATGGTAACGTGAGGGATGAAAGTTGTCCGGATGGTCCATCAATGTCACGCCGAACGAGCGGTCATCGACGGGACCGACGTAGTCGACCCAGGCGGCGGTCTTGCCCCAGCACTCCGGCGTACCAACCAGGCCGTCGGAATTGACAATGGGGCCGCCACCGATGAACTCCCGCATGCTGTTGGGGAGGCGTATCGCCAGCATCCCTTCCTTCGTGTCGCCGAACGTGACTTCGCCGGCCCCGGCGGTCAACTCGATGTCGAACACAAATAGCCGGTTGCTCATGAATAGCACTGTGGTCGTTTCAATGAGAACCGGCTCGCCATTCGCATCGATCCAATGATTGACCATGCGAAGCGAGGCCGCCTCGCCGCGCGACTGCAGCAGCTCTAATTCCACATTGCGAACGACACCCAGTTCACCCCAGAAGTTGATGTCGTTGATCTCATCGAGCGTGTTCCAGATCCCCTTGTGATGCGGATGGTCGTAGAACAACGGATGCTGCCGTTCGAGGCCCCCTTCCGGCGCTTCGTTGACGATTCGCGTCACCATCGCCGCCACGGGGACGACATCGCCAAGTGCAATCCACCCATCTCGATCAGGAATGTAGGCGTATCCGTCTTTGACTTCACTGGCAGTCAGGATCTCGCCGAAGTCGGCACGACTCTGCACGGCGTCAAAGGCACGGACTTCGGCCCCCTCGGTCACGACAAAGAGTTGTCCTCCTGCGGCGAACTCATCGTCGGTCGGATTCGCCAGGTTGTCAGCCAGAATGTCCCAACTTCCTTCCACGGAAACAGGCTGAAAGTATGGCTTGTTCCAATGCGGATCGATGGTGAGAGCGCAACTCACTTCCCCATCGATGCGGACCACGACGGTGTGCTCCCCGTGTGTGAGCGTTACTTCCCCTGCTGAAGCGATGTTCGCAATGCACACCGTTAAGATCAGAGCACTCGTGTAGCGGCTGACGGAAAATCCGATCATCGGTTCAACTCCCGGGGCGTCAGGTGGAGGTTGTGAGTTCACACGCGACAAAGGGTATACCGCACAGAGCGATCAGGGGAAAGTATTCGGGGCAATTGTCAGGCACCAAACACCTTTCGGTACGATTCGATCGTTGCTTTCGCAGCCGCTTGAGAGGTCGGCAACGGCAACGCCTCGGCCGAGGCATACCCCTGAAAATTGATCTCGTTGAGAGCCGCTGCGATGGGTGCAAAATCGAAATGCCCCATCCCGGCCGCCTTGCGGTTGGAATCGACGAAGTGGACATGCCCGAGGTGCGATCCCGACACGCGCAAGGCATCGGCGATCGAAACTTCCTCGATGTTCATGTGAAACAGGTCGGCCAGGAGTTTCACGCGTTTGAGGTCAAGCTGCTCGATCAACACGACACCTTGCGATTGCGTGCAGCAGAGATCGGTCTCGTAGCGATTGAGAGGTTCGTAAATCAAATCGACACCCGTCTTGGCGGCGTGTTCGTCGAGACGAACGAGTCCCTCCTTAAGGAAGTGAATCGCTTCCTCTCGCGGTACCTCTGCACTCGACCGGCCCTGCATCGAACCGATGATGGCCGGCGCACCGAACTCCGCGCCGAAGTCGATCATCCGGCTGATGAATTCGATTGCCTGATTGCGGACATTTGCGTCGTGGTGCGTCAGATGCTGGCGGTGAATCACCCATCCCGCCCCCGTTCCAACAGCGGCCACTTGAACACCCGCGGAGCCCGTGACACTTCGAATCTCGTTCGGATCGAGAACGTCGGGGCCAGGGAGAAACAACTCGACGGCGTCAAAGCCCAATTCCGCAGCTTCGTGAACCGCCGCCTTCCAGTCGCCCCAGTAGACGAATGGACCTCCGCGAGCTTGCTCAACCTGGCTGATGGTGACGCACGACCGAATGCTCATGATGCACTTGGGCTTTCTGATGTTCGCAGGGCGCGGATTGTTAAACAGTGGGTGGAGCAGCGACCTATTCAAACAATTCTCCGCGGGCGAGACAATCGCACAGGTCCGAATAGATGTGCCGTAATGCAGAACGCGAAAGATCGTCGTTGAATCGCCGGAGAATTCGCCGGGCCAGCGGCCCCCGATCGAGAATGAACTGCATCGTCTTGACGCAATCAGCCGAAATGCGGGACGACTCCGAGCGCTGCAGTTCATCGAGAACGTGCCGCCACACCTCACCCATTGTGAATGGCTTTTTGGGCAGGCCGAACTGCCGCAGCAGCGTTGCGTCGGTCACCATTGCCGCATCGGCATGATCGATGGCGGCCAGCAGCAGTTGATGCAACGGTTCGACGGTCAGTGATTGCTGCTCGGCGGAACTCGTCCAATGTTCCGCGACAAGCAGCTTCAACAATTCAACGATTGTCTCGCAGATTGCGATATCGGCGCGCGGACACTCCTGCACATCCAGCACTCGAATCTCGATGCTGCCGCGAGAAAAGCGTGCGATGGCTCCGCGCGCGTTGAGAAACTCATCCTGCAGGATGCCTTGTGGATCAAGCGGCGCGATGTCGGAATAGATCCGCCGCAGGATATCTGATTCGTAGCGTTCTTGGTTAAATGCCTGTTCGGGAATCACCCATCCCGAGACCGATGGCACGGCGCGGGCGTTGCTGCGATAGACGTCGAGTCGACTGTCGAGTTTGCCCGTCTTGCGGCCTTCGACGATCGGCGAACTCGCGGCGATCGCGGGTAACAGCGGAAGCACCAGACGAATCGCGGCATGCAGTCGGCCAAACTCATCGTCACCCTGAAACGGCAGGTTGATATGCGTGCTTTGCAGGTTGGCCCAACCGTGACCCCGGCAATCAAAGATGGAATCGAACGCCTGGTAGATCGGGCTGGAGTCGTGAGGCCAGAGCCGCATCTCCTGGACGGGATCCATCCAGGGGTGCATGGCCGTCGGCATCAATCGGCCCCCTTGAGCCGTCAATGCCGCGTTGATTTGCACGATCTCCTGTTGAAACTGATCCGTCAGTGGTGCCAACTCAGCCGCAGGCCCGTCAGTCTTGATTTCGATGACGTGCAGGCAGAGTTCGTTCGACCAGGCAATCGATCCGCGATTGACATCTGAAACAACCTCGCCCGCCACACCTTTGATGAGATCATCGGCCTCGGGAAGAACGTCCAGCGTCTCCGCGTCGACCAGCATGTATTCCAGCTCGACGCCCACAGCTTCGAAGAGATGCCATTTGCCTGACATATTGATGCTCTTAACTTCCTTGTGACTTGGGTTCTTCGTTATCGCGGAACTCGTAAGAATTGCCTCGCGTTCCCGTTCGGAATTCTCACGAATTCCGCTACGGTTTGGCTGTCGCGACTTCACTTGTACTGCTCGGCCGCCGCCACGGCGAGGACGTCGCAACGTTCATTCTCCGGATGCCCGGTATGTCCTCGAACAACCGTAAACATCACCTGATGCTTCGCCAGTAACGCGTCGAGTTGCTTCCAATGTTCGACGTTCTTGAGCGGCTTGAGCTTCCCCTGTTCCTTACGCTGCCAGTTGTTGCGCTTCCAGCCGGGCAGCCATTCCTGGCATCCTTTCGCAACATATTGGCTGTCGGTAATCACTTCGACGGTCGACGGTCGTTTCAAAGCCTTCAGACCCTCGATGACCGCCTGCAGTTCCATCTGGTTATTGGTGGTATCGGCCGCACCACCGCTTGCTTCCTTTTCGGACTTCGATGCGGGGTGCCGAAGGATGTAGGCCCAACCCCCTGGTCCCGGATTCCCACTGCAGGCCCCGTCGGTAAACAACTGCACGCTGGGCTTGGTGGCCGCCGGTGGTGAGGAATGATCCGTCATACTGTTTCCGCAGCTTGCGATCCCCGCAATCAACAAATCTCAACGATCAACTTACGTCAACGGAGTGGTGATTTCCAACAGATCGACTGCCGGCTGGCCATTGCAGAAGATGGTCGCCAATCGCCCGTAGGTCGTCGTCCCTTCGGGGAATTCCATGCACTTGGCAAGCTCTGGACCGGCCTTGATCTGAATGATCGCTCCCAGGTCGATCATGCGCAGCACGTTGTGATTGATGAGCACCCGCCCCAGTGGTATCTGTCGACTGAGGATCTGCTCCTTGACCGCCGGAGTGACGTAGTTGAAGTTGAATCGCACGATTCCGAATTGCACCACCTGATTGTTCGAGGAGTTCCTGAGAATAATCTTGCGTGTGTATTCGTTCCCCTCGATGTGGTCGGCCAACACTTCGACGTTCACCATACAGCGGTGGTACGACTCCATTTCGACCGTCATATGGTGGTCGTGGGCCAGCATCGTCTTGTAGGGCTCCGGAGTGGCCGAGGCCGGCACGTGCACCGCTTCCGTAATCAAATCCATAGGATCGTCGAACAGCGATGTCAGACGGGTCAATTCATCAAGTGGATTCACGTGGCAATGCTCCTGATCGATGGAGAAGGCTCGATTGCCCCCTCGGTGCGAAGCAGTTTATGGAACCGCACTCGCAATGTCAGCCGTGCAGCGAGAGACCCGGGTGGGCCGGCGGAATACGCAATTCACCCAGCCTGAGCGGATGACTCAGTTACCCGTATCGCCGATTTCAATGTCATCAGGAGTTTCGACATCGACCGTTCCCGGGCCATCCACGTTGGCGGTCAGTTTCATCGCGATTCCCGCGATACCGAACAGACCCGCCACAATCATCACTCCTGCGAGCACGACCTTACGGTCGATCGGCAGACTCAGCGATGAGCGTGGTTCGAAACCCGTCGACTTGGCTCGCTTGGACGAGAGCGCGGGGGGAGGCAAGGTGTATTTGTGTTCGGGCGATTTGTTCACTGACTCAACGGCATTGGAATCCTCACGCGGCTTCGCTTGGGTCGATTCCGCCGCAACCTTACGTAACGATTCTGGGCGTCGAGGCCGTCCCTTCAACGACTTCTCGCGCCGGGCCGCCACTTCTCGCGGTGTCCCGGTTGTGGCAGTGCCGCGTCTCGCAATCGCGATGCGGTCACGCGACGGCAGCAACGCATCAATTCCTGTCAATGACGCCACGACTTCGGGATGAGCCACTTTCCATTCCCTGGGTCCGTTGGCAATGAGCCAGCGCCCGAGAGCCTCGGCCACTTCGGTCATCGACTGAAACCGGTCATCTTTGCGCTTCTTGAGCATGCGGTCGAGAATGCCGTTCAGGCTCTCGGGTACATCCTGTCGGAACTTCTTGAGCGGCGGCGGAGCTTTCGTCTGATGAGCCAGGAGCCGCTGCACAAGCGTGCCATCGGTGAATGGCGGCTGACCAGTGAGCGCAAAGTAGAACGTGCAACCAAGACTGTAGATGTCGGCCCGTTCGTCGACGTTGTGGCTGTCGACGGCTTGTTCAGGGGCCAGGAAATCGGCGGTGCCAAGCACTTTCTCATCATGTTTGATCGTCAGCGATTCCTCATCGGTCGACTTGAAGAACCGCGCCAAACCAAGGTCCAGCAGCCGCACGACTCCCTTCTTGTCCACCAGCAGATTGCTGGGTTTCACATCTCGATGAACGAGACCATTCTCGTGTGCGTGGGCCAGGCCGAGTGCTGCCTGCCTCATGTATTCGGCTGCCTCGACAACTGAGAATCCATCCTGGTTTCGGTATTTGGCCTCCAGGCTCTGGCCGTCAACGAACTCCATCACCAGATAGTGAATGTCGGTGCCGGCCTCGACTTCCATGCCAACATCGTAAGCACGGACGATATTTGGATGATCGAGCGCGGCGACCGCTTCGGCTTCGCGGTGAAAACGCCCGAGGTAGCTCGTGTCCTTCACCTTGATGGCAGGCAGCACCTTAATGGCGCAGCGTCGCTTCATCATCGCATGCTCGGCGAGGTACACCGAACTCATTTCACCTTTGCCGAGCAGCATCTTCAGGCGGTAGTTGCCCAGCAGAAAGCCCTTGAACTTCCCCTGCAGAAGTTTATCCGCCTGCCAACGCGTGATGATGTCGCGTTCGACCAGACCTTCGGCGATGCGATCCGTATCATCGAGCGACACATCGGCAGCACGCATTTCCGCGAGCACCTTGTCGAGCCGCTCTGGCTTGATCAGATGGCTTTGTCGCACGCCGTTCAGAAAGCTGTCCGGTGTGAGTTTAATGGGCATTATCGCCTGTCTCCCCAGGGAACTGCTGCGAACTCTCCATGCGCGATGTCACGATCATGTCGTCAACGTTGTGAGAAACTGAGATGTCGCGGATGAGATTCAATTCAAATCGAACTTCAACAGAGTTTGATGGTTGACTGCTGACTCTGTGCAACCTGGCAGGTTGCATTCGGTCAACATCTGTTGGGGAATGACGACATTGTGACGATTAAAGGGTTTATGAAGCCCGCCGCTCCGGCTTTGGCTCGGTAGGCGCAAATGTCGACACTGGAGTCGGTTGCAACGCCAACCTCCGCCCGGCTGACTTCCAGCTCTCTGTTAACGACCACGACGATCACGTTGCGCCCCGCTTTGTCTAGGGTATGGCAATCCGCGTGCCGTTTGATTGATGAGACTGGTGTCGGGCAGTGTGATGGAGATCTGATCTGCAGCCATGCATACGACTCGCATCGCAACGATGCGGCTGACTGCGTCCTTGTGAAAACGTTGGGTTTCTGTAGCATCTGGTGACGGAGATCGAGTTTGCCATGGAAAGCCGGCTGCGACTGGACATTCACAATCAGCCCACCCTCTCGACCTGCGGGCCCACCTGCCTGCATGCCGTGTATCGCTATTTCGGCAACCGCATCTCGCTCGACCGGGTCATCTCCGAGACGCAATCGCTCGACGACGGTGGCACCTTGGCTGTGATGCTGGCCTGTCACGCTCTCAAGAGCGGTTACACTGCAACGCTCTTGACTTACAACCTGCAGGTCTTCGATCCGACGTGGTTTCGTTCGCGCGACACGAATCTCGCTGATCGGCTGCGTGCGCAGGCACAAGCGAAAGACAAACGCAAACTCCGTCTGGCGACCAAGATGTATCTGGAGTTTCTGGAGCTTGGCGGCCGTGTAAAGATGGAGGATCTGACGGGCTCGCTGATCCGCAAGTATCTCAAGAAGGGTGTCCCGATCCTTACCGGTTTGTCGGCCACGTACTTGTACAACGAGCCGCGCGAGCTTCCAGATAGCATTCCCGATGACATCCGCGGTCTTCCCCAGGGACACTTTGTCGTGCTGTCGGGCTACGACTCGAAAGAGAGAACCGTTCACATCGCCGATCCCTTCGAACTCAATCCCATCCGCAAGGGAGAGAATCTGTACGACGTTGATCTGGAGCGAGTGCTGTGCAGCATCATGTTGGGGATCTTGACGTACGATGCCAACCTGTTAGTGATCCAACCCCTTGAAAACCCTTGAAGGATTCGTTCTGTGCCCGCGTTGATCGTGGCCAATCGTCTGAAGGAGTGGCCCCTTCCCATCCCCAACGTTGAATTCGTCGACGCCTGGAGCTACCTCACCAAGCCCGAGATCAGTGGTCGACGCAACGTCAAAGTCTACAACTTGTGCGGTTCGTACACTTACCAGAGCACGGGATACTATGTCTCCCTGCTTGCCGAAGCTCGCGGCCACAAGCCGGTTCCGAGCATCATCACGCTGCAGGATGCCAAGTCTCAAACGATGGTCCGCCTGGTGTCGGACGATCTCGACGACGACATCCAGAAGGCGCTCGCGCCGCTTCAATCCGATACGTTCACGCTTTCCGTTTACTTCGGACGCAACACCGCCAAGCGGTACGAGCAACTCAGCCGCAAGCTGTTCCATCTCTTTCAATCGCCGATGCTGCGATTCAAGTTCGCCCGCGAAGAGAATTCCTGGGAACTGAGAAGCGTCAAGGTGATCGGTGCCGCCGAAGTCCCCGAATCGCATTGGCCGTTCGTGGTCGAGGCCGCGACCAAGCATTTCGCCGGCAAGACGGTCAGCCGGCCTAAGAACTCGCAGTCGCGCTACGACCTGGCCATCCTGCACGATCCGCAGGCCGAGGATTCGCCGTCGGATGAACAGTCTCTGAAGAAGTTCATCAAGGCTGGGGAATCGCTGGGACTGGAAGTAGAGCTGATTCAACGCGACGATCTTCCTCGGCTGCTCGAATTCGATGCGCTGTTTATTCGGCAGACGACCAACGTCAATCACTACACGTACCGCTTCGCCCGGAAGGCTGCGGGAGAAGGGCTGATCGTCATCGACGATCCCGAGTCGATTGCGCGTTGCTCGAACAAGGTTTATCTGGCTGAACTCCTCGAACGTTATAAGGTGCCGACACCCAAGACGGTTGTCGTGCATCGCGACAACGCGGCTCGCATTGGTGAAGAACTCGGTTTTCCATGCGTGCTTAAGAAGCCCGACAGTGCTTTTTCGCAAGGCGTTGTGAAGGTCGACTCTCAAGAGATGCTCGACTCGCATCTGAAAGAGTTCTTTGGCGAATCCGATCTGCTCGTCGTCCAGGAATTCCTGCCGACAACGTTCGACTGGCGGATCGGCATTCTCGACCGGCGTCCGCTGTTTGCCTGCAAGTATTTCATGGCCCATAAGCATTGGCAGATCATCAACAATGCAGGCCACGGGCCACGTCGCTATGGGAAGTGGGAGACGATGCCCGTCGAAACCGCGCCCCGCAAAGCAGTCGCGATCGCCCTCAAGGCCGCCAACCTCATCGGCGACGGCCTCTACGGCGTCGATGTGAAGGAATCGGAAGGCAAGTTCTACATCATCGAAGTCAACGACAATCCCAACATCGAATCGGGCGTCGAAGACGAGATTCTGAGGGATGAACTCTATCGACGCATCATGGAAGTCTTCCTGACGCGAATCGAACGCAAGAAAGCCCCGGCCGGGAATTGATCGACACGGGTTGGTATCATCCGGAATTGGCATTCTGAGTCAGGTGATTGAGTGATCTGGAGGTTTCACTTGCAAGGCACACTTCCCGCATTCGAGATGATGGACGATGCGATGGCTGACGTGCTGCGGCAGAAGACCGAGGTTGAACGGCTGCGAATCGGATTTCGCATGTGGAAATCCGCGCGAGTCATTCTGCGTGGAGCCATACGGGCGGACCATCCCGACTGGGACGAACAGACGGTCAATCGCGAAATCGCTAGACGCATCAGCCACGGGGTCGTGACGCATGAACTCCAGTGAGCTGCAACCTGATGAGTTGATGCAGATCGTCGCGACGTTCTTCGAGTCGCACAACATCGACTACCTTGTGGTCGGCTCACTGGCCAGCATGCGATACGGAGAACCACGCTTCACAAACGATGTTGACATCCTGGCCGACATGAGACTCGATCAGATTGCGACGGTATGCGGAGCGTTTCTGGCACCTGATTACTACGTATCCGAGGCATCGGCGCGCGACGCTGTGGCAAGAAGGTCGCAGTTCAACATCATCCATCCTGCATCGGGTCTCAAGGTCGATGTGATCATCCCACAGGATTCCGAGTTTGCCCGATCGGAGTTGTCCCGTGGCCGACGATTGACCAGCGAGGGCGAGTTCTCGGTGAGGTTCGCGTCACCTGAAGACGTGATCGTCAACAAACTCCGTTACTATCAATCGGGGCAAAGTGAAAAGCACTTACGCGACATGGCCGGCATGATGAAGGTGATGGGCAACAATCTTGATCGCGACTACATCAACAATTGGTGTTCAAAACTGGGGCTGGCATCGGAATGGCAGCTACTACAACAACGCATCCCGTCCAGTGACACAGATGAGTAGGCATGTCGGAAACCCCACGGATCACGGCCACCCAGTGGATCGAACGACTGAACCTCGCTCCACATCCGGAGGGAGGCCACTACCGCGAGTTCTATCGCTCCCCCGTTTCGGTGCTGGCCGATGTCGGCCAGCGGTCGGCTGTCACGATCATCCACTTCTTGCTCCAAGCCGGCGACCACAGCCGTTGGCACGTCGTCGCGTCCGACGAAATCTGGCGTCACTCTGCCGGCAGTCCGCTGGAACTGTTGGTGTTTGATCCCCAGACCGGCACCCTCACCATTCAACGACTGGGTGCGACGAGCGATGCCGGTAACGAAGGCCCGCAACTCACGCACATCGTCCCCGCCGGACACTGGCAAGCCGCCCGATCCCTCGGCGACTACACACTCGTCGAGTGCACCGTCGCCCCCGGTTTCGACTTCGCCGACTTTCGCATGGTGGCTGATGATGACGGACATAGGGAACATTTCGGCAAGGAGCTGAACGCCTATCGCTCGTTGCTCTGAGGCAGCGTGTCGCTCGGATTTTGATAATGAATGGAGTGCGGATGCGCACTGCGGAGCAGAGGCACCCAGCGACATTGGACTCTTGTCTCCTGGCTCCCGCCCCCCCCGGGATGAGTCGGTCACCGACTGTGACAGCCTTCGCATTGAGTCGCGTGCAGAACAGCTCACCAACGGCGGCCTTGGCAAAAGTCGGCGGATCGGTCTCCCCCGCCATGTGGCAATCCGCCGTCGATGCGATGCGGGAATGAAATGGCGGTGGCGATTTCAGTGTCATCACTCGGTCTCTCACGACCCCGAAATGATGACTCCGAGATTCGGCTCCTACCCCACTTCCCCTTCATCCTTGTATAGCTTGAACTCCACCGCATCGACCAGCGCGAGCCAGCTCGCTTCGATAATGTTCTCGCTCACTCCGACGGTGCTCCAGACATTGTGCTCATCGGCACTTTCGATGACGACGCGAACCCTCGCCGCAGTCCCTTCGGCTGAGTTGATCACTCGCACCTTGTAGTCGACGAGGTGCATGTTCAGCAGCGAGGGATACGTTTCGATAAGGGCCTTTCGCAAAGCGTTGTCGAGCGCGTTGACAGGACCGTCCCCTTCGGCCACCTCGTGGCGCACGGGGCCGGTACCGTCGATGCGGAGTTTGACAGTCGCTTCCGTCAGCGTTTCCTCTTTCGGTGAAGACTCGACATTCACGCGGTAATGCAGCCGTTGAAACTTCGGCTCATAGGTTCCCGCGACCTTCTTCACCAGCAAGTCAAACGATGCCTCGGCCGCCTCGAATTGGTAGCCGTCGTTTTCAAGTTCCTGAACCTTGGCGAGGATCGTCGTCATGAGTTCAGGATCGTGATCGAGTTTGTAACGCGTCGTCTTTGCGACAATGTTCGATCGTCCCGAAAGCTCGCTCACCAGTACGCGGCGTTCGTTGCCGACGAGGTTGGGGGCGATGTGTTCGTAGCTGTGCGCCAGTCGATTGACGGCGTGTACATGCATTCCTCCTTTATGAGCAAACGCACTGCGACCAACGAAGGCCTGCCCCGATCGAAAGTTCATGTTGGCGAGTTCGTACACATACCTCGAGAGCTCAGTGAGATGCCGAACGCCCTCGCCCGATTCGAGGACTTTGAACCCGTCGCGTTTGAGCGACAGATTGGCCGCCACGCTGACCAGGTCGACGTTACCGCACCGTTCTCCGATGCCGTTGATCGTCCCTTGGACCTGCACTGCCCCCAGATCGACCGCGACCAGCGAGTTCGCCACGGCGACATCGCAATCGTTGTGACAATGGATGCCGAAGGGAATCGTTAACTCTTTCTTCGCAGCCTCGATCGTCGCTGTGATCTTCTCGGGGAGCGAGCCGCCGTTGGTATCGCACATCACGATGATCTCCGCCCCTGCGGATGCAGCAGCTTGTATCGTCGTCAGCGCATATTCAGGATTGGCCGCGTAGCCGTCGAAAAAATGCTCGGCGTCGTAGAAGACTCGTCTACCCTCGGACACGAGAAAGGCGACCGAGTCGCGGATCATCGCGAGGTTTTCGTCGAGATCGACCCTCAGAACTTCGGTCACATGCAAGTCCCACGTCTTGCCGACGATGGTGCAAACCTTCGCCTCGGAATCCCGCAGGGCCTGCATGCCGACATCGTCTTCGGCCCCGATGCCTTTGCGGCGGGTCATTCCGAAAGCGCACACGACGGCATGCTTGAGCGGCAAGTCCCGGACCTGTTGGAAGTACTCAAAGTCCTTCTCATTGGAGAGCGGGTAACCCCCTTCGATGAAGTCGAAGCCCAGTTCATCGAGTTTCTTCGTAATGAGGAGCTTATCCTGCAGTGAGAAATTGACTCCCTCCCCCTGCGAGCCATCCCGCAAGGTCGTGTCGTACATTTGAATCTGCCGGGCCGTCATTGCTGCTACGTTCTGATGTTGAAGGGACTCGAGTCTCGTGGAATCCTCGAATGTGGGAGGAAGAGCCATTGCTGTCAATGGTTCGGGCGAATCCGCGGTCCCACTCCACCCCTGCGAGTCACGGAAATCTTCCGCGCGTCGTAACAAGTTAATGGAGGTTGATGCGTGACGGCAGTATCGTTGACACTTGGTTTGATGACGAATTTTGGCCGTGTCCACGTCCAGTGGCGCGGTTCGTTCCATCCTGCGTGACCGGGTGTACGAGCGGATTTCGGTAGTCGTTCACCCTTTCCACCCGAACTTGCGATCGAAGTTTGAAGATTGAAGTAGTGGACGACAGGCATCTGAAGCCAGTGATCGTTCCCACGGCTGTCGCCTCCCTGATAGCACCGCAATCGGGAATATCCGCGAAATTCCCAATCGGAACGCCGAATGAGTTGCGCGTGCCCGCTGGGGTCGTCCCGGCCCTCGACATGTCCATCCCATCGCATTGTTGAACTCCTGCCATTTTGGAAGCGTCCAAGAGTACAAGAGTACGAGTAGAGACACGCACTTCGTGATACTCTTGCCGATACCCTTGGCATACTCTTGCCGGCCCGCGCGGACGAAGATTCGTCCGTGAACACGTTCCGTCTACCCTAAGGCACGCGGTTGCGCCCGCAGCAGTTCCCAGCGGCGCAACAAATCTTCAATTCTTCCCCCTCTCGCCCACTGAAAAACTTTGCAACACAATCGCCGCAGCACTGTGGGGGAGACAGAATGGAAGGACCAGCGGTCGCTACGGGCGTGGGTTAGATTGGGACATTGGTGTGTCCCCTTTTCCAGAGCCACAGAGCGAGGCTGGTCCCATGTTGAAGTTGCGTCACGTTGGGCTCGACGTCCATTGCGATTCGACTCCGTTCACCACTGTTGCTGATCCTCCAACAGTCGCCGTGACTCCTGCTGAGCGGCGTCCCAGTCTCCCGACGCTGCCGTATCGAGAATGTTCAGCAAGTAAGAGTGTTCATCCTCGGTAATCGCACCGGCCCCATGCTCGTTCTGAACGATCTCGCGGGCTTGGGCAATCTGTGACACATCCCGCAGATTGCAGAGGTTGTCGACGGCCTTGGCAAGTTCCACAGCTTGAGGACTTACCTCGGGATAGCCTCCGCAGCCAACCAGCATTGCAACCAGCATCCCGCAAGCAGTGACGGATGACGTGGTATTTCGACAGGAATACTTAGAATTCACCAACCACCTCACCTTCTCGAATACTCGACATCGCGGCAAAAGTTGGACGGTGGATGAACTGCGACATGAACCTGACCGCGCCGTCGCCAAGCAGGATGTGTGCCCCGCCATCGTGCTCCGAATACATCTGCCCCACGTGCAGCATTGGAAAGTTCGGTGGATGAATGATTGGATTGCCGAATGCGTCGGCCTCTCCAGAAGCGGGTCCGCTGTGTGCGAGCGCCAGTGTGGCAGCCGACTCGGTGGCATTGTCGGGAGTGTTAATCCTTGGGATGACAGCCGCTCCAGGGACAACGCCGACCCAGGACTTGTCACTCAGTAGGGAACTGTGCTCGCCCAGAAAAACGGTGGTCGAGAGGCCGTCACTCACGTGGGCAAAACGCGTGGATGAGTTTCGAAAGAACGGGCCGTCGGCCAATCGAGACGTATCGCCGCCATAGCCTCCGGTCGGCCCAGAGCAGCCTCCCCAGCACTCTTCCTGCCCGTGGCTCGCCACATAGTGCATTCGGCCCAGCTCGACTCGATTGCCATTCTTTAACAATGGATTGCCGCCGGCATTTACGAGTTGAAAACGCTCGTGGCTGCCGGACACCGATGGACAGAGAAACACCTCGAGTTTCGTCGCAACGAGGCTGAGATGCGGTGGTGCCCAGGCGGGCTCGGAATGATCAAGCGAGTTCGACAGCGGAGACTGGTCGAGAGATGGCAACAGCATCGTTCCCCATCCCCAGCCGGGCGACGCATCCCATGTGACGGCGTCGTAGTCCTCTGCCGGTAGCGATCCGATGTTGGGATAGTCGCCGAACGAAACGTAACCCGGAGGGATGACACCGTGAGTTCCCTCGTAGTTATGGATCGCCAGCCCGATTTGCTTGAGGTGGTCTCGACACTGCGTCCGGCGAGCGGCTTCGCGGGCCTCCTGGACGGCAGGGAGCAACAGCGATATGAGTATGGCAATGATCGCAATCACCACCAGCAATTCGATCAGCGTAAAGGCACGCCGATTACAATTCGATCGATTGATCATACTTCGTGAACCCTTCGTGAAGTTTAGCATGCGCTACAAGCCAGAGCGAGATTGTAGCCCGTGCTACAATGTTGTCAATCTACGTTTGCTCAGATCGCGAATGCTCAATTCAACCATCTGAATTCCCGCTCGATTCGCGCGAGTTTCGTTCGTTCGACACTTTTCACTAGCATTTGCCTGCCATGTCAAAAGCGCGCACCACCAAGAATCAGCACGAGCGGACACGGGGCGACCATGCGACCGAGTTGGCTGAGGACTACGTCGAGGCCATCGCCGAGATCATTGCCGAGCAGGGGACGTGCCGAGTCACCGACCTGGCTCAGCGGTTTGCGGTGAGCCATGTGACGGTCCATCGCACGGTCGCCCGACTGCAGCGTGATGGCCTTGCCGCCAGCGAACCCTATGCCCCTGTCGAACTCACACTCGAGGGGCAGAAGCTTGCGAAAGCCTCGCACCGCAGGCACGAGATCGTCTACAAGTTCCTGATCGCCCTCGGCGTCAGCCCCGAAACAGCGTCGATCGACAGCGAAGGGATCGAACACCACGTCAGTCCCGAAACGCTGCGGATCATGGAAGCGTTTGTGGCTGAGTGAGTTGCCGAACAACGCACACCCGCTTCCTGTCGGGCGTGGCTCTTTACCCTTCCCCTTGCAGCACGAATCGCTCGAAATCGGCCAGTTCCACGCGGCTGCCGACCACGAGCGGCGTTCGCTGATGGATGCTCGTCGGCTCAATGTCGAGCACGCGCTTGGTTCCATCGATCGCCGTGCCGCCGGCCTGCTCGGCCAGAAAGGCGACCGGGTTGGCTTCGTACAGCAGTCGCAGCTTCCCTTCGGGGAAGTCTTGTGTGGGAGGGTAGAGGAAAACTCCCCCCTTCAGCAGTGTGCGATGAAAGTCGGCGACCATCGAGCCGATGTAGCGTGAAGCATATCGCTGCCCTAGGACGCCTTTCCTCAGTCGCTCGATGTACTGCCGATATCGGGGTGGAAACGTGTCGGCATACGCTTCATTGACCGAGTAGTATTTGCCCCGTTCGGGCATCTTGATGTTGGGATGACTCAACATGTAGGCACCGATCGACGGATCCAGAGTAAAGCCATGCACTCCATTGCCGACGCTGTAGACCAGGATCGTCGACGAACCATAAACGACATAGCCGGCCGCGATCTGTTTGCTCCCGGGTTGCAGCACCCATTGTTCGGGGTCGTTCAGTCCGGCGCCTTCCGGGCGGCGCAGGATGGAAAACGTCGTCCCCACGCTCACGTTTACATCGATGTTCGACGAGCCATCCAGCGGGTCAAAGACAACGGCGTAGTTCGCGTTCTCGGATCCCTTGTGGACCACCATCGGCTCTTCGTTTTCTTCCGAGGCGAGAATGCCGATGCTTTGTCGGACACTCAAGCAATGTTCAAGGACATCGTTGGCATAAACATCGAGTTTCTGCTGCACCTCTCCCTGTACGTTAACTTCGCCATGCGTGCCAAGAATGTCGGTCAGTCCCGCCCGACGGACTTTGTCCTGAATGAGTTTAGTCGCCAGCGTGATCCCCGAAAGCAGCCACGAGAACTCCCCCGAGGCGCCTGGAAAGCGTTTCTGCTCATCGAGGATGTGCTGTTGAACGGTAACAAACTGATGCTTTGATTTGGTGGGCATGTCTTGAGTTTGAGAGTCAATTCGTCGCGACTTCGATCGCGACACTTTATGTGCGTACGCTGCGATCGGCAACAGCGAGGCTGGCTTGAAGAAGGAGTAGATTGACTGTCGGGAATGCCGTCCCTGGCATTCCGCAGGGCGGGTTGACGGGTGAAGCCTTTTGGAAACCGATCTCGTGACGCTTCGCAATTCGGATGCGAGTTGGTCGTTCCTTACGGTTAAGGGGTTCGAGTGATGAACGCATTGTCCCGCCTACGGAATGGCACGGAGGCACATTCCCTACAGAGGGCGACCCCGCCAGGTTGCTGCGCTGATTCCGTAAACCAGCACATCCTTCTCGGAAACGTGTGCCGTCCCTTCCTGCGTCTCTCCCAGTCGTTCCGCCACTCGAATCGAGGCTCGATTTTGGGGATGTATCAGGCTGATGACGTGGTCCTTTCCCATCTCGTCGAAGGCATAATCGAGACAGCGGCTCGCTCCTTCGGTGGCATAGCCTTTGCCCCAATGTTCCTTTCCCAACACCCAGCCGACTTCGAAACCGGGCCAGCCTTCGGGGTAATAGAAGCCGATCCGTCCAAGCAGTGCGCCCGTCTCACGTTCCTCGACGGCCCATTGACCATACCCTCTCAGTTGCCAATGTCCGACGAAGAACGCCATCTGACGCCAGCTCTCCGCACGGTCAAGCGGCAGACGTTTTCCAAGGAATTCCATCACTTCGGGCTGAGCGCAGATCGCGGCATACGCAGCGAGATCCTCTTCGCGAAACATTCGCAGGATCAATCGATCGGTCTTGAGAGTTACCATCGCCCCTTCCTATGTTGATCGGCCAGAGTCAGTGTGTCACATCGTCGAAGGCGAAACATCAATATGCAATCGATCTGCGTCTATTGCGGCTCCAGCATCGGCAGGCGGAGTGAGTATGCCGATCAGGCTCGCGAGTTCGGACAACGACTCGCGCAGCGAGGACTGACCATGGTTTACGGCGGTGGCCGGGTCGGCGTGATGGGTGTGATCGCCGATTCCGTTCTTGAAGCCGGCGGTCGTGTGGCAGGAGTGATTCCTCAGTCTCTCCTCGAGAAGGAAGTGGCCCATCAGTCGTTGACGGAACTCATCATCACGCAGTCGATGCACGAGAGGAAGACGATCATGGCCGATCGCTCCGACGCCTTTGTCGCCCTCCCCGGCGG
Source organism: uncultured Planctomycetaceae bacterium (assembly GCA_942492405.1). Classification (GTDB taxonomy): domain Bacteria; phylum Planctomycetota; class Planctomycetia; order Planctomycetales; family Planctomycetaceae; genus JANNSB01. The sequence goes on from CALOES010000020.1 coordinate 77,394, forward strand.
CATCGGCACACTCGAAGAACTCTTCGAGATCTGGACTTGGGGCCAGCTCGGACTGCACGACAAACCGTGCGGAGTGCTGAACATCGCGGGCTACTTCGACGGCATGATCGCCTTTGTCGATCACGCCGTCGAGGAACGGTTTCTCAAGCCGATCCACCGCGAACGATTGATCGTCGAGAACGATGCCGATGTGTTGCTCGGGCGACTTGAGGCGTATGTGCCGTCGCAGTTGCCGAAGTGGATCGCTCCGGGCGATGAATGAGTGGTTGCTCACGCGAAGCTGCCTCTACACCCAATGAAGTTCCTCGGTTTGAGGTTCCTCATCGGAATCGAGAATCGCAACATCGCTTGGCCTGAACAGCCGTCCCACGAGAAATCTGACCGGAATCAAGAGGGCGATAAAGATCGGAAACAGAATGCGGAGCAGTTCCCAGGGAGCGACATTGATCGCGCACAGCACTCCCAGGCAGACGAACTGCACCAGCGTAAACAGATGGATCGTCCTCATTGGTACGCGGCGGATGTAGTGCGTCGCCGGATACAGCGCCGAATCCATCAGCCACAAATTGAGTCGTTCGATAAACTGGGTTCCTTGAAGAGAGACCACTCCCATGTACAGGAAAACTCCATACAGAGTCGCCATCGGAACGTACCGTAGCAGGGGCAGACACAGCAGGGAGCAGGCAATCAGAATATGCACGACGAGCGCCGATATACGGTTTTCATGGACGTGAACGATTCGCTCGCGGGAGGAGCCGCTCCCCGCGACGATTTCTTCAACATCGGCCAACGACCTCACATGGGCCAGCGAACGCACGGTTGCTGCCGCTAGCCAAGGGAATCCAAAGAACGAACAACCGCCGATCAAGACCCCAGTGACCGCGAGATCGAGATGATACGACTCCCCTTTCGTCAGTTTGTTCTTGGAACTGTTGACGAGTCTGGCGGTGATGTTCTGCGTGAGATACACCAGCACGGTTGCCAAGGCGGCGGGTCCGGCGGAGGCCAACTTCACCCAAAGAGGCACACTTGACAGGTCGACCAGCCAGTCCCTCCCGGATGTCGTGCCGAACCCTTCGGACGATCCGACTTCCAGCGAAGGGAGTGGAACTTGATTCCTCAGCCAGAACGCGATTATCGCCATGCTGGCCAGTGCGATCGACGGCCCGAAGTCGGCCAGGAACTCACGCATCCAGGGGACGAGGAAACGGCTTTTCCGAAACCTTGTCAACGACATCGCGATGTAAAACGTCCCCAACGCAAGGATCAACGCGAGAAACGCCGCATCATGCGATTCTCCCTCGCGAAAGCTTGCGTCGAATGTCGTGACCAGCGCCTTGACCGCTTCATAAATGAAGATCAGCGACACGAGTGCCGAGAAGATTTCGTCCGTGAACCGCGTGAAGTACCGCATGAGATTGCTGGCATTGGTCACCGCGAGCACGATCGTAAACAATGCCGTCCACAACCCGACCCAGCCATAGACTCCTAGGAACTGATCACCCAGATTCATGTCCTGGCATAGCCGGTACAGGATGATCGTAAAAATCAGAATCGGCCCGATGCCTCCCAGAATGATGAGAGGCTGGCCGGCAACTAGCGAATAGATCAATCCACACACCGCGGTGGCAATCAGCATTTCGACCGCGCCGATCTGTCCATCGGTGGCGGCCCCCATAATGCCGCCGAACGTAAAGACAGGGGCCAGGCAGGCAAAGAACAAGAAGAAGATCGACGCCGCCACCTTGGGGTGCAAGCCCGATCGAAAGTCGTCGATGTAGTGAGGCAGCCGGCGTTTGATGTCCTTGAAAAAGCCGTCGAAAGGTTGGGCGCTAGTTCTCAGTCCTTCCGATATCTCGCGTGGTTTCTCAGCGGGGTCAGGTGTCGTCCGACTGATGTGATTCTGCAGCGCGACGACCAGCGACTGTTTCGTGGTCGCGACGGCGGCTTCGTAGTGAAATTCATAATCCGACATCAGCCGGACGATCGTCGCCAGCGTGTCGAGATGCTCACCGGCGCGGTCCTTCGGCCCCAGCAGCAGAAAAATGAATCGCGTGGCAATGCCGTCCGGTGCCCCCAGGTTGACGGCGTGCTTCAACCGGATAAAGACCATTGTCGGTTCGGGGACTTCGTCGCCGTAGTAATGCGGCACGGCGCAGGCATTCCCGATGGCGGTCGGGACGCTGCGCTCGCGGGCCATCAACCCCGCGATGACGGCTTCAAGCTGATCCTCGGGCAGGCGCCCTGTTTGAACCAGGAATTCGCCAGTCGCGCGGATGACCTCCTCCATCGTCCGCACGTCAAGCGCGAGCAGGCAACTCCCTTCGTCGATCGCTGTGCGAATGGACTTCAATGATCAGATTCCCCTGTCTGGCAAGTTGATTTTCGCGACCGAATTTCGTGGAGCCGATAGACGTCTGCGACACATCATTGTCGGCAATCGACGATTTGACCAGCGACGATCGCTCGAAATCCGACTCAGATTGCACAGCGTTCTACAACTCCCCAATCGACATCGACTCCCAAGCCGGGGCGATCGCTCAACTCAATGTGGGGGCCGGAGATCGTCAACGGCTCGCAAGCGATGCGAACTTCGTGATAGTCCGGACCCATGATGTCTCCGGGATACTGCTCCACCTGCATGTTCGGTGATGCGACCACCAGATGGCACATCGCCGCGGATGCGATATCGAGTTCGAGATTCGAGCCAATACTGCAGGCGACACCATGCTCGGCAGCGAAATCGACAATCCTGCGTGACTTGCGGATGCCGCCATTCTTGCCCGGGTAAACACTGATCACATCGCACGCCTGATGCCGAATGCACTCGACGGCATCGAAGTAATCGAAGGAGATGTCGTCAGCCATCACAGCGAATCCAATCTCCCTGCGGACTTTGGCCAGCCCTTCGAAGTCCCCGCGAGGTGTCGGCTGCTCGAACAGCGACACTCCACATTCCGCAAACAACTTCGCCGCTTCAATGGCCGTTGCAACGTCGTAGCCACAATTGGCATCGACGACGATCGCAAGTTCGTCGCCAATCGCTCTACGCACGGCTTGCACACGGGCGATGTCTTCATCGATTCCGGTGCCGACTTTGACTTTGATGGTCGTAAACCCACGATCCACCAGTTCTCTGGCGCGGGCCGCCGCCTTCTCCGGCGGATAGGCCCCCATCGAGAATCGACAGCGAATGTTGCGCGAACGTGCCGCGCCGCCAAGTAATTCATACACCGGCTTCCCGGCATCGAGTCCGCGAATATCCTGGCACGCCATCTCAATGGCCGACTTGGCGAACCAGTTTCCAACCGCGATCGAGTCGAGAGTCTTGTCGATCTCTTCGATGTCTCGCGGATCGCAACCGATCAACCGGGACGCGAAGAAGTGCTCGATAATCGCCTTTGCCCCCCAGACCGTTTCGCCGCTCCAGCAGGCGGTTATCGTCGCCTCACCCACGCCATCAATGCCCGAATCGGTTTCAATCCGTAACAGGAGATACTCCGACACATCATGCCGTCCGAGGGCCGAGACCATCCGATACTCGGGTTTCAGCGGAATGCGAATGGGGTAAGTGATGATGCGTGTTATCTTCATGGATAGTGTTGCTCTGCAGAATGCAAATGGGTCAAAGTCACCTCTGCACGATACTATAATCACTCACGACCATGCCCGCGCACGCCGCCATTGCCCGCACTTGCATCAACCCTTTCTGGGGAGTGGAACTCGCCGGCTGGGGATACTATCTCGGCCGCACCTGGCGGCATATTCACGACAATTTGAACGCAACATCGCTCGTCATCGGTAACGGAGACACGCAAATCGTTATCGTGTCGCTCGACTTGATGGTCTTGAGCGCCGAGTTCACTCTGCAGGTGCGTCAACAGATCGGGGCCGCGACGAACATCCCAGCAGCGAACATCCTTGTCTGTTGCGAACACTCCCACAACGCGCCGGCGTCAGGTGGACTGCGAGGCGTCGGTGAAGTCGATCCGATCTACGAAACATTCGCGGCCAGGCAGGCGGCGACGTCGGCCATCATGGCCTTTCATGATCTGCATCCCGCGAAACTTTCGACGGCCACGACAGCTTTGGAAGGACTGACGTTCAACCGCACGCGCGCCAACGGACCAATTGATCCCACGCTGACGACTCTTCGAGTGGACCATGTCGACGGCACGCCCATGGCGGTGGTTGTGAACTATCAAGGCCATCCCACCATCGCCACCGTACTGCGTCCAAGGGATGTGAGTCGAGATGTCCCTGGACAGGTGTGCGATCTGCTCGAACAACGACTCCCCGGCAGCAAGGCCATCTACCTGCAAGGGGCGTGCGGCGACGTGAACTTTCATCCCCACTTCTCGACAATGGAGCGTCATGGGGAGCCGGGAGACGCAATCGCGGCTGCCGTTCTCGATTCGTTGTCTCATGCAGATGATTTAGATGCGTCACAACTCGGTGCCCATTCGTCATCAGTCCGACTCCCGACTCGTCGCTGGACGCGAGAGGAGATCGATTGCGATCGCGAGGAGGCCGTTCGCAGGTTGCGGGACCACGATGTGACGGGCTGGCGCGAGACGATTGGCCGCGCGATGACGAACCGCCCCAATGATATGGTCACTCGACATGGTGGTGATGAATGGAAGGCCGTGGCGGCGATGTGCCGATTTAATCAGGAATGGACCGACCTGATGCTCAATGATCTTGATGAGCGACCCGAATGGCTCGAAACCGAAGTGCAGGCCCTTCGTATCGGCGAGTTCGGCATCGCCACCAACTCAAGCGAGTTCTTCTCGTCGTTCGCTCTCGAACTGCGCGAACAGTCGCCGGTCAAGCACCTCGCCGTCGCCTGCTACGCCAACGGCCGCATCGGCTACATTCCCGATGCCCACGACATCGACCGCAAGACCTACGCGGCCTATCAGTCGCCGAAGTACTGCAATCAGTTCCCGTTCACAAAGGATGCGGGGCCGACGATGGTGCGTGTGATGCGTGCGGCTTTGCGGGCAGCGACATGATCAAAGCCGCGACCGTTGGAATGCGGTGGATGCCCGTGAATTCGCATGCACACCCGCTTCCTGTCGGGCGCGGCTCTTGACGTCGAGAGCGACAATTTGGTCTCGATGCTCTGTGAGTTCTCAAAAATGGGGCAAACCGGCAAACCTGAATCGAATTGAACCACCTGATTCCGCTTGGTACGATTCGAGCCACAGGCAATTGAACAGCGGCCGAGTGATCCCACACGTAAAGAAAGAGTTGCAGAGAATCATGGCGAAGTCGATTGAGCATCTGGTAAAGATCAAGACCCGTTTGGCCGAGAAGTACGAAAACCTGGCCAATATCGCGGGGAGTGAGGCCAAGAAGAAGCGATACATCTATCGTGCCACGCGGTTTCGCCGGCAAATTCAGGCATTACAGGCAAAATGACCGACTCGCCCGAAGTCGACCCGATCGAGGCCCTCAGTCCCGTTCGCCAGGCGAAGCAGCGGGAGCTGTCTCAGATCACCAGCTTTGAAAGTCACTCGTGGCGCGGCTGGGTGCTCGCCGGTGCCATCTTCAGCGTGATCGGCACTCTCCTGCAATGGCGGCCCGAACGCATGGGCAGGTTTCTCGCCGGAGAAGGCATCGGTGTGGTTCTCACGGTTCCTTGTGCCTGGATTGCCTTCCTGATTGCCAGTTCGCTGATGGGGATCTCCCTGGGGAGTTGGAAGGCTGGCACGCTCAAACTGGTCGCGATCTGGATGATCACACATTCGCTCGGCTTTTCGGTAATGCTCCTCTCGGCGAGAATCGGCCCCGGGCAGATGGATGCGACCATGATCGACATCTATCGGTTCGGCCAGTCTCCGGGAGTCTTCATCTACTTCGGCTTGTTGATCGGACATGTGCTGCTGTCGATCGCACTTGTACAGCAGGCCTTCGACTGGGAACTCAGTGAGACCATCCTCTTTGTGGGTCTGATGGATTTTCTGCTACTCGGGGGCGTTGTCGGCATTCAGTCGCTCTATCCAGCGGGCTGGACGTGGCTGACGAGTTAGTGCCGATACTGGTACGGCAGGGGTCAGAGTGGCTCGCCGGTTGGTTCGATCCACGCGATCTCCTGGCCCGTGAAGACACCCGATCCCGGGAGTGCATCGACCTTCGCCAACCTGCCGGTTTCCGGGGATTCCAGGGAAAACAACACACCATCAATCAACAGTTCGGCGATCCAGTCGCCGCGATCGACGTGTGAATTCAGGTCAGCCAGCCATTGCACGAAAGTGCAGGGACGACCGTCGTTCGTCAACTGTGGAACGCGAACCGGGATCATGGATTGATCCGTGGCGGAGAGAGTAAGAGTTCCGCGACAGGAAGCTACCAGCGGAACAGGCCGGTTCCCCACGTCAATCCTGCGCCGAAGCCGCTCAGCAGGACGTTGTCGCCGTGGCTGATCAGTCCCTGCTGGAACGCCTCGTCCAACGCCAGCGGGATCGATCCGCCCGACGTGTTGCCGTACCGAGCCAGGTTGATGAAGAACTTCTCGATGGGAATTCCCAGTTGTTCCGCGGCACTTTGAATGATACGCATGTTCGCCTGATGGAGCACGAACAGCGAGACATCTTCGACCGTCATGCCCGTCTTGGCGAGCATCAGATCGATCGTTTCCGCGAGGAGACGGACCGCCCACTTGAAGACGCTCCGGCCGTCCATCTTGAGGTAATGGTCACCAGCCTCGAGGGCCAGCGGAGTCATGGGGAGTTTCGAGCCCCCGGCAGGCCGGTCAAGCAAACCACCACCACTGCCATCAGACCCCATCTGATAGCACATGAATCCCTGATGGGGATCCCCTTCGCTAAGCACGACGGCCCCCGCTGCGTCACCAAAGAGAGGATAGGTGCGTTGATCCGTGGGATCGATAATCCGGCTGTTGCAGTCGGCACCGATCACCAGGGCGTTCTTGGCATTGCCGGTGGCGACGAATTGGCCGCCGGTTACCATGGCGTACATGAATCCTGCGCAGGCAGCCGCCACGTCAAAGGCCGGGCAATCGAGGCCCAGCTTGTCCTGCACGAGGCAGGCGGTCGAGGGGCAGTGGTAATCGGGGGTAAAGGTACCGATGACGAGCAGGTCGATGTCTTCTGGAGACAGTTCGGCATTGCGAATGGCCCGGCGGGCGGCCTCGACGGCCAGATCGCTCGTGGCGACATCGGCCGGGGCATGGCGACGTTCGATAATGCCGGAACGTTGCTCGATCCACTCGGGATCAAATCCATAACGGGTGCTGAGGTCGGCATTCGTCACCACTTGCGTGGGGACGTATGAACCGCACCCCACCACCTGCACGCCGAGCAGGGAGTTGGTACGAAGGGACGTCATCGAACGTTGTTCACGAACCAGCGGCGAGCCCGAAGACTCACAGGGATCGATGATCGTAGCCAAGTCATCGCTCCTGTGGATAGGGAGGTAAGGACCGATCGGACAGGCAGTTACGCACAAATGGGTGAGTCATAACGATTCTTGGAACTGTCCTCGAATGACAGATCGGCGCAAACCCTTCACCCGCTTAAGTTGCGGATTCTAAAGGGATGTTCGCAAAACTTCTAGAGATATTGGTGAAGACTTGTGGAAGTTTCACCCAAACGCAGGACTGGACCGACCTTTCGGCGGAATGTGCCGACAGGGGGAGCAGACTTTCAGACTCGTCGAATTCACCAAAGAGTTTCGTCCATGGATGCCGTCACTAGCGAGCGAGAAGACGTGACAGCACAATCAATTGAGTACATCAAGTCGTATACACAGTACCAGGACGGACGATGCTATTTTCGGATGCAGACATAAAAATCCTCTCTCTTGCCCATTGGACTTCCGACGCCCAGCGCTCATTCGAGATCATGTCTGGAGGGTTCGTCTGGTCCGATGAGCAACTCAAGGAAATCAGCTTCCAATCACTTTCGGCTGTCCGCTATGTCATTAGCTATCGTGCATCACTCATTCGCGGCGTACCTCGCGATGAATTGAGCCAACCGTGGAAGCAACTGCGAACTGATTGCCCAGATTGGCCCGGTTTCCACCCAGATCGCTGCAATTCATCACTTGCGCAAGAACTTGATCAAGCTTCCCGCAAGGCATGCCGCGAACTGCTGGCGATTGATCGAGAGTTCAGCGAATCCAAGACGCAAAAGTAGGAAGTTCCGTCACACCGCATGAGATCTGATGACCGGCTCATTCTGATGGGCTTGGTCGCTGACCGCCCTCGTCGTCCTTCTTCGCAGCCGCCGGCTCTTCCTCCAGGATCCCTTCGACATACGCCGCGAGGGCGGCGATCGTGCGGCTGAGGAGTTCGGCCATCTGCGGGACATCAGCGTCGAGAGACTTCTGCAATCCAGCAATGCGGCCGCGAAACTCGTCGGCTTCGTGGCGAACTTTGACGCCCCACTTCTTGACCCGCTCAATCTGCTCCTGGCAGAACTGCAATCGACGTTTTGCCTTTTCGTAGGCGACCTTTTCTTCGATGCACGAAGGACGTCGACCCGCGACAGTCCGCATTTGGCAGGTCGACAACGCCGTTCGCGTGGCGGAGACGCGGTCGAAGGCGAGTTTAGTTTGAGTCTTCCAGTAGGCCGGCCGGTCGATCTCCACCCAGTCGATCGCCTTCTGCAGCGTGAGCATCATCGCCCGCACGGCAGAGATCGCCTCATCATCGAATTTCTTGAGCGAAGACCGCAGCGACTCCAGAGCTTCGATCGATGTGACTTTGACGGAACCGGACATGGAACCTCAGACGCTTGTCGATGGACCTTGTTGGTTTCTCCATCCTAGGAGCCAATGCCTGGAGCCTGAAGTCTATTTCTCCCGCCATTTGCCAGAAGCGGCTAAACAGTCGCAGGATGGGCTTCCTAGCCCATGTGGCTGCGCTCGATGGCCTGGGAAGGCCGTCCTATTGAGTTTTGAAACTGCCTCTAAACATCGGCGACGCTTGGCACTTCGAAGCCGGGGTTGTTGGGGTCTTTCAGCAGGGCGTTCGCGGCGTCGGCGTGTTCTCCGGTATGGCGTTCGGTGGCGGGGTCGAACGTCAGCATGGGGCCGACGGTGTAGGTGTTGCCATCCTCCGGAACCCCGACTCCCTTGCTCATGATTTCGTGCAGTCGCATGAAGTGTTCATGGGCGTCGGCGTTGTCACCAAATCGACCGGCCTGTGCATTGAATGGCACTTGCTCGCCCAGTCGGTAAGAGTTGTTCATCAAATGACCCAGCACGCAGGCATCGTGGGCAATGGGAGCCGTGCCGTTGGCCATTTCAGGATCACCCGCCCGAATTGCGGTGATGAACGCTCCCCAGTTGCCGCCGGGGGTCACATGTCCCGGTTCGATGTCGAGCGGCTCACCCTCGGTACTTCCCGCCGGATAGTACGTGTTGCGAATGATCTTACCCCCGTCTTCGAAATAGTACTCGTTCTCGACCTGCCGTTCGTAACCGTCGTAATCGACGTTGCGAACGTTGAACATCACGGTCTGGCCGTTGGGATACTCAGCCATCGCGAACATCGTGTTTGGCGTTTCGCCCTGGTCATCCCATTGGAAACGACCGCCGATCGCCATCACCTTGACGGGGTGAGTCTGATCGGTGTCGAGCGCCCAGCGGGCAACATCGAGTTGATGCGTTCCCTGATTGTTGAGGTCGCCGTTGCCGGTCTTCCAGAACCAGTGCCAGTCGTAAGGGTGATAGTTGCCGTGATACTGGTCGATGACGGCTGGCCCTTTCCACAGTTCCCAATTGAGGTTAGCGGGTGGATCGCCGACGGGCTCGAATCCGATGCTGCCGCGAGGCTTGCAGCAGTATCCGTAGGAGATTTTAAGGCGACCGAACTTGCCGGCCTGAATCGCTTCATGCAGTCCGGCGACGCCGGCATCGCTGCGGGTCTGCGTCCCATGCTGCACGACAACGCCGTACTTCTTCTGGGCCTCGACGACGACGCGGCCTTCGACAACGTCGTGGCTCATCGGCTTCTCGACATAGACATTCTTGCCGGCCTGGATCGCCCAGATCGTCATCAGCGAGTGCCAGTGGTTTGGCGTGGCGATCGAGATGGCGTCGATCGAATCGTCTTCCAGAATCTCACGAACATCAGCGACGCCTTGCGGCGTGTACTTCTTGTCGACCGCTTCGTGAACGTTGCGAATCGTGCGGTCGAGGACGTTCTGATCAGGATCGATCACGCAGGCGACTTCGACGTTTTCCTGACCGATCCAGCCCGACAGGTGCGCCCCGCCACGACTGTTGACTCCCGCAACCGCGATCCTCACACGGTCCGCGGCTCCGAAGAAACTTCCAGAGGCCCGAGTGCCATTGAGCAGGATTCCTCCACCGACGGCAGCCGACCCCTGCAAGAACCCACGACGTGTGATACGCGGCATCTCAATCTCTCCTCAACGTGTTGCGGCGAGTGAACTCGATTCGTTCCGTTCGGCCCGTTGTTCGACAACGGCGATGATTGCGAGATGCCAGGAAAGTATCAACCATGATGCATGTTTGTGCGTGTCGTTGTTGACGTGTTCCGCCAATGAGAACGCAGCCAGTTCCTCATGCGTCACAGGTAATAATAAGAATCTTGGCCCATTTCGTTCTTCGATTTCGCATTTCTTGTCGAGCCAGGAGATGTATCTCCGGCCGGTTGGAGTGAGGTGACTGAAGTTCAACATCACAAGGAGACTCTCGTGAGACTGACCAGCAAGACATTGGCCTGGACGATGCTCGGCGGCGTGTTGTGCGCCGCAAGTTTCGCGGCTGCTCAAACGTCGAATCGTGGCGATGCTAATTGCGAAACGGCGACCGAAAGCGATCAAATCGCGTTCAATCAACCTCCGCAAAGTGGTCCAGGGGGACCGGGTGGCGATCGTCCCGGACCAGGCGGGCCCGGTGGCAGACCACAAGGGCAAGGTGGACCAGGTGGTGGACCCGGAGGTCCTGGTGGACCAGGTGGCGGTCCTGGTGGACAAGGGGGCCAGCGCGGTGGACCCGGTGGCCCACAAGATGGATTTCATCCTCCGATGCCCGGACAGATTCTTCCTCCGTTTGTGCGAGACTCTCTCGAACTGACGGAAGAACAGATCGCGCAGCTTGATGAACTGCAGCGCAATGTCGACGCCCGGTTGGCCGAGATCCTCACCGAGCAACAACGTCAGCAATTGCGACAACCTCCTGGTCCTGGCGGACCCGGTGGACCTGACGGTCAGGGTGGCCCGGTGGTCGTGGTCCCGGCGGACCTGGCGGATTCGGACCTCCAGGTGGCGGTCCCGGCGGCCCAGGTGGACCGGGCGGTGGACCTGGACAACCTCGGCAAGGTGGACCGCAGCAAGGTCAGCCTCAACGCCCTGAGGTGGAGCCTCCTCAGTAGTCTTCGATGACTCATCAACAAGCTCGACGACTGAATCAATCACGTCGCCAGGTTTCCGTGGAGACTTCTCCAAGGAAGTCTGGCGACCTTTTTTGATGGCCGCGACCAACGGTATGTCGCATCGTCCTCGTCAACGACATCGGAACTACTGCGACTCTCCTTCATTCAACGCGTACGTGATCAACACCGAGTCATCGATTTGCGTTTCAATCAGCACCGTCAGTTCTCGAGTCTCCTTCGTGGCGTGTAAGATGTGTTCGCTGTCGCCCGAGCGGGAGTGCTCATCGATGATCCATTCGTTCTCGACCAGGGCTTTCTCTTCGTAGAACGTGGCCACTTCGTCGGCCGTGACGCCGTCGACGCTCCAGACGGTCACGAGATCGATCTCTCCGCCTGCCGTGCCGCGTATCTGACTGGCTCCTTCGTAGATCGCAACGTCTTCGGGCATGCCGGGCATCTTCTCCAGCACCGAGAAGTTCGCGAACGTCACGTAGATCGACAGCACGATGGCGATCAGTACCAGGCCGGCGGAGCGAGCGTGTTTCCAGGGAGTCATGTCGACGGCCCCGACATCCTCTTGAACAAACTCGGTCTCTCGCGGCATGATCTCGCCGATGACGAGCATCAGGATCAACAACCAACTAAAGACGATCCCCAGGAAATGGAAATTGTGCATCGAGCCGACGACCGTGTTAAACGGATAGACGAAATACCCGACGGCGATCACCGCGAAACCGGCGATCAAGGCGATCTTCGCGGCGACGGCGGGAACGCGCTTCGTCAACATGCCGATCAAAACCACGGCGAAGATGGGAATGAAGTACATGCCGTTCATCTGTTGCAGATAGCCGAAGATACTCTCCTGACCTGCCAACAGCGGAGCGATCCCCATGGCGAGGACGGCAACAATCCAGCCGAAAACCTTGCCGCTGCGCACGACGTCGGCTTCGCTGGCATTCGGGCGCAGGACGTTCTTATAGAGCCCCAGGCTGAAGAGCGTACACGAGCTGTTGAGGGCCGAGTTAAAGCTCGAAAGGATCGCGCCAATCATCACGGCGGCAAAAAAACCTGTGAGCGGCGCGGGAAGCACGGCGCTTACGAGTTTGCCATATGCATCGACTGGTTTGACTCCCTGACCCGCGAACATCGTATAGGCCAGCATGCCGGGGACGACGAGATAAAGCGGGCCAAGCAGTTTGAGGGCCCCCGTCAACAACACCCCCTTTTGACCTTCCGCCAGACTGCTGGCTCCGAAAGTGCGCTGAATGATCTGCTGATTCGTCGTCCAGTAGAACAGATTCAGCAGAAAGATGCCGGAGAAGATCGTCCCGAAGGGAACCGTCGATTTTTGCCCTCCAACCGAATTAAACCGCTCTCGCTGCTGTTCCCACAGTACGTCGAGCCCTTGCTGCATGCCGCCGTCGCCGCCGATCTGAGCGAGCGCGAAACCGGTGATCATAAATCCGCCGACGAAGAGTCCCACGCCGTTCAAGGTGTCGGAGACGGCGACTGTCCGCAGTCCGCCGAACAAGGCATAGATCGAGCCGATCACTCCGACAATGATGACGATCAACCAGAGCGAGAATGTATCGGGATCGACATTCACGCTTGCCGGAAGGTTTCCCAGCATGTCTGGCACACTGAGGATGCCCATCATTCCTTTCGCCCCGGTGTACAGAATGATCGGCAACAAGATGCCGACGTACGCCACGAGAAAGATGATGTTGGTAATGATCTGCGTCTGATGGTCGAAGCGGATTTCGAGATACTCGGGGACCGTCGCGACGCCACTCTTGAGGAATCTCGGCAGAAAGAACCACGCCATAAAGACGAGTGCCACGACGCAGACGACTTCCCAGACCATCACGCAGAGGCCGTCGGTAAAGGCGTCGCCGTTCAGCCCGACCATCTGCTCGGTCGAGAGGTTCGTCAGTAACAACGACCCGGCGATCAATGGAAACGTGAGCGACCGCCCCGCCAGGAAGTACCCACTGCTGGTCTTGTGGTCATCTTTATGTGTGATGAGCCAGGTGAGCGCCGCAACCAGCCCGGTAAACAACAGGAACGAGAAGAGAGTGAGCGCCATGAGATGCCAATCCAGGAAGTGCGTCGGGCGAAGTGATACAGAAGAAGACGCAGATTCCCGAATGGGAGTACGCGAAGTCAATCGTTCGGAACTCGGGACATCGTCGATCTTGCTCGCGTATCACCAATTGACAAGCGCGGTTCAAGCATCGATGATGCACAACATCAACGTTCGCTGATGAATCATGTGCGGAGTAAGTATTGCATGCGTTTTCGAGGTCACTCCCAGTCGCATCAACAGCACGCTTTCGGCTCCCTTTTGCCGTTGGTGCCGGAGGGACTGACGGTCTCGAGTCGGCGGAACATGTTGAAAGCAGGCCTCGCCGGCATGGCAGGGCTTTCGGTGCCGGCGTTGATGCAGGCTCGGGACGGAGGCGACCGAAAACGGGACGCCGATGAGCCGAAAGAGCGTCATCCTGCTGTGGATGACGGGCGGCCCCAGCCATATTGATACGTGGGATCCCAAACCCGAGCGACCGTTCAACAATCGCGGGCCCTTCTCGCCCATTGCGACGGCGGTGCCAGGGATCGACATCTGCGAACACCTGCCGAAGCAGGCAGCGATGATGGACCGGTTTACGCTCATCCGCTCGGTCGATGCCACGCACAGCAATCACGAACCGAATACCGTCTTTCAATCTGGCAACCTTGAAGCGGCTCCGAGAGTGAATCCCAAGGGAGACCGCTGGCCGGCGATTGGTTCGATCATCGGCAAGTACCGGGGAGCGAATGCTCCCGGGATGCCGCCGTATGTGGCGTTCATCAAGAGTCAGTCACATTTGGCGTTCGCGGGGTATCTGGGTCGCGAACACAATCCCTTTATGGGGAACTCGGCCTGTCAACTTCCCGCGTATGACCTCGTCGGCACGCCGCTGGGAACAATGGCCGGCGGAGAGATGTTCAACTTCGCGACGGGTCTCTCTCACGAACGCATGTTGATTCGAGAACATCTGCGGGATGATCTCGATCAACTGCGTCGTGGTCTCGATCTCGGCGGATCGATGGATGCCCTCGATCGTTACTCGCAGCAGGCCGTCGAAATGGTGATTGGCGCGCGGGCTCAGCGGGCGTTCGATATTTCGCTCGAACCCGAAGAGACGCGCCGGATGTACGGCGAGCATCTGTGGTGTCAGCAGGCACTCTTGGCCCGCAGGCTGGTCGAAGCGGGTGTGGCGTTCGTAACAATCGACCTCAGCTATCACACCGCTTCGGGAACCTGGGATACGCACGGTGACAACATCCCACCTTACGGCGGCATCGAAAAGGGTCTCGGCCCGTTGTTGCCATTGTTTGACCATCTATTGACGACGCTCGTGGGCGATCTCGAAAAACGGGGATTGCTCGATGAAGTTCTTGTGATCGCAATGGGAGAATTCGGACGCACGCCGAATATGGGGACTCAGGAGAGCACCGATGGACGCAATCACTGGCCGGTGGTGATGAGCATGTCTCTCGCCGGTGGCGGACTGCGTCACGGTCAGGTGATCGGTGCCACCGAACCCGATGGAGGGCAGATCGCCCATCGTCCCGTCACTCCCGGTGATCTCGCCGCCACGATCTATCGCCACATGGGTGTCCCGCTCGACACCCACTTCGATGACGACCGCGGCAGGCCGCATCCGATCGTGCAGAACGGCGGGATGCCGATCGCAGAGTTGTTCTGAGCAGTCGCGCCTCTTCGAGGCGAGCGTGCCGCCAGAGGGTAACCGTCTCAGTCGTCCTCTTCGACTTCCTTCTTGGCGGCAGCGACGATCTTCGCCTGCTCGTTGGGAGGCACCATTTCGTAGTGGCTGAACTCCAGACTGAACGACCCTTGCCCACCCGTGATGCTCGAAAGCGTGCGGGCATAAGTCATCACTTCGGACAGCGGTGCATGAGCGCGAATCGTTGTGAACCCGCCGGGAGCGGCATCCATTCCTTCCATGCGTCCTCGGCGGGTATTCAAGTCACTCGTGATGTCTCCCACCTTGTCACTGGGGATGACGATCTCGATATGCACGATCGGTTCCAGCAGTGACGGCTTCGCCATCTGGAAGACCTTCTTGAAGCACATGCGAGCGGCCGTCTTGAAGGCGGTTTCGTTACTGTCGACGGGATGGTCCTTGCCGAAGAAGAGTTCGACAACGACATCCTGCACCTGGAAGCCCGCGATGACGCCCATCTCCATGCGCTCGCGAATTCCCTTCTCGACAGCCGGGATAAACTGGTTGGGGACCGAACCTCCCGAGACTCGATCAACAAAGCAGTAATTCAATTTCGGGTCGTAGTGGTAGGAACGCAAACTCTCGAAGCGATCCTTCGTGAAATACTCTTCCGGATTGATCCCCTGCGGGCATGACGAAATGCGAAAATGGACTTCCCCGAACTGGCCGCTGCCCCCCGATTGTTTCTTGTGGCGATAGAAGTCCTGTGCGTCGCTGTTGACCGTTTCGCGGTATGGGATCTTGGGTTGATGCGTGATGACATCCACCTTCTCGCGTTTCGAAAGTCGATGCTGGACGAGCATCAGGTGGAGTTCGCTCATGCCGTTCATCACCATCTCCTTGGTGGCCGCGTCCCGCTTGACGACGAACGTGGGATCTTCCTCCTCGATCTTATGCAGAGCGGCTGAAATCTTGGCCTGATCCGCCTGGCTCTTCGGCTCGACGGCCAGACCGATCATCGGAGTGGGAAACACGATTTCAGGCATCTCCAGTCCGTCGTTCGATGTCGTCAGTGTGTCGCCTGTTCGCAGATCCTCAGCCTTCACGACTGCCGCAATGTCACCGGGAACAATCGCCTCGAGAGTGTCGGTGTGGTTCCCCTGCACATCGAACACCTGACTCAGCTTGAGCGTCTTGCCGGTACGCGTGATCTTAACCGAAGCATCCTTCTTGGCTTCTCCGGAGAAGACACGAATGTAATTCATGCGACCCACGAAGGGATCTATTCGCGTCTTGATGACCTGTGCCACGAACGGTCCGCTCGGGTCGGCCGTGATCGAGACTTTCTTGCCATCGCGGATCGCGGTGCGCGGCATGGCGTCGATCGTCGGGGCATATTCAGCCAGCCCATCCATGAATTCCTTAACGCCGACCTGCGTTTTCGCGCTCAGGCAGAAGATGGGAATCAACGTCCCCGCGATGACGGCGGCGCGGACCGCACCGGCCAGTTCCTCGTGGCTCAGTTCTTCCCCTTCAAGGTAGCGTTCCATCAACTCTTCGTTGGCTTCGACGGCGGCGTCATCCACTTGCTGATTCGCCACCTTCGGGTCGATCACCACTCCCGCGGGAATCTCCGCCGGCAAACTGACGGCATCTACCACGCCGGAGAATTCATGTCCCAGTCCGATGGGGACGTTCATCAGCGCGCACGCCGGACCAAACGTTTCGCGGATCGAGTCCACAAGCTCTTCGAAGTTAATGTTCTCGGTGTCGAGCTTGTTGATCACGATCATGCGAGCGATGCCGGCATTCTCGGCTTGTTTGAACATCTTCCGCGTGTTGACTTCGATGCCGCCATGAGCGTTGATGACAACGACCGCGGTCTCGACGCCTCTCAAGGCAGAGATCGCCTGCCCCACGAAGTCGGGCATACCGGGCGTGTCGATGATCTGCAGGTGCTGTCCCATATGATCGAGGTGACACAGCGCCGAAGAGATCGAGTGCTTGCGTTCTTTTTCATCCTCGTCGGTGTCGAGCAGCGACGTGCCGTCGTCGGGGCTGCCGACCCGGGTGTTCACCCCGGCCAGATACAGCATCAGATCGACCAGCGAGGTCTTGCCGGAATGATGATGACCCACAAACGCGACATTGCGCAGCGTCTGAACTTGATGCTTTGCCATCCTCGAACGCCTTCCTGGAGTGATAAGGAATCGTAAGAAAAAGCCGCATTCGACGAGAGTTCGTCCACGCGGCTCAAAGACCAGCCATCAGTATCTAGGCATGACTTTAGCGAGTCGTTCATCGGCCTTCCACAGAGTCGATGTGCGGTTGTGGACGAGCGGAGAATGATGCCGTGCGAGGGTTGACAACGGGACACGGGGAACGACTTGCGTAGCGGAACTCGTGAGAGTTCCGTCGGCGCTGGCAGCATCGGAAGTTTCACGACTGCCTCTTCAGAGGAAATGTATGTATGTACAGTGCTGTTCCCCAGTCATAGAATGAGGGCATCAGAATCTTACTCACCATCGAATATGCGCCACGGCTCCCGAATCGATCCCCCGAATCGCTTTGAGAAGGTCCATCGCGAAGTCGACTTCTCGCACTTCGAACTGTGCGAAGAGGAGATCGACTCCGACGACCGATACGTCGAGTTCATCGCCGATGATTCTCGCACTGTCGTCAGCGAAAACGACTCGCCCGATGTTCCGTTTCGTTACAGCCTCAACCCCTACCGTGGCTGCATGCACGGCTGCAGTTACTGCTACGCCCGCAATACGCACGAGTATCTGGGTTACAGCGCCGGCCTCGATTTCGAGACGCGCATTGTTGTGAAGCATCAGGCTCCCGAACTCTTTCGCGAGTTCCTGTGTCGGAAGAGTTGGCGGCCGGAATTGATTGCGTTCTCGGGGGTCACCGATTGTTACCAGCCTTGCGAACGTCAGTTCCGATTGACGCGTGGCTGTCTCGAAGTGGCCCTCGCCGCCCGTCAACCGATCGGCATTGTCACCAAGAATGCTTTGGTGTTGCGTGACCTTGACGTGCTGCAGGAAATGGCCCACCACAACCTGGTGCATGTTTTTCTATCGATCAATTCACTGAACGTCGAACTCGCCCGTGAGATGGAACCCCGCACCAGCATTCCCACCGCGAGACTACGTGCCGTGTCGCAACTGTCCGCGGCCGGCGTCCCGGTGGGAGTGATGGTCGCACCGATCATCCCCGGACTCAACGACCACGAAGTCGCCGACGTCTTGCAGGCGGCTCGCGACGCAGGGGCGTTGTCGGCCGGCAAGATCGTGCTGCGTTTGCCCATCACGGTGGAACCGGTCTTCCTCGAATGGCTGGAACGAACGCAACCCTCGAAAGCGGAGAAGGTCCAAAGCCTCATCCGTCACACACGCGGCGGGAAGCTGAACCAATCGCAGTTCGGCCAGCGCATGCAAGGGACGTGCTCCATCGCCGACCAGATCGACCAGATGTTCCAAGTCCTCCGCACCCGTCACAACTTCCCCGGGATGCCCGAACTCAACTACTCAAACTTTCGACCGCCGCGAAACGGGCCGAGGCAATTAACGATGTTTGACTGATTGACTTCCTTCTCCCCGCAATCGAGTGCGACTTCAATCGCCGCCCCCCAGGGGGAAAAAGGTGGCCGCAGGCCGGATGAAGGGATCAGACGTAACCTGCGATCTCGACTCTCGTCCCTCAACCAACCCTAGAGCCGGACGCCTCCATCCCATAACCTTCGCTCGAACACCGCAAGTTATGGAAAGACCCATTCACTCACCCATGTCCGAAATCCCGAAGCAGTATGACCCTCAGCAGGCGCAGGCGACGTGGTTCCCCTATTGGGAGTCGCATGGCCACTTCAATGCCGAGCCTCAGCCACCGGTTGAAAAGGGTGGCAAGCCTTCGCATACGATCATGATCCCGCTCCCCAACGTCACGGGGGCGTTGCACATGGGACATGCCCTCAACGGCACTTGCCAGGACCTCATCACCCGCTGGAAACGCATGCAGGGCTTCGAGGCCCTCTGGATGCCCGGCACCGATCATGCCGGCATCGCCACGCAGGCTGTTGTCGAACGCCGAATGCACGAAGAAGAGGGTCTCACCCGTCACGACATCGGTCGTGACGCTCTCGTCGAACGCATCTGGAAATGGAAAGACGCCTACGAAGAACGCATCGTCGGCCAGCTCAAGTCGATCGGAGCAAGCTGCGACTGGCGCCGCATTCGCTTCACGCTCGATGAAGTCTGCGCGAAGGCGGTAAGGCACACGTTCTTCAAGATGTTCAAGGACGGCCTCATCTATCGCGGCAAGCGGCTCGTCAACTGGGACACGTTCCTGCAGACCGCCGTGGCCGATGACGAAGTCTTCGAAGAAGATACTGACGGCCACTTCTGGACTTTCCACTACAAGGTCGTGGATGACGCCGGCAACGACACGAATGACGTGATCCGCTTCTCCACGACGCGCCCCGAGACGATGCTCGGCGATACGGCGGTGTGCGTTCATCCGACGGACGAGCGATACGCCCATCTCGTGGGGAAGAAGGTTCGCATCCCCCTCAACGGCCGACTCATCCCGATCATTGCCGATGCGCTACTGGCGGATAAGGAACTGGGAACAGGGGCGGTGAAGGTCACGCCGGCTCACGATCCCAACGACTACGCCTGCTGGCAGCGGAATCAGCACATTGGACTGATCAACATTCTGAATTCCGATGGGACGGTGAACTCCGCTGCCGCCCAATTAGCCCCCGGCGAGTCGCCGGGGGAAACCGCGGCTCAGGAGTCAGAGTCGTTAGCGGCAAAGTATGTGGGTCACGATCGCCATGCCGTGCGCGACATGGTGGTTGCCGATATGACTGCCCTCGGCCAGTTCGAGGCTGTCGAAGATCGCAAGATTCCGCTCAAGCACAGCGACCGCTCAAAGACGCCTGTCGAGCCACTGCTGTCGGATCAGTGGTTCGTGAAGATGGACGACCACGCCGACGGCCGCCCCGGCCTGGCCCAGACAGCGATGGATGCCGTCGACGATGGCCGCGTGCGGTTCTATCCCTCGCGCTACGCGAAAACCTACATCGACTGGCTGGGCGAGAAACGCGACTGGTGTATCAGCCGGCAGTTGTGGTGGGGACACCGGATACCGATATGGTCAATTCGTGCCTTTGAGTCGCGGGAACAGGGATTCGAGTGGTTTTTCAGGTTCGCACACAGTGATGCGGGAAAGGTCATCTTTAAGGAACTCGGTGCCGGGTGTGGTTCTTCACCCATGTGGCCCGTCTGGTTTCCGAAGCATTTAAAAGACAAGATTCATGCCGAATTCACCGAAGAAACGGACGGTGGCATTCGATTGTTGGTCTGCATGTCTGAAGTCGACGAGGGAATCGAACAGAAGCTGAACGCGGCAGGATTCACCCAAGATCCCGACGTCCTCGACACCTGGTTCTCCTCCGCACTCTGGCCGCATGCGACGTTGGGGTGGCCGGATGAAGTGCATAACCCGCCGCTGAATGCGGAAGAATGTGCGAAGCAGACCGCGCTGGCCAGCATCCCGGATGCTCAAAGCATCCGGGATGCTTCCGCGAGTCCAGCGTCCAGTACCTTCGGCGACTCGCCGGGGGCTAAGCCCCCCTCGACCCTTGACCCTAGTCCCTCGACGAACGCGGTCCTATCCACGTTCTACCCCGGTTCCGTCCTCATCACTTCGCGCGACATCATCACGCTGTGGGTCGCGAGGATGGTGCTGACGGGTCTGTACAACATGGACGATATTCCGTTTCGGCACGTCCACGTCCATCCAAAAATCCTTGATGGCTTCGGGCAGACGATGTCGAAGTCGAAAGGCAACGGCGTCGATCCGGTCGATCTGATTGAGAAGTACGGGGCCGATGCCGTGCGGTTTACGATCGCCTCATTCGCCGGAGAAACGCAGGATGTGCGCTTGCCGATCAGTTACGAGTGTCCGAAGTGCGAAACACTCATTCCGCAGACGCTCAAGCATCAGAAGGCGAAGCCCGATGACGGCAAGAAGCCGATGGTGCGCTGCCCGAAGTGCAAGGCCGACTATCAGTACACGTCACCCGCTTACGATCCCGATCCCGATGTGCCTGTCGCCCGCATGGTGAGCGAGCGCTTCGAGTACGGCCGGAACTTCTGCAACAAGTTCTGGAACGCCGCCCGCTTCGCGATGCTGAATCTCGAAGGCTACACGCCCGGCGAGGTGACAGCCGACCAACTGCAACTCGAAGACCGCTGGATCCTCTCACGACTGTCGACGGTGACGCAGCAGGTCGATCAGTATCTGGGCCGATACCAGTTCGACGCCGCCACGCGCGCGATTCGCGACTTCACGTGGAACGAGTTCTGCGACTGGTACTTGGAGATGATCAAACCCCGGCTGCGATCGCACTTAGCCCCCGGTGAGTCACCGGGGGAGGGGGCGCAGGATGACGAAACGCGTGCGGTTGCCCAGCGCGTGCTCCTGGCCGTGCTCGATTCGCTCGTCAGGCTCTTGCAACCGTTCACGCCTTTCATCTGTGAAGAACTCTGGCAGCGTCTGAAGGAGATCGCACCGACACGGGCATTGCCGGGTCAGGCGTCAGGTTCTCAAACCCCTACTGCCTACTGCCTATTGCCTACTCCCTCCGAAGACGCCGCCATCATCGCTAAGTGGCCCGTCATCCCCGTCGCGTGGCAGGACGAAGCTCTCGAACGTCGCTTCGCGCGGTTGCAGGAGACAATCATCGCAGTGCGAAACGTGCGAGCCATTTACAGCATTCCACCGGGAACGCCTGTCAAACTGCTGATGCGGGCACCTGCTGACGTCGCCGGGGATATGCAGTCGGTCGCCTCACAGTTCGACAACCTGGCGAAGGCGGTGCTGGAAGCGGCGGGTGCCGAAGTTGAACGCCCTAGTGGCTCTGCCAGTTTCTCGTTGGGCGAGACCGACGGCTACATCCCCTTGGAAGGTTTGATCGACCGCGACGCCGAACTCGATCGGCAAACGAAGGAGGCCGAGAAACTCAAGAAGCACATCGCCGGCCACGAGGGGAAGTTGTCGAACGAGAGTTTCACGGCCAAGGCTCCCGCCGATGTGGTGGCCCAGGTTCGCGAAACGCTCGATGGCCTCAAACGACAGTTGGAGAGTGTCGAAGCCGTCATCCGCGACTTAAGTTAACGCGACGTCCTATTGCCATTTCGCGCAACCGCGAGGGTAAGGGGTAGAAAGTCTGAGTCGCAGTGTGAAGGCTGGCGGGTGGCTGTTCAAGCCCCTCCCTCAAGGGTTTTTGACAAACTCATCAAACATTCATCATGCGTGAATTCTGAAAACAGCGCGGACTCGGTACACTGTCGAGAGGCTCTCCGAACCAAATTCGGACAGCCGAGGTGTGATCCATGGCCGCACAGTGTCGAGTTGAATCACCAACTCGTCGGATGTTGCCCGGCGCGACCGTGCCTTACATCGCTGATGTGTACAACCAATCGGACTTCGCAGTACCGGATGAAGGCGTCCGGCGAAGAGCGAGCGGTTGCCTTCCGGCAGACTGAGTTGTCGCAGTTCGAGGGATCGATTCGGGGCTCCGCGGCAGGGGGGAAACAATGGGCAACGACGAGCGCAAGGCGCTGGTAGCATCATGTCGAAGAGACTCTATGTCGGGAACATTCCCTTTAAGACGACAGCCGACGAACTGAAGGCAATGTTCGATCAGCACGCGGAGGTCGTCACGGTTGATGTCGTGAAGGATCGCGATTCGGGACAGCCTCGCGGCTTCGCGTTTGTCGAAGTGGAATCGGGCGTCGAGGCAGCCATCGAAGCCCTGAACGGCGCCGAGATGCAAGGGCGTCGCATCGTGGTCAACGAAGCCCGTCCCAAAGAGCCGCGCAGCGGAGGTGGTGGTGGCGGCGGAGGTCGCCGAGGGGGTGGCGGAGGGGGTGGCTGGCGCGACCGCTAGCCTGGAATCCTCACCAGTTGATTAACACGAGACTGCACCGCAGAGCGTAGACGCGCTGCGATCGCAGCGTTTATTCATCTGCGTCAAGACTCGGTGCAGACGATGGAATGATCAATTCCTTGAGTTCCATTGTTGTTGTTCGTTCGCCAATCTGCACGACTTGTCGTACCTTGCCGACATCGGTCGCGAAGTCATAGGAGAATGATAGTGGGATCGACTCCCCTGCCGCGGTCGGGGCCGAGAAGCCCGCGCTTTGACAATGAACCGTGGCGTACTCGCCGGCGGGGACGGTCACCTGGCCCAGCGAAACCGTGAATGAGCCGGTCAGCGATTGACCAACGATCGCGGAATCGACCTGCCATTCATCCCCTTCCGCGGCCGGCCATTGAAGCAGGCAGAAGGCCGGTTCGACCGCCTGACCGGCGACCGACACCCGATAGACACCGTCATCTCGCACCGTGATGTGTTCAAAGGCGACGACATTGCCGTTGTAGACTGTTTCGAGTTTGGCGCAAATTTCATCGCCCACCAGTTCGTGCGCGGTGACGCGCTCAACCATTTCCACCGGCCCCATGGCATAAACCCACTCGGTACCGACTGCCAAAGGATAGACGCTGCATTCCGCGAGCGTGTCGTCACTCCAGACGGCGTGCGTAAAGAGCGTGGAGAGAACGAAAGCCGACAGGTAGCGGGCGTGAAGCATGGTGAATCCTTTCACAGGGCACGGTTTCCATCCGATGAGGTGGGGAGCGTAACTGAGGGGAAACACTCATGGCAAGGTGAATCAGTGGGGCCTGCGGTTGTGGATTTGGGATGGGTGATTGAAGAGACATGCGGAGAGCGAGTTGGTGGAATCGCGTCCAGCGATGACGCTGTTGTATGATCTGCGACGATTCGATGTCGCTGCATTCGCATCCGAAAAACATGAGAGGATTCGAGACATGTCGCAGTTGCCGCAACAAACGGGTGGTTTGGGCAGGTATTCCTTGGAACGGCGCGAACTCTTGAAGTACGCGGCTGCGTTCGGGCCGGCGTTTCTGGCGGCTCAGGGGATTACGAATGCCGACGATGCCGGTTCGGCGACGGCGACGAGTCCTTCCGGCAAAGAATATCCCTTCAAGAAGTCGATCAATCTGTGGGCGTTTCCCTATCCACAGTCGATGACGCTGCGTCAGTCTCTGGAACTGGCCAAGGATGCAGGCTTCGATGGGGTCGAACTCAATTACAACCTTGAAGATGACATCTCTCCCGATGTCGGTGTCGACGGGCTGCGTGAGATTCGCAGGATGGCCGAAGACATCGGCATCGCCATCAGCGGGCTGTGCTCGTTCTTGTTCTGGCCCTATTCACTGACGAGTGAGGATGTCGAACGACGGACCAAGGGGCGGGAACTTCTGAGCCTGATGATCGATGCGGCCGCCGAACTGGGGACGAACAATCTGCTGGTGGTACCCGGAGCCGTCTACATCCCCTGGAACCCCGAGCCGGAGCCGGTTCCCTCGGACGTCTGTTGGGATCGCGCCACCGAGGCTGTCGGAGTGGTTCTCTCTCAAGCCGAGTCGGCAGGTGTTTCCCTGAACATCGAGAACATCTTCGCGAACGGCTTCCTGATGTCTCCCGCCGAGATGAACCGTTTTGTCGATCAATTCGAGCATCCGAGTGTCGGCGTCCATTTCGACACGGGGAACATCATGCAGTTTCAGTTCCCCGAACATTGGATTTCGATCTGCGGCGAACGGATTCGCAACGTGCATCTCAAGGAGTACAGCAAGCTGGCGGGGACCGAATTCACACTTGAGTCCTTTCGACCGCTGCTCGACGGCACGACGAACTGGCCCGCCGTTCTCGAGGCATTCGCCGCGATCGGTTATGACGGTTATCTGACGTTTGAGTATTTTCATCCTTATCCGCACTGGCCGGAAGCGCTGATCTATCACACCGCGGATTCTCTCGATCGCATGTTGGGACGCGCAGTTTCGCGGCGCTAAGCGCAAGCCGACGTCCCTGAGAACCGATACGATTGCGGTCATGCGCAACGCGCATCGCTTCGCGCGTGGACCTGACGCTTCTAACGATGTTTCCGAAGCTCACCATTTCGCGACTTTGGCATTTTCGCGAATTCCCGATTTGACCGGCTGAAATGCTGACCTAGCTTTCAGGTGTCGGCAAATCAAAAGCTGACGCAATCGCGACGAACGGCGGATCACAACACAGTTCCGCGTCATCGCGAGAAAGGAACAACCATGAGCTTCCTGAAGACCATTCAGAGGTTTTTGAATTCGGAAGACGGCCCCACGGCTGTCGAGTACGCGGTGATGCTCGCTTTGATCGTCATCGTATGTCTCACCGCGATCAAGGCGGTTGGCACCAATGCCAATGCCAAGTTCGAGGATGTCCGTGACAACCTGACTTAGGTCAGGGTGCACACGGTTTAACTAGGGGAATCGGGATCGCTGACGGCCTGGGAGTTCCAGGTGGGGGTGATCCAGTTCGTGGGGCCGACCGGCAAGCCGGTTCCACATATATCGAGAGAGGACTGACAATGACGTTCCTGAACAGTGTTAAGAGGTTTTTGACTTCGGAAGATGGCCCCACGGCCGTTGAGTACGCCGTGATGCTCGCTTTGATCGTCATCGTCTGCTTGACGGCGATCAAGGCTGTTGGAACCAACGCCAACGCCCGTTTCGAGGAAGTCCGTGACTCCCTCACTTAATTTCGGGCCGTTGGCCTGAGATGCCGTTCGCGTTTGCGAACACCCTGGATTCGACCGCCCTTCCGGGGACTTCGCCCGGAGGGGCGGTTCTCCATGGGACAGACATCTTTGGCTTCGGACTATTAACAACTTTTTGGGAGTGACACCCATGATTCCTTTTTGGGTGGATTTTCAAGTGATGACTTGGATGGCAGCCATTCCGGCGATCGTTGGAAGCTGGTTCTGCCTGTTGCGTGCGTGATTCGAACACAACGTCTCGCAAGAAGCGGGACCTCGGTATTCCCCCCAGGGAGGAACACATATTGACCCCTCCGGTGGATCAATCGGGCCGAAAGGCCAAAGCGGTCAGGCATGTGCCGCTGTTGAGACCTCCGACAGAATCGAAAGGCCGGCAAAATGACTTGGGAAGCACTCTTTCTGGAAAACTGGCACGTCAAACTCGTCAGCGTCGTCCTGATCTGGGCGGCATACATCGACGGTAAAGAACTCCGCGTGCCCAACTGGATTACCTTTCCGATGGTCCTCTCCGGACTGGTCTTCAGCGCCATAATCGGTGGCTGGGCCGGACTGGGCGATGGACTGATCGGCATGTGCGTCGGACTCGCCACATTGCTTCCCCTGTATGCCATCGGTGGCATGGGAGCTGGCGACGTCAAGTTGATGGCCGGCATCGGTGCCTGGCTCGGCGCGACAGTCACATGGAACGCATTTGTCGTCTCAGTGATCGTTGGTGCACTAATGGCCGTCTTCATGGTGCTGACTCGCAAGAGCTGGTCAAAGCATTACGGCAACTTCCTGCTGATCAGCAGTGAAATCATGAAAGTCAAAGACCCTCGCAAGCTCAATGAGATTGCGGCGGAGCGGAAGCCACACATGTTGCTGCTCCCTTACGGGATTCCGATCTGCATCGGATCAATTCTCTACTTCGTATACAGCGGGATGATTTAAGGAGTCTGGTGAATCTGGGTCGAGTTTGACGGCAGTCGATTCGACCCGCATAACCAATTCGACTCATAGAACCGTCAAAGAGTGAAGAGTTTCTCCATTCTCTGCCGATCCTGACACAGATGGGTGTCATCGGCAGCCACGGGCGTGGCACGTCCAACGATCGCCGGGAGGCAGACCATCATGAAACCGAAAACTGTCATGTTGTTAGCCGTCGCCGTAGGGTGCGGATTGGTAGCGATGCTGGGGGTTCAGCAAGCGATCAACGCCAAACCCAAGTCGGCGGCAGTGGAGACCACGCGAGTGCTGGTGGCAATTGAAAATATCGATGCCGGCTTTCCGCTGACCGCGGACATGGTCGAGTTTCGGTCGATGCCCAAGGCAGCGGTCCCAGAAGACGCCGTGACCACTATTGAACAGTACGAAGAACGCAGCCTGAACTTTCCGGTTGCGGCCGACGACGTAATCCGAATGAGCAAGTTGAGCGAACCGGGTGTCGCCGGCCGGTCATTGCAGATTCCGCAGGGTTATCGTGTTTCTGGAATCTCCGTCGACGACACGCAGACCCAGACAGGCATGTTGCGTCCTGGAGACTTGGTCGACGTCTTCGTGACTTACGAGACACGGCAGGGGCGTGGACCCGCGATGACGCAAGTCAAGACGCTGCTCGAAGCGATCACGGTCTTCGCCACCGACAATCAAACCGCCAATCAGGGATCGTCGACTCAGGAAACGCGAACCAAGGTGGTCTCGCTTCTGGTCTCGCCCGAACAGGCAAGTTATCTGGCGCTGGCTCAACGAAAGGGTCGCTTGACGCTTGTCTGGCGAAATCCTCTGGATGACGAAATCCTCGAATACGGCGGAGTCAACGAGGCCCTGCTGGACGAACTTCGCGGCACTGTGGGAACCGGTACCGACTTCCCGCCTTACTTCGATTTCAACGATCCCGAGTTGCGCGGATTGCCGCAGGTGACTCAGAACGAAAGTGCGGAAGTTGAACAACCACCCGCTCTCACCGAAGTGGATGCAGAGCCGCCCGTGAAAGTGGGCACGTTCCTCGATCAACAAGCCGCTCCGATGGTCACGACCACACCGGTGACGATCGAACCGAGCCAACCGGTGTCGGCCCCCGAGCCGCCCCCACAATGGACGATTACAATTTTCAGCGGCAGCAGCCGCATGCAGACCGCCTTCGAGATTCCGAGTGAAGGCGCACAGGATGGATCAACGACGACGACGGGTGGACCGCTACACGCTGGCCAGGTGGTTCCCTCCGAAGAAGTCATGACGAGCCTGTCGGACGACGCGCTTGAAGCCGAGACACTCGAGCCTTCAGGCGACGAGTCCGAGCAGGAACTGGATATGGGTCAAATCCAGGAAGTTTTACAGGGATTGCTGCCAACGCTCTAACCGGAGAGTCAGAGCCTGGCGGCATTGACACGACGAAACATGCCGGCCTTGGCCCGGTGACTCGGCAACTTGCCGATTCACCGGTGCCGCCGTCGGTTTCGTTCCTTCGCATCCATCAGCAGATCTGTTGATGGACGACACGGACGACGAAATTAGGTGCACGGATGCCTCAATCCCAAAGACGCGCGATCGGCTGGCTGTGGATCATTGCGAGTCTGGCCATGCAGGGGCTTGGAACTGTTCCAGCAACCGCACAATCACCAGACGCCTCTCAAGCGGTGCTTGCTCCTCCACCTGAACCAATTCGTCCGGGAGAACCGACGATCAGAGTCTTGACTCCGCGACTGGAAGTACGCCTGCTGGAACAGCAGTCGAAGGTGCTGGAGTTTTCGTCGCGCCTGGTAACCGTCGACGGACATGCCGAGGACTTGCTCTTCGTCGAGGCGCTCAGCCCGACTCAATTGCGATTGTGGGCCGAGAGCCCCGGCGTCACCGGATTCACCGTCGTCGATGAGCACGATCAGGTCTACCAGATCGAGATCTTCATTGAGGGTGATCTACGAGAATTGCAAGCCTACTTGAGCCGCCTCTTTCCAGGCAGTTCGATCGGCGTCACCAAGGTTCGTGACGCCATCGTGCTCACAGGCTGGGTTGCCGATGCCAACGAAATTCCGCAGATCACAGGCATCGCACAGCAGTTCGCGACGACCGAAGACGGCGTCTTGAACTACTTGCAGGTCGGCGGCGTCGATCTGGTACAGCTCAACGTGCAAGTGATGGAAGTACAGCGCTCGAAGATGCGAGAGTTTGGATTCAACTTCTTGATGCGGGGGCAAGATTACTATGTCGCCAGCACTCCCGGAAACATTGTCCCGATTGGCGGGTTGATGGCAGACTTCGGCGGCCCCCCCGTTCCCTCGTTCGCTCCCGGTAGTCTCGGTGGCCCTCAGATGCAGTTTGCGATCACCGGCAACACCGACATCTTCCACGGATTTCTGCAAGCCCTTCAACGTGAATCGCTCCTCAAGATTCTGGCCGAGCCGCGACTGGTGACAATGAGTGGTCGACCTGCGAACTTTCATGCCGGGGGCGAATTCCCGATTCTCGTGCCACAAGGATTTGGCACTGTCTCGATTGAATGGCGCGATTTCGGTGTGCGGATGGAGGCTGTCCCCATCGTGCTCGGCAACGGTCGGGTGCAACTGGATATCGCTCCGGAAGTCAGCGAGCGCGATTTCGCCAACTCGGTGGAAGTCAACGGCTTCGTGGTGCCCGGCATCACGACCCGCCGTGTGAACACTCAAGTGGAAATGAAATTCGGAGACACGTTGATGCTCGGCGGCTTGATCTCCTCGCGACAGACGGGGGGCGCGAGCAAGATTCCGTTCCTCGGTGAATTGCCGATCATCGGAGCCGCATTCAGTACGAAGGAATACAACACTTCTGAAACTGAACTCGTGATTCTGGTGACGCCGCACATGGTGGAAGCCATGTCGCCGGCTCAGGTTCCCTGTTATGGACCGGGAGAACTGACCGACCAACCCACTGATCATGAGTTGTACCTTGACGGCATGTTGGAAGTTCCGAGCTTCGGACCCGAATGCCCTGACTGCCAGGTCTCTCCTGGAATGCACGGCCCCTATGGCGGAGAATACCTCCCCGGGATTCCCGGTGGCGAATTCGGAGTCCCGCAAAGTGGCATGCCCGGCGGATACTTTCCTCCGTCATCGGAGCCCGAAGACTTCACTCCTTTCGACGACGCGACGTCGTGGTCGACTGATCCTCGTCCTTCCGTTGCAACGGCACATGCCGCATCTGGAGCAACAGGAGGACTGAGTCGGTCGGTGCAACTGGGCGCGTTCAGCACGTCGTCGGGAGGTCACAGTAACGCGGGGGCAGAGGGCTCCGATGCGATGCAGGCATCGGGGCTGATTACTCCGAATGTGTCGGAGACGTCCGGCCGCTCGCGATTGTCTGCGCCCGAGCCTGCCGCTCGATGAGTGTATCTGAACCACGAACAACACCCTGACGAGGTTAACATCCATGAGCGACGTCGTTCGACTGGCGATCGTTGATCCCAGCGATGCCTCGCGAAACATCCTGAAGACACTGCTCCTCGGCATCGAGACCGTCTGGCTCGAGGCCGAGTGTTCGCGGTATGAGTTCTTCGGTGAGGTCGTCGAACAGACGCATCCCGACATCGCGCTCATCTCACTCGACTCGTCGCCGCAACAGGCGCTCGACCTGGTGGCCACGATCGCGCACGAACACCCGGGCTGCCACGCTCTGGTCGTCAGCAGTTCGCAGGAAGGAAGTCTGATTCTGCGGGCCATGCGCAACGGAGCGAAGGAATTCCTCAGCTTTCCGCTGCAAATGGATGACTTCCTCGCAGCGCTCGAGCGGCTGCAATTCACGACACAGACCAGCACCAAAGGCAAACGTGCCTGCCGTGTGATGACGCTTTGCGGAGCTTCCGGAGGAGTCGGTTGCACGTCGCTGGCGATCAACCTCGGCTGTATCTTCGCCAAGAATCCCGAAAATACGGTGGCGATCATCGACCTCGACCTGTCGTTGGGTGACGCCGACGTCTGGCTCGACATCATTCCCGACTACACGATCCTGGACATCTCGGAGAACATCTCCCGACTCGATTTTTCGCTGCTCAAAAGGTCGCTCACCAAGCACGACACCGGTGCGTTCCTGCTTCCCAGGCCGTTGCAACTCGATGACAAGCCGATCATTACACCCGAGCAACTGCACCGCGTCGTGACGTTGCTCAAGACGAGCTTCACGCATGTGTTGATCGACATCTCCAAGAGTTTCAATCCGCTCGACCTCGAGGCCATCAGTCTGTCCGACGACTGTCTGCTGATCACTCAACTCGACCTTGCGGCTTTGAGAAACGTGGTTCGCGCCATTCAGTTTCTCGAGGAACGCGACCACGGCGACAAGGTGCGTATCGTGGTCAACCGTGTCGGACTGGAGGATTCGCAAATCAGCCTCAACAAGGCGCTCCAGACGATCGGCAAAGAGGTCTTCTGGCAGATCCCCAACGAGTACGCCATCATGGTGGAGTCGCGAAACAACGGCATCCCCTTGATCGTCGAATCTCCCAGAGCCAAGTTGACTCGCTCGATCGTCCAACTGGCAGAAAAACTCGACAATCCGGCTGCCGACGTCTCCGACGAGAATCCGGCAACCGAGAAACCCAAGCGACGCCTGTTCAGCTTCCTGGGACCGTCGAAATAGGCTGTGAGCATCGGGATTTCAGCTCTACGATAGTCTGGGCTCTATAGAGCCTTTCCCACACTTGTCCCGGCGTGGAACTTCCACGAACATTCCGCGATGCACATTCGAATTCTGCGTTCCAAACTGCACATGGCGGCCGTCACTGGCACGTTTCTCAATTACCAGGGGAGCATCTCGATTGACCGGGACTTGATCGATGCTGCCGGCATCCATCCGTACGAAATGGTCCTCGTCGCCAACTGCAACACCGGGGCCCGGGGAGAAACCTACGTGATCGAAGGGGAGCGCGGCTCCCGTGAGGTGCAACTCAATGGTGCCATGGCCCGCTTGGCCGAACCTGGAGACCGTCTCATCGTGCTGGCCTACGCTTTCGCCGATCCGGCCGAAGTCGAGAAGATGCAGCCGCGAATCGTTGTGCTGGACGAGCAGAACAAGATCACCGATTCCTGGCTTGGTTGACCGGTAGCCGACTGTGAGTGAATGCATTCACTCATCTCCAAAGTCCCCAATCAGCATCGCGTCGCCGTAGCTATAGAAGCGATACCGTTGCTCGATCGCTTCACGGTACGCCGCCAGCGTCGCATCGCGGCCAGCGAATGTCGCCACCAGCACAAGCAGTGTCGATGCCGGCAGATGGAAGTTCGTCAGGAGTGCATCAACAGCTCGAAACTCGAATCCGGGGCGGATGAACAAGTCGGTCTCTCCGTTCCAGGCAGCCACCTTTCCGTCGCAATGCAGTGCCGCCGATTCGAGCGTTCGCATCGTCGTCGTACCGACGGCAACCACGCGGCCCCCGCGTTCCCGGCATGCGGCAATGGCGGCTGCGGTTTCCTCGGGGACCGAGCACCATTCCTTGTGCATCTGATGCTGCTCCAGCCGTTCGGCTTCGATCGGCCGAAACGTCCCCAGGCCGACATGCAAGGTGACACGCGACAACTCAATGTCACGATCAACGCACGCTTGCAACAACTCCGGAGTAAAATGCAAACCCGCCGTCGGAGCCGCGACCGAGCCGACTTGATGAGCGTAGACAGTTTGATAGCGCAATCGATCAGTGTCGTCGGCCACCTTCCGACCGATATAGGGAGGTAGCGGCATGGTCCCGAATTCATCAAGAAGTTCGGTGACTGAAAGGCGCGAATCGACGCCGACGCGCCAGACTCCCTTCTCGTCGCGGTCAAGTAGTTTTAGCCGCAGCGTCGATGGTGATGCCTGCGACTCCCCTTGCGGATGGCTGGGTTGCACGACAATCTCCTCGCCGGGCTTTAGTTTTCCGCGAGTCTGACAGATGATCCTCCACGCCCCCTCGGTCGTGGAATCCAGATACAACCCCTCCCAGCGTCCTTGAGTCTGGGCGCGATACCCCAGCAGCCTGGCCGGCAACACTTTAGACTCATTGAGAACCAGCAGGTCGCCGGCCCGAAGTAAGTTCGGCAGATCGTGAAACAGTTGATGCCTGACATGCCCCGTGCGACGATTGAGAAGTAGTAGTCGTGAACTGTCTCGAACGGCCAGAGGCTGTCTGGCGATCAACTCATCGGGCAACTCGAATTGATAGGCGGATGTGAGCGATAGATCGGGCATTTCGGATTGGCGACTCTCAGTATGATCGAATCGGACTCCTCACCCATCCGTGTTGCCTTTTGCGTGACGGAACTCGACCCGGGTGGGGCCGAGCGAGCTCTTGGACAACTTGTCACCCGCCTGGATCGCCAAGTCTGGTCCCCGATGGTGATCGCTCTTGGACCCGAAACGGAGTTGTCCGCTGAACTCGCCGCCCAGGGGATCCCCGTCCATTGCCTGGGAGCCAAGGGACCACGGAGCCTGCGAATCATCTTTCCATTGATCCGCATTCTTAAGGAGTTTCGGCCCGCCATCCTACAGACGTGGATGTTTCACGCCAACATCCTGGGACGATTCGCGGGCTTCGCGGCACGTGTGCCTTTGGTCTTCTCGGGCATTCGCGTGGCAGAGCATTCCTCGCGCTGGCACCTGTGGTGGGAACGATGGACGCGAGGAATGGTCTCGCATCATGTCTGCGTCAGCCAGGACGTTGCCCGGTTCGCGATCAAGCATCATCGACTGCGAGAGGCGAACGTCAGCGTGGTTCCGAATGGTGTCGACTGGGAACAGTTCGCGAATGCGAAACCGGCAAACCTGGTGAAGTTTGGTATTCCTGATGGCTCTCGGACAATTCTCGGAGTCGGCAGGCTCCATCCACAGAAAGGTTGGCTCGACCTGCTAGAGGCAACGGGGCCGTTGCTCAAGGACGATCCTCACCTGCACGTGATGATCGTCGGTGCAGGCCCCCAGCTAAGCACGCTCGAGGCCTGGATTGAGCAGCGAAACCTGAGGGAGCAAGTTCACTTCCCAGGGTGGCAGGCGGACGTTCTAGGAGTGATGAGGGCCAGTGACCTGCTGGTACTGTCCTCACACTGGGAAGGGATGCCCAATGTCGTACTCGAGGCGATGGCTTCGGGACTACCGCTGGTTGTGACCGACGTTGCTGGAGTTGCGGAAATACTGCCAGCCGAACTTCGCACGAATCTCATCAAGCCCAATGACCCACTGAGTTTACGGATCGCAATTACTGCAGCGATAGAGCATTACGACCGACTCTTGCAAGATGCGGTATCCGCTCAACTTCATATGCAAAAAGAGTTTACGTGGGACATGACTGCGAAGAAATGGTCCGAAATCGCGAAATCAAAGCTCAGGCAATGAACGCCCGATCATGCTTGGGACGATTACCGGCAGCGTTGGCAAGTGGGCCAGAATTTTTTCACAAGTTCCAATTCCAATGTGGATCATCACCTCCGTTCGGAGAGCCGTCGCCAGGACGTCGAAGTCGCCGAATCATGCTTGACCCCGTCGCCCAGATTGATATGGTTCCATCCTTGCTTTCGCGCTGGAATGTGAACAAGAATCAGGTGCCTGATCGCTGCAGGCCCTTGTGATAACAGTACATACGTTTAGAGGTCAGCCTCGCATCAGGGGAACGATTCCCGGTCGAAGTCAAGGAAGGTCATGGAGGGACGCTGGGCGCAAAACGGCCTCGTCCAAAACAAAGGAAGCATCCGCTTGCTACCGGGCATGCGGACATGACAGCCAGGATGAGCTGTCTCAAGTCTCGGTGAATGCGGACGGAGTTCGCTTCGCCAACCATTCGCCTCAAGGAGCAGTACGGACGCTGCTTGAGGCGAATGGTTGATTTGGGTCGTTTCGATCCAACGCCAAGCACAACTCCTCTGTCGCTTCTCTCGCATCTCCTCTGCCGCAGATCGCGCTACTGACTGCGATCCGACTCCCCCCCGCGTTGAGAATCGCATCAACTCGTTGCGCGTTCACACCGCCGATTGCAAACCAGGGGATCGACGTTTGTCGCGCCGCCTCCTGCACGAACTCCAGTCCTGCAAGCGCGTCGAAGTCCTTCGTCGTCGAAGCAAAGACCGGCCCCACTCCGACATAGTCGGCTCCTTCGAGTACTGCCTGCTGCAATTGATCGATGCGATGCGTCGACACGCCGACGATCTTGTCGCCTCCGACGATGCGGCGCGCTTCGGCAACAGTCAGATCATCTTGCCCGACGTGTACGCCATCCGCGCCGACGAGTGCCGCGATATCGGGTCGGTCGTTGATGATGAACAGCACCCCGGCTGCCGCCGTCCACTCGCGGACATAGCCTGCCAATTCTCGCAGTCGGCGGTCGGACATCGACTTCTCGCGGAGTTGCACCATATCGACGCCGGCGTCACACGCTTCCCGCACCACTCTTCCAATCGGCTGGTGACAGAGGGAATCTGTGACCAGCAGATACAGTCGCGCCTGTTCGAGTTGCTTCGCGACATGAAATCGCCGTGCCAGCACGGTCTCGATGGTGTAAGTCCGATACCTCAACTGCTCGAATTGACCGGCGAGTTCGGCATCCTTCAGTTTCGTAACTTCTTCCAAACTGCGCAAAGCCTCCTGAGCGCGCGCCGCATTCGATCGCACCAACGACAGCAGCGATCCACGTGTCATTTCCGACGGCAAACTGATGGCCGTGCCGACGTCGCCGAGCGTGTCGCGCGCCAGCACGAGATGCCCTTGCGCGAAGCGTTCCAGCGTGTACTGCAGTCCGTGTCGCAGATGCTTCAGTTCCTCAGAAACAACGGAATCGTTCAGCATGAACCGCCCGATGTCCTCCAGCACGCGAAATGCTTCGCGCGCACGATTCGCTGCCGCGTCGATCAACCGGTCAACGAGCATCGCCTCAGATGGCGCGGGCGCGGCCGGTCGCAGCCTGATCTCGGTTTCGATGGTCACCGGCGCAGGCGTCGAATCGGCTCCGGGAATTCGAGAACGCAGATCATCGATCGTCAAACCACGTGAGTCGGCCCAGGCGGTGATGGCGGAATCGTTTTCGATCAGGGCCAGCAAGAGGTGCTCGGTGCCGATGTCGTCTCGCGAACCATGCCGTACCGCCTGGGTCGCCGCGAGTCGCAACATGTCGCGAGAAACACTGTCACTCCCCGACTCGTTGGCCTTTGCTTGAGGCAATTCTGCGAGAGTGACGCCGCTTTCCTGCAGCAGCTCGTAGCCGCGGCTCTCATCGAGCCAGATGGCCTGCAGCAGATCGACGGCGTGCATTTCGCGCGCGGCCTGTTCGGCCAGCGAAGTGGCGATCTCCACGACCCTGCGGACGGCTTCTGTCACTGATGAATCGAGATGCATCACACTTGCTGTCGAGAGTTGAGTGCCAACGATGAAGTGTCTAGAGTCCTGATTGCCGAGATAACTTTGTTGGATTCAATTGGATCAATTCTCAACTTTAAGCGCTGGACAGACAATCATGAAGTACGGAATGAATCTGCTGCTGTGGACTTCGGGGGTCGACGAGTCGCATTTCCCGTTGCTCGAAAACATCAAGTCGTGGGGCTACGACGGCGTCGAGCTCCCGGTGTTCGACTTCAATGCCGACATGTTCTCGAAGATTGGTGCCAAACTGAAGGAACTTGGCCTCGAATCGACCGCCGTCACGGTCTGCACACCCGATGAGAACCCGATCGCGCCGGAAGCCTCGAAACGACAGGCAGGTCTCGACCGCTTGAAGAAGGCGATCGACATGTGCGCCGCCGCCGGTTCGACGCATCTCTGCGGTCCCATTCATTCCGCCCTGGGCGAGTTTACTGGGCAGGGGCGTACCGACGATGAATGGAACTGGGGTAAAGACACGCTCGCGAAGGCGGCCGACTACGCCCAGCAGCAGAAAGTGACGCTCGTCGTCGAATACCTCAACCGTTTCGAGTGCTACTTCCTCAACTGTGCCGAAGACACGGCGAAGTTCTGTCGCGAGGTGAATCATCCGCACCTCAAGATGATGTACGACACTTTTCATGCGAACATCGAAGAGAAGTCGCCGGCTGCGGCGATCAACGCGTGCAAAGATCAACTGGTGCATGTGCACATCTCAGAGAACGACCGCTCGACGCCGGGGGAAGGAGGTGTCAATTGGGATGCGAACTTCGCCGCGCTCGGAGAAGTCGGCTATGACGGCTGGCTGATGATCGAAGCCTTCGGCCTCGCCCTCCCTGACCTCGCCGCCGCCACCAAGATCTGGCGCAAGATGTTTCCGAGCGAAGAGCATCTGGCGAAGAACGGGTTAGCGTTTATGAAGCGTCGAGTGGACGAAATGAATTGGCGCCATTGAAGCAGATGGCGTAAGAGTAAGGAGGACGGCCTTCCAGGCCGTCTGCGCGCCTGGCACTTCCAACCTACGAAATGCGGACGGCCTGGAAGGCCGTCCTCCTACCATGCTCGTCGGCATTTTCGCAGACTCGCACGACCATCTCGACAACATCCGTCGTGTGGTGGCGCTGTTCAACTCACATGGTTGCGAAGCGGCGCTGTTCGCCGGCGACCTGGTGTCGACGTTCGCGGTGCCACCGCTCCGCAAGTTGAATTGCCCGCTGTTGGCCTGCTTCGGCGACAACGAGGGAAACAAATCGGGTCTGCGCGGCGGCTTCAGTATCATCGGCGAAATCAACGAAGCACCGGCTGCGTATGTGCTGAGCGATGGCTCTCGAATCGTCATCGCTCACATGGAGCGGCAGCTTCGCGGGTACGCAGACGAATTCGACATCGCCGTCTTCGGCCACACGCATAAGCCGCACGTCTTCCGCGATGACGCCGGCCGTCTGTGGATCAACCCTGGTGAAACCTCGGGCTGGACCTACGGCAATCCGACTGTGGCTTTGCTCGACACGACAAGTCAATCGGTCGAAATCATCGCGATCCCCAAGGACGAGCCGATCGAAGCCTGGAGCCAGGTCCGCGGTCGGACAGGCGAGGCATCCAACTAACCCGGCGCGGTGAGCGATCCACCATTGTCCTTGGGGCCGAGTTTCAACAGAAACGGCACGGCTGTTCGGCTCCATTCTTTTGCGTTCGGATACGCACCCGCCCCGCCGCCGAAACAACTGCGGAGCATTTCGGTGTCAATCACGCCGGGATTCAGTGCAACGGCGGCCATGCCTTTCGGGAGTTCCTGGGCGAGGGCAAGCGTCATCCCTTCGACCGCGAACTTCGAGGCACAGTAAGGAGCGACATCGGCAGAGGTGCTGCGTCCCCAGCCCGAACTGAAATTGACGATGATGCCCTTCCCGGCATCGATCATCGCCGGGACGAAATGCCTGAGCACGTGAAACATCCCTTTGATGTTGATGTCGATCATCCGTGAGAACTCGTCGCAAGGCACATTCCAGAGCGGAGCGTTGGCATTGATGATCGCCGCGTTATTGATGAGCAAATCAGGCGGCCCAACCGTCGAAAGCACATCCCGCGACCAATCGGTCACTTGAGCATCATCCGCAACATCGACGACATCGAAACGATGAGGCGGTGCGTAGGCCATTCGCAGCTCGGTAATGGCTTCGGTCGAGCGACCGCAACCCGCGACGGTCCAGCCCGCTTCAACCAGGCGTTCGGCCATCGCTCGCCCCAATCC
Source organism: uncultured Planctomycetaceae bacterium (assembly GCA_942492405.1). GTDB lineage: Bacteria > Planctomycetota > Planctomycetia > Planctomycetales > Planctomycetaceae > JANNSB01. Next base: position 115,755 of record CALOES010000020.1, read on the forward strand.
GCGAGTGGCTCCGGTGATGACGGCCGTCGACATGTGCAACTCCTGATTGACCTGTCACGATTCTTAGGCGGCCCCGGGGACATCGTTGCAAAAGACGCGAGAATGCACAAACTCGACGCTGGATCGACTCACAATAGCCCGCAGCGCCAGCAAGGGTGTCGTGACGGCCACCGACTAATTGAGTGTGCGCTGGCTTGCGGGAGATCACGGGGAATCAATGACTCGAATCGAACAGATGCGTATCATCATCACTCTGCTCTTCCTTGCACTTCCAATTGTCTGCGCCCGCGCCGACGAGCGGCCTAACATCGTCGTCATTATGGTGGATGACATGGGGTGGAGCGATCTCGGCTGCTTCGGCGGCGAAGTCGAGACGCCAAACATCGATGCCCTCGCGAACGGCGGAGTGAGGTTCACCAACTTCTACAACACCGGTCGCTGCTGCCCCACGCGGGCCGCGCTGTTGACCGGAGTCTATCCCCATCAAGCTGGTCTGGGACGGATGACGTTTCGCACTGATGCTCCCGGCTATCAGGGAGAACTCGGTCGCAACGTCGTCACGATCGCTGAAGTGCTGAAGGCCGCGGGATATCAGACCGGCATGGTTGGCAAGTGGCATCTGTCGCTCACCGAAGAGCGTGGCGAGCACATGCGGCACCTTAACAATCAGGAGATCTACGAGACGTTCGCCGACCCGGCGACTTATCCCGTGGGTCGCGGTTTCGATGAACATTACGGAGTGATCTGGGGTGTCGTGAACTTCTTCGACCCCTTCAGTCTGGTCGATGGCGTCGAGCCGATTCGCGAAGTGCCTGATGACTTCTATCTGACCGATGCCCTCAGTGATCGAGCCGTCGACATGGTGGGCCGCTTCGCAGAGCAGGAAGAACCCTTCTTTCTCTACCTGGCTCATTGCGCCCCTCACTGGCCGTTGCATGCCTTGCCGGAAGATATCGCGAAGTACGAAGAGGTCTATCACGTCCCATGGCGGGAGTTGCGGGAGGCGCGCTATCAACGACAGCTTGAGATGGGACTGCTCGATGCCAATACCGCACCGCTGAGTCAACAGGAGGGGGGAACTCCCTGGGTCGAGCATCCGCATCAGGACTGGGAAGCCCGCAGGATGGCGTGTCATGCGGCGATGATCGATCGTGTCGATCAAGGCGTCGGTCGTCTGGTCGCTCGACTGCGCGAGACAGGGGAACTCGACAATACCCTCATCCTGGTTCTCTCCGACAACGGCGCCAGCCGCGAAGAACCGGGTAACCCCGGCTTCGACCGCGTTTCACAAACGCGCGAGGGGGAAGAGATCGTCTATTACGGCGGTGACAGTCATCGCGACATTCTCCCCGGAAGCGAAACGACCTACGCCGGCATCGGCCCTCGGTGGGCAAACCTGGCGAACACGCCGTTTCGGCAGTTCAAGGCGACTCAGTACGAAGGAGGCATTCGCACACCGCTGATCGTCCATTGGCCGAGTGGCAGCGGGATGGATCCAGGATCGATCACCACGCAGCCGGGACATGTGATCGACATCATGGCGACTTGTGTCGATGTCGCGGGCGCGGAGTACCCGACGGAGAACGCCGGTCACGAGATTATTCCGATGGAAGGACAGAGCCTGTGGGAAGCACTCCATGGAGCACACCCGCCGCGCACACTCTACTTCGAACACTTCGGTGCCCGCGCCATTCGCGACGGCGACTGGAAACTCGTCGCTCCGCCGAACGGCGACTGGGAACTCTACGATCTCGCGACCGATGCGACCGAGACGACGAATCTGGCCGAGTCGCATGCTGGTGAAGTCGAGCGCCTGTCGACAATGTGGCAAGCGTGGGCGGAGCGGTGCCTGGTGTTGCCGAGGCCGTAATTCGATTCGAGATACTTTTACCAAGGAGTGACCGATGGCTGTGGACGTGAAGAGCCAGCAGGCGAGTCTGGGTTGTGGTACGCTGATCTTGATCGCTCTGATTGTGATGATCTTCAGCAGTCCCCGCACGCACGAGATCGAGAGCGAGATCAGCCAACTCCGGAACGAAGTCGGTGTGCTGACTCAGTCAATTCAAGAACAGACAGCCGAAATCAAACAGATGCAACAGCAGCTGAATCAGCTTACACAGCCCGAATAAATCAATGGCAACGACATTCAACGACAAGAGCCGACGGAAATCCGTCGGCTCTTGAGCGTTCTACATCATGTTACGGTATTCAGCATTCAGATAGGCTTGACGTTCTCCGCCCGCGGTCCCTTCGGTCCACGTCCTTCGGTGTAGGAGACGCGCTGTCCCTCGCGGAGCTGCTCGAAACTCACACCTTCCAAATTTGACATGTGGAAGAACATGTCCTTGCCACTGCCGTCTTCGATGAAACCGAAGCCCTTGTCTGTTAGCCGCTTAATCGTGCCTTCTGCCATTTGCTGTTCCGATACTAAGAAAAGTGAGATGTGGCTGCGCCCGACACAACATGTTCCAGCACTCAATCCACAACGGGGATTCTAGTGTGCGATGTGAGCAACACAAGCGGAGTTGCCACATTCGCCCCATCGGGCCCGTCGGGCGGGCCTTGCGGGCGGTTTTCGGCCGAAACTCGCAAGGCATTGAGAGCAGCGGTTCGGGTCGTAACTGACGGCAATCAAGTGCTTTGCCAGCAGCCCGTCGCCGCTTTCGCCCTGTGTCGTTTCGGCTCTGGCCGGCTCATGCGGCTTTGCCGAAGTTCGATTTCTCGTTGATAATCGAGTCGGGATCGAATCGAGTGCCGAAGTACAGGGCCTGTGCCTCAGGGTGCCTCAACACCGTGGGGGCGTCGCCGCTCACCAGAACGCGGCCGGCGACGATCACGTAGTTGCGATCGGTGATGGTCAGCGTTTCGCGTTCGCGGTGGTCGGTCAGCAGAAATGAAATCCCTTCATCCTTGAGCTTCGCCATGATGTCCTGCACCGCGTTGATGGTCACGGGATCGATACCGGTGAAGGGTTCATCCAGCAGAATGATGCTCGGCTTGCTCGCCAGGCAGCGGGCGATTTCCAGGCGACGCCGCTCGCCCCCCGAAAGAGTCGACGCCCCCTGGCGATGTTTGTCGGCCAGACCAAACTTGTTAAGGAGGTCGGCCAGCATGCGCTTGCGCTCGGCACGCGAGTAAGGGAGGAACTCCATGATGGCCATCAGGTTCTCTTCGACCGACAGTTTGCGAAAGTAGCTGTCGTCTTGCGGCAGATACCCCATCCCTTGACGCGCGCGCTGATACATCGGTTTCCGTGTCACTTCGTTCCCGTGCAGAAAGACCTTGCCGTCGGTCGGCGCGATCAACCCGCAAGACATGCGAAATGTCGTCGTCTTGCCGGCTCCGTTGGGACCGAGCAGCCCGACGATCTCTCCCGGCTCGACGTGAAACGACACATCACTGACGGCCCGCTTCCCGCCGGGGTACACCTTCACCAGTCCGCGACATTCCAACAACGACATCGCCACCCTCCATGATCTGCGTGATTCCGGCGGTACGATACGGCGGAGCGGCAATTTGCGGCAAGACGTGTTCAAAGTGGCCTGATTTCCCGTCAAACGAGTTGGCGATAGCATTGAGTTGCCCGTTCGAGAGACTCTCAGCGTTTCCTTCGATCAAGACTCTCGGCACAATGCAGTCCGACTCGATTTCATGACTGCTCCGATTCATGACTTCTCCGCCGACATGCCTGAATGGATCACGATCACCGGTCTGACGCTGCTGGCCGGCGCGGCGATGCCGCTCGGAGCACTTCTCGCCAAAGTGGAGCGCATCAGTTCCGACTGGCTGGAGACCGAGTTTCGACACAGCGTGATTGCCTTCGGTGGCGGGGCCCTGTTTTCGGCCATCGCCCTGGTTCTTGTGCCAGAAGCAATCGACGACCTGTCGATCGCGGTCGTGGTATTGTGTTTCGCGGCAGGAGGAGTGGCCTTCATGCTCTTTGATGTCTGGCTGGCGGCTCATAAGAGTCCGGCGGGGCAACTTGCCGCAATGTTGTCGGACTTCGTTCCCGAAGCGATCGCGCTCGGGGCGGCGTTCGCATCCGAGGCCAACATGGGGCCGCTTTTGGCCGGATTGATTGCGCTTCAGAACCTGCCTGAGGGCTTCAACGCGTATCGCGAACTTGCGGCCGCGAAGACGATTTCCAGCGGATACATCATTCTCGGATTCAGTTTGATGGCGTTATTGGGACCGGCAGCCGGTCTGGCCGGCTACTTCTGGTTATCGGCGTTTCCGGAGGTGGTGGCGGGAATCATGCTCTTTGCCGCTGGCGGCATTCTCTATCTAATCTTTGAAGACATTGCTCCTCAGGCCAAACTCGACCGCCACTGGGCCCCACCTCTCGGCGCCGTCGCCGGCTTCCTCCTGGGCGTCGTGGGAAAGATGCTGATCGCGGGGTGATGGGAGCCAACCACCGAAAGTGCTGAGTGGCGGCCGCATCGAATTGAGCATCAATGAGACCGTAGCGGCGAACGATGATCGGCTCGTTCGTGGTTGTCACATGCCGGTAGGTAATGCCGAGGGTATCCGTAGATGTGTGATCCCAACTTCAATCTCCATCAGCGTTTCGGGATCTGTACGTCAAATGAAAGTCTGTCTGGCTACTTATTAACTCGCTTAGATGACTCCTTGCTTTGCCAGCTTGCGTAGCGCCTGTTCCTTGTAGTACATGCCGTCCGCGAGTTGATCGACGACCTTGTCGGCGGTGACGAGCAACCCCACTAACCCTCCAGGGGGTTCAAATACGACGCGTTCGATGAGAATGGTGCCGTCGCCGTCGGCTTCGTAAATGTGCTCGTGCCGCCAGGACTTCATAGGGCCTTCGCGCTGTTCTTCGACTACCTGGATCCCATGGTCGAGTACTGTGATTTCGTGTGTGATTTCGCGGATCTGTCCGAAAGCGGCGATGCGAAACGTGATGATCGATCCCAACGCCACTTCTTCTGGAGCGGTCTGAAGGCTGATCCCAGTCGCGGGATCGCTCACCATCACGACGTTCGAGGGCTTGAGCAGAAAATCGAACAGCTTGTCGATCGAAACGGGGATCTTGAGTTGCTCTTCGTGAATGGGCATCGGATGCGTAAAGTCGCTAGGATGAAGGAAGCGCAGAACAGGAGTCGAGCATCTTGGAAACAGTCTGACGATGTCAAGAGCGCGGCTGCGATTGCCCAACTGCATCGAAATAGATTCGCACGAGTGAGTAACAAGCCGATAACTCTCGATTGGCGAATTGACGCACGAGCCGCCCTGGTGGAATTGCATGTCGTGCTGGCAGCAAGCGACACGGTGACGGAGATCCCTCCATACGTTGTTGCCATGCTACGAGAGCACACTCCAAAGCGGATTGCTCGACGCGCTACAGTTCACGATGTGAGGTCGATCGTGCATGGGGCGTTTCGTGTCATTACTGATGTTTCAGATCCGGACGAGCATGATCCGATCATTAGGCAGATCTGGAAACTGAACGACACTTTGCCAGACCATGAATAGCATTCCGCGATTCTGCGGAGCATAACGCGCAACCATTTTCGTGCCCGCTCGGCGGAGTCTTGCTCGTTACGGGAACAGGAAGATCAATCCCGTATAAGTTCCCGCCGCTGTGGCTGCCGCCTTCCAGTTCCAGGGAACCTGGTAGAAGAGGTGCGGAGCCAACTCGCCCGGTTGATACCAACCCAACGCATATTCCTCATCCCAGACGGGGTCGATCGCCATCTTGTAAGGGAGCCCGATGAATTGCGCGCCAAATTTCCCTACCGAGGCGAATGGCTGCACGATCGGATGATGTGTATGCCCGTAACGCTCCAGCGCAAAGTCCTCGAAATAGAGTGGATTCGAATAGACGTTGGATGCCTGCCAATTGAATTGCGACGGAATGAACTGCCGCTCGGTCGGAGTCGTTGGAAGTTCGAGTGCCAAAGGCATGGGATCGGGTTCAAAGAACGGCACGATGTCTTGAATCGGCTTGATCGCGCTGTCGATCACGGGCTGCGGCATTTCTTCGGTGTCGACGTTGGCAATCTGATAGGACGCATGGCCGCGCGGTGCGATCAGCCCCAGGTTCGGATTCCACGGCTCCTCAGTGGCGTCGTCGTCCGTCCGTGGCAATTCTGCGATAAGTGGTTCCCGCTCGACGATCTCAGGTCGAGGCCCAACGACCGGTTGCGGTTGCCTGTTGACCGTTTCGCTCGGGATGGCTAACTGAGGACCGTCCTCCAGATCGACCCAGCGGCTGTCTGCAAACGGATCGCGAATCTCCGTGGCAATCGCCTCGGAAACGGGAGTAGGCTCTGCAGCAGGAGCAGGTGTTGGAGCGACAACTGAAGAACTAGAACTCTCGTTCACGACGGAAGTGTCAGCGGTATATTGCGCGGGCTGCGGATTCGAGACTTCCACGATCGCAGCTTCATCATCGGGAACAGTCTGCCACAACTCGTTGTTCAGAGGTGTAAAGGGATCGCTGTGCGCGCTCGCCCAAGGGAACTGTGAGTTCGACTGTGGAGTCCGCGCGACTGGAACGTCGATCGCTTGAGGGGCAGTGACGGGTGTCTCTTCCACCGACCAATCCCGTTCGTAGGGATCAACAGGAGACAAACGCGAATTGTCGTGATGGCGCTGCCAACGTTCCTCGGCCGAACGACTTCGGAGTCGCTCAAGAGGAGTCATCTGGGTCGAGGGTTGAGATGTGCCCTCCCGCCGTTGCCTGGGATGTCGCCCCTCCTGCTCTTGAGCGTGGCACACGAAAGTCGCTGCCAGACACGAGGTCAGTGACAGCATGATCCCCAACCGGCGAAGCGAGTCACGCCGATTCGACGGGAGCATGCTCCATGCTGTAGTTGGGCGACTCTTGAGTGATAGCAATGTCATGCGGATGACTCTCCCTGACCGATGCGGGCGTGACCTTTCAAGAAACGCGCGTTGGTCCTGAGTTCGCTAATCGTCTTGACCCCGAGATACCCCATGCCGGCTCGCAACCCTCCGACGAGCTGGTAGAGAGTCCCTTGCAGGGGGCCGCGATGGGCAACACGCCCCTCGACTCCCTCGGGCACCAATTTCTGTTGTGTCCTGTTGCCATCGTCGGCTGGCCCCTGGCGGTAACGTTCGCTGCTCCCATGCACCATGGCACCGAGCGACCCCATCCCCCGATAACGCTTGAACGTTCGACCCTGGAAGAGGATCAGCTCGCCTGGACTCTCGTCCAAGCCAGCCAGCAATCCTCCCAGCATCACCACATGGGCCCCCGAGGCGAGTGCCTTTGTGATGTCGCCGCTGTATCGAATTCCCCCATCCGCAATGATCGGCACGCCTGCGTCGGCCGCCGCTTTGGCAACCCACGAGATGGCCGTCAATTGCGGCACCCCCACCCCTGAAATCACTCTTGTGGTGCAGATCGAGCCTGGTCCGATGCCGACTTTGATTCCGTCAGCACCGGCTTTCAGCAGGTCGATTGCCCCTTCCTTTGTCGCGACGTTTCCGGCCACGACATCGATGTTCCACTTCGACTTTGTTCGTTTGACGGCCTCGATCACATTGCGGGAATGACCGTGGGCGCTGTCTACAACGAGTACATCCACTCCACATTCGATGAGCCTGGCCACGCGCTCATCATCATTGACTCCGACGGCTGCCCCGACCCTCAGTCTTCCCCGGGCGTCCTTGTTGGCCCGCGGAAACCGCTGGTTCTTGTCGATGTCCTTGATCGTGATTAACCCCTTCAATTGGAATTGATCGTCTACCAGGAGCAATTTCTCCACTTTGTTTTCGCGGAGTATTCGTTCCGCATCCTTCAAATTGGTGTTTTCCCCTGCCGTAACGAGGTTGTCCTTGGTCATCACCTGCTCGACGCGCATCGATCCCGACTCAAGAAATCGCAGATCCCGCCGGGTGATGATCCCCAGCAGTTTGCCTCCATTGGTGATCGGGACACCGCCGATGTTGCGTTCGTCCATCAGGTCGATCGCCTCGGTGACGTTCGCGGTCGGTGGCAGTGTCACGGGGTCGACGATCACGCCATGTTCGCTCCGTTTCACGCGATCGACTTCAAGTGCCTGCTGCTCGATCGACATGTTCTTGTGAATGATGCCGATCCCCCCCTCCTGCGCCATGCCGACCGCCATCTCGCTCTCTGTAACGGTGTCCATCGGGCTGGAGATGATCGGCATGTTCAGCGGGATATTCCGCGTGAGCATGGAACTGACGTCGGTCTCCGACGGGAGCAGTTCGCTGTACGCGGGAACCAACAGGACGTCGTCGAAGGTGAGTCCGGTGTCGAGAATGCGGTCTTGCATGATGGTCTGAGGTTGGCTGTTTGCTATTGGCGATTGGCTGTTGGCCAGGGAAGAAAGTGGGCTGAAGTCGTCAGTTCAATCGACAGTGGATTGAACAGGGCGATGTGGGCAACGAGACAAAGGGTTGCGGAAGCGCGTTGGCAGACATCGGGATCGGGCGAATGCGCAGCACTCACGTGGGGGGCGCGTCTCCTTCGTCCCTGGACCCTCGTCTCTCGTCTCTCATCCCTATCGAAGGCAGCCATTCCGCATGTTACAATTCCTGACACCAAATTTGAATCGAATACCGAACCGAAATGCCGCAACAACACGCCAATCGTCGCCGAAATCTGTTGAAGATCATGCAGGAACGCAATTTGGATGCGTTCTTGGTGACCGACGACGTGAATGTCTCGTATCTGACCGGTTTCACAGGTGATAGCAGCTACTTGCTGCTACAACCCGAGAACCCGATTGTCATCAGCGACTTTCGATATACCACCCAACTCGAGGAGGAATGCCCCGATCTGGATCGGACGATTCGTGGGTCGAAAACTCCACTCCTCGATCTGGCCGGCAGCACTGTTCAAACAGCAGGCGTTCGCAAGGTCGGGATCGAATCGAACTCCCTGCCCGTTGACACCCTGAACTCCCTCTCGAAACACGTACCCGGCGTCGAATGGGTCGGATGTCCCGCAGTGATTGATGCTCAACTCCGGTCCATTAAGGACGATCTGGAGATCGCGGAAATTCGGCAGGCTCTTGAGTATGCACAACAGGGGTTTCGCAACCTGCTGACGATGCTGACTCCGCAAATGACGGAGTTCGAGGCATCGTACGAACTGGAACACGCCATGCGGAAGTTGGGGGCGCGCGGTCATGCATTTCCTGCCATCGTTGCCAGGGACGACCGTGCCGCGATGCCGCATTATTCACCAGCCAAAATCCCGCTCGACGGCGGAACCCTGCTGCTGATCGACTGGGGTGCCGAAACACTGTTGCGTTATCGTTGCGATCTGACGCGCACTCTGGTCATCGGCGAGCCAAACGATCGGCTGGAAACCATTTATGGGATTGTGCTGGAGGCACAGCAACTGGCGATCAAGGCCATCGGCCCCGGTCAGTCGTGCCGCGAGATCGACGAGATTTCACGTAAGTTTATTTCCGACAATGGGTTTGGCGACTACTTCGATCATGGGCTGGGACACGGCTTCGGGCTGCGGATTCACGAACAACCGCGGTTTTCGCCCATTTCCGAAGATGTCCTGGTCCCCGGAATGGTTGTCACAGTTGAACCCGGCATCTATCTTCCGGGCTGGGGAGGAGTTCGGATCGAAGACAACGTGCTGGTCACGAATGAGGGACACGAGGTCTTGTCCTCGCTGCCGAGTTCATTCGAGTCGGCGCAGATTCGTCTTGGGTTGAGGGACTAGGGTCAAGAAAAGCAGAGTGACGTTCGATGATGAGAACGCCATAAGACACGGTCTCGACGTCCTGGTTTCAATCTCCCTTCCATAGTCCCTCGCCCCTAATCACTAGTCGCACATATGTCGGAAGATACATCCCCTGCATCCGATCCATTTGACCTGGAACGCATCCAGCAATTGATCGAGCTGATGGAACAGCACAACCTCCGCGAAGTGAAACTCAAGCGCGGGGACCAAGTTTGGATTCTGCGTCGTGGAGGAGCTGAGCCGGTTGCCGCCGCGCCGGTCTTTATCCCGCAACCGATCGCATCAAGTCAACCGGTTGCAGCGCCTCAAGCGTCGGGGACTGCTGCGCCGACTGCGGCTAGTGCCCCTCCCACAGCCGATGCGGGACTCGCCGAAGTCAAGAGTCCTACCGTCGGAACATTTTATGCGGCTCCACAGCCCGGCGATCCTCCGTTCGTCAAGGTGGGAGACAAAGTGAAACACGATACGGTCGTGTGCATGGTCGAAGCCATGAAGTTCTTCAACCAGGTGCAAGCCGAAGTGGCAGGCACAGTCACCAAGATTCTTGCTCATGATGGCGACCCGGTCGAATTCGGACAGCCGCTCTTCCAAGTCCGGCCGGAGTGAGATGATGTTTCAGCGGATACTGATCGCCAATCGCGGCGAGATCGCATTGCGAATCATGCGCGCCTGCCGCGAGATGGGCATCGGCACGGTTGCCGTCTTCAGCGAAGCCGATCGTGGTGCGCATTACCTGACACTCGCCGACGAAGCCTATTGCATCGGACCCGCATCGGCTTCGGAGAGCTACCTCCGCGTCGACCGCATCATCAGTGCGGCCGAGGTCGGCAACGTCGAGGCGATTCATCCGGGTTATGGTTTTCTCGCCGAGAATGCATCGTTTGCCGAGCAATGCCGCGCCGCCCGCATCGAATTCATCGGCCCCTCGCACGAGGCGATGGAGGCGCTCGGAGACAAAGTCGCCGCTCGTCGCATCGCCACGAAGGCCAAGGTACCCGTCGTGCCGGGAAGCGAAGGGCTGATCACCAGCGAAGAAGAAGCCATCAAGGTCGCCGCGGAGATTGGCTACCCGGTGCTCATCAAGGCCACGGCTGGGGGTGGCGGCAAGGGAATTCGACCCGCTTCAAACGAGATCACACTGCGAGTCGAACTGAAGGCAGCCGCCAACGAGGCCGAGAAGGCTTTCAAGAACGCAGGCGTCTACATCGAGAAATTCATCGAGCGCCCCCGGCATATCGAGGTGCAACTCATTGCCGACTTGCATGGGAACGCGGTCCACTTGTGGGAACGCGACTGCACGATGCAGCGCAAGCATCAGAAGCTGATTGAAGAATCACCCGCCCCGAACCTTCCGCAGGGAGTCCGCGAAAAGATCTGCGAAGCTGCGGTGCGTCTGGTAAAGGAAGCCAATTACACCAATGCGGGAACGTGCGAGTTCCTTGTCGACCAGTCGAACAACTTTTACTTCATCGAAGTGAACGCTCGCATTCAGGTCGAGCATCCCGTCACTGAACTGGTGACGGGGATCGACCTGATCCAACAGCAGATTCGAGTGGCGGCGGGCGAGAAACTTCCCTTCCGCCAGAAGAATATCAAATGCAGCGGCCATGCCATCGAGGTACGGATCAATGCCGAGGATACCGAGCAGGGCTATCGCGGCAGTCCCGGCACGATCTCGAAGTTGCGGATCCCCGGCGGGCATGGTGTGCGATTCGATTCGCACATTCACGAGGGCTACACCGTCAGCCCATATTACGATTCGATGATCGGCAAGCTGATCGTCCACAAGCCGACCCGCGAAGAAGCCATCGCTTGCACTACCCGCTGCCTCGATGAGTTCGTTATCGAAGGGGTGAAGACGACAATTCCGCTGGCGCGAAAGATTCTCGACCACTCGGTCTTCACATCGGGACAAGGGGATACGAAGTTCGTCGAACGAACGTGGTGAGAAAGGGACGCAGCGTGCAGTCATCGTTGATGATTCGAGTCGGATGTTGCTTCACCGCAAGTCTTTTGATGGGCGGTTGCCGTCCCGATTCGCAGACAGCCTCGATCTCGACGCAGCACACTGGTATTGAACTGTCACAAACTGATCCTGTCGATGCTGAGATCGCACTTCGTGACAGGACGTTGGTATTCCGATCTTGGAGCGGCGTCTGGCAGGGAACCGATTTGGACACGGAATTGATCCTGAATCCCGATGGCACGGCGTCACTGACCTATTTCGGGTATGGGAAGGATCAAGTGGACGCCACGTGGCTGACCAATGGCGACCAATTGGTAATCACGGCTCCGTTTGACGAACTGGGAATGCCCGGAGCGAAAGATTGGCCAACGCTCCAGGTTCGAGAGATGGAGGGGCAGTTATTCCTCTTTCCAGTCCGCGAGACTCAAGCATTGCAATACGAGCACGATTCGGCCTGGCCACTCGGCGAAGTCGCTATGCCCACTCAGAACTGATTGTGTCGATGTTCTCCTGGTACGTTGAACTTCGAGCAGCGGATGCGCCACAATCCCGGCGCAAGTCTGTCACTGCTTTGAGGAGTTCCGATGTTGCACGCCAATTTGCCGCGTACTGACGAATGCTCAATGAGTCGACACACTAAGTATGCATTTGCATCGGTCGTCCTCACCTTGTTCGGGGTTGTTTGCTGCTCGACCAATTCAGCAATCGCGGCTGACCGGCCCAATATCGTTTTCATTCTGACCGACGATCAGGCCGCCACGGCGGCGGGGTTTGCGGGGAACGATGAGATCTCGACGCCCCATCTCGATCGACTGGCGACCGAGGGAGCGGTGTTGACGAGAAGCTTCTGCGTGACACCCGTCTGCAGCCCGTCGCGGGCTTCGCTTGTGACCAGCCGGTATGGTTCGGAACTGGGCATCATCGACTGGATTAATCCGCGTGAGGAGCCGACGCACGGTCTCGCCCCCGAAACTGTCACCTGGATGGAACTGCTTCAAGAAGCGGGCTACGCCACGGGGCTGTTCGGCAAATGGCATCTGGGGACCGAGGATCGTTTTGATCCCACACAGATGGGCTACGACACATTCGTCGGCATCCGCGAGGGAGGTTGTGCCGTTATTGATCCGATGTTCTTCGTCGATGGCGTCGAAACTCAGATGGAGGGTTACACCGTCGATCTCGTCACCGATTACGCGCTGGAGTTCATTGAAATTCATCAGGATGCAACCTTCTGCGTCTCACTCCACTTTCGTGAACCGCACTCGGCCTGGCTGCCGGTGAGGGATGAAGACTGGGCAACGGTCGAGAATCTCGATCCCACTCCCCCTGAACCCGATTTCCCGAATCTCGACACGCCCAAACTGAAGCAATGGCTGCGCGAGTACTATGCCAGCACGACGGCCGTAGATCGCAACGTTGGTCGCGTGCTGGAGGCTCTCGATCAACTCGAAATCTCGGACAACACGTTGGTGATCTTCACGAGCGATCATGGCTACCACCACGGGCATCATGGGTTGTGGTTCAAGGGGAACGCACACTGGATCACCGATCCCATCCCCGAACCACAGTGGGACGACATCGACCGTCGCCGCCGTCCGAACTTATACGACCAAGCATTGCTGACGCCAACACTCGTCCGTTGGCCCGGCGTCGTGGCTGCGGGAAGTACGATCGATGCGACAGTGACGCATCTTGACTGGTATCCGACGCTCATCGAGGCCGCCGGCGTGGAACTCCCCGATGGTCTCTCACTTCGCGGAGACTCGCTAGTTCCACTCTTGAACGGACGTGAATGGACCCGCTCCAACGATGTCTACGCCGAGTACAGCATGCGACATGGAGCCACGGTCGACATGCGCTGCTGGCGGACCGAGGAGTGGAAACTGATCGTCGACTTCCATCATCCCGACCGGAGCGAACTGTACCACCTGACCATCGATCCCGAAGAGCACGAGAACCTGATCGACTCCGAGGATCCTGATGTGCTGGCGGCTCGGGCCGCGTTGGAAGAGCGACTGCACTCCCACATGGCCGATATCGATGATTTCGCCCAGTAGCCGCGTCTGTCCTCAGACACGGGGCGACGAGGGTTGCACGTTCCCTGGTTGCAACGCGGTTTCGACAGAGAAGATCTCTCGTGCTGTTCCCTGAGTCTGGGGACAGACTCAGCGGCGAAGTTCGCACCGTCTTTCGCAAGTGCCGGCTGCCGTCAATTTCTACTCCATCTTCCCAATCGTTGAAGTCGATAAACAGAGAAGAACCATCAAGGTCACTGCGCGCTCACATCTTGCGACGCAGTCCGGCCACTTGTTGCAACATTCTATTTTAAAAGACGTTGCACAGATCGACGCTCATCATCGTCGTCTGGATGTCGGCAATTCTTGCCGTTGGTGGAACCGCGCGCGCCGCCGATCCGGCGGCGATCTATGAGTCCCCTTTCAATGAAATCACTCGCGCTCAGTCTGACTTTCTCAGTCCGGCGGATGAAGGGTGGCCTGAGCCGTGGTCGATCGATGGCGAAACCCCCTACATCCAGCGCTTCGGCATCGGGCATCGCGTCGGGGACGGACCCGGGTTCGACGAAAACTATTCCAACGTCGAATGGATGATTCCCATCCGCGGCGACGTCGACTGGGACAACATGTTCAGCGAGTTGCGATTCCTCGCCCGCAACGACGGTCTCGTGGGAGCGAATGCCGGACTCGGCTATCGTCGCTATGACCTTGGGACGAATCGTATCTATGGCCTCAATGTTTTCTACGACTACCGCCAGACCGAAGCCAATCGCATGCAGCAGATGGGCCTGGGGCTGGAGACTCTCGGTCCGATCTTCGACTTTCATTTGAACTTCTATCTCCCCGAGGCCTTCGAAGTTCGCGGTCCTCTGCCCAACATTTTCGTCGGACACGAGATGATCATCAACCGCGCTGAAGTCGGCATGACGGGCGGCGATGCGGAGATGGGTGTCAATCTTCCGGAGTTGTTCAACGTTCGCAGCCGACTTGTGGGGGGGCTTTATCATTACGATGGTCACGGAAACGGAGACGCCACGGGCTGGCGGGCGCGGGTGGAAGCCGATTACGGCCGCGTCGTCTGGGTCGATGCCTCGTTTCAGGATGACGACATGTTCGGCCAGACAGCCAGCGTCGGCGTGGAAATTCGTTACGCCCATCGTTTCCTGCCTCCCTATCGACAGTCGATTCGCCCGATGGATCACATGTTCTTCCGTCGAGAAGGAGACTGGGCCTCTCGAAACATCTCGCATCGCCTGAGCGACCCCGTGTCGCGGCAACAGTTCATGCTGCTCACTATGGACGAAGGTGTGGTGGCGACCGACAGCATGGGAACGCCACTCAACTTCCTCCATGTCGCCAATGGATTCGCCGGAACAGGAACGTTTGAAGACCCCTATGGCACGTTGTCGGCCGCGCTGGCGGATGGCGACGCGCCGACGAGCATCATCTATACGCCCTTCGGAGGCACCTATGTTGAGGATGTCACGCTCGTGGCCGGTGCGACGGTCCTTTCGAACGGACCCGTGCAGACAGTGGAAACACAATTCGGAACACAGCAGTTGCCCTTCTCGGGTTCAAGTACCGACCTCTCGGCCCTGCCGACGATCACGGGTAACGTAACGATGGCCGACGATTCGAGGTTTTCTGGATTCGACGTAACGGGTGCTTTGACAGCGACCGGAGTGATGGACATTACGATCGACAATACGGTCGTCACGAATGCCGCGGGAGACGCCGTCACGCTGTCGATGGT
Organism: uncultured Planctomycetaceae bacterium; assembly: GCA_942492405.1. GTDB lineage: Bacteria > Planctomycetota > Planctomycetia > Planctomycetales > Planctomycetaceae > JANNSB01. The sequence continues at coordinate 131,207 of CALOES010000020.1, forward strand.
TGATGGTGCCACGGTCGACAACTTGATCCTCGCATCCGGAGGCGGTCGCGGTTTGCTGATTGACGATTCTGACGCGGAACTCATGGACATCACGGTGACATCGGCAACCGACGACGGTGTCGAGATCAATGCCGGAGCGACGAATCGTACGATCGAGATCACCAATCTCGTCGTGGAAGCCGCCGGCGCGCAGGGACTCGATATCAACGTCGACGGCGCGGGAGACCAGACGCTGGTGCTGGATGGCATCAACAGTCTGACCTCGACGGGCAATGCCTTCGACGCCGCGCTCGGTGCAGCTTCGACTGGCGATATGATTCTCATGATCAGTAACACCACAACCGCATCGACGGCGGGAGCCGGATTCAACTTCGATGGGACGGCCGGCGCGGGAGCACTCTTCATTTCGACATTCAGTGTGAACGCAGTCACCACAGCGGCCACGGGTGGCCTGTTGGCCGACACGGTGACCTTCGATGTCAATCCGACGCAGATGGGGATTCAGCAAGTCTTCGCTGGAAACTTCACTGTCGGCGATCTGTCTGACACGACGATGGTCTCCGGCGATGGCGTGAGGCTGATCGACCCATCAGGCACGCTCGGCTTCTCGGTCTTGAATATCGCGAACGACACGGGGACCGGCCTGCTCGTCGACACGAAGGGGGGAGGCACCACGTTCTTGATGAACACCATGGGTGGTTCGATCGTTACGACAAATGGCCCGGCGATGAATCTCGACCCGCTTTCGATCAATTTCGTGCTCGACACCGTGCGCTCGGACGACAGCCCGACGTGGGGCGCGTTCTACGACACGGTTTCGGGTAACATGAGCATCGAGACTTCGATCTTCAACGGATCGGTGATGCCTTCGATCGTCATCCAGAATACGCCCGCCCCGTTCATCGCGGCGTTCGGTGACACGACGATCAATAGTACGATCAGTGGCGTGCAGGCTGACAACGTCATCACGACAGCCAACGGCATGAACCTGACGCTCTTCTTCAACAGTCTGACGATCGTCGGGCCGTAGCGCCTGGACTTCGCTACGGACGGGTGATCCCTTCGCCAAGATTGAGGACCGCGCGGCACATGCTCGTCCATGCGGCGAGCTCGTGGGAATCGACCCCGTCTGGTGTGGGAGCGAGGCCCACGCTCAAAATGGCCAGTGCCGATTCTGGATCGGTGGAGACTTGTTGCCGAGTGTGGGCAAGCAGCGACTCCATCACGCCGACTTCGAACTCGTCTGGGGTTCGAGAGAGGACCTCGCTCCACAGCCAGCGCAGTCGCGTGGCATCATAGTCGCCCCCCTCCTGCAAGACGCGCGCAGCCAGGCAGCGGGCGGCTTCGACGAACGTCGGATCGTTCAGCAAGACGAGAGCCGCCGACGGCGTGTTGCTCTGCGGACGCCGTGCGGTGCACTCCTCGCGTGTCGGGGCGTCGAACGCTCTCAGCATGGGATGCAAGAACATCCGCTGCCAATGCATGTAGACGCCGCGTCGATATTGCTGCCTGTCGCGGTCGGAAACATAGACCCGCGCGGGAAAGTTGAGTTCCGAGTAGTATCCCGCAGGCTGATAAGGGCGCGATTCGTTGCCCCCAAGTTGATCGACCAGCAAGCCGCTGACGGCCAGTGCATTGTCTCGAACAAACTCCGCTGGCAATCGCCAACTGTTTTGATGGGAAAACCATCGATTGAGCGGATCGCGTTCTTCCTGCGACTCGGTCTTCAATGACGACTGCCTGTACGTCCGCGAAAGCACGATGGTCTCGACCATATCGCGAACGTTCCAAGACTGTTGAAACTCGACCGCCATCCAGTCCAACAACTGCGGGTGGCTCGGCCAATCTCCCTGATTGCCGGAATCATCGAGCGACCGCGAGATGCCCTGTCCGAAGAAGAGATACCAGAGTCGGTTCACGAAGACTCTCGGCGTCTGAGGTTGTTCGGGTGACACGAGCCACCGAGCCAGGTCGAGCCGTGTGCGACGTCGTTCGCCGACATCGATCGGCGGGAGTGATTCGGGTGTGTTGGGCTCGACGATCTCGCCGGTGTCATCGAGCCAGTTGCCACGCGGCAGTACTCGAATCGTGCGTGGTTCGACCGATTGAGTGATCATTGTTCGCAGGACGAAGCTGCCGAGCCTTTCCAGTTCGCGAGTGAGCGCGGCCTGCTCTTCCTGCAGACTTGCGATCTGCGCCGGATCGGACGTCGCGGCTTCAGTCAGCGAGGTCAGCGTCGACTCGACTTCGGTCAGTCGAGCTTCGATCTGCCTCATGCGATAGCGCGTCAATGGCGACTGCACATCCATCTCGGGTTCGCGCTTCGTCGGAACGGTATCTCCGCCGCTGAAGGTCCGCATTTCATCAATGTCAGCGAAGAAGGCCTCGAGGCTGTAGAAGTCGTGTTGCGTGTACGGGTCGTACTTATGATCGTGGCATTCGCAACAACCAGTCGTGACACCCAGCCACGCCGAGCCGAGATTTCGCACGCGGTCGGCGGCGTACTTGGCCAGATACTCGCGTTGTTGCACGCCTCCTTCGTGTGAGGTCTGCAGCAGGCGGTTGTACCCTGTCGCGATGAGTTGATCCGTCGTCGGTTCCTCCAGCAGATCGCCGGCCAGTTGCTCGATCGTGAACTGATCGAACGGCATGTTCGTCATGAAAGCGTGAATCACATAGTCCCGATAGGGAGCGATGCGATGATCCTGGTCGCCGTGATAGCCGACCGTGTCGGCGAACCTCACGAGGTCGAGCCAGTAGACGGCCATTCGCTCGCCATATTGCGGCGAGTCGAGATACTGATAGACCAGCCGCTGATACTCGGCATCCGAGGGATCGGCCACGAAGCGTTCGACGTCTTCGCGTGACGGTGGCAACCCGGTCAGGTCGAAACTAAGCCGACGGATGAGCGTCACTGGGTCGGCGATCGGCGAGGGTTCCAGCCCCTGCTCAACCATTCTCGAAACGATGAACGCATCGATGGCAGCCGAACTCTCACTGATGGACGAGAGCAACTGGGGGTCGACTTCCGGCACGGCGGGACGCTCAAACGGTGCCAGTGACCAATGCAGTTCGTACTCAGCCCCCTCTTCGATCCAACGCGTGAGTAGATGGATCTCCTCGTCCGACAATTCCTTGCCGGAATCAGCGGGAGGCATGCGAATGGATTCGTCCTCACTCGCAATGCGGGCCACGAGTTCGCTGGCGTTGATATCACCTGGCGCGATGGCCACATACCCGCCACGATCGAGCAGGGCCGACTCGGAGACATCGAGCCTTAAGTCAGCCTCCCGATGCGCGGCATCGGGTCCGTGACACGCAAAGCATTTGTCCGACAGGATGGGTCGGATGTCACGATTGAACTGAATCGCAACCGTCGAGGCATCGTCTGCCGCAAGCGTTCCGCTAATGGACAGAACCGTCATGAAAAGGCATGTGCGCATCATGAAACCATCGTAACGCGCGGCGCCGCCCAGGTGAACGGTCCAAATGCCACCCAAGGCAGCGCTACGCTCTGCCCCGGTCTGTTCAGGCGGGCTCTTTAAGGGCGGCGGTGGCTGGCGAGAACCACGCTCCGGTGTCGATCACCGGACTGCTGCTGAACACCCCTCGGTCGATGGTACCCGAGCAGGTCGTGGCGGTCAGATTTGGGTTCAGTTGTCATCTCTAGACTCGAGGTTGTTCTGGCCATATTCTGAGGGTTGCCGGGAGCGACGTCACTCAGATTATGGAGCAGTCAGATCTGCCCGCCGCAGAGAAATCAGCGAGGCACTTCCAACGGAAACCGATGGAAAAGCGTACGAAGGTCTACGGGCTCACAAAACGCAGGAGTGGGTAACATGCCGACATTGAAAAGACGCACGGCGTTCAGTCTCGTCGAAATACTTGTGGTGGTCGTCATCGTTGGGGTTGTAGTCGCACTCCTGCTGCCTGCCACTCGGCGCAGTGTTCGACCGGCTGCGCAGCGAACTGCGTGCAGGAACAACCTCCATCAGATCGGCCTGGCGCTCCACATCTACCACGACGATTATGGCTCGTTTCCTCCCGCCGTCACCTATGACGAAGAGGGACGGCCGCTGCACAGTTGGCGGACGCTGATCCTCCCGTACGTGGATCAGGCCCCACTTTACGCGTCGATCGACCTTTCGAAGCCCTGGAATCATCCGGACAACGCAGCCGCGGCCAAAACCTGTCCTCCAGCCTTTCTTTGTCCCAGTGCCGCGGGACTTCCGGCAAACTGCACGACGTATGTGGGCATCGTTTCCACGACCGCCTTTTTTCACCCGACAGAATCTCGGAGCTTTGATGACATCGCGGATCCGCAGGCAAAAACGCTGATGGTCATCGAGGTCTCGGAGGACGATGCCGTCCCCTGGATGTCCCCACAGGATTCGGACGGCGGATGGGTGCTTGGCTTCTCGCCCGATGTAAAGCTCCCTCACGAGGGAGGTGTGGTGGCCCTGTTCGGCGACGGCTCGGTTCAGTTCCTCTCCGCGGAATTACCCGATGAGACTCGTCGCTCGATGCTCACCATCGCGGGTGATGATGATCGTGAGAGTGACTTCTGACTTGTCGGCGTGATCGCTGTCCTTGGTGGGGCAACTATCGGAATTCTGGAGTCAAGGCCGTCGTCACTCGTCACGTCGCTCGGGGCGTGCCATCCCAGTCGTGCCATTCTCGGTGACTAATCTACACGCTCCTCCAAGCGTACTAAACCAAGTTCAAATTGAGAGGCGGAGTTTTTCGATCTGAGGGTCGAGTTCGAAGCGTGGCCAGAGTCGTTGGGTGATTTTCAGAGGTTCGCGATTGAGGGTGTCGATGAACTCTTTGCAGGCGATGAACAGGGCTTCGAGTGTTTTGTGGCAGACGTGTTGAGTCACCTCTTCCCGCATCCATTTCCAAAGTCCTTCGATCGGGTTCAGGTCTGGACTGTATCCCGGAAGTGGAATGAGTTCGATGTTCAGGCTCTGGGCTTTTTCCTTGAGATGTTGGGCGCGATGCCACGGAGCTCCGTCCCAGAGGATGATCACCGGACGATCGGTGTTCCCCAGCCATTCCGCAATGCGCTCCAGAAACTGAGCGGTGTTGGCCGAATTGCACCGACCTTCATTCCAAATCAGACAGCGGCCCTGTGTGAAATTGTAAGCTCCGTACCAGTTGATCTTCTCCGAAAGACCAGGGCAGTCGCTCAGCCGCCACAGCCGCTCACCTTTTCGGCCCCACGAGAATCCCAGGTCCAGATCCCGGTGAAAATGCGCTTCATCCACATAGATCAGGATCACTTCGCCAGCCGCACATTTGCCGGTAGAGTTTCTCGAACTGTCGCAGGAACTCTTCGCGTTGAGCGGGGTTGGCCTTACCGAGCAGCTTCTTGCACTTCTTCCACGTCAAGCCGGCGCGACGCAGCACACGACGAATTGTGTTGCGGCAGAGTGTGGTGCCTAACTTGCCCGCCACCCACAGCCTGAGTTTTCTCAATGTCCATCCACGGCCCGGGAGATCATGGTCCTGCGGGACGGTTTCGAGAACCGTGTGGACGATTTGTTCCGAATCATCTGGTGACAAAAAGGGCGACGGCCCCCGGTATGCCGCCACGTCAGCGCCTCGGGTCCTTGTGCGTTGTAGATGCGAACCCACTGCAGGACGGTTTCATCCTCGCGCCCGATCTGTCGAGCGGCAGCGGTGCTGCACAGGTTTTGCGAAACCATGAGAAACAATGTCATAAACCGTTCCCGCGTCCTCGCGTGAGGAGCCTCGGTCGCCAATCGCCGCAAGTCATCAGCCGTCTGTTTCCATTTTTCCAAATCTAACCGGACCATCGGAACCTCCTCCTTGTCAAACCAAGCCTGCTCGGCAAACCTGTCACACAATTCAGAATAACACCTCAAAAACCGGCACTTCAACAAATATCCGGTTCCCATTCTGAACTGGGTTTAATTCCATGGAATAGGACAATATGCCAACAAGAACTGAGTAATCTTTGGGAAAGCAAACCCAAAAACAGCACAGCCAACCGCTCCTCCCGTTATCGAGTTTCCCCATCCTAAGTTCAACGATGCATTGCTTAGGTTATAAACAACTATCAGTACGATCACTCCAACAGGAATGCCAATTACTGCACCAGACACCGCACCCAGTATCCGAGAACCAATCGTTGGTGGAGTCCGTCCTGTTTGCGTCGTGCTATTGTTCATGTTGACCATTAGTCTATGGAATCGCTATCGGCCGAATGTCGACCCAAGGCACTAAGAAAGTCCCTAAGCTCGGAATGCCTGGTGCTTGATTTACGATTGCTGAGGACGCGGTTAACCGTCAAGTCTTAACACTCTCCCTCTTCGTCAGCATGGGCAAATCTCCAGCACCACCTCTCACGCTTCGCCGCCGTTGCAGCGCCTCGAACGTTGCCAGAGGCACGAGCCAGCTCACCCAGGAGGCCAGCGGGTAGGTCCAGTCTCCTGGGATCCCAGCAACCGAGACGGCCCCACCAATCACCCGGATCACGACCGCGGAGCAGAGCAACAGGTAACAGCGCATCATCCACTGTCGATGATGTGCGAATCGTCGATTGACGGCCGCTCGCCACCCGCACCATGCCGTCAGCGCTGTTGCCGCGGCCAGAAGCGCAAACGAGACACCGGCGACAGCCCCCGTCTCCGCGTAGAACGCCATCCACATGCCGCTGGGCGCGAGTACCAACAGGATGCACGCAATCTGCAGCTTTCCGAGATTGCGGTGCCACTGCGGAGACCGTTGTCTGAATCGATCATTCAACTGAGCCAGTCCCAGAATGAGCACGATGGGGCCCACGGCAATGTGGGAATAGAACGCCCACTGGTAACCACCCGCGAAGTACGACTCACGGCCGCGGAGAAAATCGGAGTTGAAGTCCGGAGGCAGGTAGTTGCGATAATTCACGACCACGGCGGCCGTCACTTTGAGGATCAGCGCGCACACGAGGATCAGCAGGACGAACGTCAACCGTCCGGCACGCACCGTCGGCATTCCGGTCGCATTGAACTGCGCCATTCGTTCATCTTCCTTCAAATCCATTGTACGCATCTGAATACGCAATTGAAGTGATCGAACAGATAACGAGCAACGTGATGAGGGTGTCCGCAACTTCATCTACCCCGGCTTCGATGATGCCTCACAATGATATTGATTGTCGCGAGACGATTAGAACCACTCGCGTTTGTTGACGACATTCAGCAACTCCTCTCCGGAGGCAAAACGGCGCACGTTCTCCAGCAGCGTCGTCAGATGACGTTCGGGAACTCGGGTTGATGCGGCGGCGATGTGGGGCGTGAGGATCACTTGCGGCATCTTCCAGAGTGGATGATCGACGGGCAGAGGCTCAATCTCGTAGACGTCGAGAGCGGCTCCGGCGATGATGCCTTGCTGCAGCGCGTCGGTGAGGGCATCGAGCCGGACGATCGCTCCCCGTCCGATGTTGATCAGGATGCCGTTCCGGCGCATCTGTGAGAATTGCCCTGGGCCGAAGAGCCCGGCGGTACGTGGCGTGTGAGGCGCTGCGAGGACTACGAAATCCGACTCGGCAAGCAGCTTCGGCAACTTGTCGATCGGCCAGACCTCTTCGAGCACACCAGGGATCTCGCGGACGATGGGATCGACGCCGCAGAGTCGCATGCCGAACGCCTTGGCTCTGCAGAGGATCTCGGATCCGATCGCTCCTGTACCGACAACTCCCAACGAGGTATCGGCCAGATGCAAGTGAGCGCGGTCAATTTCGGATTCGTGACCCGGTCCGGCAGCGACGGCGACGCGGGCCGCCTCACCTCCCACGGCGGCCCAGCGGGCTACCGCCTGATTGCGAATATAGAGGTGAAGGTTGCGCGCGAAACAGAGGACGAAGCCCATCACATGATCGGCGACCACGTCAGAGAACAATCCCCGCATGTTGGTCAGCGTGCAGGGATGCTCGATCAACTCGGGAAAGAGATAATGTTCCAGGCTCGCCGTCGCCGTCTGCACCCAGCGCAAGTTCTGGGCGTGACTCAGCAAGTCCGGCGTGATCTTGCCGAAAATGGCGTCGGCATCGGCGATCTCGCGTCGTGCTTGCTCGACATCAAGACAGTTGATGATCTGCATCTCGCCGGCGGCAGCGCGCACGGCTTTGAAACGAGAATCATCAATCGCCGGGTAGATCACCAGCTTCGAGTGAGTCATTGGAGAAGGGGAGTTGTGATTGAGTGATCAAAGCAGTCAATCACAAATACCAAATCCCCAGTTCCAATTCACCAGTGAGACTTCATCGCACCAGGCAGTCGAAGGTCAGCACGCCGCCGGTTTCGCCGGGGAATGGCTCTTCGAGTTCGAACACGAGGATCTGTCCCCCCGCCCCGTTGTCCTGGACGCCTGGTGTGCCGGCACGGTCAAAGGAGACCGATTCGGGTTTGAGTTCCAGCCGCGGCGAAAGGTTGTCGAGGATGCGGACCTCGGTGAGATCTTTCTGGCCGATGTTGTCGTAGCGGATGACGAACGTAATTGTGTCGCCGGGAAGGGCCGACTCCTGTTCGCAGAGCTTCACGATCCGCAGTTCACCCGGGCAGCGTGGGTCGTGGATGCCCGTCATGTCAGCCGCACGAAAACTGGCGTCGACGATTCCGCCTTGCAGCGTGTCGGCCATGATGATCGGGTAGAGGTCGTGCGACCAGTCGTGGGCGATCTGAATCGACATGGCCAGGCGGGCTTCATCTTCCTGATGGAACATGCCATCGCGCACGAAGCCAATGTCCTGCCAGAGCCGGTTGACCTGAACGTTGCCGCCGACCCAGTCGATCTTGGTCAGATTGCCTTCCCAGACGTCGGCAATCACGCCGCCCGCACTGTCGCGGCGGTCGAGTCCGATCAACTGGTCAGCCTGAGTTTCGACGTCCGGCTGCAGTTGATGGTCGACACCCACCAGGCGTTCGTCGTCATGATGGCCAGCCAGATTGTTGTACGAGATGTCGACGTGAGAAACGTCGATCGTGCGCACTGATGCAAACCGCGGTGCATAGACACAGACGCGGCAACTCGGCCGGACTTGCGGCTCTCCGTCGCTGTCGACGAATTCGCCGACGGTGTCTTCGAAGTTGAGGCCAAATCGTTGATTCTCGAAGTAGTGGACGGGGATGTCTTTGTCGCCACCATCGCAGATGTATTCATCTGGAAAGTGCGTGTTGCAGTCGGTGGCATAGGTTCCGCAGAAGCCCTGCGGGCAGCCGGGTGCGGCGTAGGCGGGTTGTGGGCAATAAGGCCCCCCCTGGGACAATTGCACATCGTTACGTGCCGTGACTTCGTGTGATACCGATCGGATGGGCCCCAAGCTCGCTGGTTGCTCATACGGAGGGGCGACCATGGCCGCATCGATCTCCGTGGCTGATTGTCCGAACGGTTGTTCGTAAGCAAACTCCGATGCCGCGGGATTCTGGGCTCGCGTCAGTTCGGATGCTGCCACAGGCAGCTCGGCCTGCGCGGGCATGCTCGACAGATGGACGGCACCCACGGAGGCTGGAGCCGACATTGCGGTGGAAGCAGGCGGCGGCGCGAGCGATGCGCACGACGACGCTCCCAGCAGCAGCGCTCCGGCTGTCCACTTCAAATACTGACGACCATCGGTCGCCAATCGACTGACAGAGTAGAGGAGTTTGCTCAGCATGACGGTGTACTTGTCCTGCGCGGCTACGGCGTGATCGAAACAGCGGCACCAACGATGGGCGCGGTTGAATCGTTGGAGTTCAGAAAGTCGTGGCCATCGAAGCGGCGTCCGCCCAAGCGGATGATGGCCATTGGGCGGCCGTTCATATCCGCGGTTTCCAACAGATTCAAAGAGGGATGAAGATCCTCGACCCGGGCGAACTCGCCTTGCGCGATTGGCGCGGCCAGATCAGGCTGCTCCAGGTAGACCACCTTGGTGACCATCTGGTTGTTGAGCGCGGCGGCAATCTCTTCGGCTGTGAATTCAATCGGAATCGGAAACTGCTCCGCCAATCCCTCCGGCGGATGGAGGCGATCGATGACTTCGATCGTCGGATAGAGTTCGACGCCCGGGAATCCCGGCAGGTCGGTGATGCGAATGCGGTTGAGATGACCGACGATCATTGCGGCTTGAGCCGGTGCCTGAGCTTCTTGCAGTCCTTCGCTGCCGACGAACGTCACGCGTCCAGTGGTCGGCAGCACAACTTTCACGTACTGAGTCGAATTCTGCAGGCAGTGGTCGATCGTCACCGCCCAGCGTCCCGCCGTGCCTTGGGGCTGACGGTGATCGAGCGGAAAGTAGTATCCCGATTGCTGGGCCGCCGCCATGCCTCCGGTCAATGACCAGAGGAAGAGTGCAGCGAGTAATCGGTGACAGAGGGAATGTTGTCTCATGGCGTGCCGTCCACTTCCCGCCTCTCACACTGCAGCGAAGTGAAGATCGTTGAATGACGAACCGGCTGGCTTTCGCAGTCGTGAGTTCTGAGAAAACCAGCCGGTGGGGCGAATCAATCAGGTCGTTAAGACGAGGCTCGAATCGAGCGTTGTCGATTCAGTTGGCCCAAGCCGGTCGGGAGACTTCACCCTCTCGGTACTGTGGGTGAGTCTCGGTGTACTGAATGTACCGCACGGGATCAGGCATACGAATGCCCGGCTCGTGGCGAACATCGATCAGCACGTCTTCAACGGGATCAGGAATGTAATTGTCGGAGGTGTTGCGAATCGTGTACGACTGCAGTCCGGCGGGGCGACCCAGCGGAATGTGTGGCGGACCGGGGAGGCCGATCGGAGTTCCCGTGACGGGCATGCCGTACATCGGACCACCGTACATTCCCGAGATGGGATCAAAGGGAGGGCCTCCAGGACCGCTGGGGCCGGCGACCAGCACATCGGTCGGGACGCCGGAACCGTCGTTGGTGAAATCACCGATGGGCATCGGAGCGGCCCACTGGCCTTCTTCACCGTCCACCTGTTGAACATGCGAGGCCGGCCAAACCTCTCCGTTCGGACCTTGTCCCGAGACCTGCATGGCTCCCGGCATTTCGAGGTCCATGTTACCCATGCGAATCACAACCATAATGGTTCCCATCCGGTCGGCTTCCTGCACGGGGTCGAGTCCGGGGCCGAGGCGAGTTGAAACGAGTTCCTCAACGTTGGCAACCGCCAAGTCCTGATGCTTGGGATCAGGCAGGTAGATGACCTTCGTCACGAAGTTGTTCGTCGCGACCTGGTTGAGGTCTTCGGGAGTGATGCGAATCGGAATGGTGTTGTGCGACAGGAACGCCTGTGTCGTTGGATGCGCGGGGTAAACGTGCAATGTCGGATAGATCGACATCGCTTCACGCCGCGGAATGTTCGAGAACTTGAGGCGATAGGTCGCCCCTTGCATGAAGTTGTAACGCTGAGGCGTTATCAACTGGTTGTCCGCGAAACCACTCCCGATCTGCCAGCCGACCGACATTCCCTCGGGGCCGAGGAAATTGACTTGCGTCGACTGGGGAGGCCTCGCACAAGCCTGGGAGTAAGCCTGAGCTTGGGCTTGGGCCTGAGCATAATAGGCGGCCTGCATGACTCCCGGACCAGGTCCGCCGACCATGGGGCCAGGTTGAGCGAGCATTTGCGCCGGTGGGGCGACATACTCGTCTCGGTGTGAAAGTTGCTGACCATCGCCGGCACAGCCGACGCAGACGATCAACAAGGTTCCTAAAGCCAGGAAATAGCACTTCATCGTTATCCCTTTTCGATTCAGGTCCCGTCGAATCGCCTTGATTTGCCGTCGACCTGGCTGAGTGGATGTCGCTAAGATCGGCTCATCCAGCCGGGGCGCCGTCCCTTGCGGACAATACGGACCGCTGGTCTCTCTCTTGTTTTCGGATCGGGGCAATCGGTTTCTTTGCTAAATCCGTCATTTTCAGGACGACATGAACAAGTTCGCCATATTGACACTCACGTTGCTCGCTTCCTCGGCCCTGGTTTACAGCCAGTCCACACTGGCCCTTCCGGCGTATGATGACGCCACTGCAGAGGCCAGCACCCAAACGCCAGAGGCCGAAACCGAAGGTGATGCCGTAACAGCAGATGTGGCCGGAGTCGAAGAAATCGCACTGCGGCCCGCTGACCCAGAGGCCCTCTCCATTTTTCAGGATGCCCAGCGACGGCTCTTCGAGCATTCGAGCGTCCGATCTCGGTTCCGTGAGATCATTTCCTTCTCGAATCGCCCCTTTGTCGCTGAGGGTACCTATCTTGCCGGGGGGCCGTTGCAGATGCGACTCGAATACGAAATCGAACTGGGAGACATGCGAGGCGTTCTGCTTCAGGTCTGCGACGGACAGGTCTCGTGGACCCGGCAGCAGGTATTCCCCATCACGCCTGCTGGCGAGGCTCCCGACGAAGAAGACCTTTACAGTCACACATCACGCCGCGACATCGATCAAATTCTGCGTGAAGCGGAGAACCATCCGGGAATGGAAGGAGCGACGCTGGTCGCCGAACTCGGCATCGGCGGCCTGCCGGCGATGATGGCAGGCATCGAACGGATGATGACATTCGATTTCCATGCAACCGGCGAATGGAACAACCGCCGCTTCATTGTGCTGGAGGGCCGGTGGCGCGACGATCTTCCTCCGGAGGTGCAGGTGTTTATTGGCGCGGGCCCGGAACGAGTGAAGGTGTTTCTGGCCGAAGACACGTTGTTCCCCGAACGAATGGTGTACCTCAAGAAGCTGACCGGGGAGGAAAACGAATACCATCAATTGCTTGAGTTGCAGTTTCTCGATGTCGAGTTCGACACTCCCGTCAATCCGGAGGCATTTTCATTCATTTCTCCCCCCGGCACCGAAGAGCACGATGAGACCAGGATCTTCATCAATCTTCTGGATCGCCTGCCGTCACCGATGGACGAGTCGCAGGCCGCGCCCGTCGAGTGAAACAGCGGAAATCGTTCGAACGAGACGCCACCATGAGTACACTCTCACATCTGCGCGGCCATCGACCGCTCATTGCTCCGTCAATGCTGAAGTGCGACTTCGGCAATCTGGCGACTGAGGTGCGCCGTCTGGAGGAAGCCGGTGCCCATGTGATCCACTGGGACGTGATGGATGCCCATTTCGTCCCGAACCTCTCGTACGGAGCCTTGGTGATTGAACGGCTGCGCGAGGTCACGCAGTTGCCCTTCGATGCCCATTTGATGGTTTCAGAGCCAGCGCGGTATCTCGACGGCTATCTTCGCGCGGGCTGCGACTGGATCACAGTTCACATCGAAGCCGTTCCTGATCCTGTTGCCATCCTCACAGAGATTCGTGGTGCGGGTCGCTGTGCGGGACTGGCACTTAATCCTGGGACGCCGGTTTCCGCCGTGATGCCATTCGTCGAGCATTGTGACCTGGTGCTCGTGATGAGCGTCGAGCCGGGCTTCGGCGGACAGTCCTTTATCCCGGCGTCGATCGAGAAGGTTGCGGAACTCCGCCGACTGGCCGGCGACGACGTGCTCATTTCGATCGATGGCGGAATCGCTCCCAAGACTGCGGCAGCCCCTTTCGACGCGGGGGCCGATGTTTTCGTCGCGGGCAGTTCCATCTTCAACGCGCAAGACTATAGTGGGGCTGTCCAAGAACTCATCGAGGCGGCGACTAAGAACAGTCGGTCCACCTCCTGACCTAGAACTCGGCATGCAATGTGAAACGGGATACCTCTGCGAAGTCTGTGGCGAGGATGTCCCCAGCCTGATCGTGAGCGATCTCTACTTGCGGTATGTCTTGGGAGAAGTCACTCCCTTGCAGCTCACGTTGGCCCTCGAACGGCACATACGCTGTAACCCCGTGCTGGCGCAGTTCATCGTTGACCCGGCGTTCGAGCCAGTCACTGTCGAAGGTCCGTTCGCCAAGGAGTTCCTCGACCCCGACGACGTCAAGCAACGTGAAGAACTGGTCACCCGCGCCTGGCGCCGCCTGCAGGAACTTCCCAAGCTGCATATTTCGATCAGCGAATATCCACTGAGCCGCATGGAGTGAATGACGTCGTCCGGCGCAGCGTGCAATGACGGCGCAAGGTATCAACCGCAATCAGAACTCAACGCGCTCGCTACAACGTTTTCGATGGCTATGGCTCGCCACCTAAGCTCCGTTCACTCCACGACCGTGGGCGGCACGAGTGCCTCAGGATCGAGAAGTACAAGGTAGTGCCCGTGGTCGGCGGTAACGATCAGCACGGTCTCGTCCCAGTTGCTGTTGGCTTCGACCCAGTCGGTGATTGTCTTGACGGCTGCATCTCCGCTGAGGACTGCACCGATCGAGTCGTCGAGATTGTTGTCGTGATTGGCCCAATCGACGTCGCCCGCTTCCACCATTAGCCAGAAACCTTCGGGCTGGGCCTCCATGTAAGTCAGAGCTGCTGCAGTCATCTCGGCGAGTGTGGGGTTTTCGTTGAGATCCTCCTGCGTGTAGACCTCGGCATTCGCACGTCCAGGGGCGGGTTGATAGTCGCCATCGGCCGTCTGGAACGGAAGATGACTGCCGACTCCGTAGTAGCCGAACAGTCGCGAATTGTTTTGAGCTGCCTGCTGAGCGGCTGCCATCAATGCCGGTCCGCCGGCCACGCCCGAAGTGCGTTGAGAAACGACGTAGCGTCCCCCGTGCGTCACATCGATCGCCAACAGATCGGAATCAGCGAGATAGCGATTGCCGGAAACGAAGTTTTCACCTTGTGCCTGATCTTCATCTTTGTGCGTGCCATACCCGGCTCCGATGACGAGGTCCATACCGGACAATGGATCGCTATGGCTGATGGAAGGGAGACCGAGAAGATCGCGGGTGAGATCCTGATAGTCATCCCGATGAACATTGTGTGCATAAGCGCACGCCGGTGTGGCATGCGAGATCGGCACGCTCGTGACGACGCCGACGGCATAACCATGTTGCTGTGCTTCGTGAGCAATTGTCATCACTGGAGTGCCGCCGGCATCGACATTGACGGAGTTGTTGTACGTCTTGAGTCCCGCCGTCATGCTCGAAGCCGATGAGGAGGAATCGGTGTAGGCGTGCACGCCGGTATCATCCTTCGGCTGGCCGATGGGATATCGCAGCTCGGGTGCAGTCGACCAGGGCGTATCGCCGCCGCGAGCCGCATTGAATCCGCCGCGCTGTGCGCCGCCGGGGTTTTCGACCGTCTGCGTATCAACGTCGACATTGGTGCCATCGTTGTGCGGACTGGTCACCATGTAGCCGAATTGCGAAGTGCCACCGGCGGTGTAATCCTGAAAATGGAGACCCTGTCCACGACCGGATTCGTAGCTCACCGCACCAGCCTGAAAGATCGCAGCCGCCTGCGTGGTCTGCCAGTCCATGCCGTCGAAGACCACGAGAATGATGTGCTTCTTCCCCGCTACGAGCGCTGCATGTTGCAGATCGTATATATTCGTCTGGTCGCACCAGACCGCATCAGGATTGACCGTGTCAGTCGGCACATACCCATAAATCGACTGCACCGCTTCCTCGCTGCGATAGGGGCTGTGTTCATCGATGTAGCTCTCCAGATCGACACCATCTCCGGCTCCCAGCGTGCCGAACGTGTAGATTGGGATCAATCGATTCGAATGGCTCCCCCACTGTGTGTACTCATTGGGATCAACGCCCCAGTGTGCGATGGGGGACTGATCGTTCTCAATCGCCGTCGTCTGGAGTTGGCGAATGTGGTCGGCAGCGTAAGTGGCACTCGCGACGAGCCAGAGTCCCAGGAAAACAATTGTCGTCGACTTCATATGCGTGATCGATATGGAAAAGTTT
Organism: uncultured Planctomycetaceae bacterium; assembly: GCA_942492405.1. Lineage (GTDB taxonomy): Bacteria > Planctomycetota > Planctomycetia > Planctomycetales > Planctomycetaceae > JANNSB01. Next base: position 146,965 of record CALOES010000020.1, read on the forward strand.
CAGGGCAAAGAACCCAGATTCTAAAATTAGATGGCTCTGGTCAATGGACAGGAGCGTGATATCCCGACACTCACAACGCCTTGCACCTACTGAGCTTCGCGGGAGCCGATCCGATTACGGGAGTGTCGCTCATGCGCACGCTGGAGTATTCCATCTGGTTGCTACAGCAGTGGTACGGATTTCTGATGTACTTCGGCTTTACGGGACTGATCACCGTTCCTCTCGGTTTGACCGCGATCGTCGTCTTTGGGAAGGTCTCGGAACAGGAGAGCGTCAATCATCGTCGACTGGCCATCGCGGCGATCGCGCCGGGAGCAATCACGCTCTTCATGCTCTTGCTTGGCGTCGTGTTCGTCCACGACTTCGGCGACGTGAGGCCGATGATTCCCGGCGTCCCTCCTGGCTCAGTGTTGACCTTCATCTGGATCCTTTGGCTTCTGCAATTCGCCCTCGACACCAAGCTGGCCGCATGGGCCGGCAAAGACACCGGCCGGGCCGTGTTCTGCACCTCACTCTGGTGGGGTTGGGTGTCGTTCTGCGCCGCCATCGTGTCGGGAATGTCGATCCGGGGGGATGGGTTCTGACATTGACGCGCCACGTTCTGCGGCCATTCGTATCAACAGGCATTCCGTACAAAGGTGACGACTACGATTCCGCGGCGATCCGCAGTCGCATGTGTACTTCGTCATTAAGCCGTAAGACGACGACGGTGACACGTCCAATATCAATCGCTGACGGTTGACTTCTTCAAATGGCGCGACAGGGAGCCTGGCACACAAGTGGAATGCTGAATTCCATCAGGCGGAAGGACGTAAACGTAACCTGACTTTAGAGGTCTCTGGACTATAGTTTGTTGCAGTCGGCCTCGGGGAGCCTATGCCGATGCGGCATCGATGGAATTCGAGCCTCGAACTTGCGACTCGACCGGATGGTTCCGCCACCAGTTGGCGATGGTCGAAGCGGTGATGTTCATCACCGGGCCAAAGACGATGGGAGCCAATCCCAGCGTGGCGACTTTCTTCAATTCCGCCGCAATGCCCGAAGCCATGCCGGCGTTTTGCAAGCCGACTTCCAGCGAGATCGTGCGACTCGTCAGTTTGTCCATGCGCAGCGCACGGCACGCGAAGTAACCCAGCACGAAACCCGTCGAACAATGCAGTAGGCAGGCGACAATCAGCAAAGCTCCCATCTGCAACAGGCTGTCACGCCCTGGAGCGACCGTCAGCACGGTCATGACAAAAATCCCCACCATGGAGACCAATGGCATGACACGGTCGAGCCACTTGAATCGATGGTAGAACTGGTGGTGAAAGACCAACCCCGCCAGCACGGGGAATACGACGATCTTCGTGATGCTCCACATCATGGCCGCGACATCGATTTCGATCAGCTCTCCGGCCAGCAATCGCATCAGCAGCGGCGTGATGATGGGCGCGAGCAATGTCGAAGCGGCGGTCATGGTGACGGACAACGCGAGGTTGGCTTTCGCGATGTAGGCCATCACATTCGATGCCAGACCACTCGGCGACACGCCTACGAGAACGAGCCCCGCAGCGATCTCGGGTGGAAAACCAAATGCATGGGCCAGCGTAAATCCGAGCAACGGCATGATCGTGAACTGGCACGCCAATCCGATGAACACTCCGCCAGGCATTCTGAAGACACGGGCAAAGTCGGCAACGCTCAATGTGGTCCCCATCCCGAACATGATGATCTGCAGGATCGGCACGAACAGCGTCGTGAATTTGAAGTCACCGATGCCAACAAACGCCGCTGGAAACGACATCCCCAGCGCCACGCCGACCATTGTCCAAACTGTAAAGCTCGCGCTTTGCAGGTTGCGGTTGATCGAGACGGCGAGCGCCAGGCAAAGCAAGCAGCCAGTCAACAACGGTCCCATCCATGTCGTCCTGGCGATATACCAGGCGACGAAGAACGCCGCTGCAAGCAGGATGCTCAGCGCAAGCAACCCTCTGCAAATCCACAGCGCCCCGTGCTGGACAGATCGCGTTTCATTGGTCGCTGAGTCATCAGGGATGTTGAACAACGTCGGTTCTCATTCGTCAGATGTGAGACTTCACGGGACTGCATGTGGAAAGCAACTTCTGGCCTGCCGCGATCTGGACGGTCAGTCGACTATGCGATCGATCTTTGCGATGCCGTACGGTGGCAGCGTGATGCGAAGCTCCGCCGTTGCGTGAATCTCCTCGGCAGGCAGCAATTGAACCGTGACAGGCGAGCCCAGCCCACGGAGTGTGACCGCCTGCGTCTCATCGGTCAGATTGCCAACCAGCACCCGCATGTGACCAGGTTGACGCAAAGCAAGACCCACGGCACCAAGCGCATCGGAGGAATCCATTTGCAGCACTTGCCCTCCAGCGAACGCACCAATTTCGTGCAACAGGTGATAGACCGGAAACAACTCGCCAGATTGCGAAGGATACGCTGCGGGCCGTGCCCCGACATCGTCAATATCCATGACGCCATTCCAACCGACGGTCTCAAAGTACGTCGCGCTGTGCGCACCGGCCTCTGCCAGATACTTGATGCTTCCCAGCGTCCAGGCAGCGTTGAACGGAGTTCCCTGACGAGTATCCACAAACGTCGGAAATGGACCGACGGGTGGCCCACCTGGAGGGTCTTCGCCGTTGACAAGTTGTGGCCTGAGTGTGATCGGCCCGATGACCAAGGGACGATTCCCGACAAACTGCCGTGAACTATTCACGACATCGGCATGGATCGGCAACGTCTCGATCATTGACGCATTATCGAAGGCGTGAATCTGGGGGTTGATGGCGAAGCCGACGGCCTCAATCGATGGATCGTCAGGACGTGAGCGATTCAAATCGACGAAGTTGGTGATCTGAGTGACGCCGATCGCCGCGTTACCGGCAACGGATGAGAGTTGTTCGCGCGCCTTTTGGAACTCTTCGGGGTTGCCGCCCGTGACAAGCCAATGCGTCACCGGGGGCTGCAGTTCGCTGATCACATCCAGCAAGGTGGAAAAGTCCGGTGAATCGCCGAGATCAAGACCGATCTGCAGCGACACTCCCAGTGCCTTGGCCTGCTCGGTCGCGCGTCGCAGGTCGTTGACAAACGACTCACGGGACAGCGCCAGGTCGATGCGGAGATGATCGAGATGCAATGCATCGAGCCGTTCAAGTTGAGAATCAGACAGACTCTCAACTTCGCCTGACACCTGCAAACCGAGTCGCGGCAGCGCGAACTGGTTGTCGCTCAAAGTGAGCACGACGCCATCCGCGTCTGCCGGATCTTTCTCCGGAATATCACCTGCGAGGCTGATGCGGATTCTCTGCGAAATCGTTGTCCCCTCGGCCACGTCGACAGGGTACGGCAGTTCCAGCGGCGTGCAGTAGGTCTTGAACGAGGCATCGGTCCAGTTGCGCTGATCTTCCATCTCGAAGACCTCACCTTCGAATTCCACACGGGCCCGTAGACCAGGCGCGACTTCGTGGGTAATCGCTCGCAGATTCGTGGCCGGTTGATGAGGCGAAATAAAGGTTGGGAAGCGACCCTCGGAAGTCGTTGCGTCTGCTGTCTCGATCAACCAGGGCTGACCGGCAGTCGAGGGGCCGTGCAGCACGCAGAAACCAATGCGGTTACGCTGGAAATCGGAATGTGCCACGCCGTCGAACGTGAACTCGATGACCCCTTCGGTGTTTCCTGCAATCGTTCCTTTCCAACGGAAGTCGATGTCGGCCTCTTGGCACAACACATCAAAGGTCACTTCGAAACTGTCCCCATGATCGTCCACATGAAGATTGGAAACATGGGGCGCGACGGTTGCCCAATTCCGATCACGGATCGGGGCATTGATGCCGCGCAACACTTCGTGATGGCCAACTCGCAGATACCGCAAGAACACATTGTCGGCGTCAAACTCCATCGTGACCGGCCCGGCCCGCAATGGAATCGGCTCAGCCCCCTGGACGATCGAGGCGCACGTTAGTATCAGTAAAGCAAACAACAGAAGGCTGATTTGAGAGCGTTTCATCGTCATCCAGAAGTGCATGGTGTGATTCTCTTGCTGTATGGACTGTGCGGCAGATTGACGCGCCCGAAACCGCCTATGCGAGGATCTTCTCGACAACGCGTCCCGCGACATCGGTCAGACGGAAAGGGCGGCCGTGATGCTCGAACGTAAGTCGCTCGTGATCGAGTCCCATGAGGTGCAACATGGTGGCGTGCAGGTCGTTGATGTGCACATGGCCATCGACCGCGTAGTAACCGAAGTCGTCGGTCACGCCGTGCGTGATGCCGCCTTTCACTCCGCCTCCGGCCATCCACATTGTGAAACCATGGTGGTTGTGTTCGCGCCCATCACCGTTTTGCGCATGTGGAGTGCGGCCAAATTCGCCCCCCCACACGACAAGCGTGTCGTCGAGAAGTCCCCGTGCCTTCAGGTCGGTAAGCAGGCCGGCAATCGGCTTATCGGAGACCGCACATTGATTGGCGAGGCCCTCGGTGATCTTGCTGTGGTGATCCCAACCATCGAGCGAGACTTGCACGAAGCGCACCCCAGCCTCCGCGAAGCGCCTGGCCAGCAGGCACTGCCGTCCAAACTGGTCGGTCGGAGACGCGCCAATGCCGTAGAGGTCGAAAGTGGCTTGAGACTCTGAAGAGAAGTCGACCAGCCGCGGGGTCTCGGTCTGCATGCGAAACGCGAGTTCGAAGGAATCGATCACACCTTCCATTTGCTGGTCGGACTCAAGGCGATCGAGTTGGCGACGGTTCATTGCCTGAACAAGGTCGATTCGGTGCCGTTGTACGTCTGTGGATAGAGTAAAGTCGGAGAGGTGACGGATGGGAGCCTGATCGGGCGAAGATCCGACATGCTGAATTGCCGTCCCCTGGTGGATGGCGGGCAGAAAGGCGCTGCTGAAGTTCCGCTCGCCCTCGCCCGGAAGAATGGTGATGTACGACGGTAGCTGATGATTCTCCGTGCCGAGTCCGTACGAAAGCCAAGCCCCCATCGATGGAACGACGTCGAAGAGATTTCCCGTGTGAAGCTGGCGGATTGCTACGGGATGGTTCGGACTATCGGCGTGCATGGCTCGCAAAACACAGAGGTCGTCGGCATGTCGGGCTATGTGTGGTAGTAGATTGCTCATGAAGAGGCCGCACTGGCCCTGGTGCTGAAACTCCGAGACCGGTCCAAGAAGACGCGTATTCTCAAGTCCGACCGTCGCTTCGGTTGTCGGCAACTCGTAGGGCAGCGGCTGGCCTGAACCATTTGCAAGGCGGGGCTTGTAGTCGAAGAGATCCATCTGCGATGGCCCCCCCTTCATAAACAGAAAGATGATGCGCCTTGCTCGAGCCGGAAAATGTGGCGGCCGGGGAGCCAACGGAGATCCACCGGTTTCGTTCGCAGCGGCTTGTTGTTGAAGCAAGGCATTCAGCGCGAGCGAACCGAATCCGCAAGCCGACGTGCGGAGGAAGTCCCGGCGACATGGGATTGTGAATGGACTGAGTTGATTCATCGACGTTCTATTCGCGGAAAAGGAAGTTGTTAGAACTCAGCAGTGCGTGACACAACTGCGACCAGGCTTCCCTCCGAAAGTTCTCGGGACTTGAGTTGGAGGCGAGATCCAGTTCGCATTGATCGAGGAACGTCAGCGCGGTCTCGATCTCGTCCGCCTCGGGCGGGCGGTTCACGGTCAGGAGGTAGAGAAGATTGATGCGGGCTGATTCATTCGCGGTTTCTTCCGAGATCAGACGTTCGGCCAATTGATCGGCCTGATGTTTCACGAACGGCGCGTTCATGAGGAAGAGTGCCTGGGTGGCGACGGTAGTCTCGGGTCGCGCGCCGGTGATCTCGCTGGGATGCGGGAAATCGAACACGCTGAGAATCTCAAGTTCTCCCTGCGGGCGTTCGCGTTTGAAGGGCAGATAGATGGAGCGTCGATTCAACACAGAGTCTGCAATCTGTCCACCCCATGTGGCGGGGTTCACATCGCCCCCCGCTCCAACGATATTGCCTGCCAACTCGAGCCCAAGAGATGGCCCGCCTCGCGCGGGATCGAGTTCGCCGCTGGCGGCAAGCATTGCATCACGGATTGACTCCGCAGTGAGTCGACGTCGGGGCATCCGCCAGAGCAAGCGGCTGTCGGGATCGACCGTGGCCGCCTCGGAATCGTGCGTAGACGCCATCTGGTACGCGCGCGACAACACCATGCGACGCACTGTTGTCTTAATTGACCAGCAATCGTCCTCGCGCAATCGAATTGCCAGGAAGTCAAGCAATTCGGGGTGGCTGGGCATCTCGCCATGGACGCCAAAGTAATCGACCGAGCGGACCAGGCCCTTTCCGAAGAGATGGTGCCAGATACGATTGACGAGAACCCGAGCCGTGAGCGGATTGCCGGGATCGGTTAGCCATTCCGCAAGTTGCAGCCGTCCACTGCTGCCCGACGGGATCTCGTGACTCATCGAGACCGGAACGGCGCTGAGAAAACCGCGAGGGACGAACTCTCCGTGTGACTGGAAATCGCCGCGACGGTAGATCGGGCTGTTGGCCGGAGAATCGATATCGCGGACGGCCAGGGCTTGTTCAGGAACGTCCGATTGTTCCAGTTCTGAAATCCTTGCGGAGAGGCTCTGCAATTCACTTTCAAGTTCGATTGCACGGGAGTGAGCCTGCTTTTCGGTTTCTCCGACAGGCATCACGGCGGCTAATGACTGAGTGTCGCCGCCAAAAAACTGCACGGCGAAGTCACCTTCGCCCAGATCGACCGCATGCGAGTGATTGATACCTCCGCCATCCCAATCGGGCACTCTGGCTTGGGCCAGTACCTTCAGTTGTGTGTCGGCCTGCGTTCCTTCGATCGAGCCAGGTTCCAGGCGGTCAAAGTTCTCTGCGAACACGACTCCGTTAGCACTACTAACGATGAGATCATCCAGAGCACCGCCGAAGCGTCCACTACCGGGAGTGGAACTTGATATCCGGATTCGCACGTCGCCCGATCCATCGCCCGTGTAAGAAAAACTGGCGGGTTGCATTTGCTGGGCGTCCTCCGCGCCAGACCAGGGTCCAGGGAAATGTCGGCAACTCGCGAGGAGACTGCCGTCGCTTCGCTGGACATCGATCTGCAAGCCATCGTTGACGGTCGTTGCTTGCTCGGTACTCGCCCATACGCTCGGTGCAGCCTCGAAGCTCACGTCATACTGCTGGCCCTGCTCATTGGCCGCGATGCTTGCCTGCAGAGTCAGCACGTTTCCGTTTGAGGCCCCGGTAATCGAAAGTATAAGTGTGGCCAGTTCAGATTGGAGGGTTCGCCGTTGGTCGTTCAAGTTGTCGAGTGTCAGGCGACGCTGCGCGATTTCGATCGGATCAATTTCCAACTCCGGGAGTGTCACATGCGTGATCTGACTCCAGACCCCTGGTCCGTCGTAACTTGTGGTGCGTGTGCTGTGGAAGACTCCCGCCAGCGCGTAGTAGTCGCGAGTGGGGACCGGGTCAAACTTATGATCGTGACAGCGTGCACACGAGATCGTTTGCCCCAGGAACGTGCGACCGATGCGATCGATTTGATGATCCACGACATCCGCATCCAACTGACCTTTGATATAGTTCTGAAGCGTCCACGGCCCAATCGCCAGGTATCCCGTGGCGATGATCTGTTCTCGCTGCTGTTCGACGCTGTCGTAGGGCAACAGGTCGCCGGCAATCTGCTCGTGAATGAAACGATCCAGCGGTTTGTCTGCATTGAATGCCCCGATGACATAGTCCCGATAGCGCCACGCATCACGAATCAGCACGGCTCCATCGATGTCGGCCAGGTCTGCATAGCACGAAAGGTCGAACCAATGCCGCGCCCAGTGATCGCCGAATCCTGGAGACTCAAGAAGTCGATCAACCACTCTCTTGTATGCATCAGGAGAAGAGTCGTTGATAAAGTCTTCAATCTCCGCCGGGGTCGGCGGCATACCGGTCAAATCCAGCGTGACACGCCGCAACAACGTATAACGGTCGGCGTCAGCAGACGGAGTGAGTCCTTCCTGTTCCAGTCTGGCAAGGACAAAGGCATCGAGTTCATCGATCGGCCAGTTCGTATCGTGAACCGGCGGGACAATCGACCTCTGGATCGGCTGAAGAGCCCAAAGCCTGTCGATATCAATCTCCCCTAACTCGGACTGACGAGGATCAGGTGCGCCCAGCGTGATCCATTCTTCGAGCAAGGCAAGTTCGCCATCGGAAAGTCTTTCCTCCGGCGGCATCTCGAACCCCTCGTAGCGAACTGCTTGAATCAAGAGGCTTTCATCCGGCTGTCCTGGAACAATGGCAGGCCCTGAATTCCCACCGGTCTCCCAGCCGTTGCGTGAATCCAGCACCAGTCCGCCACTCGCCTTGCCAGTCTCGTGACTGTGGCATTCGTAGCAATGCGCAACCAGCACAGGGCGAATGTTGGTCTCGAAGAACTCGATGCCGCTGCTGTCGGTTGCTGCCGCTACGCCCTCTTGGACAATAACTTCGTCGTCAGCGGGTACGATTGTGCAAACGAGTACCGCAACCATGCACAGGTGGCGCACACGTTGTTGGATGGTCGAATTCAGTCGATCGCAATTCATCGCAGTTCTCTTGTCGGGAGTTTGCCGCCGATGGCCCGTCGGCAAGACTAACAGAAAACGCCTCCGGCATCTGCTATTCGGGATTCCGTGGATAGCAAAACGGCTTCGAAGCGGTGCTTCGTCGCTGATTGAGGACGCCTCCGGAGTTCTCCGTCACTCGACTTTATCGGTAGATTCCGCAATCAGCGCGTGTGCTTCTCGGAGGAGGATTTCGGAGATCAGCCAGTCGTGGGCGACGACGTATTCATGGACGGGGAGGGGGCCGTCATCGCTATCGGTTCCCAGCGTGCGCAGTTCCACGGGGATCATGGTTTCGGCCAGAGAGAGTCGCGCGTGCCTCGTCGATCTGTCCCAATTGATGCTCCGCCATTGACCGCACGACCAACACCTTGAGCGCCACATGCCGCCCCAGCGAAACCTGCTCGGCCTCATACACGATCCCCATTCCGCCGCGACCGACTTCGCGAATGATGCGGTCGTCGCCGAGATGATCGAGCGCCGCCGCCGCCTTCTGCCGTTCGAGTTCCGAGGCTTCTTCCTTCAACGGGTTTGAGGTTCTCCATCAGCAGCACGGCTGGAAAGAGATCCTCGATCTCCTCGGCGAAGGCGGGATAGCGCTGCGTGTATTCGCTGATCGGCGGACACTCACCATTGCGATAACGCTCGAGGAACTCCTCGGCGAGAACTTCAACGGCGTTGCGTCCGAGACTTGAATCTTGCATGACCTGCAAATCCTATCGGGGCGGGACGCTGTTCAGTTTCTCCGGAGCGGCACGTCCGATCAATGCTCGCGCTTGCAGACGGAGAGCGTGAATGGCGATCCAGTCGATCGATTGTGCATTGATCCGACCACCATTCGCACTCGCGGTGACGTCGGCAACCCAAGCGTCGACGCGCTGCAGCCATTCCTCGGAGTTGGACGTCTCTTCCAGCTCGTGATAGATCATTGCCAGAACAATCCCGTTCTGGACTTTTCCCGCGTTTCCCCAACTGGTTGAGTTCGATTCTTCCAGCACATCGATCGCTTCGTCGTAGCGCCCGGCACGATAGAGAGCCAGCCCCAACGCATGCAGATGCCACGGGCGTCGATCGGCCGCGACAGCCGACTCGGCCCAATGGACTGCCTGTTCGGCAGCTTCTGGCGTTTGAGCCGTCAACCCATACATTCGCGCCAGCGTGAATGCCTTCAGCGGATCAGTCACATCGGCGTCGCGAGTGATAGTATTCAGAAACTCCTGGTAGCCGGTCGTGTGATCGCCAATCAACAGCAGGCATCCCACTTCGAACCATTCTTCTGTTTCCAGTTCGGACGCAGAGACTGTCGGGTCGAGCCCCTCGGCAGCTTCGGACCACCGCTCACAGAGAGCGAGATGGCGGCGTTGAACAAGTCTGAAATGAGTATCCTCGGGACGCGCTTCAAGCAACGCGGCGTAAAGTTCTTGCTGTTGAGCGAGGCTCAGCAGATACCGACTCCGTTCCGAGTTCCAACGGCGATCAAGCGGTAGCAGATCGATCAATGTTCCGTAATCAGCAGCCGCCAGATCCCATTGTTCAAGATACGCGAATGCCTGGGCGCGGCGGGTGATGAGATCATCCTGCGGGCCTTCCGAGGTCAGCAGGACAGTGTAATCGTCGATCGCATTCTGCCACTCCTGACGCTCGAAATAGATGTCCCCGCGCGTACGACGGATCAGCAGATTGTCGGGGTCTGCGTCGATTGCCGAAGTGAGGGCATCGAGCGACTGATATCGCGCCTCGGCTCCCGCATCCCAGACGGTGAACGTGCCGAGCGGCGAATTCGCCGCGATCTTCGAACCGTCGAGACTGAAGGCCACGCAGGGGGTAAAGCCCAGTGATCCGGTCGGCAGACCCAGTGTTCGCAGCACCAGCAGCTCTTCGAGTGATTCGGCATGAAAGAGGTGGACATTGGCGTCGTACCCAATCGCCGCCAGCCGAGTGCCGTCGGGACTCCAGGCAACGTCTGAGACGGCAGATATTCCGTCTACTTTGCCAATGCTGCTCCCCTGCACCGCATCCCAGACAAAGATCGCAGCTTGGCCATAGTCAGCGGCAGCCAGCTTTTGGGAATCGGGAGAAAACGCCAGTCCGCGTACACTGGTTGGTTCCCCTAAATGAAACCGCGCCTCGCCCGTTTCGAGATCCCAGATCGAAACTCCTGAGGCAGACACGCCTGGGTCGCCCCCTGTGGCGATCGACTGTCCATCGGGGCTGAAGGCGATGGCATGTACTGTTGCAAGAGCCAGCGGTAATGTCTGAACCAATGCCCCTGTTGTCGCATTCCAGATGCGGAGCTCATTCGCATCAGCCGTGGCGACCAGTTCACCGTTGTGATTAAAGGCGACGGCAGACACATACACGGCGTGATCGTGGAGCGATGTAATTTCTTCGCCAGTGACAGTGTCCCAGATGGTCGCTGTTCGCGGGTCATCGTCACGCCGCGCGGCCAGTCGTCGACCGCCGGGACTGAAAGCGAAATCGCCGCGAGGCCAAGCTCGTGATGTCGTGACCGGAACTTTGTTCCAGACCAGTTCCTCGCCTGAATCGATGTCCATGACGTGGATGCCTGGCACGCCGAACCAATCGGCGAATTGCAGTTGCGAACCATCCGCACTTAAAGAAATCGCAGACACCTGTCCCGTCGCGAAAACATAAACTCCGACTCCACGTGGATCTCGGTCCGATGGAAACAATCGAACGCTTCCACTAAAGTCACCGACGGCCAGCCACTCGCTGTCGGCCGAAAAGCTGGCACCAGTCACCTTCGCCGTGCCAGGGAGCGTGGCCACGTTTCGCCCGGTCTCCGATTCCCAGATCTGCACGATGTCAGAATTCCCAGTAGTAGAGAGCAGACGCTCGTCCCTGCTGAAAGAGATTCTTTCCGTCTCATCTCGAACCGGCAGAACTTGAACAATCTCTCTCGATGCCAGTTGCCAGACAAGAACTTGAGTTTGTCTTGTCTGAGCGTTTCCGTTGACGGCAGCAACATAGGTTCCCGACGGACTCGTAGTCAGGCCCCACAAATACCCGGCAGACACCGGGGCGGAAAGCAGATCGGAGGCTTCTCCCGTGAGGAGATCCAGGATCTGAATCGTCTGGTTCTGCTCGGAATCGATATAGTAGAGCAACGTTCCATCAACGCTAAAGTCGGCGCTGTTAGACGGAATCTGGTGCACGAGACGTTTCTCGACGACCGAGTAAACGACACCGACTCCATGTCCCAAATAATCATGGCCACGGTTCGACATGGCGAAGACATATCGCCCGTCGGGACTGAATCGCAGTGCGTATACAAACACAAACTCTGCATCATCAACGGCGTCCACACGGAATATCTCGCCGCCGCTTGTGGTGCTCCAGAGAATAATCTGATGGTCTTGTCCAGCCGTTGCAAGCATTTCACCGTCCGGGCTGAACGCGATGGTCGACACGATGTTTGTGTGCCCCTCCAGTCGGTGAACGATGTCGCCCGTGGCAAAGTCGCGGAGGAGAACTTCACCAGCTCTCGCAGCTCCGCCCCCCGTGGCGTAGTACGGATTGCCTCCCCCCGCAGAGGCGAGCCAGCGGCCATCGGGACTGCAGGCGACGTCAAAGACATAGTTCGCGCTGTGTCCGCGAAACGTCCGTTCGGAACTGTCGCGCCAGTGATCGAGGTAGTGCCACTCCCAGCCGCGACGGTCGGTTGCGCCGTCTGTCGGGATGGCGGCTGTCAGACTCCGCTCGGAATTGACGGCGTCGGCGATATTGAGGTGATTCTCGGCCAGCGCGATGCGAGCGGCATAGAGATTCCCCTCCGCCCGCTCCTGCTGACGTTCCAGTTCGATCGCCTGACGCTCCAGTTCAATTGCTTGAAGCTGCAGTTCCTCGGCCCGGGCCTCGGCCTCATCACGTGCGACCACCAGGTTGGCCTGCGTCGACTCCAGCGCCCCAACTGTTTCTTCGAGATCCCCCTTCGTCACAGTCAGGCTGTGGACCGTTGCACTCAGATCTCGTTGCGAGTTCTGCAGATTGTTGTTGAGGGTGGCCATATGCAACGTCATCAACGGTCCCGCGATGTTGATGACCAGCAACAGTGCCGCCACGATACCCAGTGCGACGGCCAGACCTCTGTTCCGACGGCTCCAGCGAACGCCCCGTTCCCACATCGAGAGACGCCGCGCCTTGATCGGTTCGTCTTCCATGAACCGTTCGAGATCGTCCGCCAGCTCTCCCGCCGAGGCGTAGCGGTGCGAAGGGTCGCGGTCGATCGCCTTGTGGATGATCGTCGCCAGATCGTGCGGCACGTTGCGATTGAGCTTCTCAATGCGCGCCGGCTCGCCGGTGGTCACCAGTTTGATCAACTTGTGTCGATCGCTCTCGTCGAAGGCCGGTCTCTGCGCCAGCAGTTCGTAGAGAGTGAGTCCCAACGAGTATTGGTCGCCGCGCGCATCAGATTGCCCTTCGAAGGCCTCTGGCGGCATGTAGCGCAATGTTCCGAGAATGTCACCGGTATGTGTGATGTCCTGCTGGTCGTTGGCCTTTGCCAGTCCGAAGTCGGTCACCCAGACCGTGTTCCGCATATCGAGCAGCAGGTTGCTGGGCTTGATATCGCGATGAGTGATCCCCTGCTCATGAGCATACTGCAACGCCGACGCGATCTGATGACCGATGTTGGCCACGCTGGTAAAGAACGTCTGCTTGCGACGCGCTCGCGACACGGAAGACGAAACGGAACTGTCGCTGTGGCCGGAGAGAGAGACCGAGCCAGAAAGAGCCAACGATCCCGAAGTCAGTTCCGACAGCGTATGGCTGGAAGTGCGCGCGGCCTTGGTCGAATCGGTGGTTGCATCGGTCACCGATGCATCGCGTTGCTCCACCTTCAACTCGGCTTCCTCACGATCGTGATCGTAGCCCATCGTCTCGGCCAACGGATCGGGTCCATCAACGAGATTCGTGATGATCGTCTGCTCGAACTGACCCGACATCAGCGACCGGGCGACATGCGCGGCCGATACCTCGTGACTGGTTCGACCGACTGACAATGTCGCATGAGGCGTCGTCATGCTGGCTTGCGAGTTCACCGGCAACCGTCGAAGTTCCTCCAGCACCTGATCCAGCCCCAAACCCTGAATGAACTGCATCACGTAGTAGTACATGCCATCCTGTTCACCCACGCCGAACACCGGAACGATGTTCGTATGGTGGAGCCGGGCGGCAGCCTTGGCCTCGCGCTCGAACCGCCTGCGGTTCTTCTTGTCGTGCATCATCTGTTGCGGCAGCACCTTGACCGCCACGCGCCGACCCAGCGACAACTGCTCGGCTTCGTAGACGATCCCCATGCCGCCGCGACCCACTTCACCCAGAATGCGATAGTCGCCGATCTGCACCAGAGGGGGCTCCGACGATTCTTGTTCTGCGTCATCCTCCTCGGCAGGCTTGAGGTTCTCCATCATCAGCATGGCCGGAAAGAGATCTTCGATCTCCTCGGCATGCTCCGGATGCCGCTCGGTATACTCGCTGACGGGAGGCCGCTCTCCCTTGCGGTAACGCTCGACGAATTCTTCGGCGAGCACTTCCACGATGTTGCGATCGAGACTCGAATCTTGCATGAGGGGCCGTCCTGTAAAGTTCACCTAATCCATACATTTCCAAAAACACGACTTGCCTGTCACGGATCGAAGAAGCCGGGAATGCGAGAGAGATCATCTTTCAACTTCTTGAGGGCTCTGATGTAGCGATTGCTCGCTGCGGCCTTGCTAAGTTCGAGAACGGTCGCGATCTCGCCGTTGCTCAACTCCTCGAAATGCCTGAGGGCCAGGATCTCGCGATCGATCGGATCCATTCCGTTGAGCACCTGCTGCAATTGAATCTGCAACTCGGTTCGCATCGCCGCAGCACTGGCCGTGGTCAGCCGCCCCAGGAGCTGTGCGGCGAGCGACATCGAGTTCGCCTGAGGCAGCGCCCCTCCGTACAGCGAGACCTCCAGGTCGGCATCCCTCATCCGGGTCTGCAGATGCCGACGATGGATCTCCAGCAGCCGTTGACCGGTGACCATTCGGACCCAGAGAAAAAACGGCATGTCGGGCTTGTTGGCATATTCCGTCGCACGCGCTGCCACATCCAGGAAGGCTTCCTGCAGGACATCCGAGGGATCTATGCGGCCCTGCAACCGGCGATCGAGCCGCAGGCGAACCATCCTTCGCAGCCGATCCCGATAGTGCGCAAAGACTTCCGCCACGGCTTCCGCATCGTGATTGCGAATCCGCTCCAGTAATACCTCGACCGAGGGCGTATCGTGACCGCTCATGGAAGCGTCCATTCCAGGACAACTGCGCAGCGAGGGCAATTGTACACGCCAATTACGGAAAACGACTCGACAGAACGTGAGTCACTTTGGCCGCATCAGCACGGCTGCCGAGTATGACTGTGGTGGTCTGATGCGGCACAAGCGGTGACAATCGCCCGGAAGGAAGTGGAACTGCCCCTCCCGTGTGCGAATTGGATGCGGAATCACGCGTGGACGAATGCGTGCTCGAACGCGCTCGAGTCGTAACCATCTGGGATTTCACCATCGGCAGCATACAAGTATAGACCAGCCTGCGAAATCGCGGTTAACGCCGAAGAGACGAGGCCGACGAGGATTATCCACACAATACCGGTGACGATGATCGCAATCCCCAGAATCTGTTGTCCTGCCTGAATCAAGTAGCCCCCGCCGAAGATCGCCAGCAAACCGGGAATGTTGGCCAGAAACGCGATCATGCCAATGCCGAAGTTCGATGTCAGCGACTCGCCCCATGTCTGTTTGACGACAGAAACCGACCTTTTGACGGCGGTGATGGGGCCGACCTTTTCGACGACCAAAACCGGCACGACAAAGTAGGTCATTACCGTCCAGGCGGTGCCGATCAGGCTGGTGACGATATTTGCCACGCCTCTTTGGCGTCGATTTCCCTCCAGGGCTTTCAGCAGTAACCCCACCGTGGCGCTCACGAGTGCCCAGCCGAGGATCTGAGGCAGGCGGCTGCTCGCAGCCGACAATCCCGTGCTGATACCAGGATCGCCTCCACGAAAACGAACAATCGCGCAGGCCACCAAGGCAGCGTTAAAGAAGATGACGACAAAATAGGTCACAAAGTAGAACAGGAAGAGCACGACCCATAACAGCGGACTCTTCTGATCGACCATCTGGTCAAACTGTGAGCGGAGCGTTTCATTCATTACGACAGGCAGCACGAACGACGCCATAATCGCCAGACAGGCGATGCCGCTCACCAATGGGAACAGCAGTAATTCCTTGTCGGCCTTCAAGACCTTGAAGCTCTGCTTTGTGAGCGCCCATCCCCGTTCAATACGATCAAACATATCGGCCTCTTGATGAGAAGGGAGAAGGTGATTGGCCAGTGGCAAGCGATGCGCTACAGTACCCACTCGTGCGAACACTCACAAGGAACGGCTCTCAGTTGCACAGGGTTCATGACAATACTTCATTCTTGCCACGCTCGCTTGAGTAACACGCCCTGGCTGCTACATGATGCTGGATCGTACATCACCATTCCCAGGCAGGTCGGACTCATCTGATCGGAACCCAACATACATGGATGCAGAAACCGGGTATCGCGTTGAACTGGAGATCTTTACAGGTCCGCTCGACTTGTTGATGTATCTCGTGCGGCGCAACGAGCTCGATATTCGTGATCTCAAAATCGCGAAGATCACGAATCAGTTTCAGGAGTTTCTCGAAGTCCTCGAGCTGCTCGACCTCGATCTGATTGGCGACTTCCTCGTGATGGCTGCCTCGCTAGTCGAAATCAAGAGCCGTGAGTCGCTCCCGCGACCACCCGAGCCTGAGGAAGAAGAAGTCGTCTCTGACACGTTTGACCCCAAGGGGGAACTCGTTCAGCAATTGCTGGAGTATCGCAAGTTTAAGGATGCCGCGATGGCCCTCGAAGAGCGGGCGGCCACCTGGCAGGAGCGTTATCCCCGACTCTCTCCTGAGCGTCCCGACACCGGCAAGGATCACGCAGCCGACTTGATACGAGAAGTCGAGTTATGGGATCTCGTGAGCGCGCTGGGACGTGTGCTCAAACAGAAGGAAGTCGAACAACGCGCGACCGTGCGTTACGACGACACTCCGATTCAGGTCTACGTCGAGAGGATCAGCCAGCAGGTGAAGGAGGCAGGGCGTGTTCCGTTTTCAACTTTGTTTGGCGAAGAAACCGAACGCAGTCGAATCGTCGGCATGTTTCTGGCGGTCCTCGAATTGCTCAGGCATCACGGGTATCGAGCCGAACAAGTGGTCGATTACGGCGAGATCGTCATCCTGCCTCCGTTGGAAGGTGCCGTTCCGAACACATAGTCGCCATTTCGCACCCCGACTGAGCATTAGCCCGCAGCACGAGAGCGCCAGCAAGGGGGACGTGACGCTTCAGACTAGTTTTGAAGCACGTCTTCGGAGCCTTCCTGCGATTCAGGCACCGAGAGGAAAGCACGATCCTCGTCGTTCGGTGGATGGTAGTTCAACCATCGGAGGTTCTCTCAACCACACGACGACAGTACGAGTCATCCGGTTGCGATGAGTCGGCTCGCATTGCGCATCACGGAGTGATTGGCTCGGCGAAATCCTCCGAAGTCTCCCGCGGATCAGGCACCGACAAGTAGGCTTCATCTTCGTCGTAGGCTTCCTGGTAGTTGTACTTCCACAGGCTGGGGCAGCCGCAGGTGGAGAGCACGATCCACCCCAGTGCAAACAGGTTCATCGCCTTGCGTTTCATATCTCATCCTTGAAGAGTGGCATCGATGCCGAGTGTGTTTGACGGAAGTGTGGTCAAGCGGCTTCGCGTTCCTGTTTTGAGGGAGCGTGGTACAGCCGGTTGTAGAGGGGGCATTCCTTGAGGAGTTGCTCGTGGTTACCGTCGCCGACGATATGGGAATCTTCCATCACCACAATGCGGTCGACCAACGACAGCAGCGAGGCGGACATGGAATGCGTGATGATCAATACCGTTCGCCCCACGGCGAATTCCTTAAGCGTTCGCATGATGAGCGCCTCGCTCTCGGCATCGGCGGCTGATGTCGCTTCGTCAAGCACGAGAATCGCCGGGTCTCGCAAGATGGCTCGAGCGAGCGCGATGCGCTGGCGTTGACCTCCCGAAAAGTCCTTGCCTTTCTCGCCCACCGAAGTGTCGAGTCCGCGCGGCAGGTTTTCGGCAAACGAAGTTACGAACGCCCGCCGGGCGGCGGACTCAACGGCTTCGCGTGTCGCTCCCGGTCGCCCGTAGAGGATGTTTCCCGCAATCGTATCGTCGAACAACATCGTATCTTGCGTAACGATGCCGATCTGATCGCGCAAGTCGCTGAAACGTACCTGTGAGATCGGCGTGCCATCAATCCGTAGTTCTCCCTCGGTGGGATCGTAAAACCGAGGCAGCAGGTTGAGAAGCGTCGACTTGCCGCAGCCGTTCGGGCCCACGACGGCGACCACCTGTCCGGCGTCAATCTTCAGATTGATTTGATCGAGAGCGGCGGGACGCTCGACCATGTCATCATGCGAGGGGTATCGAAAACGGACATTGCGGAACTCGATCGACTCACTATGGCGACCGAGCGGTGTCGGGTCTTCGACTTCCTTCACCTTGGGACTCATGTCCATCAAGGCAAAGACGCGATCGGCCGCCGCGGCGGAGCGTTTCAATCGGGAGTAGGTTGAGGAGAGTTTTCGGCACGGGTCGAGCATTCCCGCCAGCATGGCATACAGGGTTCCGAGCTGTGCGGGATCCATCACGTCGGCGGCCAGTCGAACACCGTAGATGCCGGTTTTCTGCCGAATCACGAGGTACGCGCCGGGAAGCATCGCGACGAAGATTGCCAACAGACCGAGAACTTCCATCGAGGGTTTAGCGAGGGCATCGGTGCGCACGACCTGCAAGGCCTTGTCGAAGTAGCGTTGGTACTCATTCTGGAATTGATCCCGATGTCTGCGGGCCGAGCCGAATGCAATGACGACCTTGCGGCCTTCGAATGTTTCCTCCAGAACTTTGTAGATGCGCGACATGCTCTCCATCATCTTCTTGCTGGCGCGCTTCAGGATCTTGCCGAACCGAAAGAAGCACGTCGCCAGAATCGGAATGAAGAGGAGCGAGAGAAGCGTGAGACGCCAGTTGATCATCAGTGCCAGCACGGCACATGCGAGACACTTGAGCGGTTCGCGAACCAGCTTGCCACCGAGCAGTGTGACACCGCTGGCGAGTTGTTCGGTGTCGTAAGTGAACCGGCTCATCAATTCGCCGGTCCCCTGGGCCGACAGCGTTTCGAGATCGAGTCGGAGCACACGACGAAACAACCGCTTGCGGACCCGCATCACGGCCGACTCCGCGACACTGCCGACGATAACATCCTGCAAATAGATGAACACGCCCTTGAGCAACGTCGCCATCAACAGCAGCAGGACGATGATGGCGAACGTGGTAAACGCGTTTCGCGGCACCCAAGGCATGATGTAACACTTGGTCCACTGCCATCGTAAAAGCGACTGTGATTCCGACTGGCGTTTCTCTTCGTTGACGACATGTTCGGAGAGAACCGCCACCATCTCTGGGTCGTGTTCTTCCCGTCCTTCGGTCTTCATCTGTTCAATGCTGGCGTTGATCTCGCCAATTCTCGAGTCGCGGTATTCGATTTCCTTCTGTGATCCGTCGATTTCTCGATCCACCAGTTCATGCAGACTCTCCTGCTGGAGCAGCACGGTGATGATCGGAAACGCGGCCGAGAGATTCGCCCCCCATAGCGCGGCGACGATCAGTCCGAAGACGACCGACAGTCCTAACCGTTTCCGGTAGGGCCAGAGGTAGGGGATCAGCCTTTTGAAACTCTCCACGGAATCCCTTCCCGAATTGCAGGCTGAACTTCGTGTTCGCCAACCGATCGAGATAAATACTCGGCGCGACTCACGCCGAATTCTCACAAATCATGGGAATTAAACACCTTCGGGCGAAATGTGTCCAGACGAATGCAGCAACAGGCCGTTGCTCGATATAATCCCGCAACATACGTGTTCGCAAGGACTTCAGAACTGATCAACCATGGGGATTGTTTACGGATTTTCTCAACCCGACGCCTACAGGGGGTGCTGCCTGACGATCGGCAACTTTGACGGCGTCCACCGGGGGCATCAGCAGATCCTGAGTCAATTGGTCCTTTACGCCCGCAGGCACGACGTCCCGGCGGTCGTGATGACGTTCGATCCCCACCCCGTCGCGATCCTGGCTCCCCATCGCCTCCCCCCTTCGTTGACGGCTCTGTCTCGCAAGGCAGAACTCATCAGTGGGTTCGGCGTCGATACCGTTCTCGTGGTCCCGACGACGCGGGAATTGCTCAATCTGACCGCTGAGGAGTTCTTCGAGCAGATCCTACTGGGGGAACTGCGAATCAAGTGTATCGTCGAAGGAATGAACTTCTGTTTTGGAAAGGGGCGGCAAGGGACGATCGCGCGACTGCAGGAGTTGTGCGATTCGCATATCCTCGAATGCCACATCGCCGACCCGATCGTGCTGGGTGATGAAACTGTTTCATCGTCAGCGATTCGCAGGGCACTTCAAGTTGGCGATGTCGCAGTCGCTCGCAAGATGCTGGGGCGTCCCCATCGAGCCACTGGCGTCGTTGCAAAGGGAGCGCAGCGGGGACGAACGATTGGCTTTCCGACAGCCAACGTCGAGCAGGTGCCGACGATGCTCCCTGGCCACGGCGTGTATGCCGCCCGTTGCATTGCGTCGGGGGTGACACACTCGGCAGCCGTACATCTCGGACCGAATCCGACATTCGCGGATGATGCATCGAAACTGGAAGTCCATCTCCTCGATTTCGAGGGGGACTTATACGACCAGACAATCGATGTCGACTTCATTGCCCGGCTGCGTGACGTGGCGAAATTCGATTCCGCCGTTGAGTTGCAGGATCAACTGCGAATTGATCTTGCACGGGTTCGAGAGTCTTTGGAAGCACCGTGACAACAATTAATACTCACTCCCCGCTTCACTGTCGCCGCCGCTGAAGCCTTGGAAACTGCTCTTGATGACCTGACGGATCTGTCGACTGTCGCGCTCGGCGACTAGCTTTGCGATGGCGGTTTCGAGAGTCATGAAGCCCAAGTCGCCCTCGATCCGGTCACGCAGGCTGACGCCTCCCTGATCCTTGTCTTTCGGGCCAACAACCATCATGTAGGGAACGAGATCGAGCTGAGCATCGCGGATCTTCTTCTTCACGTTGGCCGACTGATGATCGATGGAGACGCGGAAGCCCGACTTTTGCAGGGCGGCACGAATGCCTTCGCAGTAACCGAGCATGTCGTCGTTGAGACCCAGGATGCGCACCTGTTCGGGCGCGAGCCAAAGTGGGAACGCGGCGGCAAAATGCTCGATGAGCATCCCGACGAAGCGTTCCATCGATCCGAACGGCGCGCGGTGAATCATCACGGGGCGATGTGACGCATTGTCGGCTCCGACATACTCCAATTTGAATCGCTCAGGCAAGTTGTAGTCGAGTTGCACCGTTCCCAGTTGCCATTCACGTCCGATGGCGTCGCGAACCATGAAGTCGGCTTTCGGCCCATAGAACGCCGCTTCTCCTTCAGCTTCGATGAATGACAGACCTGATGCCGCCAGCACGTCGCGGAGCGTTCCCTCGGCGTTGTCCCACAACTCCGGCGAACCGACGTACTTGTCGGAAGCAGGATCGCGTTTCGAGAGTTGAATGGTGTAGTCCTCGAGACCGACGGCCTGCAGGACGTATTTCACGAGATCAAGAGTGTCAGTGAATTCATGTTTCACCTGATCGGGAGTGACGAACAAGTGGGCATCATCCTGAGTCAACCCGCGAACTCGCAACATCCCATTGAGTTCCCCCGACTGTTCGTGCCGATAGACGGTACCGAATTCCGCCAGCTTCACCGGCAAGTCGCGATATGAACGCGGAGCGGCCTTATACATCTGCACGTGATGAGGGCAGTTCATCGACTTCAACAGGTAACGTTCCTGGTTGCGTTCCCACTTGCGCAGGACGTTCATCTTATCGTCGGGAGATTTTGCGGCCGCGTACCCTGCGAGGTCGGCTCCGAGTCCCTGAGCAGCAGCGAGAAAATCGGCTTCCACTTTGTCGGGTAGCGCGCCCTCTTCGATGCGTCCCTTCCAATGATCGACCAACTGTCCTGCCGGATGACCAAAGATCGGCGAGAACTGACTGTCACGGTAATAGGGGAAGTGGCCGCTCGTCTCGTACATCTCGACGCGGCCGATGTGAGGCGAGTAAACGGGTTGATACCCCCGCCTCAACAGTTCCTGCTTGATGAACTCTTCCAGCAGCACACGAACAGTGGCCCCCTTTGGCAACCAGAGCGCGAGTCCCTGTCCGACATCGTTCGAGATGGTGAACAGCCCATGCTGCTTTCCCAGCACGCGATGATCGCGGCGCTTCGCCTCTTCGACTTGATCGAGATACGCCTGCATCTCTTTCTTATCGAAGAACGCGGTGCCGTACAGTCGTTGCAGTCGCTTGTTGTTTGCATCCCCTTTCCAATAGCTGCCAGCCACGCTAATGAGTTTGAACGCCTTGATCCTGCCGGCATCGGGGATGTGCGGCCCGCGACAGAGGTCGACGAACTCACCCTGGCGATAGAAGCTCAAGTTTGGGTGTTCCGCGAGTCCGGTTTCGATGTGTTCGGTTTTCAGTTCCTGATTCAGATCGCTGACGAACTGAATCGCTTCGCCACGAGGGAGGTTGAAGCGTTCAAAGGGTTCAGCCTCTTTAACGATCGCTTCCATCTCGGCCTCGATGCGTGGGAAGTCTTCCTCGCTGATGGGAGTGGCGAGATCGAAGTCGTAATAAAACCCGTTGCCGGTGGTCGGACCAAAGGCGAGACCGACACCTTCATAGAGCCGCATGACGGCCCGGGCCATCACATGTGCGCACGAATGCCGAAGGACGCCAAGCGCAGCGGCATCGCGAGTTGTGAGAAGTTTGAGCGGGATCGGATCGACCTGCGAGAGCTCCTCCAGCGGTCGCATCGCATCGACGACAAGCCCACCGACATCGGCCGCGACCGTGGCATTGGCGAGTCGCTCGCCAATGGAACGCGCGACATCGAGGGCCGATGACCCTGCGGGGTAAGACTTGATCGATCCGTCTGGAAGTTGAACGTTTGGCATTTGTTGAGGTTGTTTCTTGTGGCAGCTTGCAAGCCCAATGGTAACCCGAAGCGTTAGCGAGGCACCGTGAATGACGACGTATTCTCAGGATCAAGCTCAATTTTGGAGAACGACATCTGGATGGATCCTAAACACCAAATCAGGCTCCGCGAACCGTGTTGGTGTCATCGCGGGCGTTCTACGGGACGGATAATTCCAGGTCAATGTCGGCATTCCGACCGATTTCGTTTCAGCTTGTGAGGAGTTGTAGTAGTTCATCGAGGTTTGAAATCGCAGGCGAGCCGAGTGTACCGCTGCGATCGAGGTGGATGGCCTGCAGCCCCGAGCGAATCGCTGCCTGCACGTCACAATCGGCGTCGTCTCCGACCATCAGAATCTCGAAAGGTTCGCAACCACAGGTCTCGGCAAGAAACTCGAAAAATCTCGGGCTGGGCTTGCGAAACCCAATTTCGGAGGAAACGACACGTTTCGAGATGTCCCGCAATGCATGGTGCCCTTCGCAGACGGCATGCAGCCGGGAGTCGAAGTTCGATGCCATCGCTAGCGTGAAGCCTCGCTCGGCGAGGATCGGAAGCGTCTCCTCGACATCCATGAAACAGCCCCAGGAGGCAGGCTGAGCAAAGTGATCGAAGAGTGCCTGAAAACAACTCTCTCGATCTTCGACATCGGGCAGGACGTCCCCCACAATGTTTCGCCAGAATCGCAGTTCGTCTTCTTCGGAAGTGAGATGCCCGACGACAGCAGTATCTCCGAGGATGTCGTTCGTCCCGGCAGTTGCAGGCCCCCGTCGCGCCATGGCGTCTCGAAATGATTGCCGGATCGTCACCGGATCGAGTTGCGAACCGAACCTCTCGCCGATTCGATGATAGGCCATATGCACCGGCGGGTCGGCGAACAAGAGTGTGCCGACCACGTCGAAGGCGATGCAACGTATCGAGCCAGGTTTCATTTTCTTGGTTTGCGTCCTTTGCGGTCGGGACGACGCTTGGATGATTTGGCCGACTTCTTACCCGGCCCCGGTTTCTTACCAGATCCAGGCTTCTGCCCCGCCTCTTGCTTCTTGCGAGGCGCACCTCGTTTGGACGCCGTCGAATTTCCATCCAATCGTTTCACGAACTTTAAATCGACTTCGCGGCGATCGAGATCGACGCGCGCGATGACGACGACCAGCCGTTGACCGAGTTGAAAAAGGTTGTCGTTCCTCTTCCCCACGAGAGCAAATCGACTGGCATCGTAGTCGTAGCGGTCATAGGGGAGCGAACTGATATGCACCAGCCCATCGATCGGCAGTTCGATCCCTCGGCAAAAGATTCCAAACCGTTCGACGCCGGTCACAATGACGGGTAGTTCCAATCCGACTTGCTCTTCGAGGTACTGCAGGAGCTTGAGGTGGATCAGTTCGCGCTCAGCCGATTCCGCGCGTCGCTCGGTGCCGGAGCAATGGACGCCGAGCCGCGTCAGCACTTCGAGCGAAAACGGAGACGCCGCATCATCTCGCAGGATGACGTCATCAATAATGCGATGCACGATCAGATCGGGATATCGGCGGATGGGGCTGGTAAAGTGACAGTAGTCCTCTTCCGCCAGGGCGTAATGTCCTTCGTGCTGCGGGGAGTAGACGGCCTGTTTCATGCTTCGCAAACAAGCGTAATGCACCGCATGCTCCAGAGGAGTCCCTGTGGCCATGGCGAGCAGTTTCTGCAACTCCTGTCGTGACTGAGGATTCTTCAGCGGCAGGCCGAGCGATTCGACGAACTGCTGGAATTGTTGCTGCTTGAGCAACGCCGGTGAACCATGCGTTCTCCGCAGGAACTCGATGTTTTTTGCAGTGAGCGTCGTTGCCACGGCGACATTGGCGGCGAGCATGAACTCTTCGATCATTTCATGACTTTCGTCATGATCGCGATCGTGCGCTCCTGTCACCTTGCCATCGGCATCGAAGGCGAGTTTGACTTCGGGGAGCGACAGCTCCAACGCCCCTTTTCGCATGCGGCGATTTCGCAGGATACGAGAAAGGGCGTGCATTTCCTTTAACAGTTCGACGACTTCGGGACTGGCCTCCGGCTCATCCTTCTTACGAGAGGCACGCGGCGATGCATGGACCAGCGGCAACACCTCTTCGTAAGCGAATCGCTGCGTGACCTGAATGACGGTGTTGGCCAGCCGCGTGTGAATCGGCATTCCTTCGGGGTTGAACTCGATGAAGGCCGACTTCGTGAATCGCCGTCGCCCTTCCTGCAGGCTCGCCAAGCCGTTTGAGATCACCTCGGGGAGCATGGGAATGACGAGGTTGGGGAGATAAACGCTATTTCCGCGCAGCTCGGCTTCGTGGTCGAGCACCGATCCCGGCGTGACGAAATGTGAGACATCGGCAATGTGGACTCCCAAGTGCCAATGACCGTCTGAAGTTCGCTTAAGCGAGATGGCGTCATCGAAGTCACGGGCGTCAGCCGGGTCGATTGTGACAATCGTCTCTTGGGTGAGATCTTCGCGTCCATCGAGGTCGTCATCACGAAAGGTCTCGGCGGTCTGTCGCGCCTGCTCAAGTGCTTCCTCACTGAACTGGTTCGGGATGCGGAACTCGTGAATCACGGTCTGCGTATCGACGCCGACGTCTCCCCGTGCGCCGAGAACTTTCGTCAGCACCGCCTCGCCAATATGTGTGTGACTTGGGAAACGGAGCATCTCGATGACGACCATGTCTCCTTCGCGGGCACCCTTCGCCCCAGGGTCGCCCACCCAGATCGGATCGGCAAAGTTGCGACCATCGATGATGACGTACCCGGCGTCCGGTTCCTCGAAATAGCGACCGACAAAGACCGTGGTCGCGCGTTCGAGGATGTCTTCGATGACACCCATCCGCCCACCCTTGGCACGCCGTTTCTTCGAAAGGCGGACCAGAACTTCGTCCCCTTGTTGCGCATCCTTTAAGTCACGTCGGTCGATGAAGACATCGTTGTCGGTGCCGGTACGCTGTGGAGCGTGCGGAATGACGAATCCATCCCCCGCAGAGATCTTTCTGAGGATCCCGATCACCGTTCCCTGCTGGGCCGCTGGTTGAATCCTCCCCTTGGCAGAGACGCGAATCTGGCCGCGTGCCGAAAGCGATTCGATGGCGGTCTGCAGATCCTGCTGCTCTTTCTTGCGAAGGCCCAGCTTCTTAGCCAGATCCTTGGCCCGCAACGGCTCGTAGGCTTCGCGAGCGACGTAGTCCAGGATTTGCGTTTCCAGTGCGGTCATCAATCGGGGTCGATTCTCAAGAGGCAGGTTCAATTGGTGAATTGATGAAATAGGCAACCTGGCGAGAATCTGCAAGCGGCAAAGTCATCGTGATCGATACCACTGCTTTCCCAGTCGACTCACTCCCGGAAGAGTGCCAGTCGGAGGCACCATGCATAACCCTCAGTGTCGATATCCCAGAGACATTTGTGACATTCAAGACCATCGGTCCAGCCATTTCAGTTCATAAAGCCGCATTGACTGGAACTGCTTCGACATGAGTCAACACCCGGATATTCCGCAGGAAGTCTGCACATCCAGCTCGCGAGTTTTCCACAAACTCACGCGTCGGGTGACGCGCTGTCTGATGGTCTGCATTCTCATCGCCTTGAGCGCGAACCAACTCTTCGCCCAGGCGAATTCAAGGGCGGGTGGCAGTCTCAGCAGAGTGGAGACCTCTGAGATTGCAACCGAATCAACAGCGCGGAATCACGACAACGGCGTCGTGGCCTCCAACTGGTTTTCACCGACAGCAGAAATTCCTGGTGCCGTGACTGTTGACTGGATCACGCCGAAAGTGGCGAGCGGCGACGTTTCGCAGCCGAATGAGGTTCCAGCAGCACAGAACAGCCGCGCCATATCCTCCAACTGGTTTTCACCAGCAACGGAGATACCCGGAGTGGTTTCGATTGACTGGATTCAACCAGCAGAAGCGTTCAACGAGGTCTCTCAGCCGATCACCTCCACGGCGTCACTCCCCGTCTCTTTTGACGGTCGTTTTGACGGTCCCTATTCGCTCCAGCTTTTCCCTGCCGGGCTAATGTACCGTTCATACGTTGCGGGCGAGCGTGAGCCGCGCATCTCGGGTGTCTGGCTAACGGAGAAGAACCGCGGTCTCGTGTTGGAGACGGCTCTGGGAGGACGTGCCGGCCTGCTGCGTTACGGAACACAAGGACCGTTTCAACCGCAGGGGTTTCAACTGGATCTCGAGGGAGCGGGGATGGCACGCGTCGATCCGGAAGAACAGTCCGACCTGGAAGGTTGCGATTATCGCTTCGGCTTGATTGGAACGTGGCAATTCAATCCCTGGGCGTTCAAGGCGGGGTACTACCACATCAGTTCGCATATGGGTGACGAGTTCTTATTGCGAACGGGGACCATGACCCGCCGCAACTATGTGCGAGATGCCCTCGTCTTCGGTGCGCGATACGACTACTCCGACTACGTGAATCTTTACGGCGAAATCGCGTATGCCCCCAATCACAACGGAGGCGCGGAACCGTTGGAGCTGCAGTTCGGAGCCGAGTACAACCCGATCTTCCCGACCGGCTTTCATGGCAGTCCGGTGCTGGCCATTAACGGTCACCTGCGGGAAGAGTTCGACTTTGGCGGCAGCGTGAACGTCATCTGGGGCTGGCAGTGGAAAGGGGAAACCGGTTCCGCTTTCCGCGTTGGCATGCAGTACTACAACGGCCCGTCGATCCAATGGTCATTCTTTGACCAGCATGAAGAGTTCGTCGGGGCGGGGATGTGGTACGACTTCTGACGGACAGGTCGTGTCCCAAGTGCGCAGTATCGCTTCCGGTTACGACGCAATGCGTCCGCTATTCGGTGATTTCATCCCGAACCCAATTCAAGAAGTTCTCGGATCCTTCGACGATTGGCAGCGCCACGACGCACGGCACATCGTACCGATGCAGCTCGATCACGCGTTCGGTCAGCCGCTGCATTTGAGATTGAACCGTCTTGAGAATCAGCACCGTCTCGGAGTCGTTACGAATCTCTCCTTCCCAGCGGTAGACGGATGTCATGCCCTCGAGGATGTTGGCGCAAGCAGCGAGGCGCTCATTGACCACGACCTTGGCGATCGACAACGCCGTATCGCGATCGGGGGCCGTGATGTAGACCAGTACGACCTTATTCAAGTGCCGTCTCCCTTCAATTGACTTCGTGAGTGAGAGTGATTCGTGTTACCCTTCGGCTCGTGATGATATTCAATACTGCGTGAACTTCTCACATTGTGGCGATGGCGGGTGGACTCTTCAAAGACTTGCTGGCTCCGTTGATTCGGCCCATTCTGGAGCCGATCATTCGCCCGTTTACGCGCCTGATCGTGGGGTTCATCGCGGTTCCGATCAGTCGACTCTTCCGTAAAAAAGTTGTCCGTATCGAGAAATGGGACCAGGAACTCGAAAAGGATATCGATCAGTGGTTTCGTGCCTCGCTGGTGCTGCTCTTTGCCAGCAAGAACGTCGAAGAAAGCCTCGCTTTGTGGTTGAACTTCAAGTTCAGCCTCGACATTCATAACTGGTTCGTCACCGCCGGTCGGCTACTGCTGGCGATCGGTGTGATCGAATCGATGCCCGATCAGCATCTCTTTTCACTGATTCACCCCGGTCCGCCGAGGCTGAAATACGTGAAAGGGCGGGGAGTGTGGGGGAACGTCCAGGAGCAGTGGCGGCCCTACATACGCGGCATGCTTTGCCGATACTTGAGTCGAACTTCGCCGGTCTTTGCCATTATGTCGGCCATCTTCGGTGGGATTGTGGGATGGACGTGTTACGGCCTGGCCATCACGCAGTACTTGATTATCGGGCTGATCACATCGCGTGACCGGGCTCTCGATGTCCTCTCGGAATTCGACCTTCAGACCGCTTTGCAGCGTGAAGAACTGATGGAGGAGTTCGGCATCGTGCCGGGTGAAAACGAACCCGCGACTCTCGAACAGGATCTGCCGACATCGGATGGTGCTCCTGCGAAAAGCGAATCGAGTTCTGTATAATCGGGCAGCCTACTCATCTCACGGAGCCTCGCATGCGAAAAGCCAGCGGAACAACCATCATTCGAAACGGTAAACTGATCGACGGTACCGGCGCTCCTCCAGTCGCCGACGGCATCGTGATGATTCGCGAAGGAATGATCGCGTTCGCGGGCGATGCTGGACTCGCTCCGACGTTCGAGGGTCAGGTCAATTTGATCGACGCCCAAGGAGGGACGATCATGCCGGGACTGGTCGAGGCGCATTTTCATCCCACGTACTTCAACGTAGCGGCCCTCGAAGATCTCGATATTAAGTATCCGGTCGAGTACGTCACCATTCTGGCGGCCTGTAACGCCAAGCTGGCCTTGGAGTGCGGATATACGGCAGCCCGCAGCGGGGGGAGCCTATTCAACATTGATGTCTGGCTGAAGAAGGCCCTCGAAAACGATTTGGTCCCCGGTCCGCGCATGGCAGCCAGTGGCCGCGAAATCTGCGGTGTCGGTGGCCTGATGGACTGGAACCCCGATTACCGCAAGATCGGCATGGAGGGACTGGTCCTACTCATCAATGGCCCCGAGGAAGCCCGATCGGCCGTTCGTAAGCTGGTGAAGGATGGCGTGGAGTGGGTGAAGACCTATCCGACGGGAGATGCCGCCGCCCCCGATGTGAACGACCACCACACTCTTTGCATGACATTCGAGGAAATGCATGCTGTCGTATCGACGGCTCACAATCATGCGATGAAGGTCACCGGTCACTGCCGGGCGACCGAGGGGATCAAGAACGCCCTCCGGGCCGGCTACGACACAATCGAGCATGGTACGTTCATGGACGACGAGGCCCTCGACCTGCTTCTCGAACGAGATGTGCCGGTGGTTCCCGCGTTGTACTTCGAATTGGCGAGCGTCGAGCGCGGCAAGGAAATCGGCATGCCTCAGAAGGTGATCGATGGGCATCAGGAAACCCTTGAAGGCGGAGCCGAAAGCGCCCGCCGCATCCTCAAGGCTGGCGGACGACTCGGCATGGGTGGCGACTACGGATTCGCGTGGAATCCGCACGGCGACTATGCGAAAGAGCTGGATTTCTTCGTGAACTATGTCGGTTTCACTCCGCTGGAAACGATCAAGTGCGCCACGAAAACAGGGGCTGAAATCCTGGGTCGTGGAGATGAGTTCGGTACTTTGTCGGCTGGCAAATTGGCCGACGTGCTGGTGGTCGCGGGAGATGTGGTGAAGGACATTTCTTTGCTGCAGAAGCGGGATCGGTTTCTGGCCGTGATGCAGGGCGGAATTATCAAGGCCGGTCAGCTGGCAGAGGGAGCATCGTCCGGAATTCTAGCTTGAGGTGCTTTGAGTTGATGCGTATTCTGCCGATTGCAGTCATCGAGTTACGATCAACTTGTTGATATCGGGTGGTCATAGTCGATCATGTCTATTGCGTACTTGCCCAGCGCGGCCCAGAGGAGCTGCAGCGCCCGTCGACCAGGTGAAGGATCCTGAGGTACACGTAGTGAAGAAGAAAAGGCGTCGCAGCCTTCCACCTCGATATTTTGGGAATCCGGACCTCGCCTTTCTTTCCGACGACGAGCTCCTTGAGCTGAGGCTTTGCGACCTCGATCTGACGATCGAGGGGACGCCGCTCGAAGAGCGGATCGAGCAGGTCTCGCGGGAGATGGAGGCCAAACAGATCCGGTTTCGCCCGCATTACTGGCTCTCGGAGGAGTGGTTCACCCCGGACGGCGTTCCCGGAATCGCAATTCCCTTCTTCCTGGCCGACCGCCGATTGCTGCGACTCGAACGCTCGCAGATGCAGGAAGTCGAGGGGGGCACCGCCGAGTGGTGCATGCGGATCCTCAGGCACGAAGTCGGGCACGCTCTCGATAATGCCTACCGTCTGCGTCGCCGGCGGAGCTATCGCGAAGCGTTCGGCAATGTGTCGGTCCCCTATCCCAGGGCCTACGTCCCGAGGCCGTACAGCCGCAGTTATGTGATTAACATCGAGATGTGGTACGCACAGGCTCACCCTGTCGAGGACTTCGCCGAAACTTTCGCGGTCTGGCTGAAGCCGCGTTCTCGCTGGCGGCAGGCCTACGAGAACTGGCCGGCCCTGCGAAAACTCGAATACGTGAATACGCTCATCAAGGAAGTTCGCGAAAAGCCTCAGATGGTGCGTTCGAGGAGGCACTATGATCCTCTCAAGTCAATCCGCAAGACTCTCAGGCAACATTACGACGAGAAGCGATCGTATTATCAGGTAGAGGCTTCCAAGACTTACGATTCCGACTTGCATCGCATCTTCTCAGACAATCCAGCGTACCGGAGAAAACCTTCGGCGTCGGCGTTTCTCAACCGCATTCGTGGACGACTGCGGCGCGAAGTTTCGGAGTCCACTGGCCTTTTTCGTTACACCATCGATTCCGTGCTCGGAGAGATGATTCAGCGTTGCCGCGAACTCGGTTTGAGAGTCGACCGCCCATCGCGACAAGTTGAACGCAGCGTGCTGATCGTGTTGACTAAACACACCATGCACTGCATCGAGCAGGGGGAACATCAGATTTCGCTATGAAACCCCTCCGCATCATGTCACTTGTCCGTGAAGGGCTGGTTCCGCCGCCCACGATGGAAGGGGTTCCGGACGACAAGCCCCCCGAGTGGAAGATGGAGTTCGATGTCATCTCCACGCTCAAGGAGATGGGGCATCAGGTCCACACCCTCGGTGTGTACGACGATCTCGCTCCCATCCGTGATGAAATCGCCGGCTGGAAGCCCCACGTCGCCTTTATGATGCTCGAAGAGTTTCATGGTATTCCCACCTACGACCAGGCGATCGTCAGTTATCTCGAACTCAAACGCCAACGCTACACGGGCTGCAACGCCCGCGGGCTTCTGCTGACGCACGACAAGGCGCTCAGCAAAAAGATTCTCATGCATCATCACATCGGCACGCCGGCATTCGTCGTCTTTCCGATAAAGCGCAAGATCAAGATCCCGCCGAAACTGCGTTTTCCCCTATTTGTGAAATCGACCACCGAGGATGCCTCGCACGGGATTTCCCAAGCCTCGGTCGTGAATGATGAACAAGAGCTTGCCGAGCGAGTCGGTTTCATTCACAAGACCGTCCAGACCGAAGCCATTGCCGAGGAATTCATCGATGGCCGCGAGTTCTATGTCGGCGTGCTGGGAAACCATCGTCTTCAAACGTTTCCCGTCTGGGAAATGGATTTTTCCGGCATGCCGGACGATGCCGCGCACATCGCCACTAGCAGTGTGAAGTGGGATGGAAAGTACCAGAAGAAATACGGCATCATGACCGGGCCGGCGAAGGACTTGTCCACGAGCCTGCGGAACCGCATCGACCGCATGAGCAGGCAGGTCTATCAGGCTCTCAACATGAATGGCTACGGCCGCATCGACCTGAGAATGCGCGACGACGGAGAGTTGTTCGTCCTCGAAGCGAATGCCAATCCCAACCTGAGCTACGGCGAAGACTTCGCCGAATCTGCCGAAGCTGGCGGCGTCCCCTACGA
Source organism: uncultured Planctomycetaceae bacterium (assembly GCA_942492405.1). Taxonomy (GTDB): domain Bacteria; phylum Planctomycetota; class Planctomycetia; order Planctomycetales; family Planctomycetaceae; genus JANNSB01. The sequence goes on from CALOES010000020.1 coordinate 179,255, forward strand.
AGAGCTATTGGCGCGTATCTTGCGACTGGGGCTCTCGTACCCCGCCCCCTGGACACGCGGACGCTAGCGACGGAAATGCTCCGGCGCATGCCAATCGTGCCAGGGCATTCCTATACTCCGCCACGCATTGCTTTCAGGACGGAGCCCTCCATGATTGCCATTATCTCGTTGCTGGTGACGTTAACGCTCTCGCTCCTGGTCACACGCGTGGCCTCGATGGCACTCATGTTGACGGGCTTGTCGCGGGATGCGGCTCGATTTCAGGCACGATCGGCCTTCAGCGGAGCCGGGTTCACTACGGAAGAATCCGAGTCGATCGTCGAACATCCCGTCCGGCGGCAAATCATCATGATGCTGATGCTGCTCGGTAACCTGCAGATCGCAGCTGTGGCCGCTACCGGCATGGCGTCGCTCTACGAATTCGGCAACGAGGGAGAACGGTGGATCGCGCTCAGCATTCTTTCCCTGGGACTTCTGGGCCTATGGATATTTGCTCGCAGTCGCTGGGTCGAGCGGCAACTCAACAAGTTGATCTCGTTCGCACTTCGCAAACTGGCGAAGCTCGAAGTTCGAGACTACGTGGCCATCTTGCAATTGCAGAATGGATATGCGGTCTCTGAATTGATTGTCGAGCAGCAAGACTGGATCGCCGACAAGAGTTTGATGGATCTTCGACTTCCTGATGAAGGGGTTTTGGTCCTCGGCGTGCAACGCAGCGGTGGAACCTACATCGGCGCACCAACCGCCGACACCGAGATTCGCTGCGACGATCGCTTGATCCTGTACGGTCCGCTGTTTCGTATCGATGAACTCGACCGTCGTCGGAAGGGGCAACACGGAGACGCCGCCCACGAGGAAGCCGTCGATCAACACGAAGAGATCATCGACGAACAGGAAGAAGTTGATGACGGGGAATCAACGAGTGATTCCGGTTGAAACCTTGGCAGTGGGCTTCAATCTTCAGAAACGAGCATTTCCACCTCTTTGACAAGCCCTCATCTCTCGTCAAACATCGCAATCACCAGCCCGCTGCGAATCTTCGGGTCAAACCACGTCGACTTCGGCGGCATGAAGCGGTTCTGAACGCAGACATCGATGAACTGCTGCATCGTGACCGGCGCTAGCGAGATCGCGAACTGATACTCGTCCGAGTCGACTCTCGACTGCAAGTAAGCGGCGTTCTTGTTGCCGCCGACGAAGTTCAGCCGTTCATCCCGGGCGTCGGTGATGCCGAGAATGCCATCGAACAGGTGTCGCTGCAAAATGTCGGCATCAATGCATTCCGCCGCATTTTCGGCATCGTAACTGCCGGGCTTTGGAGAGAGTCGATACCACGATCCGTCGATGTACAGCCCGATTTCATGCACTTCGGCGGGACGATAGGGGGCCTTGGATTCGAGCTTGCTGATCTCGAAGGCCTGCGTCAGTTTGTCGAGTAGCGTCGCGGTCGAAATGCCGGTGTCTTCCACGAGTCGGTTATACGGCTCCAGTCCCATTCTTGAAGTGGGGAAGAAGACGCAAAGAAAATGCTCCCGCCCGAGCGTCGCTGCGGCTGCGCTGCGGTGATTGCCATCGGCCACGTACGCGGCAGGCTCCGCTTCCAACAGATCGATCAATTCCTGCTGTTGATCGGCATCGGTCACCAGCCACGAGTTGTGCCGGTTGTCGGCTTCGTCAATGGCGGTGTAGTCACACACGCGACTGTCGGCAATTCGTTCGAGAGCCGTGATCAAGCGATTGTCGCGATCCTCGACGGCACAGTTCACCCCTTCGGTGAAACACTGTGTTTTCTGAATCAGTTGAGCCCGGCCATCCGCCTTCTTCTGGCGAATCCCTTCATTGCGAATGATGCACCCGCCGGGTGTCTTGTCGGTGCGAATTTCGCCGGTCGCGGCATATCCTCCCAGCCCGATGAGTCGCACACTCGGCCGCTTGGGAGAGATGATCTCATACACCCACAACACATTCTTGACGGCGCGAACCTGCGACGAGGCCGCGATGTCCAGCATGTTGAAGTGGGCTTTCTCCAGCGCCTCGGGGCATCCGTCTTCGAGCATCTGAGACGCATCAGCGAAATCGCAGTGCGGCATCGTCACTCGCAGAATGTTACCGGGCCGCTGTTGGAGCAGTTCCCAAACCTCGGCATCGGATTGAAATTCATCATAATTTGGGGCCGACAGAGCCTGGGCGGCGGCAGTATCGACCGGAACGATGGCATGCGAAATCGGAGCAATCGAAGGCATGGGGAGGTATCAGGTACGGGGGCGGAGGGAGTGAAATGCGAATGGTGAGGAGCGAACCTTGAAAAGGCAATCCCGGGGGTGCGATTCCTAACTTGGACCTTCACATTGGGGATGGAAGCCGATCGTGTTGAATTCCGTTAACGCACCGTTCTTTCCCAAAAGCCCGAAGCCTGTCGCCAGAGGCCCTTTTTCCCTCCATTGACTCACTCCGCGCGACCGATAAAATCAGCACACATTGAGGGGCGACCCTTTCAGGGGCGGTAGCTCAATTGGTTAGAGTACCGGACTGTCGATCCGGTGGTTGCGGGTTCAAGTCCCGTCCGCCTCGCTGCCAAGACTCGCAGACTGTAATGGCCTGCGAGTCTTTTCTATTGACTGGAGCGGACCTTGCATCGACGCGCTGCTGATGACTCGACGAAGCGTCGTCATCTACCAAAGTGACACCAGTTGACCCCGATATGCAGCGCAGGGTCTCAACTGGTGTAACCAGCGGTGTAACCAAACTCGACGGCTGAACGCCATCAGTTCCCGTCGCACGTTGCCGATGATCCGATGCCGTTCCATCGAGGGGCAACGCCGGGAGCGAATCGAGAGCGCCTTGCACGTCGAGCAACTTCGGATCGGTGTAGACGTTCATGGTCAGGTCGATCTTCGAGTGTCGCATCGCAGCTTGTGCCGTGCGGGGAGCGACTCCCCCGGCACTAAGCATCGTGCCGAACGTATGTCGCAAGGCATGAACGTCGAGTGATCGGCCCCGTTCGTCATGCTTGGCGATGCCGGCGGCTTTCAGGTCACGGTTGAGGATTTTGACCAGCTTCGCGGGGACGTTGAACAGCGGCTGATTGGCAAACGCCTTCGAGGCGTCGCGTTCGGCATCAATGGAAAGCACGGCAGCCCCGCCAGAGAGTTCCCGCTTCGCCTCGATCCACTGTCGCAGGTCAGCCGCAAGATCGTCTCTCAGCGGAATCAGAGCGCCTTCGCGGTTCTTTTCGTCCTTGGCGTGCAATTCGATGTATGGGGCCGATTCATCGACCCGACACTGGCCGATCGTCAGCGAAGCGAGTTCGCCTTGTCGCAATCCGGTCATCACCAGAGCCTTGTACATCATCACCCGTTCCCGGCCTGCGAGTACCAACTCCGCGATGAATTCGGGATTCGTCGCAAGTCGCTCACGGGCGCGGTCAGCAGCCGCCTCGATGTTGTCGAATGTCAGTTCGGCCTTTCGCCATGAAGATCGGCCATTCCGTTCATGGGAAGGGAGCGTCACAGTTTTCCGCCCGTATTCCGCCAGGGGGCGAAGCGACGCGACCGACAAGAGCCGCCGAAGCTCATCGGTCGTCATCGCCCGGCGTTTTCGTCGACTGTCAGACACTTGATCGGCCCGCTGTACCTTATCGAGGGGGTTGACCGCGATTCGTCCCCGCTCGATGCACCAATTGAGCATTCCGCTCAATGCCTGCAGATAGGAGTTTCGCGTACGGGCTGCCATGTTTTCGCGTTGTCGATCCATCAGCCACCGTTCGACTGCTGATGCCGATAGGTCCGACAACTTTCGGATGCCGAGATCCTCGATCATTCGCTTCGCCAGGCGTTCGGTGTCGATGCGATAGACTTCCGTCGTGCCGGCGGCTTCGAGGGACGCCAGATAGTCGCGGAGATGCTCGACCGTCGGGATCCGCTGATGGTCGAGCATCATGTCTTCGGGAGTCGTAAGAATCTTGCCCCGTACTCGTTCGGCCCGTCGCTCCAGATCGGCCAGCACGCCGAGCGCCGATTGCCTGTCCCGACAACCCGTGGCGATGATGCGCGGCTTGTCGTTGCCGTCGCGATACTTCGCGGTGAATGTCGCGGCGACTGTGACGATGCGATCAGCCCCATCGTTACCGGTCGTCACTTTGGCGGATCGTGACTTCCCTTTGGAGTCGATCCATCGGGCAACCCGTTCCCCTTTGCGGACGACAATCTCTGCATCGGCGGGGAGCTTTCGTGTCGTCTTCTGTCGGTATACCGTTCCCATGTACTTCCCTTTGTCAGATTGTTTGATCTCCAATGTCTTCGTATGCGACATTGAATACATCGCGTGCAACAAGCGTCGCAGGTGTCACATTCTCAAGTGGGACAAGTATTTCTGACGCGACTAACTTGTCACAGTCTGCCTTTGCAGTTGGGTAGGTAACATCGAGGCGTTTGGGCAGATCGGCGATTCGAATGAACGGTGAGACGAACAGTCCATCGACGATCATCGAGAGTCGAATACTGCCGCTTATCTGTGCAACTTTTGATGTGAAGTCGTCTCTGACAGCCTGCAACCGCTCACATCTTGCGATTGTTTCTTTTGCTTGCTGAATCGTGGCATTCAAGCACAGTTCAACCCAACTGTCCCAGCTACCGCGTGCACTGACGTTGAACATTGCATCGCAGTATTCTTCGCGCCATCGTTCAAATACGTCGCTTAGATATAGCCACGGTTTCGTCAAGCCGCATCTCTGTTGCAACATCAGCCCTAAGAGTAAGCGACCTACTCGACCATTTCCGTCATGGAAAGGGTGAATCGTCTCAAACTGGTAGTGGCATAGAAAGCAGTGAATCAGTGGGTCGGGATCGGTGTCTTGGTGCAGGTACTTCTCAAACGAATCGAGGCATTCGCCAAGTACGTTGGGCGGCGGTGGGACGAATCTTGGAGTCATCCTTTTTCCAATTGCGACTTGATGCGTCCGAAATTGTCCCGGCGTCATATCGCCACGTCGAACTCGCTCCATCAGTATTTGATGAAGCTCTCGGATTAGCCGAAGTGAAAGCGGCAGCGGAGTTGATGCACTGTGCTGAAGTGCCTTGCGATAGTTGTGAACTTCCCTCCAGTCATCGATTCGCTCATTGCTGTCGTCATTGGCGGTGGATTCCAGTTCGAACAGCAGAAACTCCTTTGCCGTGATGTACGTGCCTTCCAGCCGAGAAGATTGAAGTGCTTCTCGGTCGTGCAGTGGTCTCAGCAAGATGCCTGCATTCGGTAGACTCCTACCAATGCCCTCCAGTAAACAGACCTTTGACTTCGCTTCGGCGAGAAGTGGCCATAGCTTTGGGGGGAATCTCCAGCTTGCAGGAAGTGGATCAGGGACGAAAGCTTTCCCGCCCTCCTGGATCGGGACCAGCGTCCCCGGCGATTTCTTTGTGAATCGGCTTTCATCCATTCGAATCTGCTTTTGTTTCGATCATTTGAACCAAACCGGATTGATTAAAATAATAGGGAAAAAATTTTAATAGCCAAGCTCCAATGCAAGCCGGTTGCCATCATTCGATCACATCTTCTATTGCCCAATGGGTTTACGCTCTCAAATGCCAATCGCGGTTTTCGAGCGTCCCCGTGCCGAAAGGCAGAATCGGGGACGCGGTTCTGGTCCCTTATGGGATGTAGGCAACAGCCGTTGCCGCAGTGAATGGCGCGAACTTGCCGCAGTCAACCGGCAACAGTTGTTGCCGCTGTCAGTCGGGGGGGATGCCAAAGGGACGATAGATCGACGGCCCCCGGTTCAAGCCGCCTCGATGCACGACTTTCAGCAGCCCCCGCCGTCCCCGTGGCTCGCTGCAGTTGATCCGCCTTCGATGGATCGAGGGAGAGCATGGGGAGCGAATCGATCGCGCCTTGCACGTCGAGCAACTTCGGATCGGTGTAGACGTTCATCGTCAGATCGATCTTCGAGTGTCGCATCGCGGCATCTGGGCCGTCTGCTGTGCCAACTCGCCACGCTGGAGCATTTCACACGTCTGGAGCAGTTACTGCTCGATCAGCACCGACTACCCCGCCTGTCGCGCGGCCGGGTGGCGGATCGGCAGCGGCATGATCGAATCGACAGCGAAACAACTGGTCGCGATTCGCCTCAAGGGCCCCGGCATGCATTCTGGAAAAAACTCACCCTCGCCACTTGAAACACCAACTATTAACGGATGCACCCACAAGCGAGGCCATTCTGGGTGACAGCTTGAGCCTGATCCAGAACAGTCGTAGGATGCCGCCATCGACTGTCTTGCACCGTTCGCCATCGAGGCTCCTGTCCGACGAACCTGGCATCATGCGTGGACACTTTGATGGAATTGCGTTCCAGAATCGCGGGTTCGGTTTTATTCTTCACGTCGGCATTTGTGCTGATCGCTGGAGATGATCCCTCTCCTCCAGGTACGGAATCGCAATCAAACGTGCTGTGTGCAAGTGCCGACAGTCCGTTCGTGGATGACGTGTGGGCCAAAGTGGGAGAACGGATCTGCCTCGACTGTCACCGTGAGGAGGGTGAGGCAGGCGACAGCCGATTCGTCTTGCGTGATGCGACCCGCGAACGCGGCAATCTGCTGCACAACCTCGATTCGTTTCGCCAGATGGGGGGCGAACAAGAAGAGGGAACATCGCTGCTACTTCTCAAACCGCTGGGTGGGCTTGATCACGGCGGCGGCGAGGTCATCTCGGAGAACTCCACCGAGTATCGCATCCTGGAACAGTTCGTCAGCCGATTGACGGCGACGCCCGATGCGGAGATCAGCCCCGCGGAACTTGTTGAACTTGAGTCGTCCGACTTCTTCGAGGGTGTCGAATGCTCCACTCCCGAACGGCTGCTGCGCCGCGTGAGTCTGTCACTTGTCGCCCGACTCCCGACCGAGCTGGAGTTGTCGGCTGTTCGCGAACACGGGCTTGCGGCGTTCGATGGCATCCTCGATCAGATGTTCACCGAAGACGCCTTCTACTTTCGATTGAAGGAAGGCTTCAACGACATCTTTCTCACTCTCGGATACGACGGCGGCGGCGAGGAAGTGCTTTCGTACCATCACTTCGAGAAGACGCGGTTGTGGTATCAGGATTTTCCGCTCAATGTCGCCGAGGAAGAACAGGAACGGGCGCATTGGCATCTGGCCGACGTCTATCGCGACTCAATGCGGCGCGAGCCGATGGAACTCATCGAATACATCGTCCGCAACGATCGCCCCTTTACTGAAATCGTGACGGCGGACTACATCATGGTCTCGCCTTACACGGCGCGAGGATACGGCATCTTCGAGAAGATGCAGGATCAGTTCACGGATGCGAATAACCCGTTTGAGTACCACCCGGCTCGGCTTGAGGCCCTCGTCGGTCGCGATGGCAAGATGCAGGAGTCGGCCACGGGTTATTATCCTCACGCGGGACTGCTGTCGATGTTCCACTACTTGCGGCGATATCCCACGACGGAAACGAACCGCAATCGCCTGCGGGCGCGGATGTACTATCAGCACTTTCTCGGAATCGATGTTATGGCGCTGGCCCCGCGGGTCTCCGACGCGGCGGCGATCAGTACGCAATTCGAGATTCCGACGATGCAGGCGGCGGAATGCGTGGTCTGTCATCGCAGCGTCGATCCCGTCGCGGGACTCTTCCAGGACTTCAATGAAGAAGGCCATCTCGGACCCAAACCAGATGGCTGGTACACTGACATGTTCGTATCGGGCTTCGAGGGCGAAGACCTGCCGAGCGAGGATCGCTGGCGCGCGCTTCAATGGCTCGGTGAAAGGACCGCCGTCGACCCGCGGTTTGCCACCGCGATGGTCGAGCATGTTTATTACATCCTGCTGGGTCGGCGCATTCTTCAACCACCGGAGGACATCGAGGATCCGCATTTCGCGTCCCATCGACTGGCTTACGTCGAGCAACGCCGCCTGATTGCAGAAGCAGCCGACGAGTTCGTGGCCAACGGTTTCAACCTCAAGACCGCATTCAAGAGCCTGATCCTTTCAGACTTCTATCAGGTCGACGGGCTACAGACCGCTGTCACAGATCCTTGTCGACTGGCGGAACTCGATGATGTCGGCCTCGTCCGTTTGCTCACGCCCGAGCAACTCGAACGCAAGATCGAAGCTCTTTTCGGCGAGCGGTGGGGCCGACTTGACGATCAGGAGACCCGCCTTGCCATTCTATATGGAGGCATCGATTCGCAATCAGTCACCGAACGCAATCTCGATCCCAGCGGCGCGATGGGGGCGATCCAGCGGATCATGGCCAACGAAGTCGCCTGCGAAAACGTGACGCGCGACTTCCAGCGCGACCCCAGCCAGCGCAGGCTGTTTCCCGGCATCGAGCCGGAAGTTGTCCCCAATGATGATCCGGAGTCAGAGCGCATCATCCGCGAAGCGATCATCCATCTGCATCAGCACATCCTGGGGAGAACGCATACCGTCGACGATCCCGAAGTCGAACGGACGTACCAGTTGTTCACGGGCATCATCAGCGACGCCCGCGAAATGGAAGGTGTCGATTCCTATGGCAGCTACTTCTGTGAACGGATCGATGAGCAACGACTCGAGGACTCACAGTACACCTTGCGGGCCTGGCGCGGCGTCGTCACGTACCTGCTGCGGCAACACGACTTTCTATATGAGTGACCAATGATGCGCCGTCGCGACTTTCTGAAGCGTTGCCGCTTGGCGGGACTCGGCCTCGCGTTGCCGATCGGAGCCTCTGCAAGGTTACGCGGTGATGATGCCGACGCGGAACAGCCGCCGTATGAAGGTCCGTACTATGCGGTTTTCAATGCCTCCGGCGGCTGGGACACCACCTGCCTGATGGATCCCAAGGGTGTGAACGGCATCAATCGGCTATTCACCGAGGGAGACATCCTCACCGAGGGGAATCTGCGGTACGCTCCGACGACAGCTCACATCGAAGCCGGCATGAGCAACGAAGACTTCTTCACCAAGTACGGTCGCGAGCTGCTGGTGCTGAACGGTCTCGACTACTCCGTGAACAATCACTCGCCGTGCTCGCGGTACATGGCGACCGGCAAGCTCGACAGCTTGGCCTACCCGACATTTGCCGCGCTGGTTGCCGCCTGCAACGGACCCGATGCACCGCTGGCGTTTCTGACGTTCGGCGAATACTCGGCGACGGGTAATCTTGTGCCGATGGCGCGTGTGCCGTATCTCAACTCCTTGAATCGACTAGCGAACGCCGATGCGGTGAGTGGCGTGGCCCAGCATCCGTACCATGATGATTTCGTACTCGAGCGTGTCGAACAGGCACTCGAAGAGCAGATGCAGTCCCGCATCACGCAGCCTCATCTGCCAAGGACCACACGAACGCAGAGCATGCTCTATGCCGCTCAGGTGAACTCGAAGGCATTGGAGCGAGTGACTCCTTACATTCCGGCAGAGTCAGCACGCGAACGTCTGTCTCAACAGGCCGACATTGTCCTGGCTTCTTTCAAGGCAGGAGTTTGTGTCTCCGCGAATCTGTCGATCGGGCAGTTCGACAGTCACAACAACAACGATCGCGATCAGATGCAACTGATTCCGGAGTTGCTGGCCGGGATCGACTATCTGCTGATGCGTGCCGAGGAACTCCAAATTCGTGACCGGCTCGTCGTCATCGTGCAAAGCGAAATGGGTCGCACCCCCACCTACAACGACGGCGAAGGGAAGGACCACTGGTCGATCGGGTCGATCATGTTTCTTGGAACCGGCATTGGCGGCGACCGGCTGATCGGCGCTACCGACGACGAGCAGTTTCTGGTGCCGATCAGCCCGCAGACCCTTGATCTCGACACCGAGCACGGCATTCGTGTGTGTCCAGAGCACATCCACGCAGCTCTTCGTCGGTTTGCAGGCATCGAGGCTCATCCATTCAGTGAGCGATTTCCGCTCGAAATCCCGGATGACCAGCAACTCGAGCACTTATTCGGTTGAAGGTCATGGCAGCCTTGCTATTCCCTCACGACTGCAGCTTCGTGAACGAATTAACGGCATCGATATCGACAAAGTCCGTGCGCCGCTGAAACGGCTTCCAGACTCATCGATAGATCGCCTAGTTGTCAATTCGCGTGCGGCTGATGACGACGTCGTCGATGTAAAGATGGTGGTCGGCCGTCGCGGTCCACGTTCCACCGTGATACACGTTGATCCAGATGTTTTCGATCTTGAGTGAATCGACGTCGCGCATTCGCACATCGGTCTTTTCGAAAACGAGCGTGCCGTCCACCCAGCCCTGCAACACGCCATCATTCATACGAGGCGTGTTCAGCTTCACGTACTGCTCGATGAAATACCAGCGATTGTTCTCGAGGCCTGTGAATCCGTCGCCCTTCCACTCCCAGTTGTCTCCGTACTGCCCTCGCATGTCGGCGTGGTAGCAGTAGAAGCCAATGGGCGTGCGACCGTCTGCTCGGCCGCTGAACAATCCGCGAGCGGACCAGCCATCGGTACCGTCGACTCGACGTCCGCCCCATCCGGCCCGACCATAGGTACCGGCGATTCCAGGGAGTTTGCCGCCGCGCTCTGGATCCCAGTCATTGGCCAGACGGATGTCGTAGCGAAACCAAATCTCTTCAGGCTCGCTCCCGATCTGTTCTTCGAAATCGTAGGTGAGACTCACTCCGTAATGTCCCCCTTCGTCGACGCGAATTCGCAGTGCCGCGCCGTCGTGAGGTTCGAATCCTCGCTGTGGGTCGCCGCTCATTGTCTGAGTGTGTTCTGGCTGGTTGCGCTCGCCAAATTCCTGCCACCATGTCACCGATTCGAAGTCGCAACGAAAGACAATTGATGACGAGACAAGTTCATCGGCATCGCTGGTTCCGGGGGTCGCCACCAGCGGCAGCAGGGATAAAAGAGCGACAAGACATCGTGGTACTGTTTTCATTGCATCACTCTTTACGTGCTGAGAAAGGTCAAGTCACGAACGACGATACCCTGCAGGCGCAGCTGACGAAAGTGGGCCTGTAGCCTGCCAAGGCCGCTCGCCTGAGAAGTGGTTGAGAGTCAAGTGCCGCCAGACGGGGCTAGGAAGCCCGTCCAACGATGGTTTTGAAACCGATTCCACCATGGTGGCATACAAACGGTGGATGCTGCGTCGGCCATTGCAAGTGGTCGTGTTCATCGGTGCGAGGTAGCATGCTGGCGAGGTCCGATGAATCCCGGCGAAGTGAAACGACTGCCGACAAATGCAGCGTGCTGCACCAGCCATCGCTCGACGTCCCATACCAACTTGGAAAGCTAGAATGAATCGTTCAATCAAAATGGCTCGACGGGTCGGACTGCTTACCTGTGTCGCGCTGTCTGCCTTCACTGGACGCAGTTTGGCAGAGACCTTCTCACTGTCTGGAGACTTCTCTGCTGCGGACAACAGCACAAACAGCACTTGGTCGTATCGCATGGACGATCGCGGCAGTAATCCGTCTTCCTTTCCGTTGCTGCCTGTGAACAACCGTGATGCTAACGAAATCTGGGGGTCAACTTTCCCGACGCCGCCTCGGATGTGGAGCGACGAGTCTGGCTATTGGGGGATCGGCAGAAACGATTCGGGCGAGATGCAGTTTTCCAGTCTCAATGACACTCGTTGGGAACCTGGTGAGGTCCTCTTTCACCCGAGCCATGGCAACACGAGTGCGGGGCTCGTCGTCTGCTGGACCGCTCCTGAGAACATGGAAATAGATGTTCATTACAAGTTCGCCGCTGCTTCGCCTCACGGTAACGGAATTGGTTACCAGATCATTGTTCGTTCTGGCAGAGACGACTCAGACATCGTGGCTCTCGAAAACATCGGCACCGAAGTTATCCAGGATCTATACCGATTGGTTGTAAGCAAGGGAGATCAGCTCTTATTCCGATTTCACACGTGCGGAGATGCCGTTGGCGACATCACACTCGCGGATATCGTCATCACCAGTCGACCTGTTGCCGAACCGTCAGAAGTGATACTTCAACTCTTCGGTGGCAAGATCGCGGAGGGGAGCGCATTCACCTTCTGCGTTCCAGCGACGGTCGATGGCGAGTATCAATGGTACAGGAATGGCGAGCCTATTGCTGGCGCGACAGATCGCAACTACCGCATCGAGAGCTCGAGAATCTCCGACGCTGGAACCTATTTCGTCCGGATTGAGTCTCGGTCGAGTGGAGAAGCGATACTGGAGATCACACCACGGCCTGTTCCGCGCGAACCCTATGCGTCTCCAGTGCCGAGGACGGTGTTCTCTGAGATTCTGGATGAGCAGGAAAGGGAGCTTGAGACGAATGAACTCATGCTTCGTTTCGCGGCATCTCGAGAGTCGCTGGCCTCAATTCCCCACCGGCCGGCGTATCATTTTGTCAGCCCGGAAAACATGCTGAATGATCCGAACGGCCTATGCTTTTGGCAGGGGCGTTGGCATCTGTTTTACCAGGCGTATCCCCCTGATGAATTTCCCGACCCGCAAGACATCAAACAACGCCGTCAACATTGGGGACACGCCGTCAGTGAGGATTTGGTGCATTGGCGTGATCTGCCTTACGCCATTTATCCGGGCATCGAACGAATGTGCTTTTCGGGCGGCACGGTCGTGGAAGAGGACCGAGTCGTGGCGTTCTATCCCGGGATTGGTGCGGGGCAGATGGTCGCGATCGCCGACGATCCTTTATTACTGAACTGGGACAAGATCGGCCCGGTCAACAGCGGCCATGGCGATTCGGACATCTGGAAGGAAGGCGATACTTACCATGGCTTGGTGGGGCGCTCTTTATGGACGTCCACAGATCTCGAGCACTGGGAGGCCCGAGGGTCGTTTCTGACCAGCACACCGTTCATCCGCCCAGACGACGACGGAGCCTGTCCAAACTTCTTGCCTATCGGCGACAAGCATATCCTGCTGTTCTTTAGCCACAGCAACGGCGGCCAGTATTATCTGGGCGACTATGACGCCAATCAGTTCTCCCCTTATGCCCATGGCCGATTCAACCACGGCCGAGTCGCTCCCGGAGGCGTCCACGCCCCTTCGGCTTCGTCAGATGGTCAGGGCGGGGTGATCAACATACTTAACATCAACGATGCCAGTTACAGTGAGCACTGGGACCAGATCATGTCCCTTCCGCAACATCTCACTCTGGACGACAACCACCAACTGCGAATTGAACCCGTGGAAGCAGTGAGTTCTCTGCGAGGCGAGCACCGGCACATCGGTCGCACGACGCTGACTGCGAATGAGGAAATCGTTGTGGAGCAGATTCATGGCAACGCCATGGAACTGGCCGTTGAAATCGATCCCCAGGAGGCTCAATGGGTGCAATTGAATGTCCTGCGCTCGCCGGACGCCGAGGAACAAACATCGATTACTTTCTTTAATCACGATCGACAACTGAGCTACTGGTATCAAACCCCCGGTGAAATCGTGTTGGACGGTTCGCGATCCAGCACACTTGGCGATGTCTGGAGCAGGCCTCCGGAGCGTGCCATCATGTCGCGCAACGGAGAATCACTGCAACTGCGAGTCTTTGTTGATCGCAGCGTCGTGGAAGTGTTTGTGAACGGAAGGCAGTACCTGGCGATGCGAGTCTATCCCGGACGCGAGGACAGTCTGGGAGTCTCTCTGCGCGCGCAGGGACAGGACGCAGAGCTCATCGGTCTTGATGCCTGGGAAATGAGGAGCATCTGGCCCTGACTGTCTCGATACACGGTTTCCACCGTGGCCAAACGAGGTACTTCCATCGTGGTCGGTGAAGGAGCATCGTTCACTCAGCGACATCGACTCTAAGTGCATACGAATGTAATGGGCTGCCGAGATCGTGCGTGTCCATGATGGCGATGAGCAACTCGCCCGACGAAATGGGCACGATCGTCAGCGAGGGATCCAGGCTGCCTTCGACGTCGTCCCAAACGCCGAGCAGTTGTCCCTGTGAGTCGAACACCATCAAGATCGGGTCGCAGAGCGGATCTCGGCTGTTGGCCGTCGCCGAAATTAACAGTGGAATGCCGCATTGGCCGTGTGTCGAACACGACTGGGTGGATTGCCGCGGAGACAAGAGCAGCAGACCGATTGAATCGGGCGTGAAACGGATGTCGATATTTCAC
>CALOES010000021.1:0-66682 GCA_942492405.1 uncultured Planctomycetaceae bacterium
CGATCCAGCAGAAGGCGACATCCCGCAACCCCGCAGCACCGTGGGACGATCACCGAGATCTACGACTACCTGCGCGTGCTGTATGCCCGCGAGGGGCATGGTCATTGTGAGAAGTGCGGCAAGCCGATCACGGCTCAGTCGGTCGATCAGATATTGGAGTCGATCAACACTCTTCCCGAAGGGACGAAGTTCCAGATCCTCGCACCGATCGTGCAGAACCAGAAGGGTGAGTTCCGCGATCTCTTCGCCGACCTGCTCAAGCAGGGTTTCGTTCGCGCGCGTGTGGATGGCGAAATCGTCAACTTGACCGACGACCTGGGTCTCAAGAAGCACTTCAAGCATACGATCGAAGTCGTCGTCGACCGATTGACCGCCGGTGCAAGGGACACCGCACGCGGATGGCTTCGAGCCGATCGTGAGTCTGCCATTCGTTTAGGCAGCGGCACCTCTCCTCGTGGTGCGAGCCGTCGCACGGGCTTCGGCCGTGCAGGATTCGAAGGCGAGCGACACCGCGGTCGACGAGACAATCCGAATCACAACTCTTCCTCCGCCAAGTAGGCCTGCGCGGCGTGCGGCATTTCGTGCAATCCCCCCTCGCCGCAACTCTTCAGCTTCAACAGCCCCGCTCGGGATGTGCGTCGACTGCAAGGCCTGGGACAACGGCAGCGAGAGTTTCTGCTCGAACGGCTATTGGATGATGGAGCGAAGTCGATCTCGCAAGGGCGTTCCATCTGCTCGGCCCCTTCAAGAAGGTCGGCCGCTGGCGACGCCATGTCTTCGAAGGGGCGGCACGCGCCATCGAGCAGGATTGCGAACTCGATCGAAGGAGCCTCCCTCCAAGACCCCGTGGAACGACATTCCGCCCGAGGCTCAACATCTCTTCCTGTATGGAACCGGCGATCGGCATATCACATTCGCCTGGCGTCATCGCGGCGGCGTCTGGAAGCATGGCGGCAAATGGCCCGGCTTCGTCAACGAACTGCTGGATGACTACATCAAGGGAAAGAACCCCATGCCGTCGGCAACTCGAACGGTTCATGGAAGTGATGACGTGTACGTCGTGCAAATGAGCGCGGCTCAATCCGCAGGCGAGGAATGTGCTGATCACGTCTAGGGTCGAGGGGCTAGGGACGAGGAGCAGGAGTTCCCTCAGTCTGCCGGAAGTGTGTGCGTTGTCGATCAGTGAAGCGGCTCGATTCTTCGAGTCGGTCGAGATGTCGAAGACTGAAACGCTGATCGCTTCCGAAGCCCTCAAGGAGATTCGCGGTCGGCTGGGGTTCCTGCTCAATTGCGGTTTGGAGTATCTGGCTCTCGATCGGTCGGCCCCCACGCTCTGTGGAGGCGAGTCGCAACGCATTCGGCTGGCAGGACAGATCGG
The DNA here is from genome assembly GCA_942492405.1 of uncultured Planctomycetaceae bacterium. GTDB lineage: Bacteria > Planctomycetota > Planctomycetia > Planctomycetales > Planctomycetaceae > JANNSB01. The sequence continues at coordinate 1,379 of CALOES010000021.1, forward strand.
CTGCGGTCTCGTCGGCGTCCTCTACATCCTCGATGAACCTTCGATTGGTCTCCATCCGCGAGACAATCGCATGCTGCTCGATTCGCTGCTGCAATTGCGGGATCAGGGGAACACGGTGATCGTTGTCGAGCATGATGAAGAGACCATGCGCGAGGCCGACACCATCATCGATTTCGGCCCCGGTCCCGGCGTGCGGGGTGGCGAGGTGGTCGCCCACGGCAGCGTCGAAGAAGTGATGGCCTGCGAACGCAGCGTCACGGGTGCCTACCTTTCAGGTCGCAGAAAGATCGAGGTTCCGAAACAGCGTCCGGTCGGGAAAGAACGGCTGAAAGTCGTTGGCGCGCGTCACAACAATCTCAAAAACATCGATGTCGAGATCCCTCTTGGTGCCTTCGTCTGCGTCACCGGCGTGAGCGGTTCCGGCAAGAGTTCGCTCTGTAACGACATCTTGTGGGAAGTCTTGAACAAGGAGATCAACAAAGGGAATGGGCAGCCGGGACTGCATACGCGAGTCAATGGGTTGCAACATCTCGACAAGGCGATCGATATCGATCAGTCACCCATCGGACGCACACCGAGATCGAACCCGGCGACCTATGTGAAACTGCTCGATGTCATTCGCGATCTGTACACGCAACTTCCTCAGTCGAAGATTCGGGGCTACAAGCCGGGACGGTTCAGCTTCAACGTGGCCGAGGGACGTTGCGAAGCGTGTGAAGGTCACGGGGCGACGAAGCTCGAAATGGATTTTCTCGCCGACATCTGGGTTCCCTGCACTATCTGCAACGGGCAGCGATTCAATCACGAGACGCTGGAAGTGAAGTTTCGCGACAAGTCGATCGCCGACGTCTTCAACATGGATGTGCAGGAGGCGCTCGAGCACTTCAAGAACCATCCGAAGATCCATCGGCTGCTGCGGGCGCTGCACGATGTCGGCCTCGACTACATGAAGCTCGGCCAGCCTTCACCAACCTTAAGCGGCGGCGAGGCGCAACGCGTCAAGCTCGCCCGCGAACTGGGAAAACGCTCCACCGGCAAGACGCTCTATATGCTGGATGAGCCGACCACGGGACTCCACTTCGAGGATGTTCGCAAACTCCTTGATGTGCTGCATGGCTTCGTGAACGTCGGCAATACGGTGCTGGTGATCGAGCATAACCTCGATGTCATCAAGACAGCCGACTGGGTGATCGATCTTGGCCCCGAAGGAGGAGCTGGCGGCGGCGAACTGCTGGCAGAGGGAACGCCTGAAGAAGTGGCCAAGTGCAAGGCGTCGCACACGGGTCGGGCACTACGAGAACTGCTTGCTCCCAAAAGAGCCGCGCATGCCAGTAAGCGGGCGCGCAAGAAACCGCTTACCAACGTGCGCGGCTCCGACACGACCGAAATGATCACGATCAAAGGCGCGTCCCAGCACAACCTGCAGTCGGTCGATCTCACGATCCCCCGAGACCGCATGAGCGTCTTCTGCGGCCCCAGCGGCTCCGGCAAGACATCGCTGGCGATGGACACGCTCTATGCCGAGGGGCAACGCCGGTATGTCGAATCGCTCTCGGCCTATGCCCGTCAGTTTCTGGGACAGATGCCCAAGCCGCGACTGGAAAGCATCTCGGGACTCTCACCCGCCATTGCGATCGAACAGAAAACGGTGGGGGCCACGCCGCGCTCGACCGTGGGAACGGTGACCGAAGTCTTCGACTATCTGCGTGTCCTTTTCGCCCGCATCGGCCAGATGCATTGCCCCGAGTGTCAGTCGCCCGTCACTCGGCAGACGACCGATCAGATCGTCGACAAGATCTTGAGCCTGCCGGAAGGTTCACGGCTCTACGTCGCCGCGCCGGTCGAAGTGCCTGTGGGGCAGAGCTACAAGAAGCTCTGGGATCGGCTCGGCACGCAGGGGTATCTGCGAGTGCGAATCAACGGCAAGACGTATGCCATCGAAGATGTCCCTGCCATCGATCACAAGCGACAGCATCTCGTCGAAGTGATCGTCGATCGCGTGCAGGTCAACGCCGAGGGACGAGGCCGACTGGCGGACTCAATCGAAACCGCTCTCGATGTCGGCAAAGGCGTGATACACATCGTCCACGTCGACCGCGACACGCCCGAAGAGCAATGGCAAAGCGATCGGCACAGCTTGCACTACTCGTGCCCGAAGTGCAGTCGATAGGCTTGAGGCTCGGGGCTTGAGGCTTTAGGAATCACCTACCATGTTTGCCATCGACAGACGTGCATGGTCAATGTCGCTCTGGTACTGACCGATGAGGCTGCCCGTTCTCTTTGTGGCGAGGCGCGGTGTCATACTTTTGAAGTACGGCATTTCTACAACTGGTATCGATCAGCCCGATGCGCAATTCCATCTCATCACTCAACTCACGATTGACCTGGGGCATCATCGTCGAGATGTGACGATGATCGTCAGGATCAGATCGTGGATCGTCTGTTGTGTTCGTGCTTTCCGCCTGTTGTTGCAATTGCTTCGCAAGCCACAACAATCCCGCCTTATTCCCGACGATCAACAATTCCGGCACCGGGTATGGCATCTCACCTGTGTGGTTGATGCTATAACCCCTCTTGAGGATTAGCTCCGGTGTCATGTGGTGGACTCCAGATTCAAAACTTGTTGGCAGACTACTCTCGCGTGTGCCTCACGTGGCTCCTCAAGCCTCAAGCCCCGAGTCTCAAGCCTCCTTCTCACTGCCCTCCCCCGTCGGGGATTGGCCAGTTTGTGCCGCTGACGACGCCGCCGTCGACGTAGATCGTCTGGCCCGTCAGAAATGCAGCCGCCGGTGAGGCGAGGAAGACGGCGGTGCCGACGAGGTCTTCGGGCGTCCCCAGTCGGCCGAGAGGCGTGCAGCTTTGATTCCATTGCTGCATCTGTGGATTCGACCACAGCTTCTTCGTGAGGTCGGTGAGAATGAAACCGGGGGCGAGGCCATTCACGCGAATCCCCTGCGAACCCCATTCGAGGGCGAGTGCTCGCGTCATGCCGTTCAGCCCGCACTTGCTGATGGCATAGGGCGTCACATGCTTCAGCGGCATCGCGCTGTTCAGAGAATCGATGTTGATGATGCAGCCGCTCTTGTGCTGCCGCATCGACTTCGCGGCTTCGTGTGCCATCCAGAACGCTCCACGCAGGTTGATGTCCATGATGAAATCAAACTGCTCCAGGCTGAAGTTCTCGACCGGCTGGCGAATGTTGACTCCTGCGACGTTCAGCAATGTGTCGACCTTCTCATACATGGCCACGACTTCCTCGACGGCATTCGTGGCATCCTGCGGCTTTGCGACATCGCAGACGACGTAACGGACCGGATGCTGGGCCTTCGCCGACAACTCCGTCGCGGCAGGCCCGAGCGTCGACTCCTCGCGTCCGGCGATAACCACGTACGCCCCGCGTTCGGCGAACCCCTTGGCGAGCCCAAACCCAATCCCCCGGCTGCCACCGGAAACGAGCACGACTTGATCAGCAACGGAGAAGAGAGTGTCGGTCATGGTTTTTAGGATGAAGTTGAGCCTTGAAACGCAGAAGGCGTAAATGGACCGCAGGAAGTTTACACAATGGGCCGACCGACGCGGTACGGTATCAGCGATTGCCATTTTAGCCCCCGGCGAGTCGCCGGGGAAACACGTGATGCTCATGAGTTCGAGGTCGCACCAAATCGCAACGTCTATCGGAGATTCTGAGAATGTGAACTCTCAAGTCGCGTCCACTTCAATGGTATCGCACGTGTCCCCCGGCGACTCGCCGGGGGCTAAGTGGGCCAAGAGTGAAGGCCGGGGGCGAAAAGTGGCAGACGTGCTACAATCAACGGACTCGCGGAAATGTGAACACATCGAATCAGCTCGCATGCCTCTCAATCCTTCCGAACCGACTTCGATGACTCTGCTGGGCAGGGCGCAGTCGAATGATCAGGAGGCTTGGAATCACATCGTCCATCTGTACGGCCCGCTGGTCGTTAAGTGGTGTCATCGATCGGGGCTGAACGAAGACGATACAGCCGATGTCTTTCAGGAGACGTTTCGCGCTGGCATCCAACATTCACAATTACGCCCCGACGCGGGTGTTGGGTCGTTTCGATCGTGGCTGCGATCGATTGCGGGGTCGAAAATCGCCGACCACTTTCGCAAGCTCAAACGTCAGCCCGTCGGCAAGGGGGGAACCGATGCCCATCTGGCGATGGCAAACACGCCCGATCCGTTGTCGGAAGATGACGAAAGCGAAGCCGCCCAGGAACACGCATTGATCGTCCAGCGGGCGATGGAGATCATCAAACCCGAATTCGACCCGCGAAACTTCGAGGCCTTCAAACAGGTGGCACTCGAAGGTCGCCCCGCCACCGAAGTCGCCGCCGAATTGGATGTCAGCCCCCAGGTCATTCGGCAAGCGAATTATCGCATCCGCCGACGTTTACGCAGTATCCTAGAAGGGTTGGTGGATGAGGGCCAATAGTCAGGGAGTGATAGGTAGTATGTTCGAGTTAGCAACATGGTCATTCCATTACCAAGATAGGTGTCCTGCCTCAGTTGAAAATGGAATCGGATTCTGGTCGGGTTAGTACAACCTGATTGGAGAGAGATTCCATGAGTCGCACCCGTCGTCGTTTTACGGCTGAGCAGAAGGCCCAGATCGTTCGCAGACATCTGGCCGGCAAGGAACCCGTCTCGAAGTTGTCCGAGGAATTCGGGCTGCAGCCGAGCCAGATTCACACGTGGGTCAACCAGGTGCTGGCGCAGGCCGACAAGGCCTTCGAGCGGCCCGCTGAGAACGGCCGTACGGAGAAGGCCAAGGACCGCCGCATCGAGCAGCTCCAGGCCAAGCTGGCCACCAAGAACGAGGTCATCGCCGAACTGCTGGAGGAGAAGGTGGCCGTAGGCCAGATGAGGGGCGCGCATAGGACATCGCTCGGTAGAGGCGTCTTGGTGATCCCCTCACCCCGACCCTCTCCCCCACAATGCACCGGACTCCGCTATCTTTGTTTCTCAGTGGGGGAGAGGGAGAATTCCACCAGCAACCAGCGGATGCACCCCCGGGAAGGGCATTGGTTCGCGATGGCAACGGCCGATTGCGAATTCGGAACTGCCGTTCTCAATCGAGCACGACGAGTGCGTCTTGCAGTTCGTTCACATCGTCGTCGGCACGTGGTAGTGGAGCGGCGAGTTGTTGGCCGGCGGTGGTGATGGTTTCGCAGAGGGCCACCGTCGGGTCGCTGCGGAGCATGGCTTCGGTCAACTGGCGGCAGAGGCGATCGACAAACGGCTGGCCGAGTGCGGGATCGTCCAGAATCTTCTGGTCGACCAGTATCCGCGCCATGTGCTCGAAGAGCGAGATGTAGACCAGCAGGCCCGTCGCTCCGGCGGTGTGATGGACTCGTGAATCGAAGAAGACTTCTTTGGCCCGCCGTGCGACCTCTTCTTCCATCTGAACTTGCGGCGTAAAGAGTCTCCGCAACCAGCCGACGCGACTCCCTGCCCACGCGCCTGCGGTAAAGGCCACAACAATGCCAACGGCCAACAGCATCAACTCATACACTAACGGGAATTCTCCCCAGCTGCCTGGTTCTGTTGCGTGCCGTGGCAGAGCCAGCCAAAGCACGACGGCGGTGATCGTTGCCAGCCAGAGGCCGATCGTATCTTCGGCGCGGTCGTAGCGCCCGGAAGATGTCGCCACGACCGGCATGATTTCGCATGAAGTCTGCGCTTCGGCCGCGGCGACGGCTTGTTCAATCCGCTGTTTGTCGACGTCGGTGAAGAGTGTCGATGCTGATTGCATGCGCATTTATCCTTACCAGGAACCGCTGGCCCCGCCGCCACCTGAGAATCCTCCGCCGAACGAGCCGCCGCCAAAGCCACCACCACCGCTGCCGCGATTGGTCATGGCGTGATAAAGGATCGTTCCCACCAGGGCGAACACCGCGCCCCAGAAGAGCCAGGCCCAGCCGCTCGCACCTCGACGAATGAGTGACACGACCGTAAAGATCGCGAGACCGATGAAGCCGATGGTCAGCGCGTAATGCCACCAGGGCCGGGGGACTCGCGGGAGTTCGAGTTGCCGGGCCATTTTGTCGAGTGCTTCGACACCGGCCACGATGCCTTGAGAGAACTCTCCCTCTTTGAATCTGGGAATAATGTAATCATCCATGATCTGTCGACAGGTCTCGTCCTCGCGCCGGCCCCAGCCGGCTCCCAGTTCAATGCGTGCCTCGCGGTCTCCTTCGGAAACGAGCAGCAGGATGCCGGTGTTCCAGTTTTGTCCACCCAGTTCGGCATGTCCGATCTGCCATTGATCGAACAGCAAGGTGGCGAACGTTTCGATCCGCATGCCCGCCCCGCCGTGGGCCGTCATCGAATCGATCGTGACGACGATGATGGGCGTCGCCTTGTCAGTGAGGAGCTGGTCGCAGAGTTGGCGTATGTGCTCTTCGTCCTCGGCGTCAATCATGTCGGCCAGGTCGCGAACGAACTCGCGCTCGCCGGGCCGATCGATGGTGATCTCGACGCCTTGCGCCGCGGATGTGCTGCAAAGACAACACAGACCGACCGCGACGCTTAGGGCGAATCGAATGGGAACGAATCGATGCATGAAGATCATTTCTGCCTTCGCAAACTACCGACGCACCCGGGCGTTCCCTTCCCAGATGCTCCAGACTTGTTCTTCGTCGGCGGGTTGGCCGTAGTCGGTGAGGAACGTGGTGGCCAGGGCACCGGTGGCCCAGCCGAACTGGGCGCACTTGTTGGCGTCCCAACCTTGCATGATGCCGTAGAGCAGGCCGCCGACGAAACCGTCGCCACCTCCGATGCGGTCGAGGATGCCGATCTCGCGTGGCGGCATCACGTGCCAGTTATCTCCATGCGACACGATCGCGCCCCATTCGTGACAGCTCACGCTGACAACTTCCCTCAGCGTCGTCGCGAAGACGGTCGCGTTTGAGTACTTCTTCTTGACGCTCGTGATCATCTCCTTGAAGCTCTCGATCTTGGCGGAGATATCCTTCCCACCGGCTTCGGGGCCTTTGAAGCCCAGGCACAACTGAAAGTCTTCTTCGTTCCCCACGAGGATGTCAGCCAGGCTCGCGATCTCGGCGAAGGTCTCGGAGAGTTCCTTGTCACGCCCTTCCCAGAACGAGGCGCGATGGTTGAGGTCGAACGACACTTTCGTGCCATGCTTCTTCGCCGTGCGGGCGATCTCCAGACACAACTGGCTCGTCTCTGGCGACAACGCCGCGAACAGACCCGACGTATGAACGATCTGGGCGCCGTCTTCACCGAAGATGCGATCGAGATCAAAGTGCTTGGGACTGAGGAGCCGTCCCACTTCACCGGCACGGTCGTTGTCGACGCGCGGTCCGCGTGAGCCGCAACCCGAGTCGGCCAGGTTGATCTGATGCCGCACCCCCCAGGGATTGTCCTTCTTGATCTCCGGACCTTCGTAGTCCATGTGTCGGCCGGCGAGATTGTCTTTGATGAACCGCGAGATCGGGCTCCCTTTGACGAAGGCCGTCAGAATCTTCACCGGCTTGCCAAGATACGAGGCGACGCTGCCGACGTTCGACTCGGCACTGGTGGCCTGCATCATGAACGTGTCGCTGGAATGAAAGGGCTGCCCGTTCATCGGCGTCAACCGGGTCCCCATGCTTGTGGGGATGACGAGGGCGTACTTGCAGTTTTTCTTAAGCTCGATCACGGTTCGTTCTTTCTACGTCGTCTGGTCGCGAATGGGTGCCGAAAGCAGGGAATGAAGGCTGCGAGACGGCATCCGGCGAGATGGGGAATGCTCTTTGAGAACAGTAGCCAACGCATCGGATGGTCGCAATCATCCCGCTCTCGGATGCAACTGTTGAACATCCAAAACACGGTTGCCGCGACTACAGAAGCGACAGGGCGTTGCGACGCTGTTCCAACGGAAGCGTGACGGCTCTACCGGTGCGATGTGATTCGAAGGCTCCCATGATCATTTCGATGATCCAGCGGGCGTCGAACATGCTGCACAGCGGAAGCTGATCCGGGTTCTCGATGCAGTCGAGCAGATCGTTGACAGCCAGCAGATTGCCGCCATGGAGACCGGTGTTCTCCAGCGTTTCAGGCTGACCCAGTCCTTGCGACGTAATCGGCTGCCACGAGGCTCCGCTGCGGGCGGGGGACCAGGAGGAATCAACCAGCACATTGATCGTCGCCGGATGCCCGGTGAGAACTTCGAGTACGCCCTTGGTTCCAAAGACCTGTAAGGCGAATCGCGATGGTGACCCCGCCGCGTTGCGATGACTGCTGAACGTGCCGACGACATTATTCGCGAACGAATAACGTGCCTGCACACAGTCGCCGGCGAGGGGGCCGAGACCTTCGTTCCCTTCACTCACATTCGCGGCGGTAACAAGTTCGCCCCCTTCGTAGATGCGGGCCTGACAATCAATCGGGTCGCCGGCGAAGACACGCATCAGATCGAGAATGTGGGATCCCAGCACCCAGAAGTCTTCGCCTCCACCACGGGTGGCGTCTTCCTTGCCGCGCCCACGAAGTTCGAGGATGTCGCCGATCAGCCCTTCACGAACCAGATCGAGCGCCACATGCACTGGTGGCGACCAGCGGGTCTGATGGGCAATCGCAAGCTTGAGGTGCCGCATCTCGCAAGCTCGGATGACTTCATCCGCCTCGACCAGATCGCGGACGAATGGCTTCTCCATGTAGATGTGACAGCCATGCTCGGCGGCAGCGAGAATAAACTCGTGATGCCGATCGAGCCAGCGAGGCCCGACGGCCACGATATCGAGGTTCTCCTGCGCGAGCATCTCGCGATAGTCGGAGTAACCGCGTTCCGCGCCGGCCCGCACTCGCGACATTTCGACGACCTGATCATAGTCATCGGCAATGGCGGCGACGTGGCAGCGCGGAACTTCCTTCCAGACTTCATCGATGCCGTGACCATAGTTGCCACGTCCCGTGCTGCCGATAATTCCGACGCGGTAGAGATCGCTCATTGCTCGTCGAGGGTTGAGGGACAAGGGTCGAGAGAGGAGAGTTTCCCAAATGACTAATGACAAGTGACCAATGACACCTCTTCGGAATCAAAAGATCCCCAGGTGATCTCTTGCGTCATCCGTCATGCGTTCGGGGGTCCACGGTGGGGACATGACGAGTTCGATGCTGGCGTCGCTGACTCCCTCAACCTGCTCCAGCGCGAGTTTCGACTGGTTGATGATCTGCGGACCGGCTGGACAGGCGGGGCTGGTGAGCGTCATCTTCACATGCACCTTCCCTTCCTCTTGTTGCGCGATGTCGTAAACCAGGCCGAGATCGATGATGTTGATCATTAATTCGGGGTCGATGACGTTCTTGAGAGCTTCGATGAGTTGCAGATCGTCTGGCATCTTGGACTCCGTCGCCATCTGGCGGATTGTGTTTCCAGCGAGTTGTATCGAGTAGACATTGAGAATAACCGGCTAGCCGCGTGGGATCCAACCCCCCGCTGGAAACGCGATCAGTCGAGGGATACAGTTAATGGTGATTCTCTGCCTGTCCGAAAGAACTGTCGACGAGGAAACTCTCTCATGGCGTTAAAGAAACTGCTCGCATTCGTATTGGCTGCATCGACAGCCTTGAGCCTTGTTCCAGTCACCCAGGCACGAGACGTCGCCGTCTTCGAGCTGTCGGGCACCATTTCGGAGACCCCGAGGGGCGAAGACCTGTCGTTGTTCTCCGTGGGTGGCGATTCGCTCTGGTCGATCATTCAGAGGATGGATGAAGCCGCCGAAGATAACCGGCTCGACGGCGTCGTGCTGATGCTCGGAGACGTAAGTCTGTCTTACGCTCAACTGGAAGAGATTCGCGACGCCGTCGGACGCATTCAGGCGTCGGGCAAGAAAGTCTACGCCCATGTCGACTCGCTGAGCACGGGTCGCTACGCCCTGCTCTGCGGTTGCGATCGTTTGAGCGTTTCCCCGACGGGGGACGTCTGGGTGACGGGCCTCTACAGCGAACAGATGTACGTTCGCGGCCTGCTCGACATGATCGGCGTACAACCCGTCTTCCTCACTTGCGGTTCCTACAAGAGCGCGGGAGAGATGTTCACCAACACCGCCCCGAGTGCCGAGTCCGAGGAGATGCTGAATTGGCTGTATGATTCGATGTACGAATCGATCGTGCTGCTAATCGCCGAAGGGCGCGAAGTCGAAGCAGACGTCGTTAAGGGTTGGATCGACCAAGGGTTGTATTCGGCCGAAGCGGCGCTGGAAGCCGGTCTCATTGATGCCGTCGAACACCGCCGCGATTTCGTCGAATACTTGAAGAGCGATCTCGGCAACAACCTCAGGTTCGACAAGAGCTACGGCGAAGAGGATCCCTTCTCGGTGGATATGTCGAGTCCGTTCGCAGCCCTGGAATTGTGGTCGGAAATCCTTGCCGGACCGCAGCCTGATACCGACGATCGCGATTCGATTGCCATTGTGTACGTCGAAGGTCCGATCATGACGGGCGACGCAGAAGTGTCTCCGTTCGGGTCCATGGAAGGTGCCTACAGCGAACCGATTCGTCGCGCACTGGAAAAGGCCGCAGACGATGACACCGTGAAGGGAGTTGTGCTGCGAGTCGATTCTCCTGGAGGCTCGGCCGTTGCCAGCGAGATCATCCTCAATGCCGTCCGCTACGTTGCATCCAAGAAACCGGTCATTGTCTCGATGGGGGGAGTCGCGGGGAGTGGCGGCTACTACGTCGCCTGCCGAGCCGACCGTATCTTTGCCGACGACACCACGATCACCGGATCGATCGGCGTGGTCTCCGGCAAGCTGGCCACGACCGAGATGTGGAGCCGCATCGGCATTACGTTTCATCCGATTGAGCGCGGCGAACATGCCGGCATGCTCTTCTCCGGCGAGCCCTTCACCGACGACGAACGGGCGGAACTGCAAGGCTGGATGGACGAGGTCTACGAAGTCTTCAAGGGACACGTTGTCGAGGGACGGGGCGACCGGCTCACACAGCCCATCGACGACATTGCCGGCGGACGCGTCTACACCGGAGCTCAGGCATTGGACTTGGGACTCGTCGACGAAATCGGCGGTTTGACCGAAGCGATCGCCTATACGGCCAACGAAGCAGGTATCGAAGACTATCGGGTGCGGGTCATTCCGAAACCTGTGGGCCTGTTCGACATGCTCTTCGAAGATTTGGGAGGCAGCAGCGGATCAGACGACGAACGCACACTGTCGACGCCAAGAGTGAGTGCTCCCTGGCAGCCGTCGCTCGTTGATGCAGCCATTCCTCTTCTGGAACAGCTCGACCCCCGTCGGGCCCGGTTGCTGCGTCAGGCGTTGATCCAGTTGCAGGTGATCGAGTCAGAACGCGTTCTGATGACGATGCCGCTCCTCAATATCACCAACTAGACGGCCTCCGACAGGCCAATTGTCCACAAAGTACCGAGAATCCAGGAGTTGCGTCTGGCGAACAGCCGGTAACTGCTGGATTTCGGTTTTTTTCTCGAATTGTTGAGGACATTCGCGTACCACCTCTGGGAGTATCACGCCGTCTCAATCGGCACCCGTAATGGCGAAAAGCCCGTAACGGGTCCATTTTCGGGAATATGGGCAGCGAGCCGCGGTTCAATAACATGAGGGGCCGATGACTGACGATCGCGACAACTGTCAGATCGTGAAGCTGGTGGACGAGAATTACCGTCTCGTTTACCGCTTTGCCCTGCGTTTGTGCGGTTCCGAAACGGATGCCGAGGATCTTGCTCAGCAGACGTTTCTGTCGGCTCATCGTCACCTCTCCCAGTTGCGGGATCCGGAAAAGGCCCGTTCCTGGCTCCTGTCGATCACGCGAAATGCCTATTTGAAGCGGGGTCGACAACCGAAGCACATTCCGTTTTCCACATTGGATGCTCCCTTGGAGCCGGCTTGGGAGATTCCGGAAGGCGAGGTGGATGAAGAACGGCTGCGTCAGGCCCTGGAAGAGATTCCAGAAGAGTATCGATCCCCTTTGATCTTGTATTACTTCGAGGAATTGAGTTATCGAGACATCGCCGAGACCCTCTCCATCCCAATCGGGACGGTGATGAGCCGGCTGTCGAGAGCCAAAAACCATTTGAGATGGCGGCTGGCAGGAAGCGTTGAGGAAGCGCAACCCCAGCACGACTCGCAAGCCGAGTCGAACGGCCAATCGGAAACACACCGTCCGGGAAAAGGATCTCCCAGATCGGAAACGACATGAACTGCCACGAATCACGCACTGTTCTCGATGCCGCATTTCCCGACTCGGGATCCGATCAGGGAACGGACTTCGAACAGGCCCGGTCTCACGCGCGATCGTGTTCCGAGTGTTCGAGCTGGCTGCAGTCGGCCGAGACGTTCGACCGCTGGTTGGCCCCGGCAATTCGCGATACTCGGATTCCCGAAGGGCTCCGCGATCGGCTGCTGCAGGCTCTCGATGCCGATCGACCGGCCGTCACACCGCTTCAAGCAGTCAAATCGTCGCGAAGGAAGTGGTTGGGCGGAGTCACAGTGGCCGTTGCCATGGCCCTTGTCGTCTGCTGGTGGAACCGCTCCAGCGCTCCTGTCGAGCCGACTCAACTGGCACTCGCGGATGTCGAAGAACAACTCGATGCGCAAGCCGGCTCGCTCCAGACTTTGGCAGCCTTCGATGGTCGCTTCGCCCCAACGCTTCCAGGTGGCTGGGGTCCGAAGGTGGCGGGTAGCCCCCTCGGCATCGACCTCGACGGTAACGGCGGCCACGATGCCGCGGTCTACCGATTTACTTCGGGCCAATACTCCGGTTATCTCGTCGTGGTCGATTCGGCCCTGATCAGCGATCCGCCGAGTGTCAGCATCCCGCATCGCAGCAACGCCGACTACCGTATGCAGCGCGTCGCGTGGACTTCGTCTTCAAGCAACCAGGTCTGCATCTGCTACCTCGACGCCGACGGCCCACGACTCGACGAATTCCTGCGCGAACTTTATCCAGCAAGCGCGTAAGCAGCGTCGCCCAACGCGTGAGCTCGCGCGTCGAGTTACCGGGCATGTTCTTCCCGCAACCTTCCGTAGTGCAGCACGTCTCTCCGCACGTCCTGATGGACGAGATGTTGTCGCAGCGTCCCTTCGAGCGTGAAGCCCGCCTTTTCGAGGACGCGGGCTGATGCGGGGTTCGTGTGGAAGGCGCGGGCGTACACTTTCGCAATCGAGTATTCTCGAAACGCAAACTCGACGAGCGACGTCACGACCGTAGGCATGATGCCTTGCCCCCAGCAGGCTTGTGAAAGCCAGTAGCCCACTTCGGCCGCGCCTCCGGGTTCGATGCCGCCGATGCCGATGCCGCCGATGAGTTCGCTTCGACGACGGATAGCCCAGTTGCGAGTCTGGTCCCCTTCACACGTTTGCAACATGCACTTGGTCACCCAGCTTCGCGCATGCTCCAGCGTGTAGGGATTGGGGATCAACGGCATCTGCTGGGTGTACCAGTCCGATGTGTTGAGCAACGTGACCAGCGTCTCTTGATCGTCCCAATCGAACGGCGTCAGCATCAGGTCGGGTCCGACCGAGATCGTCGGTACGGGGTCGAGATGGTCGTCATCGGTCAGAGCATCCAGCAGGATGGAGTCTGGCGCACCATTGTCCCCCGGCTCCACGAGTTCTCTGCGGAGGACGTTGACGCCGATATCGCGAAAGCCCAGCCGTTCCCAGAAGGCGATCCCGTCGGCATTGTCACGATAGACGCGGATGTTGCAGCCGGTGATCCCCGCAGTCCACAGTTTCTGCAAACAGACTTCGACAATCCTGCGTCCGAGTCCCTGACGCGCGCAGCGCGGAGCGACGGCCAGATGGGACAGGCAACCACGCCGGCCATCGTGCCCGCACATCACCGCGGCGACGACTTGATTGTCATCGCGAGCGATGAGGCTCATGCCGGGATTGCGCTGCAGGTACGCGGCGAAGAACGGCTCGGTGTCGCAATAGCCCAGGCCGACGCCGGGGAGCGACTCCCAGAACTTGCGAACGTCGGCATAGTCGCCGGGAATGAGAGGAGCGATCTGAATCGACATCGGCGGTCTCTGGGGAGGCTCTCGGCCACAGGAAAGGGAACCAGACCGCCTCGTTACGCGTAGGTTCGCGACCAATCATTGCGATCTTCCGCTCCCGAGCACTTTCGCGGAGCGAAAGGCGACGATCGGGGGAAATTCATTGATCATGTTGAATACGCAGAACAACATCGTTGTTGACTCTGGATTCGCTAATGTCGACGCCGCCGTCATCGATCAGGTTGTCGCATAACGAGTAGATCCGGTAGCCACCGGCTTCGCGGCGGTAAACCATGCCTTCCTCCGAAAATGGATCGAGCGGCAATTCTTCGAGGTATTGTGGAACCAATTCCACCAGGCGGTCAGGGTATTCGCCGTGCGTGCTCCGATAGGCAGCCAGCGCGAATCCGATTTGAAGCAGACGGTTACGCGCTTCGAGGCGATACTCGGCATTGACGATTGAACCCAGGTGAGGCGTCACTCCTGTCGCAAAGAACTCGCCACCAGTCCGCGTAATCTCTCGCACCCATAACCCCCATCCGAGGTACCACATGGCAATCCGGTAGTCTTTTCGAATCGCCGACTGCCGATCATCGATGAAGGACCACCGTCGTTCAAATTCCCGCCATGAGTCTGCAGCCAGGCAATGTCCCAGTTCGTCGTACCAGTCGTTGGCGATCTGATGCACGCCGTTCCAGTTGATCCGCAGGTTTCTGAAGACGCGCTCCACGTAGCTTAACCGTGCCTGCATACCTGTCAGCTCGCGGTAATCGAGATCAGTATTGAGTCGGCCGATGGCGAACTCCTGAATCACACTCAGACACGCGAACCGTTCGGCCTCGTTCACGGCCTCGTCGAATCTCGCGGGAGGAGGCAGCGATTGGAATTCTTGAGATAGACGGCTGAGTTGCTCGGCGCTCAACTGGTCGGATTCGAGCAGGGCTGTCATTGCTGCGAACGCTTGTGCCTGCATTGCGATTGCCATCAGCCTTCCGATGACGGTCGGTCCCTTGGCCACCAACCGAGACAGGCGATAGCAACAGAAGATGTCGTCAATAGCACCGTCGACATCGCCATGACCAAGCCGCATCGTCGCCCGCGCAGTGAACAGCTCTGAAACGTATCGCAATGATTGCACCACGGGCAATTGCGCGTGTGTGACCAAAGTGCCGGCAGTGGAAAACAGCGGCTCATAGTACTGCGCGCGATTCGACGCGTGTTCCGCGATCGCCAGAGGCGTCGTGTTCAATTCGATCCAGGTTGCGATTTCCGGCACCTCGTCAGACGTCCAGGCACGCGATCGCAGTTGAATCAACTCTTTCCGGAACTCTGCGACAGATTCCTCGTCGACAGGGGGCGAAAGGCGGCTCAAGTACGTGGGCAAATCGACGATGTAATCTCCTTCGCCCGGCGGCACCTCCATGCCGAGCTGGTCGAAGAACTCTTTGCGGCACTCGGCGTCGATAATGCCGGGACCGAACGCCTGACACAACACGACGACCGCGTTGTTCTCCGGCGTCACTCCTTCTGAGCAGGTCACGTTGAGGTACGCGATGTAGTTGATCGTCCCGAGCTCGGTCATTGGACCGTCGATCACCGTAGTCTCGTGCGCGATCCGGAAGAGCGGAAGACGCGGGCGGCCGGCATGCTCCTCGGGATCGACTGACAACGCGCACAACGCCAGGAAGACGAAGAAAGTTCTCATCCCCGACATCATCTCAACTCCCAGATGCCGCGACGTGTCGGAGACCGCTGTTACTACGCCCCTGCGACGATCGGTAGTTGCACGAGCGAATGCGTGTCGACCGGAGGCGGTGCTTCTTCCTCGGCCAGGACCGTGTCAACCAGGAAATAGAGCAACTGACGGAGGCCGTCGGACTCGACTTCGTCGGCCAGCGTCTCGGCCCGGTCACGGGATTTGTCGACCAGGGCTTGTGCTTTCTCGAAGATGCCGAGCGACTGGAAGATTTGACGCAGCCGTGCCAGTCGCATCTGGCTGTCGTCGACCGATTCGTAGATTTCGCGAAGTTGCCTACGCTGTTCGTCGGACGCCGCTTGCAGGGCGAGCGAGAGGAGCAACGTGGGACGGAGGGCTAACGCGTCCTGCCCAGGAACGAGTTTGTTGTTGAGGTCGCCGTTCCAGTCCTTCAAGTCATTCAGAATCTGGAAGCCGACACCAAGTTGGCGGCAGAACTGCGGGATCAATTCGGAATACGCATCGATCGGCCCCGCCATGCGCAGCCCCGCGAACAACGCGGCTTCGAACGCGGGAGAAGTCTTGAGGGCGTAGATCGTGAGTGCATCGAGCGGAGTGAAGTCCCAGTCGGGCTTGTTCTGCCACGCCATCTCGGCTCCCTGTCCATCACACAGACGGATGTGGGCGCTGGCCATGCTGTCGAGAATGTCGCATGCGATGTCGGCACCAAGCTCCTTGCGAACCGAGTTCACCAGCTTGTAACCGAGACCAATGAGGTAGTCGCCGATGTTAATGGCCGGTCCCATTCCGTGACTGCGATGGAGCGTTTCGCGGCCATAACGGAAGAGGTCGTCATCCTGAATATCATCGTGAACCAGCGACGCTTTGTGAAACGCTTCAATGGCCATCGCCACGCGCGCCACCGAATCATCGAATGCTGGCGAAGACTCCTGCTCGGCACCTGCCTTCAGTTTGCCACCCGTCAGGGCGTCGTAGGCGGCGAGGGTAATGAACGGGCGAAACCGCTTGCCGCCGTTGGCGAGCCAGTCGTACGAAACATCCTCGGTTTGCCCCAGGGGTGATCGCGCCTTCTCGGGTGTTGTCGAACGGATGCGGGGCATCAGCCGATCGAAATCTTCGGTGAAGAGGCGACTCGCCTGCCGCATGATCGGGATGTAGCTGGCGGTCAACGGCTGTGCGAGAGGCTCGTACTTTTCGAGGCAGTCCCAGACCCACGACTCATCGAGCGTGGTATTCATGCAGTCGCCCGAGTGCAGCGGGATGGCGTATGACGGCACACCCGCGATCAGCACCTTGTCGATCGCCTTTTCGAGGACATTGAGGCAGGCGACACCCAGAATACCGTCGACGTAGCCTTCGACAATGATCTTGAGGACGATGGGCGATCCCTCGGCGACCAGCACCTTGTAGCCGAGTTCTTCGGCGCGCACCTTGTAGTCGGCGATGGAGCAGGCTCCGCACTTCTCGCAGTCGAGTCCGAACTGGTCGTACTCGGCGGGGCAGCCTTCCGCGTGTTTCAGGCAATGGGGGAGGAGCAACAGACGCCGCTCGAAGGGGATCGACAGGAACTGTCGCTTCCAGAAGAAGTTCCCGATCAGCACCATGGCGAAGCCGAGGAACTTTTCAGGGAGTTCCATCTGCTCGAGCAGTTTGCGCCCCATCGTCTCGAGATCGTCCTTCGAGAAGGGTTGTGACTTGTCGAGGGGGGCCGCGAAGCGCTCGGCTTCGGCCTTGATGCGTTCCCTCAGTTCGAGGGTTTCTGGGACGCTCTTGAGATGCGATGTGCTCTTGCGGCGCTTCTTCTTGACGGGTCGGTCGTCTTCCGGCGCAGCATCGGCAGGAGAGGTCGGCTCAATGCCATTCTCGTCGACAGAGTGGCCGTTCGACTCGTGCCCGTTGCTGGCAGGGGCACCAGAGTGAGCGTCGTGAGCCTGCTCGCGATGAGTGGCGGCAATATCCAACGGAAGCTCCTCTCTGCGTTTTGTTTGAGGAAAGACGACGACACGCCCGACGGAGGGATTCTATGGGGGTGGGATCGCTTGTCCAACAGACGATGAGGCTTCCGATGCCAATCCCTCAATGACGCGAGCGGCTTTTCTCAGGACTGAGACTGTAAATATGGGGGGATACAGACGCTCAAAATACCACAATTTCGCGAAATAGAAACCGATCGGAGACGGTTCGACATAACGCCCATTCTCCACCTGTTCCATAATCCACTCCAAACCCCGGCCAACCTCGTGAATGGCCGAGGAATCCGCCAGTAGTGCCTCAGTTGCCAATGATGTCTCTTCGACCGACGAAGGTGTGCCAAGTCCACCGCCCCAACCCCCATCGGGGTTCTGGTTCTGTTTTAGCCAGGCGAAGCCGCGTTGGGCGTGCTCGAGATCGATGAGATCGTAGTCGCGATAGGCCATGAGCACTTTTGACGTCCCATAAGTGGGATTAATGTCGTCGGGTGCCTGCTGGTTGCCGAACCAGAGGGGGATCCAGGAACCATCGGGTTGCTGGACGCGATCGAGGAATCGAAAGGCGCGCTGGGTGGCTCGTCTAGAGTCCAGGGTCAAGTGACTAGAACGTTTGGCGATCGGACCATCGGTGTGCGATGGCCCTTCACCCCGGCCCTCTCTCGCAATATCCCTGGTCCCTAGACACTTGACCCTCGACGAGTGAATCGCACGCAGCACATGAGCGGTGATGTCGGGTGAACTGCGATCGAACGGCAGCGTCCCCCAGCCGCGACAAAACGTGGGCCAGCCCCCATCGCGATTCTGCAGGCTGAACAGCCACGTCCGAGCGCGGGTGATTGCGGCGTCAACCTCGGACGAATCCTCCTTGAGTGTCACCAAGGCCAGCATCGCTCCGGGGGTATCGTCGGCATCAGGCACGCCGCCGGGGAGATTGGTCCACGACCACCCGCCGGGGTCGGCGTTCGTATAGGGATGGACTTCCCGGTACTGCTGTTGCAAGAGCCAGTCGACGATCTGCTGTCGATCACCTTCAGGGATTGCCTCTTCCAGGGCGTTGACGGAGAGCGTCGTTACCCAGGTGGCCAGATTCGTGTCGATCGGCCAACTGCCATCGGGCAGGACCGAGTTGACGATGAATTCAACACCGCGTCGCGCGACCGGATGATTCTGTAACTCCATCGCCGCCAGACTCATCGTGACGAAACTGGTGAGGGGCGTCGCTTCGAGAAAGCCGCCACCCTCCGGCTGGATGCGCTCCAGGATCTTCAGGCTTCTCCCGATCGACATGTTGCGCAACACGCGCGTGATCGGATTGCGTGTCGGTGCGAAGTGGTGCCGTACTTGGCCGATCGCGATGAGGGCGGGAAGCGCGTAGCTCACCACCGGCAGACGTATCATCTTGTAGAACCGAGCCGGGACGCAGGCGAGCTCGAACGGCAGCGGCGTGATGTCTCTCCAGTTCACAAGACCCGCCAACGCGCAGTGCGTCAAAATGGGAACCGAAAACGTCTTGTCCTTGCCGTACCGCGCAATGAGAGCCGGAACTCCCCCCGCCCGATCGATGTACCCTTGTGCGCCTTCAATCGCCTTCCTTGTGGACTCCTGACTCCTGGCTCCTGCCCCTTGGCTCTGATCCCCTGCCCCCTGCAGAACCGCGTGACACAACATCGTCGTCGATATGTTCGACACGCTCTTGATCGTGTCGCCCCAGCCGCCGTCGGCGTTCTGGTGGTCGATCAGCCATGCGCAGCCGCGAGCCATCAACGGTTGCAGCGACGGGGAACGCTCCGAGTCCCGCCGGGCTACTTGCCAGAGAGCCATGACGGCGGTGGCTGTCGAGAGAGCCGATGCGGAGAGTTCGCCGGTCCAATGGCCAGCCGGGTTGCGTTCGGCCAGCAAATGAGAGGTTGCGGCAGCCTCGCATGCCTGCAACCGTTCGCGAAATTGGCGATCAAACATGAGACGTGCCCGTCACGCGCGCACGTCGGACGAGAGTTTGCTGAAGATCATTCTGCCGGCCGAGTTCTGCAGAACGCTCGTCACCACGGTATCGACATCCTGACCGAGGTCGGCGGCACCATGTTCGACGACGACCATCGTCCCGTCATCAAGATATCCGACCCCTTGCCCGGATCCTTCACCTTCCTTGATGATCTTGACGCGGAGCGACTCGCCGGGGATGTATCTCGGCTTGAGCGAATTGGCGACGTCATTGAGGTTGATGACGTCGACTCCCTGAATGCCCGCCAGCTTGTTCAGGTTGACATCGTTGGTGACCAGCCGGCCGTTGACGTGCTTCGTCAGTTCGACGAGCCGCAGGTCGATCGATTTCTCTTTCTGCGGATCGGTCTCGTGAACCTTGATGTCGACCTTGGGATCCTGTTGCAGTTTCTTGAGGACATCGAGCCCGCGTCGCCCGCGGCTGCGCCGAACCTTGTCGTGACTGTCGGCAATGTCCTGCACTTCCTGCAGGATGAACTGCGGCACGATGAGTTGCGAATCGATAATGTTCGTGTCGATGACATCGGCGATTCGTCCGTCGATGAGCGCGCTGCTGTCGAGTACCAGTGGGCGCGGCCCCTTGAGTTCCCTCGCGAATTCCACGTATGGGATGATGAACCGAAACTGATCCCGGGTTTGAAGAATGAAGGTGATCGTCAGGTAGGGAAAGATCACCATGGCGAGCAGCGTCACCATTCCCGTGACCTTGGTGCCCTCTTCTCCGAAGATATTCAACAACGGAAACATCGCCAGGTTGAACAAGTAGGTCAACAGCACGCCCACCAGAAGACCGACGTAAACGGCGGACATGACCTCGACGCGCTTTCGCGGCGTCATGTAATCGAGAACGACGACCGACAGCGAGATCAACACTAGCACGAAGAACGCCGGCACGCGATTGTTTTCGACGACGATCGGCACGTCGGGACTGCGCGCGACGTAGGCCCCAATACCGCCAAAGGCAATCAAGATATACAGAATGCGGACGATCAGCAGTGGCATTGTCTTGGGAATAGATGACGTTCGCCGGTCAATCGGGCGAGGTGAGTTTCAGCGAAGACGTGATGGGCCCTTCCACGCGAAAACGAAAACCTGGGGTGGAAAACGCGGCGGGACGAAACAAATGTTCCTCTGGAGCGTCAATGTTAGTCATCCAGGACTGTGCCTACCAGTTAGCAGACTCATTGGGATCGCCTTAAACCCCCCGTCTAACCCTTGAGCAGTCCATACGCCTTGGCCATCAACTTCAACGGATGCAGCGTCGAAACCTTGCTCTCCTGCTCCATTTGCAACTTGCAACTGCTGCATTCCGCCAGCCCGAAGGACGCTTCGGGTTTCCGCATGCGATCGATCAACGGCTTGCCGATCTGAATCGACGTCTCAAAGTTGTGCCGCGAAAGCCCAAATGCCCCCGCCATGCCCGAGCAACCTTCCTCGATCTCCAAGACCTTCAGCTTCGGAATGAGAGCCAGCAGGTCGAGGAACTGGCTGCGGCCTGTCAAAGCGCGAATGTGACACGGCGTGTGGTAAACGGTCGTCAGTTCCAGCGGCTGAAAGTCCGTCCGCAGTTTTCCTTGATGGTGCAATTCCCGCAGGAACGCGCCCGACTCGATCACCTGGGATGACACGGCGGCCAGATCCGGATGATTGATAAACGCCGGGTACTCTTCCTTCAAGCACACGACGGCGGCCGGCTCGGTGCAGATGATGGGGCAGCCTTCGCGCGCGAATGGCGCCAAGGCACGAATGTTACGCTCGGCCACGGCACGAGCGGCATCGAGATCTCCCGCGGAGGCCATCGCCATGCCCGAGCCTGTCTGGTCTTCGGGCACGACGACTTCGATGCCGTTGTGCTCGAGAATCTTCAGCAGGCATTCTCCCAGTTCGGGATCGTGAAAGTTCACGTAATGGTCGACAAAGTACACGACCGGCTTTCGTTCCCGAGTAATCTCGCGGGCCGATGCCAGGTGTTTGCCTTTGATGCTCCGCAGGAACGGCCGCCGGGCGAACGGCGGCAACTTGCGTCTCCGGTCGATCCCCAGGATGCGTTCGATGATCCATCGCGCCCACGGAGTCTTGAGGGCGATGTTCGACCATGGAGCCGTCGCACAACCGAGCCGGCCGAACGAATGGGCACGCGAGAGTATCCAGTCGCTGCGGTTCAGGCCTTCGGTGGCCACATATTGCGCTTTGGCTTCCATCACCATGTGCGGAATGTCGACGTTCGACGGGCACTCGAGCTGGCACTGCTTGCAGTTGAAGCACAACTGGCTCAGTTCATGAATCTCCGCAGCGGTGATCTGTTTGCCTTCCGGCGTTCCGAGACTGACCATGCGCAGCAGGTTCGCCTTCGAGCGCGGCGTCGCGTGTTCGATCACGTCATTGCGGAAGAACGGGCACATCCGCAGACCAGGCGCATGGGTGCGGCATTCACCACATCCGTTGCAGCGGTTGGCGGCCACCAAGGCCTCTTCTCGCGTCCAGGTCAGTTGCAACGGCACCATCGACTCGTCGGCAACCTCCTCGACGGGACGGAAGTTCCTGATGAACAAATGAGGATCGTCGCCGATGATCTTGCCGGGATTCAACAAATTGTAGGGATCGAAGACCTGCTTGATCTGCTGAAACACCGGATAGAGCGGTCCGTATTGCGCGGGGAGAAAACTCGTGCGCGCCAGACCGTCGCCATGCTCTCCGCTGATTGTTCCTCCCAGCTTGAAGACCGACTGATAGAGTTCCTCAACCAGTCCCGCGATGCGTTGGCCATCCTCGGCTCTCGGCGGAGGAAGCATCGGACGCAAATGGACCTGTCCCGAAGCCGCATGCGCATAGATCGTCGATGTGATCTCGTGATGTTGCAAGATCCTGCGAGCTTGAACGAGAAACTCCTGGAGATTTTCCGGCGGAATCGCGATCCCTTCGATGATCGGCAGCGGGCGTGTTTGTCCTTTCAGCCTCGCCAGTCGCGGCACGACCCGCCGCGGCAGCGACCACAGCAGATTCACTTCGCGTGGGTCGCTCGTCTGCCGCGAAACGAGCACCGAGGGCACCTCTTCGCGAATCTTTGCCGCCGTCCCACGCAAGCGGTCTTCGACTTCGGCGTCCGACAATCCGAACTGCTCGACGATCAAGGCGGCTTCCGCTCCCGGTGTGATCCACTCTTCAAAACGTGGGTCATCTTCCCGCGCCAGAGAGAGCAGACGGCGATCGAGCAAGTCGCAGGCGCTCGGCTGCATCCGCGTTGCGCCAGTCACCGCGCGGATTGCCGAATCGAGCCGGTCGAACAGGCAGAGCAGCACGCCACGATATCGCGGAATAGGCATCGTGTGCAGTGTCGCCTGAGTGAACAGCCCCAGCGTTCCCTCAGACCCGACCAGCATGCGGGGGAGCATGAGCTGGTCCGCCTGCAACACGCGTCGCAGGTAGTAACCCGCGCAATTACGCGGGATGGCGGGCTGATGTTGTTCAATCAGGTCGGCATTCGCCTGCAGCACTTCACCCAACCGACTGACGATATTCCGTTTGACATCCGCTCGCAGAATGGCCGATTCGCTTTCGAGCTTCAGATTATCATCGGAGCGGCGTTGGTCCCGCGGAATCGTTTCGATGCCCGCTTGGAACGTCGTTCCGCCCGCCAGGACGACTTCGATCTGCTTCACATGGTCGCGAGCCGACCCGACACGAATGGCGTGCGAGCCGGCGGCGTCGACTGCCAGCATGCCTCCCACCGTCGTCACGGCGGCGTTGGCCGGATCGGGTGCGAAGTATCGTCCGCGCTCGGCCAGTTTGCGATTGAGGTCGGCCAAGACCACGCCGGGCTGCACGACGACCGTATCGTCCCCGACGGCTTCAATCGCCGTCATGAATTGCGAGAAGTCGACGATCAGCCCCTGTCCGAGGCAGCCGCCGACGACTCCCGAGCCTGCCCCACGAGCGATCAAGGGAATGTGCTGCTCGGCCGCATAGGTCGCCAGCGTCACGACATCGGCGGTCGAACGCGGAGCAGCCACTCCCATCGGACGAATCTGATACAGACTTCCGTCCGAGGCGTAGAGCGCAAGAGTCAGCGCATCAAACCGAAGGTCTCCCGTGAAGACCCCGGCCAAATCGTCGGCGATACGCTGTTGGTCAACGTCCAAGGTGGAAGATGTTGACGTACGATGTGAGTGCGACAGGCGACAGAATGACGTACACGCGATGGAACATCAAGACGGGGGGAAGCAGTGCGTTGGGAATTGGCAGTTAAGAGTAGGGAACGGTATGGATTCGACGGTTATTCCGAGTTCACTTCTGACCAACAGTCATCAATCAGATTCACCTTGCGGTTGCCGAACGCATGTGAGCGAGCGATGATGCGTTAAAGAACTCCGATCGGTTTGAAACCGTCCTGCTTTCCAAGGACTGAAACATGCACGACCTCGCGAAACTCCTCCTCTGTGTGACCTGTTGCGTCTCCGCCGGGTGCGGAGACTACGTCAGCACGACCTACGAGCATGTCACGACGACTGCAGGAACAGCGACCGCTCCGCCTCCACCAGTGACGAGCGGCCCAATCGAATCGGAGGATTCCGACATCATCGTGGCGTCCAACACCAGTCCGACGGAGGACTCCACCGAGACAAATCCCAACCCGCCTCAGGAGACGCCAGAAGTTGAAGAGCCTGCGTCGACCGAGGCGGTCGAAGATCCCAATGCCGAGTCACGCTACACCTATAGCGACGATCACGATCCCAATGGTATCGGCAAGTTCTACATGGGTCGCGAAATCGCGATGGTGATGGGGCACCAGGGGATCGCCTGGCTCGAACGCCCCGAACGCGAACAGGAAGAGGGCCTCTCGCTCCTGATCGAGTGTCTCTCCATCGAACCCGGCAGCACGGTGGCCGACATTGGTGCTGGTTCGGGTGTCATCACAACGCGGCTGTGCGAAGCCGTCGGCGAAGAGGGAATCGTCGTTGCCGTCGACATTCAACAGGAGATGCTCGACGCCTTGCAGATCAACGCGCATCAACAAGGCTACCGCAACGTCGAACTCGTGCTGGGAACTCCGGAGTCACCCGAACTCGAAGCCGAGACGCTCGATCTCGTCGTGATGGTCGACGTCTACCACGAGTTCGATCACCCGCATGAAATGCTGCTCAACATTTCGCAGTCCCTGCGACCGGGAGGCAGAATCGCCTTTGTCGAGTACCGCAAGGAAGACCCGACGGTGCCGATTAAGGAAATACACAAGATGACCGAGGCTCAAGTGCGGCTCGAGGCTGAGCAGCCGGAGTTCCAACTGGAATTTGTCGAGACCATCGACGAACTCCCCCGACAACACGTGATCATCTTTCGGCGGATCGAGGCCGAGTGAGCGGGATGAACCTTCAAACCTACTTCCGTCGGCGGACGCGCCTGCACTGGCCCATCACGCTCAGCGCGGGGCTGATGACCCTCAACGTGACGTTGATGATCTGCTGGATCGTCCTCCTCGCGGGTTGGGACCGCTGGGCGGCGCTCACCATCGGCGTCATCGCGTTCGCCCTCATCCTCGTCGGACTGTCGTTCTGGCTGGTGCTGACGCTGAAGGAAATACGGCTCAATCACCGCCAGGCGAATTTCGTCGACAGCGTGACCCACGAACTCAAGTCGCCGATCGCCGCACTGCAGTTGTGCCTGGAGACTCTGAATCTCCGCACACTCGATGAGGCCCGTCGTGCGGAGTTTCACGGCGTGATGGCTGCCGAACTGACGCGCCTCGACCGACTGATCAACCAGTTGCTCGAAGTCGGTCGTCTCGATGACCTCGGCGCCAACGACATGCCCGAAGACATCGACCTGATGGAAGTGATCAGCCGATGCTCCAGCAATGCCTGCGCGCGTTATCGTATCGATCCCGCGGCGACGTTTACGCTTCGCATGTCGCCCGTTTGGTTGCGCGCCCGGCGGATCGTCGTCGAACTCGTCTTGCACAACCTGCTCGAGAATGCCGTCAAGTACGGCGGCGACCCTCCGCATGTGGAAGTGGACCTGGCTCCACTGGGTACGTCGCGCGCCCGGCTGAGCATCACGAACAACGGGCAAGGTGTCCCCGTGGCCGACCGCAACAAGATCTTCCGTATCTTCTATCGCGGAGGAAACGAACTGCAGCGCCGCAACACCGGCACCGGACTCGGTCTCTACATCGTGCAAACACTGGTCAAGCGCATGCACGGCAAGATCTCCGTCCACGAACGCGAAGACCGCCAGTCTGGCGCGACGTTCGTCCTCGAACTCCCCGGCCGGATCGAACGCGAAGCTGCCGGCACGCTAAACCTCTCGACGACAGCCGAACCTCAATCCGTTGATCCCGAGAAGGTTGCCAGCCATTAGCGATGGCGACACGATGATGCCGTCTCGCATTTCGATGCCGCGTCTCGGAACGAGCCAATCGATGAATTGAACGCAAGTTCACGAATGTAGCATTGCTGGTTCGACGTGGTGTCGGCAGAATACGCATCAGCCGATCACACTGAGTCCTCGTGACTCAATCGTCCCATCGAATCATTTCTTGCGTTTTCATCTCGGTCGGCACCAGGCATTATTCCGAATTGGAGAAGACATGAATCGCTTCCGGCGCGCGTTCACGCTGATCGAGTTGCTCGTCGTGATCGCCATCATTGGAATTCTGGTCGCGCTCTTGCTGCCGGCCGTTCAGCAGGCCCGCGAGGCGGCTCGCCGCTCGCAATGCCGAAACAACATGCACAACATCGGCCTGGCTCTGCATAACTATCACGACAAGCACACGCGATTCCCCTACGGCTGGGACCAACGCGGAATGACGTGGACCGGGCACATCCTGCCGGAGATTGACCAGGGGCCGTTGTTCAACACGCTGATTTTTCAGGAATCAGGTCCAGGCAACTGGGACGACGACACCAGCCCCAACGAGACAGCCTGCGAGACGATCATCCCGGTGTTCAGGTGCCCCAGCATGCCGCTTTCCAATCAGATGGACTACAACAACATCAACCAACGCGTGCCATGCAGCTATCGTGGCAGCTCCGGCTCAAGAGCCAGTTCCGACGACGCGAGCGCGATCGTCATTCCGGGTTCGATCTCCCTGGAAAGTCTCGGCCAGAACGGCATCTTCTATGCTTGCAGCAGTATTCGGTTCCGCGACATTACCGATGGCAACTCGACCACGATTCTGGTCGGCGAGTCGATGACCGATCCAGGCTTCACCAAGGATGGTCAGGGGATGGACTACTGGTACATCGGCAACCCGCAATCCGATCCCTGCAACTGTGATGGTGGCACCGGAGGAACCGAGTTCAGCGAAAATGTCGGCTCCACCATCGCCCGCATGAACGCCCGCACGCTCGAACCCACAATGAGCGGCGTGCTGATGGAGCTCACCTTCGGCAGCTATCACGAAGGAGGAGCACTCTTCCTGATGTGCGACGGCTCGGTCCGGTTTATCAACGAGAATGTCGATGCCGGCCTCTATCTCGGTCTCGGCTCGCGCAACGCCAACGAAGTCCTGGGAGATTTCTAATGCCCCAGTTGCATCCACGATACGTGCGGCGTAGCCGAGCATGGCAAGGTCTCTACACTCCGGTCGTCTTGTTGCTGGCCGGTTGCGGAGGTGGCGTCCACACGAATTACGACGACCTGGAGCTCAAGGAGATCAGCGGCACCATCAAGCTCGATGGCCAGGCCGTCGCGGGGGCCGCCGTGCTCTTCGAGGCCGAGGACAAGTCGTTTTCGTACGCGACCACCGATGCCTCGGGATACTACGAACTGCAGTTCAATTCCGAGCAGTCAGGCGTTCTGGACGGCTCGAAGATCGTACGCATCGGCACGGCGCTGAACACAGGTGACGCAGCCGACGAAGGTTCGGATGACGAAGGCACCGCATCCGAGAGTGCCGAGGGAGGATCGACCGGCGAACGCATTCCCGCCTGCTACAACAGCGAGTCGGTCTTGCGGGTGACGGTCAATTCTTCGACGACAATGAACTTCGACTTGAAATCCGACTGCTCGACCACCGGTCCGATCGAGTGATTTCACGCCGTCGCTTGGCATCGCGTATCAATCGTGAGATAACAACCAGTCGGAGTCTCTCCTGCTGGTCTGTCTCAACCGATTGAGCGTCCTACGATGCGCATTCTCTCCTGGCTGTTGCTGTTTTCGCTCGTTCCCACCGCCACATTCGCGGACGATGCATTCACTCCCGGTGTCTGGAACCCCAGAGCCGAGGCCGATCGGGTCTGGCTGGAGCATGCCAATCATTCCGAACGACCGGCCCTCTATGGGTGGAACCATCACTCGCCGCGACTCACCACGCCGCAATGGGTCGGTGATGACGAGACCGAAGCCGTCATCATTCTGGCGATCGACGACATGCGCGAGCCGGCCCGCTACGAAGCCTTTCTGCGGCCCATCCTGCAAAGACTGAAGCAGATCGATGGCCGCGCGCCCGTCAGCATTATGACGTGCAACATCCGGCCTGATGATCCGCAGCTACAGGCGTGGATTGATGAAGGGCTGAGTCTCGAATGCCACACAATCGACCATCCCTGCCCGCTGCTCAAGGACGACGACTTCGCGAAAGCCGCCGGCACGTACTGGGACTGCATCGACCTGCTGTCCGAAGTGCCGAGAAGCCATCCCGTGGCGTTCCGCATGCCCTGTTGTGATTCGCTCAACACTGTCAGCCCGCGCGCATTTGCGGAGATCATCGATCAACCCTCGCCGAGCGGCTATCGGCTGCAGATCGATTCCTCGGTCTTCAATGTCTTTAACGACAACGACCCCTCGCTGCCGACGGAACTGCTCTTTGATGACCAGGGGCGACCGCGCTTCGAGAAGTATCTGCCCCAGGACCGCACGTTTGTCAACACGATCGAGAACTACCCGTATCCCTATCTGGCGAGCGAAAGTTGTTGGGAGTTCCCCTGCCTCGCCCCCAGCGACTGGTCGGCTCAGCACTATCATGGTGCCAACGCTCATCCCCAGACGCTCGAAGACTGGAAAGCGGCTGTCGACCTCACGGTCATCAAGCAAGGCGTGATGTGCGTCGTGTTCCATCCCTACGAGTGGAGCACGCCCGAAATGTTCGTCGAACTGATCGACCACGTCGAAGAACAACACACGGGCAAGGTGAAGTTTCTGACGTTTCGCGAGGCTCTGTTCGCCCTGCAGGAGAACGTGTTGGGCGTGGAGCCGTCGGAGGAGGGACCGAATGCGGATGTGCGGCTGGTGGACATCAACCTGGATCAGCACTTCGATGCGATCGTGCAGTCAGGCGAAGAGATTCCTCAAGCACGCATTTGGTCCTCAACAAATGCGAACTGGACAGACAAGGCACTACCAGAGCGGATGACAGAAGGATTAGAGATTGAAGGCCTTGTCTTTGACACTGCGTATTCATCGAGTGACGGTTCCCGCCGACATTTACACGTTCTTTCGCGCGACAACGGGGTTCATTGCAGTTACAAAGACGACGACTGGGATGATTGGGTGTCTCAGTTTTTGCACGGCGTTTCTCCCGGACTCGAATATGTCGATATCGATGCCGACGGGCACTCAGAGTTTCTGGTATTGCCCGTTAACGAGCCGAGCGCGGAACAAGTTTGTGCTGTGGGTTACCTCGAACCATATACTGGTGAATACAAATTGACTGAGGTCCAGTGGCCCGCCGGTGCCACCACTCAGAACTTCGTCGACATCGACGAAGACGGCCGGCTCGACCTCATCATCCCGGCCGAGAACTCAACCATCATCCGCCTCTTTCGTGGCTTCGACGATCTGTGGAGCAATGATGATGCGAAGGTCGTCATTCCTGCGATCGTCAACGAAGATGGCACTAACTCCGGGTTCTTTGTTCACGGCAGACATCTCATCTGGCAGAACGAGAATACGGCCGCGCTGCCTGACCTGATTGATCGACGTTCCTTCGATGACTTGCTCACGGGCGTGCAGCCGGGGCCTTGTGATCCGGAACGGTCAATGCATCTCATCGATCTGCGACCTGGCATGGTGATCGAACTGGTGGCTGCCGAGCCGCTGGTGATGGACCCGGTCGCCTTCGACTGGGGGGCCGATGGAAAGCTCTGGGTGGTCGAGATGGCCGACTATCCGCGCGGCATCGACAACGAAGGCGCTCCCGGTGGCCGCGTGCGCTATCTCACCGATACCGACGGCGATGGCAAGTACGATACGTCAACACTCTTCCTCGAAGGCTTGCCCATTCCCACGGGTGTGATGGCCTGGCAGAACGGCGTTCTCATCACGGCGGCTCCCCATATCTGGTACGCCGAAGATACGAATGCCGACAGCAAAGCCGATGTCGTCGTGCCACTCTATACGGGCTTTGTCGAAGGGAACCCGCAGCACCGCGTTGGCGGTCTCGTGTGGGGTATCGACAACTGGGTTTACTGTGCCAATGGCGACAGCGATGGCGAGATCACGTCGATCGCCGGTCGAGATGCCGTTGACATTCAAGGCCGCGACTTTCGCCTGCGTCCCATGACGGGCGAAATCGAAACGCAAACCGGACGCACGCAGTTCGGCAGAGCCACCAGCGACTACGGCGACTGGTTCGGCTGCAACAACTCGAACCCCTGTTTCCATTTCATCCTTGATGAACACTACCTGCGTCGCAACCCCGCGTTCGCTCCGCCGTCACCGCAACTTCAGGTGCCCGAGATTCCCGGGGCGTCACCATGCTTTCCGATCAGTCGACTGCTGGAGAGGTTCAACGACTTCGATCGGGCCAACCGCTTCACATCGGCGTGCGGCATTCAGTTCTATCGCGACACACTGCTCGGTGACGAGTTCGAGGGCAACCTCTTCGTGTGTGAGCCGGTACACAACCTGGTCAGTCGCCAGATCATCTCGGCCGACGGACTGAGCTATCACGGCGTGCGTGCCGACGATGAAGTCGACAGTGAGTTCCTCGCCTCACGCGACAACTGGTTTCGTCCCACGATGACGAGAACCGGACCTGATGGGGCAATCTGGATCTCCGACATGTACCGCCATGTGATCGAGCATCCGCAGTGGATCCCCGAGGAGTGGCAGGAACGATTGAACTTGCGCGCGGGTGATGATCGCGGCCGCATTTACCGCGTTTATCACAGGGATCGTCCTCCTCGCGAGATGCCGATCATGGGTAACCTGTCGACGGCGGAATTGGTGGCGAGTCTCGATTCGTCCAATGGCTGGCAACGTGACACGGCACAGCGATTGTTGCTGGAACGGCATGATGTTGCGGCGGTCGAATTGTTGACGGCGTCAGTCACCACATGTCAGCGACCCCAGACTCGCGCCCAGGCGTTGTGGGCGATCGATGGACTGGGAGGAATGACGCCTGACTTGGTCTTAGCAGCGATGAATGATCCACATCCCGGAGTGAGACGCCAGGGAGTGAAACTCTGCGAACCCTTCCTGGCTGCCGAGAATGTCGATACGACCAGCATCGCGGCGAAGCTCAACGCAGTGGCGGGCGACGAAGATGCTCAAGTCCGCATGCAGGTTGCTTACACATTGGGATCTGCGTCGAGCGATCAGTTTGCCGAGACATTGGCGGGAGTGTTGTTTGCCGAACAAGTCGACGAATACCTCGTTGCCGCCGGCATCAGTTCGTTGCACGCCGAGAACATCGAAGGGGTGATCGTCTCGCTCCTCGAACGCGAAAGCGCGCAGGCTGCGGCCGGCGTGGCTCAATCGCAAGAGAACCTCATGAGTGGCCGACTTCTCGGCATCGCGTCGCGACTCGGCAAGCGCGGCATCGTCCGGCAGTTGCTGGAGTCGTATGTGCAACTCTCTGCCGACGATCCCGCATCCAGTCTGCGGCGACTCGCGGGTGTGCTGCAACTGGCCGATGCCGACGCCATTTTGAGTCGTGAAGACTCGCACGACTTGCGCGAGCAGTTGGATGTTGTGCTCGCGACTGCCCGCGAATTCGCGATCGGCAGCACTACGACTGATGACGCCACGCGATTGGCGGCCATCCAGTTGATGCAGTATTCACGCGATGCCTCGGTGATTCCTCCTCTTTCCGCACTGCTGACGGCCCGCGAATCGCCAGCCGTGCAGACCGCGGTGCTGACCAGCCTCTCACGGATGCCGGGGTCGCAGGCCGTTACGGCCATGTTGAATGTGCAGCGCAGTATTTCTCCCGAACTGCAAAGCCGGTTGCTCGATGTCGTTCTCGAACATCCCGAGGGTGCTCGATTGCTGCTGGAAAGACTGGAGCAAGAGACGCTGACGATCGCGGAGTTGACCCCCGTCCATCGCCAGCGATTGCAGCTTCATCCCGATGAAGGCATTCGTGAACGGAGTGCGTCTCTACTCGCTGGAGCGAGTGCGAGTCGGCAAGAGTTGATCGAGTACTTCCGTGCTTCTCTCGAACTCGATGGCAATGTCGAACATGGGCGAGAACTCTTCCGCAAGACCTGCTCGGCTTGTCATCGTGTCGAAGAGAATGGACATGCCGTCGGTCCCGACCTGTCGGCTCTGCGTGATCGCTCGTGGCTCGCGCTTCTGATCGCGGTCCTCGACCCCAACCATAGTGTCGAGGCGAAGTATCTCGTCTTCTCGGCTGCCGACCTCGATGGGCGGATTCATTCCGGTTTTATCGAAAGCGAGACCGCCAACAGCGTCACGTTGCTGGCCGCCGAAAGCAAACGGGTTACGCTGCTGCGGCAGGATCTCGATCTCCTCGTCAACACCGGCAAGAGCGCCATGCCGGAAGGGCTGGAGAAGGATCTCACCACGCAGGACATGGCCGACCTCTTGAGCTTTGTCGAGCAGATCGGTGGCCGCCAACCTCATAAAGAATTCCCCGGCAACACGCCGCGAACGATCGAAGCCGATGCGAATGGCGAACTGGTTCTCAGTCCAGCGACGGCTGAGATCTATGGGCCGTCGATCATTCTCGAAGAGCGTTACGGCAACCTCGGCTACTGGTCGAGTATCGAGGATCACGCGATCTGGACGATCGACATCGCCGAGCCGGGGAGCTACGTCGTCGAAATCGAATACGCCGTCCCCGATGGCAATCCGCCCAACCGTCTGAGGCTTTCCTGCGGCGATGAACAACTCCTCTACGAAGTGACCGGCACCGGCACCTGGGACGACTACCACCGAGTCACCGTCGGCCGCTGGCGACTCCCCGCCGGTGTGCTGCATCTGGTGGCGGAAGGAGTGGAGCCGATCCAGGGAGCCATTCTCGATTTGCGCGAGATTCGCTTGCGGCGGGAGGTGGATTAGCAACGACGGGTTTGAAACCGCATCGAGTCGAAAATGGTGAGATAGCGACCGTGGCGGTCAAGTTCGCCGATTCAACATGCGGATGCGCGCCAACGGTCTGTCTCGCCCCGATTTCCAGAAAACCGTTTTGCTTATGTGACTTTTGCGCGCAAACTACAGGAAGCGAGTGATCCGTTGCCGGGGGAGCGTCGCCCCCCGACAATCGAAACACGCTTGCCCTGTCGTGAGACCTGAAACGAGAATGACCATGAAGCAACTGTTGTTTGTGATGACCTGTGCGTGTTTTCTTGCGGCAGAAACAGCCCAGGCTCAGGAGACCGCCTCCACTTGGACGCCCGGCACCTTCGTCGCGCAGTCGCTGAACTCGTGTTTTGACGCAGGCCAGGTCTTCCTCACCGAGGCCGACTACGGCTACGACGACGACGGTATTTCTCTCGTCGGAACCTACATGCAGCCTTACGAATACTACAGTCTGACGAAGTTCTTCGATCAAAAGGAGAGCTACATCATTATCGCGGCCGGCGACGAGGACGCGACCGATGTCGATCTGCGGATTCTCAACGCGAATAGCGAAGTCATCGCGGAAGACAACGAGACCGACCGCATCGCCATCGTCGAGTTCACTCCACGGCTCGGTGCCGACTTCATGATCGAAGTCGAGTTGTACGATGCCAATGTGGCGTCGTTCGTCTCGTTCATCATCCTTCGGAAGGGAGGCTGGACGATCCCCCGCAGCGATTTCGAGATCGCTCAGAACGCGCTGATGCGTCACTGTGAGACGATTAACCAGGGTCTCGATGCCCAGGGCCGCTACCTGAAATTCAACGACGGTGCCGGCCATGCCTGCCTGTTTGGCGGGCTGATTCCAGGTGACGGAGGAACGCTGTTGACGAACCTCAGTCTCGGCGAGGGAGACGCGAAGCTGGTTGCCGCGGGGGACTCCGATGTCGAGGACATCGATCTTGTGCTCTACGACGAAAACTACAACGAAATGAGCGCGGACCGCCTGTTGAATGCGCAACCCGTGATCGACTATTTCACGCTCGAAAACGACCGCTATCACGTCGAACTCTTGAACGAGGCCGCCGAGGGGTCCACCCCGACCTACTGCATCGTCGGTTTGCTGCAAGTGCGCCCCTGATTGAGGTATTGCGGCTCGTTTCGATAAGATGCGAGCATGAAACCGCATCCATTGCTGAGCACGGCCACGTTGATCGTGGCCTTCGCGTCTTGTCCTCGGTATTCGCACGGCGACGACAACGTGACCGTCGCTACGGCACCTCCGAACGTCATTCTGTTCCTGTCGGACGACCATCGGGCGGGGTTTCTGGGTTGCGCGGGGCATCCCGTGGTGCAGACGCCGGTCATTGATGATCTCGCTGCCAGGGGAGTTCGCTTCGAGAACGCATTCGTCACGACGTCGATCTGTGCGGCCAGCCGGGCCACGATTCTGACGGGAGCCTGGGAACGTCGGCATGGATACACGTTCGGCACCCCTCCCATTCCCGCCGATCTGCTGGCCTCCTCCTACCCGGCATTGCTGAGGGACGCCGGCTATTACACCGGCTTCGTCGGCAAGTTCGGCGTGAACGTTCCCGCCGGCTGGGAGGCCCGCATGTTCGATTCGTTTACGCCCCTCAATCGCACTCCTTACTTCAAGGAGCAGCCCGATGGCACGCTCCGGCATCTCACGAACATCGAAGGAGACGAGGCAATCGAGTTCTTGCAGAACTGTCCCGATGACCAACCCTTCTGTTTGTCGGTCAGTTTCAATGCCGCACACGCCGAAGACGGCGATCGCGTCGACCACTTTCCCTGGTGTCCCGAAGAGGATGGACTTTACGACGACGTCGAGATTCCCCCGCCGACGGTGTCGATCGACTTCTGGGAGACGCTGCCGGAGTTCCTTCGGGACAGCATCCACCGCGACCGCTGGTTCTGGAGGTGGGACACTCCTGAGAAGTATCAACACAATTCACGGGCCTACTTCCGCATGATTACCGGACTCGACCGGAATATCGGCCGCGTACTGGAGGCACTCGAACAACAGGGGCGGGCCGACAACACGGTCGTCATCTTCATTGGAGACAATGGGTACTATCAGGCCTCTCGGGGGTTTGCGGGGAAGTGGACGCACTACGAAGAGTCGCTCCGTGTCCCCCTCGTGGTTTACGACCCCCGGCTTCCCGAGCAACTGAGAGGTCGGGTGCTGTCGCAGGTGGTGCTCAACGTCGATCTGGCGGCCACGATTACGTCGCTCGCGCGGTTGGACCCATCCGCGAATCATCAGGGGAATGATCTCTCTCCGCTGATCGCCGGAGTCGAGCCAGAATCGTGGCGTGACGAGTTCTTCTGCGAGCATCTCATGGAGCACGACCGAATCCCGAAGTGGGAAGGCGTTCGTGGCAGCCGGTACGTCTATGCGCGCTACTTCGAGCATCTTCCGGAGGGTGAGTTTCTGCACGATCTCGAAGCCGATCCGCTGGAATTGATCAATCTCGCCACGGACCCCGCGTTCGCCGAAACGCTGGATCGGATGCGGGAGCAATGCGACGCCCTGAAGGCCTCTTTGAGCGCGAATTGACCGGCGACTCTGCAGAAACCGCCGATCCGAGTCGATCAACATCGCCCGATTCCATTCGGACCCCTGAGTCACCTTGACACTTAGGGGCTGGGTGTGAAACAACCCCGCCCCCTCTCTCAATAGTGGCGGGGGACAGCCTCCGCCGTGCCTCATTGACCAGGCGGCAACGCCTGGTGACCGACACTTCCCGCCTCTCATCTCCCCCATTTTTGAGTGAATTCAATTTGTCGGCACGAGTGCCGTCAAAGTTTTCCTGAATATCACAGGCGGTATAAGCCGAAAAACCAGAAGAGTCTTCGCGGACTGTCCAGTTTGACAGTCCGTCCTGACCGGCAATACCTGCCATTCGATAGCCGCCTATCGCGGAAGTTGGAGCGATTCATGCGTTTTGCACGAGTTCACATCTTCGCTCTGTTGCTGAGCAGTCTCGTCGTCTTTCCGGCTGTGGGCCAGGAATCGACGCCGGGCGTTGCCTCGGTGGACCCCATCAATTCGTCGATGTCGCTCTCCAGCGACGGCGGCACCTACATGTATTTCAACAAGTGGGCCGGCGACGGGGTTGGAGTCCTCAACAGCTATCAGCAGTTTGGCTTCAGGGCCAATCTGCTCGATCTCGATTCGTATGGATCGCACATCTTCAGTGAAACCCATCTGTACATCTCTGACCAGTCACGCCTGGGCTACAACCTCGGCGGTGGTGTGCGCTGGGAGTACGATACCGGCTTCTTCGGATTGAACGGTTTCTTGGACCAGACTGAGACGGTCAACGGCAACACCTACCGTCAGGCCACCATCGGTGCCGAGTACCTGCACGATGGACTCGACCTTCTGGCCAACGGCTACTTCGGCCTCAGCGACACCACCTCGCATCTGGTAGGTGTGACGGATCCCAACGGCCCCGCCTTCTTTGAGGGAATGGGACTCTTCACGGTCGGAACCGGCCTTGTGGAAAAAGCCTACGATGGCTTCGACGCCGAGGCGGGCATCCCCTTCCCCGGTCTGGAACCGATCCGCATGTATGCGGGTACCTACTTCCTCGAAGCCGATGGCGACGAGACTTGGGGTGCTCGCGGACGTATTCAGGCACGAGTGGGCCAGGGGACGATTCTCAACTTCATCGTTTCTGACGATAGCACCTGGGGGACCAACCTCAACTTCCAGGCTCAATTCATGTTCTGGGGCGAAAGCCCGATCCGCACGCCCTACGACTACAGCGCCTTCTCGCGCCGGTTCGATCCCGTGCGCCGCAGCAACGTCGTGCAGACGCAGGTTGCCGAAACCGATGTCAACGTGCCGGTCATCAACCCGACCACGATGTTGCCGTACACGGTCTATCACGTTGACAACACGGTCGCGGCGGGAGGAATGGGAAGCTTCGAAGATCGCGACAGCATGCTCCCCGCGATGACGCCCAAGGATCTCGTCCTCGTTTATGCAGGTGTGGGCGATACGCTCGGCAACATTACGATGATCGACAACCAGCAACTGCTGGGTGAGGGCAAGCCGCACTTCATCGACACCGTCGACCAGGGAGTGATTCAACTCCCCGACACGTTTAGCGACACGGGTATGTTCCCGACGCTGCGGGCGGCCAACCCGGCGATGAACATCGTCACGCTCGCCAGCAACAACCGCGTTTCCGGCTTCAACATGGTCGGCAGCACCGCTGCCGATATCGGCGGAGCCAACATCGACAACTTCTGGATCGAGTGTATCCATGGCAGCTCGACCAACGGCGTGAACATCGCCAACGCCAGCGGCATGGGTGTGATCCGCGATTCGACCTTCGACGCCAACGGAGCCGGCACGGGTGTCTTCGTCTCCAGCACCGGCATGGGCGCGCTCAACCTCGACATCGACGATGTCGACACCACTGGCGGAGCCCGAGGCTTCGACATTGTGGCCAACGGGTCCGACATCAACCTCACGGCTGACAACATTACCGGCGACATGCACTCCAACGCGGGCTTCCGCATCGCGGCTGATGGCTCCGCGCTCACGGCTGTCGTGAACAACGCCGACATGACCAATTCCGGTCGCGGCTTCGTGCAGGACGTGGCCAACGGCGGCACAATCAACTCCGACTTCAACAACATTCTGGCCACCGGCACGGGCAACCTGTTCGAAGGCAATGTGGTCGGCGGCGGGACGCTGAACACCGATGTCATCGGCGGTACGTTCAGCGGCAGCACGACCGGGAACGGTATCGCCTTCGACCTGATGGGCGGCATGGGCCAGGCGACCTTCGTCAACATCACCGCCAACGGAAACGCCATCGACGGCTTCAACGGTGTGGCCGACGGTGCCTCGAACTACAACATCAGCATCGTCGACAGCACGCTGATCATGAACATCGACGACAGTATCGACATCACGTCGATCGGCACGTCGTACGTGAATGTCTTCTACGATCCCAGCAACTCGTCGATGAACGGCGACAACGGATTTGAATTCCTCGTCGACGGCGGATCGGAACTCGAAGCCGAATTCATCGACGTCGACCTGTCGGACAACTTCAACAATGCCGTCGCCGGCGTGACGATGGGCGGCTCGACGACCACCCTCGACTTCACACGAGTCGACATGGACGACTCGACGACGGGCAACGGCCTGGCTCTCATCGTTGATGGCGGCTCGACGCTCACCGGTACGTTCCTCGACAGCAGCTTGCAGAGGAGCGGCAACGACAACGTCGGCATCATGGTCACCAACGACTCCGATGCGACGCTCACACTTACGAACACTCCCGCGGACTCGAGTGGTCGCAACGGACTGCTGTTCCTTGTCGACGACGGTGCGATGGGCCCCAGCGATCTGGTCGTCAACGTTAACAACGGCACGTTCGACGACAACCCGATGGCCAACATCCTCGGCATGGTCCTCGACGGATCGACCGCGGACTTCAACTTCAACAATGTGACCGCCGACAACATGGCGGCACTCGGTGGCATGAATGTCATGGTCACCAACGGTGGGTCGTTCAACAGCAACTGGATCGGCGGCTCGATCTCGAACACCATGTTCAACGGCGTGACCGGCACCGCGATGGGAGCCGGCGCCGGCACCACGATCGACATGACCTTCGACGGCGTGACGATCGACGGCAACGACATGTCGGGTATCGATCTGGCTTCAACCGGACCGTCGGCCGTTGTCAACCTCGGCCTCGACAACAGCCCCGTCACCAATAACGGCCTGCACGGCGTGACCGCCGACCTGTTCGACACGACGGGGACATTCACCGCGACGAACTCTCCGTTCACCAACAACGGCACGGCGGGTGTCGGCAGCGGCTTCCGCATGTTTGCCGATGGCGCCTCGATGATGACAGCCAGCTTCACCGGCTCCGACGCCAACATGAACGAAGAGCACGGCTATCACTTCGACATCGGACTCGATTCGGTCATCGATGCCAACTTCGCGGGCAACACTGCCACCGCCACGATGAACGGACAGAATGGCCTGCTGTTCAACGTTCACGACGGCGGCTTCTTCGGCCTCGACCTCACGGCAGGCGATTTCTCCAACAACGGCCTGGCCGGAGACGCCAGCGGTGTTCGCGGTATTGTCGAAGGCATGGGTGCCGCCGCCAGTATGGCAGATGTGTCTTTCACTGGCACGCTCGCCAACAACAATACGCGTGACGGCTTCGAGTTTGTTGTTTCCAACGGCGCCTTCTTCGCGGGTGAACTGAATTCGACCTTCGGGAGCATGTTGTCCGCATCCAACAATATGGTGAGCGGTGTCAGCTTCGAGGCGACCGGTGCGGGAACCATCGCCGGACTGCTCATGTCTGGTGATAACCAGTTCAACCAAAACGGTCTCTTGACTGGTGCCGACGGCATTGATGCCGATGCCAACGGCGTCGACGTCTTTGTTGTGGAAGTTTCCGGCGATGTGAACAACAACGGCGGAGATGGTGCCGACATCGTCATGGTCAACGTGGGAATGGGTGCCATCAACGCGACCGGCAATGGCACGGGGACCGTGAACGAGAACATGGGTCACGGCTTCAACATCGACCTGACCGACACCGACCTGATGAACATCGTGTTCAACGGCCAGGCGGTGCCTGCCTTCAACATCAGCGACTTCGCGGGCATCAACGACAACGGCCTGAATGGCATCAACGTCGTTGCAGACAACTCCGACGCAGGCCCCGCTTCCATCGACGACCTCACCACGACAGGCAACACCAGTGGTATCGTCGTCGACCTCTCCAACGGCAGCGACTGGAATCTCGGCATCACCGACAGCATTGCCAGCATGAACGACGTCTACGGCATTCACGTCGCCGCCGACGGTGGCATGCATACCACGAATATCCTGGGCAATACTGCCAGCTCGAACGGCGACACGAACATTCTCGTCGAGTACTCCGGCACCGCCGTCGCCGAGATGCACGTCGATGGCAACATGGTCGACGGTGGCATGGGAACGACTGTCAACGAGGGTATTCGCGTCGCCCTGAGCGACACGGCGTCTCTCACCACGCCGAGCTCGGTTGATGCAAACGTCACCATGGATAACGGCGGCCACAATATCGCGGTCTTCATGGCCGACATGACTTCCGTCGGCGATTTGACCATCGATGGTAACATGTCCACCGGTGCCGGACTCAATGGCGTGCACTTCGAATCGACCAGCACAGGCACAGTCGACAGCCTCTCGATCAGCGACAGCATGAACATCTCCGACAACCTCGGCGGAGGCGTGGTCGTGAGCGCAACCAACACCACGATGACTGCGACCACCCTCTCGAACAACATCATCGCCGACAACTTGGGTGGTGACGGCGTACTGATCTTCGGACAAGACGCCATGTTCGGAGACATCACCATTTCGGACAGCGGCATCGTCCGCAACGCGGGCGACGGCATCGACCTCGACCTCAACAACTCGCCGGTCACATCGCTGAACATCCTCAACAACAATACGGGAGGCGCCGGCGGGGCTGTGGGACTGGACTTCTCCATCATTGGCAACACGTTTGCTCAGCCGTGGGTCATAACCAATACCTCACAACCCGGTAACGATATTGTCGGCTTCATGCTGGACTTCACGCCGACAATCGCTCTCGTTCCGCCCGGAGTGGAATGGGACACGATCGAACCCGGCTCATC
The DNA here is from genome assembly GCA_942492405.1 of uncultured Planctomycetaceae bacterium. GTDB lineage: Bacteria > Planctomycetota > Planctomycetia > Planctomycetales > Planctomycetaceae > JANNSB01. Next base: position 42,018 of record CALOES010000021.1, read on the forward strand.
CGTTCCGTTCCTGCCTCTGCTGGGCAGCGACGTCCTGACGGGGCTTTCCATGATCAACGGGACGGCGGTCGTCGGGCCGATCGTTCCGGGTCCCGGGGCGACCGATACGACCGACGCGGTGGCCACCGTGCTGCCCGGCGGCGGCGTGCCCGACATGCAGGGGCTCCTCGACCTTGCCTTCACCGACTTCAATCCGGGCGAAACGTTCACCTGGGAGGCGGACGTCGACGACGTCGGTGCGGGTGCCAGCACCGTGCTGGGCAGCGACCTGGTCGGCACCGACATCACCGTCAACTTCACGGGCGGCCTGTTCATCTCCGGGTCGCTGGTGCCGCTAGGGTTCAACGGATCGACGTTCGTGGCCACGAGTGGCGCCATCGGCTCCCCCGGCATCTCAAGTAACGGCGGCAATGGAATCCGCCTCAGCGCTGTCAACGGTTCGCATATTGGTGCGATCGACATCGCTGACAACGGCATCTTCGAGAACGGTGTTCACGGCATCGACTTCATCATCGACGCGTCGGACCTGCCTGGTGCGGGTGCGCCGGCCACGATCAGCGGCAACCAGATCTCGGATCACGTGAACGGCAACGGTTTCAACATGGTTGATCCCGACACCGTGAGCAACGACATCGGCATCAACTTCACCGACAACGATATCACCGGCAACATCGTCGGCACGAACATCGAGCTCGTCGACGCAGACATCCTCACCAGCGAATTTACGGGCAACAACGTCTCGATGAACACCAGCTTCGGCTCGCGGTTCAACGGTGAAGACATGTCGGGCTTCAACGTGACGATCGGCGATGTTGCGGAGAACGCCAACACGTACGACGCGAACGTCGACGCTGGTATCGTGTTCGAGCTGACCGACAACACGACGTCGAACATCTTGGTCGAGAACACGTCGATTACTGGCACGATCGATGGAACCAACGTGAATTACAACGGCGACGGCCTCGCAGTGCATACTGCCATGAATGCGACCGTCGACACTCTGTATGTCGGGGCTGTGATGATGGGTGACAACACCACTCAGTTCACGGGCAACGAGGGGGATGGCTTCGAGATCATGTCGATCGAAAGCTCGATCTTTAACGACACCTATGTCAGCAACCTGATCACCAGCATGAATGACGGCAACGGGATTCGGCTGGAACGTCGAGACACTTCCACGCTGTCGGGCACATTCAGTGCGTTGTTCGAGGACGTGACATCCTCCGGTAACGGACTCGACGGATTCGATCTGTTGAGCACCAACGCTCAGCTTCCCGTGCAGAACATCGAGTTTTTGCGAGGTACGTACAACAACAACGAAGGCAACGGCTGGGACTTCCTGGCTCAGGCCGACTCGGTGGTCGTCGTAAACGCCGTGGATTCCATCATCATGGGTAACGATCTGCACGGTATCGATGTCACCACGACCGAACGTGCAACGTTCGGCAACGTCATTCCGTCGGTTGGCAATCCAGCTTCAGTGGCTGCCGAACAATCGATCTTTAGCAGTCTCGATGTCTCCGAGAACGGCGGTAACGGCTTTAACCTGGTGGCGAATAACAACAGTATCCAATCCATTCTCATCGACGACGCGGGTGCGAACGGACGCACGACGATCAACTCGAACGCCGGCAACGGTATTCAAATCACTGGAAACATCACGACGCCAAACCTGCTTGGGTTCAATGATATCTTCGTCGACATTGAAGCTGTCGATATCACGAATAGTCTCGGCATCATGACGGGTGATGGCATTGATATTGACGGCAACAACAATTCAACGATGCGTGTGGACATCGCCGACGCTCTCATCGGTGCAACCATCCCGTCGAACTTGTTCCCAGGAATGACGGGTAACGGTATCGACGCCGACATCTCCGGTGGCACGCAGTTGGAACTTAACATCGGCACAAACACGATGGACATCGATGTTCCAGACGTCCGCATCTACAACAACGGCGGCGATGGCGTGCAGATCACGAACGCCGGCCCCAACAACACTCAGCAGGACAACCGCCAGGGTCTTGTCGTCAACATGAATAGCGTCCACTCGCAATTCAACGACGACCAGGGCCTGGAGATTCTTCTCACTGGCAACATCGGCGGACGTACCGCGCAAAGTGACAACGATTCTCCAGTCGAGATCAACGTCGATTACAGCCGATTTGACGACAACCAGCAGGAAGGCATCTTCTACCAGACGAACACCGGAGTGTACGTCAACTCACAGGTGCAACTCAGCAACAACGTCGATCCGTTGTTAATGCCGACACCGATCACAGACCTGCTCCCCGCATATGACCCCGAATTCAACACGAATGGCGTGGGGCGTAACGGCGGAGTCTTCACTGACGGGTTCGACACGAGCACTCGGGCCGGCGACTTCAATGAAACTCACTACGATGGCGGCATCGCTCAGTGGAACAACCTCTATGCCGACATGGTTGTGACCTTTAATGTCACGAACAGTACGATCATGAACAACGGGGTTGGTGGTGCCGGAAACGAGCACGGATTTGTCATGGAGATGAGCACGAACTCCTACACTCTGGCAAACGTCTCGGACAATACGTTCGGCGGCAACGCTCTGGACGACTTCCATACCGAATCGTTCATCACCACCAATGCAATGGGAACAGCCTTGACTCCGGGTGCGTCCGTCAACAACACCGGAGCGGCAACATTCGACATCGTGACACTCGACGACACGGCCCAACTGGACCTGGACTTCCAAAGCAACTCGGGTGACCAGATCAATGTCACGTCTCTGGGAGCGTTCTTTACGAACAACGATCCTGGAAAGCAGAACGGCGCGAACGGAAACGGTGGGGCGGGCACGAGTGGCGGCGCTGCCTCGACTCGTGAAACAAGTGCCACCAACCGCCGTGCCGATTGGTTCGTCATTAACAACTCGACCACCGTCAATGGCTCGAATACTTTCGTCCAATTCGCAGTACCTCAAGACGAGGCCAGCGGACCATTGGGCTTCATTGGACCATTTGGAGTCAATGGATACATCGGTCGACCGTTTGACGGCCACGGTAGTGGAACCTTCCCACCCACTCCGTAACCAGCCGCGACTTCATCTCTCGTGTTGATATGATTTACCGTCTGCATGGTCCCACCATGCAGACGGTTTTTATTTTTGGTGAACACAGTTTGATTTTAGACGTCATGCCCACCATCGGTCTCGACATCGGCGGCGCGAACTTGAAGGCTTCGGATGGACGCTCGCGCTCGGTGTCGCGGCCGTTTGCGATCTGGAAGGAGCCGGAGCGTCTGGCTGTTGAACTGCGCGAACTGCTGCAGGACTTCGTCGGTGCATCGAGGGGTCAGGGGTCAGGGATCAGGAGTCAGAGAGAGCAAGATTCGTTTTCCCCCTCTCCCCCACTGGGAACCGGGGAACTCGACGAACAACTTCAACGTGGGGGAGAGGGCTGGGGTGAGGGGCACACGCAAAGCGTCCGAAACTTGAACCCCTCACCCCAACCCTCTCCCCCGCATCCGATGCAACACCGCGAGGAGAGTCGTCTGCGGGGGAGAGGGAGTGAAGAGGAGTCAGGGGTCAAGCCTCAAGCCACAAGCCTCACATCGATTGCCGTTACGATGACGGCCGAGTTGGCTGACTGCTTCGCGACGAAGGCCGAAGGGGTCCACTTCATTCTCGATGCCGTCGCGGAAATGGCTGGCGGTCGCGACGTACTCGTCTGGCAGACGGGTGGGGAGTTCGTCTCGATTGAAGAAGCCCGCGAACTCGTCCCTTTGGTCGCCGCCGCGAACTGGCACGCTCTCGCCACCTGGGCCGCCCGCATGACGTTGGGGGCCGATGCGGCATCGGCCTTGCTGATCGATCTCGGGTCGACAACGTGCGACATCATTCCGCTGGTCGGCGGCCTCCCCATGCCGACGGGGCGCACCGATGTCGAACGTCTGATGTCGGGCGAACTCGTTTACACCGGAGTCAGGCGGACGCCGTTGATGGCTGTCTGCTCGACCGTTCCGTTTCGTGGAGAGAGCGTGCCGCTGGCGGCCGAACTGTTCGCGACGATGCTCGACGTCTACTTGTTGACGGGGGAGATCGCCGAGGATACTGATGACACGAACACGGCGAATGGGCGTCCGGGGACGGTTAATGCCGCCTGGGACCGCATCGCTCGCAGCCTCTGTTGCGATCGCAGCGAATGCACGCTTGAGGAAGCCCGCGAGTTCGCGATCCATTTGCGGGCGGCGCAACATGCACGGATTGTGTCGGCGATTGAGCAAGTCGCAGCTCACATGACCGATCGGAAGTCTCACGACTTCCGCGACGAGGAGGCATCGCTGCCGCCGCCGTTGCAACTGGTGCTGTCTGGCGAAGGGGAGCCGATGCTGCGCGATCTCGTCGCATCGCTGGCTTATCGGAAGTCTCACGACTTGCGCGACGAGGGGATACTGTCGTTGAACGACCTGCTGGGACCAACGCATTCGTCGTGCGCATGTGCCTATGCACTGGCGCGTCTGGCGGAGGAGCGGGTGTGAAGAAAGTACGTTCCGTTTGCCGAGCGGGATGTCGATCAACGATTCCACGGCGCTAACAGGTCCCGTCCGGCAGACGGGACCTACTTTGCACGGTGTGCCACGCCAGGAGGGCGTCGCGGATGGGTTGAGGTTCGTGCACGCGGAGGATCTCGGCTCCGTTCTGGGCCAGCACGATCGAGACGCCGATCGTACCGCTCAGGCGTTCTTCGACTTCTCTTCCCAGCAGTTTCTTGAGAAATCGTTTTCGCGAATGACCGATGAGGACGGGCCTGTCGAGTTGATGCAGAACATCAATCGACGACAAAAGCTGCAGGTTGTGCTCGGCTGTCTTGCCGAAGCCGATGCCGGGATCGATGACGACGCGCTCGGCCGCCACACCCGCTTGTTGCAGCAATGCCAGGCGACCCGACAGGTAGTCGCGCACTTCGATGACGACGTTCTCATACGTCGGGTCGTTCTGCATGGTCTGTGGGGTGCCGAGCATGTGCATTACGATCACGCCGCAGTCGCTGGCGGCGGCGACGTCGATCATGCCCGCATCGTATTCGAGTCCAGAGACATCGTTGATGATCATCGCTCCGGCCTGTAGAGCCTCGAAGGCGACTTCGGCCTTCATCGTGTCGATCGAGATCGGCACGTTGGTTTTCGCGGCCAGTCGTTCGATGACGGGGATGACGCGCTTCAGCTCCTCGCGCGCATCGACCGGTTCCGCGCCCGGCCGCGTCGATTCGCCGCCGACATCCAGAATGTCGGCTCCCTGTTCGACGAGTTGCAGAGCATGCTCGACCGCACGTGAGGCATCGATGAAGTTCCCTCCGTCGGAAAAGCTGTCGGGGGTGACGTTGACGATCCCCATCAGCTTCGGCAGCGGGCCGAATGACCAGGTTTGATTGGCGAAGGTCCAGGAGCGAGGCGGCATTGTGAGTTTCAGATTCTTGTAGCGGAACTCGTGAGAGTTCCGACGCGCTCGCCAGTTCGGAATTCTCACGAATTCCGCTACGGTTGAGAATAAAACTGGACCTACTGTTCCACGGGTTCGTTGAGTTGCTCGTACCCTAATCGCGCCACATGCCACATGTAACGTGGCCCGTAGCCTGCGTTGCGGGCGAAGGTGGTTCGCAGGCAGGCGTCGAGATGCGCTCGCGCCTGTTCGACATCGTCCTGCACCCAAAAGAAGAAACCGATGTAGAGTTCGGCGTAGAAGAGTCGGCGGTCGAGGTCGAGTGCTTCGTAGCCGCCGTTGTTGAGTGATTCCAGCAATTCTTCGGGCGTCATTTCGACGGCGTACATGCGATACACATCGGGGAGCGACGCCCGGTCGTCTGACTGATAGACCAGCATCTGCGCACGGGCCGTTTCCAGATCGCTGTGACGCACATCACACAAGAATTTCCAGAGGCCGTTCTCGCGATCGACCGCGTCGAACGTGTGATACTTTCCAAATTGTTCGGCTCCCGTTTCGTACTCGCCGGCAAACCACGCCGCGATGCCCCGCCGCCAGTGCGACGATTCGAGTTGAGGTGCCAGCACCAGCATCTGATTGTAGTCGGCCAAGGCCTCTTCGAATCGTCCCAGATAGAACTGCGCATCTCCCCGACGTGAAAAGAGCGAAACATCGTTCGGGTTGAGTGCGATTGCCGACGTGGTGTCGGTGACTGCCTGTTCCCACTCCAGCACCATCTCGCGCATCTCAGCGGAAGAGACGGGGGGATCGTCGGTGGCTGAGGGTGTTGCCGCAGTATCATCACAGGACGAGATGTTGAGAGATGTCGGGACCGTGGCTAAAGCGAGATCGAGTGACGCTGTCGTCACACTCAAGCCGGCATCGCCGAGGTCGATGGTGTAAATATCAAACCCGCCAGCCATGTTGGAGACGAAGCCGAGCGTGTTGGTATCGATCCAGGTGGGAAAGTTCTCGATCGACAGTCCATCGCCCCAGTCGGTGCCGAGAATGGTGACCGTCTCTCCGGAGGCGACGTCGGCGATTGCGATGTCGAAGCTGCCGAGTCGAGCCGTCGTCCATGCCAGATAGCGACCATCAGGCGAGAAGGCGGGATAATCATCGAGGCCATCGCTGCTTGTGAAACGTCGCAACTCGCCCCCGTCAGCGGGAATGATGGCGATCTCGTAATCGCCCCAGCGATTCGTGGCGAAGGCGATCACGCTGCCATCCGGCGACCAGCAAGGATGAGCATCGATCGCGGGGTCGTTCGTCATGCGAACTTCATCGCCACCTTCGTGGTCGGCGACGTACAACTCCTGGTTGCCCTCATGCGTCGATGTGAACGCGATGCGATCGGCAGCAGGCGACCAGCAGGGCCATTCCTGATGCGACAAGCCTCCACCGCCGTTGTGGATGTCCTCCACTCTGCTCTCGGCGACATGCCAGCAGGCGATGTCGATATTCCCCTGATTAGGTGATGTGTTGTCGATCGCCAGCAATAGGGAATCACCATCGGGCGAGAAGACGGCATCAAACTCGGGAGCGTCGCGGTCGGTCAGGCGATCGATCTCACCCGTCCGAATGTCGAGCACATATACAAAGATGTCGGCTTCCTCATGCCGCGTGAAAGCCACGAACCGGCCATCAGGCGACCAGCACGGTCGCTGCTTGAGCAGGCCGTCGTTCGTAATCGCCACCGGCTCCGCAGCTTTTAGACTGAACGAACCGACGATCACCAGCAGGCATGCGGAGAGGAAACAACTTCTCGTGTTGAATGTTCGATGCGGCATGAATCAGCTCGTTGAGGATGAAGTCGACCGTACTATATCACTCCACGGCAGCGAATTCGTAGCGGCGTGAGAGATGGCGCAGGTCCGAAGCGCATCCTGCATTCGACCTGCGGCCACCGACTGCTCTGTCAGCCTGTTGCCTTCTCGATCCACACATCGAGGCATTTGCTGTCGGGCATGCCGCTGCCGTGGGTTTCACCCCCCATCAGTTGGCTCGATTTGTCGCCGTAGCTGATGAACAGAATCCCCGGAGGCAGTTCATCCCCCTTGGCGGCCTGACACGGGACGGTCACTTCGCCGAACTCGTTCCACATGCGAACGGAATCGTTCTCGGCGATCGCGAGTCGCTCCATGTCGGCTGGGGCCATCTTGAGGACGCCGATCTCGTCGATGTAATTTTGCGTGTACTTCCCCTCATTGAGAGCCGTCCCCTGAACAGCCGTGCGACCCGGAATGAGAATGAATTCGTGCATGCGTCGAATGGAGGGATGAGGGGCGAGGGTCGAAACAAGAAAACGAAACGCGGAAAAAACAACGACTGACTAATGAATGATACTCTCTCATCTCTCACCCCACACCAACGGAGGCCCATCCAGTTGTTGCAGGTAGCGATCGAGAAACTGACGGAACTGTCCGTTGGCTTGATTCTGGGCCTGCATCGTCACGGCTCCGAACGTCAACGCCTGGTTCAGATCGACAGTGCCGATACCTAGAAGTTCGGCGGTCGTGATGATCTGCTGCACCTGCGGATCCTCGCGAATGAGATCGACGGCTCCTTCGGGGACATCACCCGGTCGCGATGTGATGCTCGCACTCCAGATCGTTTCCCAGGTTCCATCGGGCATCCGGGCGAGAAATGTCTCTTCGACCGTTGAAGTGCGTCCCACCAGATCGGGTGCAACACGGGTAACGCGACAACCTCGGGCTCCTTCCTCCGCAGTGATCGCAATCGCATGCTCGCGCCAGCGGTTCGATTCACGGGTGCCTCCAAGTTCGGGGAGATCGAGCAGGTCGCCGACATCGACAGTCAGTCCCCCGCCGAGAATCTGTGAGAGAGCATCGCCGACGTCTCCCTGTCCGGTCGAATCGACACGCACGATGGCGTCTCCCGTTCCTTGAAATGCCACTTGCGTGCCAAACTGAAATTCGAACAACGCCTGCCGAGCCGCCCACTCCTTGTCGGACTGCTCGCCGCGCGCGGCGAGCCGATGCGTCAGATCGACCGTCATCGTTCGCCAGTCTGCATCGAGCTCGTTGAGCTGACTCTCGACGTCTGGCAAGATCGTCGTTTCGACATCAGCCAGATCGAAGTGATAGGCGCACAGTCCCGCCTGTCGTTGTCGCGGTTGTTGCACGTAGATTGCGTGAATGCGATCGACTTCAATATCGATCAGCAGAAACTCTTGATCGTCGGCAGCCGCATCAGGGTTATCGATGCGCTGATTCGCCGAGTTGCGTTCGGTTTCGAGAATGCCGATCAGTTGTCCCTCTTCGTTGGGATCAAGTTCCACGATCCAGGCATCGATGCGCTCGATGAGCTGTTGGTTGCCTTGTTGCTGACTCCGCAGTTCGCCGACGCGGAATTCTTCGTAGACCTCCGGCTGCTCGGTTCGCAGCCAGCCCCGGCGGACGGCAACGCTCGCTCCGCCGTCGTTGTCGCGACTGACGATGACGCCGCGAATGTCTCTCCCCCGTTCAACGACGACCACGTCGACGCACAGCCGATTGGCGGCATCACGAGTGATATCGGCCCCAGCCTGGGAGGCGATCAGCAGGCAGAGGGCCAGCATTCCGAAGAAAAATCGACGCTGGGGAGGACGATTCGAGCGCATTGGTCACCTTTCGTGCCAGTTTTCGGACCCCAGAAGAGCTTGAATTCCTGGGGAAATTCGTCGATTCAAAAAAGATTCTAGAATTTGGCGGAATCTGTGTCACCTGCCGGGCAGAAACGGCGGTTTAGAGGTACAGGTGCGGCCACTTGCCTCCATAGGTAAGAACCTATGGGACAAATTAGGCGTCTCTTCTCACAGGGGAGACGCCTTCTTTGTTGGATGTTCGACTCGATTCGCGGCCCGATCACCCGATTCGCAGCATCTCTGCCGCACACAGATCCTGGCGACATACGTATGCGAGGCCGCGATCGGCGACCAATGTGGCGAAGGGAGCATGCACACGTCGGCAGGCGCGGACGAGGCCCTCTTGCAGTCGGCCCAGTCGCTCGCGGTAACCTTGAATCGCTTTCTTGTTGATCAGTAGATCAGTCTCGGCTCCCATCTCGACATCGATCAGGCGTCGGCCTCCCAGTTCCTCCGGGTCGGCTTCAAACTTGTTGAGGAGTTGAATCACCCACACCGTGCTCGCGCCGGCAGCCATGCGCTTCAGCAAGGCATCGGGGTCGTGCGGAAATAGAAAGTCGCTGATGACGATCCTCACCGCCTGCGGCTTGAGTGTCGCTGCTCCATCGGCCAATGCATCGAGCATCGTGCCACGACCTTCGAAGGGGAAGGTCTCCAGCGCATCGAGAGCTTCCAGTCCCATGCTGATCACGGGCCGGTCGTCGTTGAGAGGCATGATCGTCGGCCGGCCACCGATCCTTCCACACAGTTGCGCGAACAGGCTGACGAGTTGCCGAGTGACGATCGACTTGGCACCGGTGCCGGTCTGCATCGATCGGCTGGCATCGAAGATGATCTCGGTTCGCGGGCTGATCTCCTCGCGGTAGAGACGAACCATCAACGTGTCGCTGCGGGCGAAGGCGGCCCAGTCGACATGGCGGATGTCGTCACCGGGGAGATACTCGCGATACTCCTGAAACTCGACAGAACTCCCCGCCCCGCGACCGAGCAGTTCCCCCGTGCGGCCCGCAATGGGAATCCGCGGCAGCCCTAGCTGATAGCTCGCCAGACATTGCTGAACTTCGGGATCGTGTCGCACAGCCAAATGATCCAATTGAGGGGACAGATTCGTCGTGGGATGAGAATACCATTCCAGCAGCATCGGCACAGCCAACGTGTTGTCTGATGTCCGTCTCAGGATGACATCGACACGGTGCCTCCGGCGGTCGATCTCGCCGCGTTCGACGACTTCGTCGGTTTGAGTCCGTCGAATGCCATGCTGGGGGCTGTAATCCTGGCCCAGACTCCAGGAATGCACCGGTTTCAAGCCTCCTTTGCTGTCGCGGCAGGCGAATTTGCAGCCCAGCCTATCCTCACATTTCCTTGTTTCGCCCCCTTTGCTATCTTCCGCCCCGATTGATGACGTTTTCCTACTGTCTCTCCCAGCCTCCGACCATGCCCACGATTAATGCCGGTGATTTCCGTAAGGGAATCAAAGTCCTCGTCGACGGACAGCCGTACGAAATGCTCGATTGTCAGTTCGTTAAACCCGGCAAGGGGCAGGCCCTCTACAAGTCGAAGCTGCGCAATCTCCTTACCGGGACGATTATCGATAACACCTACCGCAGCGGCGATGGCCTCGAAGCGGCTGATGTGCGAAACGCCGACGGGGCCTATTCGTACTTCGACGGCACCAACTACATCTTTATGGATAACGACAGCTTCGAGCAGGTCTCCATGGATGCCGCGATCTGTGCCGACCAGATGAGGTTCATCTCCGAAGGAACCTCCATCAGTCTGATGTACTGGAACGAACAGCTCATCGGCATCAACCCGCCGAAACACATCGTTCTCGAAATCGTCTATGCCGAGCCTGCCGCTCAGGGGAACACGGCGACCAACGTCACCAAGCTCGCCAAGGTCGAAACCGGCGGCGAAGTGCAGGTGCCTTCGTTCATCAAGCAGGGTGATCGCGTCAAGATCGACACTGCCGATGGATCATACTTGGAACGAGTCAGGAGCTAAGAAAACAATGAGCGGCGGGCTCGAACCCCGCCGCTCGTAAGTTCCAGAGCCTGACGTTCGATTTGAATGGGAGTCGCAAGGATGCGCATCACTCTCTTCGAGGAATCGCCGGAGGCGTTCTTTCCTCTCACCTGGCTGCGGCCCGTCTTCGAATTGCGCTGCGGACACTTCTCCCCGCGCGAACGGCTGGAGACCCTCATCCCTTCGGCTCAGATTGGCGTCTTTGTGCGCCCGGAGCTGGCGGAGGTCTATCGCGAAGAACATCCCGGCATCCGTGTGAACGACGAGGCGGGTCTCGCCGAAGACTCAACACTCTTGATCAACGGTCGCTGGCTGGGTGATCCGCGCACGCTCGCGACACTCACAGAGCGACAGGCCGCCACCTGCGAGGGACAACTCGTCACCCTGATGGTGCTGCCGGAAGAGGCTCCCCTGTTTGCCGATGGCAACTGGTGCGAAGTCCTCGGTCAACTTGCGAAGCTGCGGGACGAAGTCGATGTTCCCGGCCGCATGGTGGCCCGCCCCTGGGACATCGTCGATCACAACCCCGCCCAGATCGCTTCAGACTTTGCATGGAGAGAGGCGTTCGCCTCGGAGTCTCTCCCGCCGCATCTCGGGCTGGTGGGGCCGATCGAGTCACTCCATCTCGATGAGTCGGCGAAGGTCGACCCTTACGTGGTGATCGACACCACACACGGCCCCGTCTGGATCGATGAAGACGTACGCATTCAGGCCTTCACCCGCATCGAAGGCCCCTGCTATATCGGACGCGGCACGCAACTCTTTCGCGCCAACATCCGCGAAGGTTGCAGCATCGGCCCCGCTTGCCGTGTCGGCGGCGAGATCGAAGAGTCGATCCTGCATGGCTACTCGAACAAGTATCACGACGGCTTCCTTGGACACAGCTACGTCTGCTCCTGGGTGAACCTCGGGGCGCTCACGTCGAACAGCGATCTCAAGAACGACTACTCGGCCGTGAAGGTGCCGCTGGTCGGCGAGTCGATCGACACGGGTGAAACCAAGGTCGGGGCTTTCATTGGAGATCACACGAAGACGGCGCTGTGCTGTCTGTTCAACACTGGGACATCGGTCGGCGTGATGACGCAAATCCTCCCCGCCGGCGAACTCCTTCCGAAGCACATCCCGTCGTTCTGCCGGATCTGGCACGGCCAACTCGAAATGCTTCCCGACGGGATGACGTCGTCCCTCGCCACCGCCCGCACCGCCATGGCCCGCCGAGGCCAAACACTTTCACCCGCCATGGAACGACTGCTGACGCACGTCTACCAATCGACAGACGCGGAACGTCAACGCGCTTTGCAGCGAACGGTCAAGGGACAAGCGTCGAGGGTGTAGTCAAGAGAGGATGAAAGATGAGAAAGGTAATCTCGATGATAGAATGTGGCCTCATCTTTGTGGTGATGCTGGCTGGCGTTGGGTGGTCCGACGATGGCAGTCGAGACACCGCCGATCCGCTCGATCGATTGCTGTATGCCGTAGCGGCCGGAGACGAGATTGGCGATGACGCGGCTGAACTGGTGATGCAATTAACGCAGTGAGAGAAAGGGGGGGGGGGGTGGGGGGGGGGGGGGGGGGGGGGGGGGGGGGGGGGGGGGGGGGGGGGTGTGGGGGGGGGGGCGGGGGGGGGGGGGGGGGGGGGGGGAGGGGGGGGGGGGGGGGGGGGGGGGGGGGGGGGGTTGTTTGGGGCGGGTGTTGGTCCCCCGTTCTTTGTGGGGTTGATCTTCTTTGCCGAGCACACCGATAAGAACTTCGCCTGGCCCATCAAGCCGAGAATGTCGGCGATGATGTTCGGCTCACTCTATCTCGCGGTGATCTACAGCTACACGCGATTCGTGTTCGCCAAGAAGTGGCATCACGTGGCTCTCATCATCTGGGCAACGCTGCCGGTGCTCAGCACGCTGGGCGTGGTGACGCTGATGTACTGGAACAAATTCACCGGCCCTCCCGGCCCATTCATCGTCTGGTTCATCGCCTACATCTGCGTCCCGCCGATCCTGGCCTGCACGCTTTACCTGAATTCGCGACACGATCCCGGCACGCCCGACGATATCGACGTTGTGGTGCCGCCGTACATCAACTGGTCGACGGGCGTGATCGGTGTGATCTTCGGAATCGTCGGTCTGGCCCTAATCATCTTTCCGGAACAGATGATCGCCATGTGGCCGTGGACGCTTACACCCCTTTCGGCACGCGGCATCGGCGCACTCTTCGCCGCACCGACCTTTGTGCATGCACTGGCGTTGTTCGAGTCGCGCTGGAGCGCGCTCCGCGTCGTGAGTGAAGGCGCGCTCGTGTGGTTTGCCATGATTCTGATCAGTGTCATTCGATGCTGGGACGAGTTCGACACCTCCCGCTGGACCTGTTGGGCTTTCGTCGGCATTCTCACCGTGGAGTGGTTGTTCGCACTGTTGACCTATCTCGGCATGGAGCGCGAACGGCGCAGAATCGCCAACATCGTTGCACACCCAGTCGCTGGCACCGGCTGAGGGATCCCAGGATCTGGCGACGCGGCTCCGTCACTCTATTTCCGATGCCTTCGGCTGGCAGTTGCCAACGCCGTTGCCGTCGTCGACAATGGCGATGTGAAGCCGCTGTCGTTGTCGGGAGGAGTGACGCATGTCCCCGCGCTGGACCATGATGATGTTGTTGTTGATCGCCACGGCCCTCGTCTGCCGTGTGGCGGTGTGTGACGATGCTTCTCCACTCGACGACAGCCCCGATGCTCGCGTCGAACGCCTGTTGCAGGCAGTGGCCGTTGGCGGCGAGATCGAAGAGCGCGGCGAGGAACTGGTTCCGCAACTCATGCGGCTGGTCGAGCAAGGCAACCCGCAAGAGTCTTCGCACGCAATTCGCGCGCTGAGCCAATTGGGAGTCGATGCCGCCCCTGCCGTCGACGTGCTGTGCGCTCAACTGAACGACGCAGTCCATGCAACTCGCGGCTTTGCGGCCGATGCCCTGGTCGCGATCGGCGAGCCATCAATTGATCCATTGCGTGAAGTGCTCGTTTCCCCCTCCGGCCGTGTGCGAGCGGCTGCCACGTCGGCCCTCCATCGACTGGGCCAGTTGGAACTGGACGACGTCACCCCACTCGCCGCCGACTCCGACCCGCGCGTGCGGGCCGCCGTAGCGCAGGCGCTCGCGGACTTCGATCAGTCGGGAGTCGCCACACTCACACAGTTGCTCAGCGATCCCGAAGTCGCGGTGGCCGTCGAGGCGGCGATCGCCCTCAAGGTGAATCAGACCGTCGCCTCGACGGCAGTGCCGGTGCTCATCGAATCGCTCACGCGCCCCGATCTTGCCTGGGCGGCTGCCGAGGCGCTTGGTGGATACGGCATCGAAGCGCAGAGTGCAATCCCGGCCCTGCTGACGAATCTTCCGGCGCGCGAGCGTTACTGGGAGGACTATCGCCTGGAGTACAGCGCCGAAGCCGCGTTGTCTCACATCGGGCCGCCGCATCTCGACGACATTCCCGTTCTCAGTGAGTGCCTGCTCCACGAGAATTGCGAGGTGCGCATTCTGGCGGCACACACATTACAGATGCTGGGGCGGAGCGGAGAGCCGGCGGCGGACGCTGTCGAAACCGCACTCAATGATTCACTTGAACGCTACCAGGAGATGCAGCGTGATGCCGAACTGAATCCCGAAGATCGGACGATCAGTCCCGGCAGATGGCATTATGCGGCCGAAGAACTTCTGGCCACGCTTTGGCACGTGACGCACGATATTTCTCGGTTTGTGAGTGCTCTGGAGCGGTTGTCGATCGAGGCGGAGAGTGGCTTGTACTTCTACGGATTCTCAGCCTGGGACGACGACTTCACGACAGAGGACTGCCTGCAGTTGGAATCGCTGTTGCGCAGCCCCAACGTTCATGTGCAGCGTTCGGCGCTCACCGCGATCAGCGGACTCGGTGCGATCGCCGCCCCACTCAAAGAGGCGGTGCTCGACTTGGCCGAAGCGGACAACGGCGAACTCTCCCGGGAGATCACTTCGGCGTTGTTCGCGATCAATTCCGCCGCGAATGATTCCCTGATAGCAGACGAGTCCGTCCCGTTGCTGCTGCAGAAGGTGCGCAGCGGTGAAATGACGATCAGAGAATTCGCGACCGTCATCGCGGTGACGAATCAAACTTCAGACGAAGTCCAGGCCATCCTGGAGTATGGAATTGAGCATGGAGACGAATGGACGGCCCAAGCCTGCGCTCAGGCGATGTTGCAGGTGTCTGCGGAGTCTGAAGCGGGCGCAGCGTTTGTGATCGACATTGCCCGGAGTGGCCGGGTGTCCGACAGAAACATCATCGAAATCCTGCGTGGAACTCGGGCCGCGCCTGCGACGGTGATTCCGTATCTCGCCAGTCAGCTCTCGAACGAAGACTTTTGGACGCGCCACGATGCGGCACAAGCGTTGGGCGACTACGGTGCCGATGCCCAACTCTTGGTGGGCAATTTGGAAGAGTTGCTGATAGATGAATACGATGCCGTGAGACTTCAGGCTGCGGCATCGATTTATCGGATTACGGGAGACCCTGCCCATTTCGAGAACGAAGTGCAGTCCGTATTCGCTGCCGACGAAAATCTCCACCGTTACGAAGCATTGGAGATGATGATCGACCTGGGACCTCTCGCTGATCCGTTTCTGCCGTACTTGATGGACGAACTCCACACGCCGAAACTCCTTCAACCAAACGAAGTGATCGATGCCTTGATCTCCATCGGCACACCGGAAGCGCTTGCGGCAGTCGAAGACGCCGCGCAGTCAACCGATTGGATACGACGGTCGGCAGCCAGGACCGCGCTCGATACTCTGCAATCGGAGGAGGCCCGCGATGAATAGAACTCTCGCCCTGCCATCGTATTCTCTCCGCTGGATGACGACGTTAATCGTAATCGCAATGGCATCCATTCCAATTGTCGCCGTCGATGCGCAACAGCCGCCGAGTTCGTTGTATGACGGCCGATCTGCGTGGTGGAGACCGTTTGCACGGGGGCATTCACACACCTATAGACATCTTGAAGGCTATGCCGAGCGCCCTGATCGGCAGACGCTTGAATCGATTACCGTTCTCTGGGAACCGTCGGTGCTCGATGCATTGGGGAACTACTGCACGCTGCGTGGCCGGCTGTACTATGTTCCCGTCGGCTCCGATGAACCGCAGCCCGTCGACTGGTTTCAGGGAATCGCTCTTTACCTGGCGAGGTATCCCGATGCCGCACCCGATTGGTCGCATGGAACGACCGCCGTCGATTCATTGTTCGAGACGGCGACGGTGGAGCCTTCGGGCGAGTTTGAGATTGTGTTTGATGTTCGAGAGACATGGGATGACCGCGCGCTTGCAGAAACATTTCAATGCGGCCTGGCCCTGGCCAATCACACCAGCTTGGTGAGAAGGAGGGAAGTGGTCGATTGGGGCGACGAGACCCCCGTCATTGCAAGTTCGGTCCATAGGCTGGAAATACCTGCCGCTCCCGAACTTGCGCCTGCCCTGGAGATGGTGAACCGCGCTACGGGCTGGCCCTTCGACAATCCGAACGGCGTCCACCTGATTCGCGCCGTCAACGCGCTGCACGCACTTGGCAAAGACGAAGCCCTGGCCACGCTCGAAGAGTATCTCACATTACTAGAGTCCGGCGGCTCTCGGCACGGCGACGAGAAGCTGGTCTTCTGGATCATCCGCACGCTGTTCGAGCCGATCGAAGTGGGTGATCGCATTCCACCGCCGATGATCGCCGTGCTCTTCGGTTACTCGGGCGACGTGGATGTGAGTGCCTGGCCGCTCGACCCGATGGGTGTGGTGGCCGATGTGCCCTTCATGCTCGGACGGCCGGTTGCACTCGGCGGCAGGGAAGAGATGCCGCAATCGCACATTCACTGGGCGCGCCGACATGGCGTGCTGCGTGATGCACCGCTCCATCCGACGACGAACCCTCTGGTCGCGGCGGAAATCATCGTCTCCGATCCGGGCTATCAGCAGGCTTTGGGCGACGACGACGACTTCTGGAAAGAACGCGAAATTCGCAACTTGCAGAATCAGGCTATGGCGATGGTGGAGGGACTCCTCCCACCGCTCACGGCCGACATCGAACACGATGTCGAGTACGAACTCCAATGGCGAAACCGCGTCGAGCAGTCCATCGAACTCGGCATCACCTGGGACGCCGATCGGCAGGAGTTTGTGATACCGGAGAGCGAGTGATTGTCGTTGCTGTCGCGGACAGTGTGGGCTGCGACAGTATTTCGGTCGACGCTCGGAAGACGGCCTTTACGATCTACCGGCCCTGCCTCGCATGTTTGGGCTGCGGGTGATGCTCAGTCGGCGTGAGTACCGTTCCACTGGCTTGAATTGGTTACATGGCACGCGACAATGGCAGGCATGGCGATTGATCCCATTTGCGGCATGACTGTGGATGAAGCGACCGCGATCAGCGCGGAACGCGACCGCGAGACGTTTTATTTCTGCTGCGAGCATTGCCGGAAGAAGTTTCTCGCGGCTGATGAACCTTCGGGGCAACTTGTTCAACTCGGCGGTAGGCAGGACCATCACGCTGAGCAGAGCGCCTCGTGCTGCCATGACGGAGACGCACCAACAACCACGCGCAAACCGGGCAAAGCCTACTTCTGTCCGATGTGCGAAGGTGTCGAGAGCGACAAGCCGGGCGATTGCCCGAAGTGTGGCATGTCGCTCGAACGAGCGACTCCTCGACGCACAGCTCGCAAGGCCACATACACCTGCCCGATGCATCCAGAGATCAAGCAGGATGAGCCGGGGACGTGTCCCAAGTGCGGGATGGATCTCGAACCGAAGTACCCGGAAGCCGATGACGAAGATGATGCCGAACTCAACGACATGACGCGGCGGTTCTGGATCGCCGCCGCCCTCACCCTCCCTGTCTTTCTGCTGGCGATGCTGCCGATGGTCGGCGTGCCGGTGGATGCCTGGCTCGGCTCGACGCTGAATCATTGGATGCAGTTGACGCTGAGTACGCCCGTGGTGATGTGGGCGGGTTGGCCCTTCTTCGTTCGCGGCTGGCGGTCGGTCATCAATGCCAGCCCCAACATGTTTACACTGATCGCCATCGGCACCGGGGCGGCATATCTGTTCAGTTTGGTGGCAGTGCTCTTTCCCTTCGTCATTCCCGCCAGCTTCACGCACGGCGGCGACGCACAACTCTACTTCGAGTCGGCGGCCGTCATCATCACGCTGGTGCTGCTCGGTCAAGTGCTCGAACTGCGTGCCCGCAAGCGCACCGGGAGTGCGATTCGCGAACTTCTCTCGCTCGCACCGCCGACCGCCCGCGTCGTGCGTGATGGCGAAGAACACGAAGTCTCTCTGGATGACGTCCAACAGGGAGACACGCTGCGTGTGCGTCCCGGCGAGAAGGTTCCGGTCGATGGGACAGTGACCGAGGGGAAGAGTTCGGTCGATGAATCGATGATCACCGGCGAGCCTATGGCGGTGTCGAAGGCACCCGGCGACGACGTGACTGGCGGCACGGTCAATCAGACCGGCTCATTTCTGATGGAAGCGAAACGCGTCGGTGAAGAGACGGTGCTGTCGCAGATCATCAACATGGTGTCCGAGGCACAACGCAGCCGGGCGCCGATTCAGAGTGTGGCCGACAAGGTGGCGGGATACTTTGTGCCGGCGGTTGTCTTGATCGCCGTCATCACGTTCCTGGTGTGGGCGATCGCTCAGCCCGAGCAACCCGCGTTAGCCTGGGCTCTGATGAACGCCGTCGCCGTGCTCATCATCGCTTGTCCCTGTGCATTGGGACTCGCGACGCCAATGTCGGTGATGGTCGGCGTCGGGCGCGGTGCGAAGGAAGGAGTCCTCATCAAAGACGCCGGCGTGCTGGAGACGATCGAGAAGATCGATACGCTTG
This sequence comes from uncultured Planctomycetaceae bacterium, assembly GCA_942492405.1. Taxonomy (GTDB): domain Bacteria; phylum Planctomycetota; class Planctomycetia; order Planctomycetales; family Planctomycetaceae; genus JANNSB01. The sequence goes on from CALOES010000021.1 coordinate 61,027, forward strand.
TTGTCGACAAAACCGGCACGCTGACGGCCGGTCGACCGAAGCTGACGGAATGCATTTCGACCGAGCAGTTCTCGGAGGACGAACTCCTGCGACTGGTGGCCGCCGTCGAGAACCACAGCGAGCATCCACTGGCTCAAGCCATCGTCTCGGGGGCGAAGGATCGCGGCATGCAACTCCCTGAAGTCGACGACTTTGATTCAATCACCGGCGGCGGCGTTCGCGGCACCGTCGATGGCAAGAGTGTGATGATCGGCAAGCCGTCGCTCCTCACTGAGCACGATGTGAACGGTGTCGATGCTCTCGATGACAAAGCCGGTGATCTGCAGCAACAGGGGCACACGGTGATGTACGCCGCGATCGATGGCGTCTTCGCCGGCCTGTTGGCCGTCTCCGACCCGATCAAGGAATCGACGCCCGAAGCTGTGCGCACACTGCATGATCTGGGGCTGAAGATCATCATGCTCACCGGCGACAACGAACAAACAGCCAAATCGGTGGCCGACCAGTTGGGCATCGACGAGTTTTATGCCGGCGTCTCGCCTGAAGACAAACACAAGCAGATCGAGTCGCTCAAGTCCGAAGGTCGCAAGGTGGCGATGGCGGGAGACGGCATCAACGACGCCCCCGCGCTCGCGGCCGCCCACATCGGTATCGCCATGGGAACCGGCACCGATGTCGCCATCGAGTCAGCCGGCGTGACACTCGTTAAAGGGGATCTTCGCGGCATCGTGCGCGCAATCAAGCTCGGCCGAATGACAATGCGCAACATCCGCCAGAATCTCTTCTTCGCCCTCATCTACAACGCCCTGGGCATCCCTCTCGCCGCCGGCATCCTCTACCCGATCTCCCCTCACTTGCTTCTCAACCCCATGATCGCCGCCGCCGCCATGAGCTTCAGCTCGGTCTCGGTGATCAGCAACGCTCTGCGGCTGAGAGTGACGCCGCTGGAGTGAAGTGAGAGCTTGCGACTACTGAGGAGCGGTCTCCGTTGCGGCCGCAGGCAATGGCTGCAGGACGATGAAACTCCCATCGGTCGGGAAGTAGATTCGGCCGCCGAATCCGGGGGTGGTGAGGGAGTTGATGGTTAATGGCTCGAAGAAGTCCGACTCGGCGAGGATGCGTCCGGTCGCCGCATCGCGCCAAGTGAGTTGTTCCGTGTAGTTGCCGGACATCAAGGCTTCCTTCATCGGTTGGCTCTCATTGTTTCGCTTCGCATTGGTGAGCAGCAGGACGCGCTGATCTCGCGGGCCGATCACCGGCTGGAATGTGTTGGTTGCATCGTCGACGACGAATGCCACATCCAGTTCACCTGTTTCGGGATCGATCTTGATACCTGCCACCTGTCCCACACCGAAGTCGGCCGAATAGATCATGTGGTTATCGGGATCAACGCCAGGCTTGGGGGGGCAGAAACTCCACGCGCCCGGTTCGAGATCGCCGAACGGGTAGATGATATGCGTCCTGTCGGCGTCGGAACGATGAGCGACCGCAATCGCCGAGGCCAACTCGTCGCTGCCGGCCCCATTGGTTTGCAAGACAACCCATTCGCCGATGAGAGTCGGTGCAGTTGAAGTATTGGTACGCTCGGGCGTCATGGTCCAGGTATCGTCCACCGACAGTTGTTTGACAACGGGATCCCAGAAGCAGCGGATCGCGCCGCTATCCAGCGGGACGTAAACTGCGATCTGTCCCTCGTAGTCGGCAATGATGTGGGGCGACGTCGAAGGCTCAGGGAGCGGAATGTCGTGCAGAATCTCCAGCGTATCGGGATCGACGGCACACAGGTGCGAATTCGGTTGCTTCATGCCGTTCCAGACACCGATGAGGATCGCCGCGGTCCCCTGCAACGGCACACCGGACGGACGCGTCTGGCACTTGACGATAAGCGTGCCGTCGGGCGCGATGGTCATGTGCTTGTAGTTGGCGTCCGCCATCGGCGTCTCGCCGGTCGGCAATGTGTTGTGTCTGAGAATCTGTCCCGTGTCGCCATCGATAAGAATGATCTGGTTCGACCATGAGAATGGAATGTTGCCATTGTCCATGATGTTGAGGTTGGCGTTGCCGATCCATCGTCCAGAAACATTTGCGTTGTCGACATAGGTCCGCCAGATCTCGATGCCGGTGGTCGCGTCGACTTTCGCAATGTACGGGCCGGGAGGAATCGGACCTCGAGGCGGGGGATAGTCACCGCCTACCAGGTACAACTCACCGGGCCGTCGGTTGCAGATGTACGTCAAACCCTGGTAGGTGCCAGCACTCCGCCAGGCAAAGACTTGATTGGGGCCGTCCCACGAACCGGTGAACGTGGCAGCGGGAAAGAAACCGCTCCGCTGCGAGTCGGCGATCTCAGCCGCATTCAGCGAAGGATAATAACCAGGCGACGTGTGCGCTGCCGCAATGTCGAGTTCCTGAGCATAGAGACTGATGTCACCCGGAAACGGGCCATTGGCCGCCTGTTGATTCGGCGTGAGGGCCGGACCATCGTCGGCCTGTACTGGATTGACCGCGATCGTGAGTGCCGTCGCGACAATCAGATTGAGAACTACTGACTTCTTCATAAGTTGCTCTTTCGTGATCGGTGTGATTGTTACCGTTCTCAATGAGTAAATGTTGCCTCGAATGTCGCCTTGTCGGTGTACTCGCCTCGCGGAAGATACGGTCCCATTACGGCTGATTCCATGCCGGGACGGGTGACGTTATCGGGACGTTCGGTCCAGGTGGGATTCGTCGCCATGATCCGCAGCATCAGCATGCCGAAGTCTTCGCGGTTTCGCGGATCAACGAGTCCCTCGCCGCGCGGACTCCATTCGATCCAGGCGACGCCGTTCTCTCGCGTGGCATTGCGGGGTCGGTCTTCTCTGCGACTGTAGACAATCGTGTAATTGCGGTCCTCGTCGAGCGGCACCTGCATGTCGGTCAAACCATCGACGATCTGTCCCGAGGGGGCAGCTTCGCAACTGACGAGCGACCAGTACTGAACCTGTGCATCGGGCATCACTTCCAGGCCGTTGCCGTCAGCACCGACATAGGTGTTGGGAAACGTCGGCATCTTGCCACGCATTACGTAGACGGTTCCGAATCGGCGAGAGAGATGCGTCAGGAAATACTGCGTCGTCGGATCTCCGCCGCCGTCGATGGCTCCGCCAAACGAGATCTGTTCCCGCGCTTCCGGAGTCTTGAATGCTCCCAGAATCGAATAGGGAATGCCCCAATACTTCTCCCATTGTGGTTGTGCCCGCGCGGGAGCTGTCGCCGGATCGAGTGATGGGTCGTTGTCTGGATTGTTCACCAGCGCCACCCACTGATCGGCGGTCAATGGCTGACTCGTCGATTCAATTGGTCGCGACAACTGCTGCACCACTTCGTCGGCAGAAAGCTGTGTGCCATCTGCCAGTGTTGCGGTGTACGTCGGGAATCCCGCCTCAGCAGTTGGTGCCGCAGCCGATCCCCAGCCTGCTCCATCGCGTCCTTGGTCGGAGAGATAGATTCGCATCACGGCTTGAATGACACCACCATCATCACCGACGTAGAGAGTGTTTGTTTCGCGTTGACTCGCGTCATCCGGGACATTGCGCGCCGCGATGTCAATCGTGAACCTGCGCTGCTCGACCAATCGGTCCGCACCGACGACAAATGGATTGCTGGAACCGGCATCGGGCGTAATCTCCCGTCCGGACAGAGCTTCACCGATCGACACGAACGTCCCCTGGTCCGCCTTGTAGAGCGCGAGCTGAAAGTAGCGCGCCTGTGGATACTGGCCTTGTAGCGTCAGCGTGCTGCCCGCAGGCATTTGCAGACGACCGATGAAATAGGTCGACTGCATGTCGGGCCACAGGTTGGGATTCTGGATCGGACGCGGGTCGGCAAGATCGTTCCAGTAGACCCAGCCGCGGGGACCGTGAAAGAGCCCATCGTCACCATACCGCTCATCTGTGCGGACGACGGTCTCCAGCGATTTGTCGCCGGAACGCGCTCCAACTTCGTCATCAGGAGGAACAGCCGCATTGGCCGTGGGAATCACTGGTGGCGGACTCCATGTGCCGTTCACTGCTTCCTCTTTCGGCCAGTAGAGTCGCATCACGAGGAAGATCGGCCCATCGGGAGCAGGCAACCAGTTCGACTCGCGATCGGCTCCCGGTGAATCCTTCTGGATGTGGATTGTTAGCGATCCGTCAGCATTGCGCTGCATCGCGTCGAGCATCGGCGAATTGATCAGGTAACGGTTGATGGGATTGTCGATCAACAGTTGTGTCTTGGCGTCGTAAATCGTCACCGACCAGAACGCATTCACAGGCGGCAACGCGTCAGCAGCGAACGTCATGGTGTAACGATTCGTACTGCCATCGGGCTTGTTCCCAGCGCTGTCGGTGGTGACGAAAGGATAGAATGCCTCGGCCTGTGAATTGCCGTAGATGCCCGCCATCGCACCGGCCGCTCGCAGTTCCCAGTCGCCGTGATAGAACTCTCGATCGCCGGCTGCCGACCCGAGTCGCCAGCCATTTTCGGACCTGCCGATGTTGGCCACGCGCTGCTGAATCTTCTGCACACCGCTCTGCATGCCGGCTGCGAATGCCTGCTTCTGTTCGGCAGCGAGAGCATCCAGCGAGAAGGGTCTCCCCGCTTCGATTCCGATCGTGGCGAAACGGTCTCTTAGCGCTTGCTCTCCGGCAGCAGGCCCTACCGGGCGACAAAACTGCAGCACGAAGTTGAGATACGAGAACGGGTCGCCCGCGGCTTGCTCCTTGCTGAATGCCGGCCAGTCGATCTCCGCCGCGGGAGGCGGGGCAGGCTGATTCAAATGAGTCGACAGCGGCTGCACGCGATAACCGGCCTGAATCTCCTTCACCTTGTCGATGTCGTCCGCGCCGAAGAGCTGGGTGCGAAACAGAACGAGAGAAAAGTCGGTCTCACAATGAAACACGCCATCGATGCCGGCAGGCGACTCCCCTGTCCAGTCGGGACCGGCGATCAGATATGTCCCTGCGGTGTTGCCGGTGGTGCGGCTGCCGAAGTATCCATAATTAAACGTGTACATGTCGGTCAGTTGCACCGCGTAGTACCGACCTTGTTCCACATCGGGCACACTCACGACAAGTGGCTCGGCGCGCAGGTCGGCCCAGACGAACGAGTAGGGCGTGTCGCTGTTGGGCGTGACGACTGCGGTGTCTTGCGGCGAGTAGACATGAGCGGTGTTATAGATCTGATTGAACGGCGCCTTGTACTGGTCGGAGCTCGTATTGACTGCATACTCGTACAGCACGCCGTAGCCGACGACCATCGGGTAACCGTAGACAAATGCCTCTTCGGCGATCTGGCGGACTTGGTCTGGATCAGGCGCATCCTGAGCCAGAGAGTGAGGAGCACAGATCGCGACCATCGCAAAGGCGATCGCCGCGCGGAACATCCTTACGTTCGGCATGCGTTGACTCGTAATTGTTTTTGTTGAATCGACGAGTGACTTGAAGCCGAGACTATTACTTCTCCGAATGGGAGAGTCAACGCGCGGTTGATGCAAGTTACAATCGATTTGAGAGGACGAATCCGGTCGGAGCTTGCGGCTCGTCATTCAGACACAAATCGGTTGCCATCGGGTCGCGAATTCAGTGAACCTCTCATCAAGAGTGGGCGTTCTCTTCACTATTCGAGGCTGTTGACC
>CALOES010000022.1:0-19643 GCA_942492405.1 uncultured Planctomycetaceae bacterium
AATCACTACTCGCTCCCCATCACTTCGTGACAACAACTCCTCCCGCCATGTGAGTGAGAGCACGGGGAGTTGGGCGAGTTCGGCTGCGTCGCTGGAGTTGTCGGAGAGTCCATACATCGCGCGATGCGCTCGCGGGATCGGCCATTCAGGGTGGGGGCGGTCGATCAACTCCACTAGTTAGCCGGCGGACAATGTGACGGGAGTGATGACTCTCAGATACCAACTGGTCCAGCCGCGCGTTGCACAACTTCCTTCACTAATGTGCGGTCTGCTCCAGCGTCGCGCAGCGTGTTGCGAAGTGGCCGACGTGGTTGCCGAGACCTCGTTTTTGACCTCACCCAGTCGCCAGCGGTCGCCGATGCAGACATCTTCCTCGGCGAGACCGATGAACGGGAGATTCTCGCCGAAGGCGTCCTGGTCCAAGACTATCCCGGATGCTTTGAGCATCCGGGATGGTGGCGTCGCTCGCGAACACCTCGGCCCAGTGCGGATAGTGATCTCCGCAGTACGCCAACAAAGCCTTGTCGACGCCCCCATGCACTTTGCGATTTGCCTGCACGTCTCCCGCGACGCCGAGCGCCGTGATCTCGACCGGCCCTTCAATTGGCCGCTTGTCGATCCCCGATGTCCACTCCCGCACCCGCCCTGTTCGCGCATCGAGTGAGTGATACGTCTGCGACAAACCGATCTGGATGGAGACGAGTTGCATACGGCTTGCGTTAAACGAAATCGATCCCAGTCTCGGCAATCTCGAACGGCACGATCGAGTCGTCACACGCTCGGCCGCGTGTGTTTGCCACTATGGATACGCGCGGCGCATCAGAGGCTAGCCGTCACGATCTTGCCCATCACGATGATGGTGTTGGCGTTCGAGAGGACATCCCCGTCTCGATGGGACGGGCCACCAGTTCGTCAAGCAGCCCTCGTGAGACGTGCAGAGCATCGAGGCACTGTCACTTCCGCGATGGTCATAGTTGTGCTGCTTCACCTTCTCTTCGTTCTTGAGATACTCGACTCGCAACAAATCGCGGGCGAGCCATTCGGCCTCCTTGCGGAGAATCTGATGATAGACGTACTCGAACAGATCGAACTGAAACGATTCGCTCGCCCGGTCGGCTGGTTCGATACCGTCGATCACGCACCGCCTCACGCCGTGAATGAAGTTGCCGTAGAAGAACGCGATCGTTTGTGACAGTTTGCGATTGAGGTCGGCCTTCCATTCGCGAAGCTGATCGGTGTCGAGATCCCGCGTGCTCACCCGCTTGCCCGACTGGCGGAAGAGATGAAAACTGTCGAACCTCGACGACGCGGGATCCCATAGCTGGTCGAGATCGACCGGCAAATCCACGGGTCGATCGGAGAGCGTCCAGTCACAAAGCCGCTGGGCATACTCGTTGTGAGACTGCGAGTCGCCGCGAGACGTCATGTCGAAGATGATGCCCCGCTGACCATCGGCTTGTAACCCTTCACCCGCGAAGAGCAGGCCCAACTGAGTCTTCCCGATCCCCGTCGCCCCGAGCAACACGGTCAGCGTCCCCGGTACCAGCCCCCCACCCAGCATCTCATCGAGCCGAGGGACGCCGGTGGACACGGATTGAGGATGCGGAGGCATGTGGGAGGGGTGGAGTGAGAATTCAAGTAGCGGCGACGCTTTGAATCGATATCAACTGACAACGATCACGGATGATATGAGAACGCCGATCCCCCCGGCGACTCGCCGGGGGCTAATTGAACCGGTGATTCACGGCGTCAGCTTTCCTTCGGTCACGCCCGGCCAGTCGTCGGTGCGGAAGGGCCACGCGGGGAGGTAGGCTTTGTTGTAGAGGTTTCCTTGAGGGTTGTCGGCCCAGTTGTAGCGCACGGCCAATGGCTCGGGGACATCGGGATGCGACACGACCACCGTGTCGTCCTCGATGCGGGCTTCTGCCCAATGCCACACGTGGTCGGCTCCCGCGATCGCGAACCCTGTGAGTGGCTCGTTGTAATAAGAAGTCAAGCCGTTCAAGTTGCCGACGCCGAGGTTGTCGAAGTGAATCACGCATTCACTACCGACAATGTCGAGTGACCGATAGGTCGGCCCGCATTTGGTGATATTCTCGAAGCCGTATTGTTCGACCAAAGCCAGCCGGGCGAGACGCCTGCCGACGTTAACTTTGTCCTTGGGGTGAATGTCCCCCGCGGCTCCGATATCGGTGATGCACGCCATGCCGGTGTTCGGTTCGACATCGAGTGTGAGAGTCTGTGCTTCGCGGAGTTCGGCCCAGTCACTCTCGCCCGGCTCCGACTGGATGGCGCGAAAGTTCGCCAGTTGCACCATGTAGAAGGGGAAGTCTCCTTGCCCCCAGGCGTCACGCCAACTGCGAATCATGGTCGGCATCAGCGTGCGGTACTGATGAGCACGTCCGGCGTTCGACTCACCCTGATACCAGATCGCGCCTCGGATCGCGTACGGGATGAGGGGGTTCAGCATGCCGTTGTAGAGCACGCTGGGATGATGCGGATTGCTCGTTGGCTCCTGCACCAATTGAGGTCGTCGCGGCGGTTGACGGCCAGCGGCGCGCGCTTCGGCAGCCTGATCTTCCCAACGGGCCATCGCAGTGTCGAACTGCTGTCGAGCCTGATCAGATCGTAGTTTGCCATGCGCTCGGCCCACGTGGCCTGAATCCGTTGCAGATCGGCCTTGGCGGCCAGATGGTCGTGACTCGTCCACGCTTCAGCCGGGGTGCAGCCCCAGGCGGACTTTACGAGACCGACGGGAACCTGCAAGGTCTCGTGAAGTTGGCGACCGGAAGAAGTAGGCCACGCCAGAAAAGCCAGCCAAGGACTCCGGATTGCATGTCTGCCACTGGCCGTGGACATCGTCTTGTTGCTCCTTCGCGGTTGTCCGTTGCGCGCTGTAGAGCCTGAGGCCCGGGTAGTTCGCGGCAGCCAGTTCGAGATCGGGATCAAACGAGTTGCCGACGGTCCATTCCATGTTCGATTGACCGCTGCAGACCCAGACTTCGCCGACGAGGACATCTTCGAACGTGAGCGTGTTCGACGCAGTCACTTCGAGAACGCCAGGTTCACCAACGGAAAGGGGCATCAGCGCACCATCCACGAACCATCCTCACCGGCGACCGTGGCTTCTTCCTGATCACGAAACGAGACAGTCACTTCTTCACCGGGGATCAGCCCACCCCGAGACGGGAACTTCCATTCGCCGCGCGCAGCACCATGTGGCTGCCGAAGACCGAAGGCATCCGCACTGCCGCGTGAGAGGTCGCGGGAAGGAAGAGCAGGCCAACTGACAAGGCCAGCATCGTGCGCCGAAGGCTGTACATGAGTCGCTCCTGAGGGGTGTCGTTTTGAGATCGGAGAAGAGTTCCAGAACGCTCTAAACATTGATGCATCCGGTGGAGAGATGCAAACGTTTGGGACGGGAATCGCGTTTCCGTCCATCTCATTCCGGCTGAGTGCGGCGACTGCATGCATCGCCGCGCTCACCGAGAGCAGTGGATGAGAGATCCAGATTGACCGATGCCCCCTCTCACATTGAGCATCGGTGGCAAAGGACTTAGAGTCTGTGCAGAACCGGCAGGGAGCAATAGCCAACGCGCGCGAAGTCAACTGTCACTTGTCGTTGGTCATTTGGAATGCCTTCCGAATCCCATGACAGATGACAAACGACAAGTACCCAACAACCTCTATGCAACGCCTCGCCATTTTGGGATCGACCGGCTCTGTCGGGGTCAGCAGCCTCGATGTGGTTGCGGCACTCGGAGAGCGGATTCAGGTCGTGGGGCTGACGGCTCATCGCAACGTTGATCGGTTGCGAGCTCAGTGCGAACACTTTCGACCGCGGGTCGCCGTCGTCTCGGACGAATCCATAAAGGATGCGGCAAAGGCCGCTTCCGATTGGCCGAGTGGCACCGAGTTGACGTTTGGCGCAGGCGCGATCGAAGATCTGGCTCGGGCCGACGATGTCGACATCGTGCTGGCCGCGATTCTGGGGGCGGCGGGACTTCGTGGCACCTGGGCCGCAGTCACCGCCGGCAAGACCGTCGCCATTGCCAACAAAGAGACGCTGGTCGTGGCCGGGTCGCTGGTGATGGAAGAATCGCGGCGGAGCGGTGCCACTCTGTTGCCGGTCGACAGCGAACACAACGCGATCTTTCAGGCCCTCGCCGGGGGACGCAAAGAAGAGGTGCAACGCGTGATTCTGACGGCCAGCGGCGGCCCTTTCCGCAACTGGACGCAGGAGCAACTCAATGACGTGACGGTCGAGCAGGCGCTATCGCATCCAACTTGGAACATGGGTCGAAAGATCACGATCGATTCGGCCACGATGATGAACAAGGCCCTCGAGGTGATCGAGGCCCGCTGGCTGTTCGATCTCGATGTCGATCAGATCGAAGTGGTGGTCCATCCGCAGTCGATTGTGCATTCCTTGGTCGAGTTTCGAGACGGTTCGGTGCTGGCCCAGCTCTCCCCCCCCGACATGCGACTTCCGATTCAATTCGCTTTGACGTATCCTGAGCGTTGTCCGGGCATCAGTCCTCGGCTCAGTTTCGAGCAGGGATTGTCGCTCGACTTCCATCCACCCGATCTGGATTGTTTCCCCGCCTTGTCGCTGGGTTTCGATGTGGCCCGGGCGGGAGGGAGCGCGGGGGCCGTCCTCAATGCCGCGAATGAAGTCGCGGTCGAGCGGTTCCTGGGACGGAACCTTGGTTTTTCCGAGATTCCCCGAATGTGCAAAGACATTCTGGAGTCTCACCGATTTGAATCGCATCCCACATTGGACGAACTCATCGCCCTGGATCAATGGGCGCGTACGGAGGCAAGGCTTTGGAAGTCATCGCAATATCGCTAATCCCCAGTCTGGGGGCCGTCATCAACCTGCTCACCGTTGCCATCGGGTTGGGGCTGGTCATTTTCTTTCACGAACTCGGGCACTTCGCCGTCGCCAAATGGTGCGGCGTGAACGTCGAACGTTTCAGCATCGGGTTCGGCAAGATCCTCTGGAGCTTCAAACGGGGGGAGACCGAGTACGCGCTCTCGATGATCCCGTTCGGCGGCTACGTGAAAATGCTCGGCCAGGATGATGCGGACCCCAGCCAGATGACGAGTGAGGAGATCACATCCGACCCGCGTTCGTATCCCGCGAAGTCGGTCCCACAGCGGATGGCGATCATTTCCGCCGGCGTGATCATGAACTTGATCACCGGCATGATGTTCTTTGCTGTCGCGTTCATGCTGGGAGTGCAGGTCCAGGTCAACGTCATCAAATCGACTCAGCCCGGCATGCCTGCCTGGGAATACGGAATTCGCGATGGAGACACGATTACCGAAATCAACGGCAGTCGCGTTGACGATTATGCCGACATTCGAATCAACACCGCGCTCTCCCGCGGCGACATGACGATCAAGGGGACTCGCGCGGATGGTGAACCGTTTCAAGTGACGCTCACTCCCGACGCCAGCGGTATCCATCGACGCATCGGCGTGCTCGCAGCCGACAGTCTGCAAGTCTACTACATCGAACAGATGCCGGATCTGCCATACCTGATTCCCGAAAGCGTGGCCGACCGATTGAGCAACGGTTTCCAGCGCGGCGACACGGTGGTCGCGGTGGACGGCGTGGAAGTCAGCACGATGGCACAACTGATGGATCATCTCGCGCTCCATCGAGACGAATCTGTCGAATTCAGCGTGGCCGCCCTGGGTGACCAGGAAAGCTCGTCGACACGAACTGTTACCGTTCCGCCGCAGCCGTTCCTCGAGTTGGGATTGACGTTCAGCAACGGCAAGGTGACCGCGCTACGGCACGAGTCTCCCGCGACGACTCCCGATGCTGAGGGAGACATCATTCAAGTCGGGGACCGCATCGTCAAAGTCGACGGGCAGTTGGTCGGTACCGACATCGATCCCTTCGCGCTCCCCGACTACTTCGGCGACCGCGCGGGTCAGGAGGTCGTCGTCACCGTCGCTCGGGAACAAGGGGGAGGCCCCCCCGAGGAACTCGAGATGCGACTGACGCCGGAAGACCGTGTCGGCTGGACCGAGCCTCCGATTTTCGAAGACTCCCCGTTGTCGATCCCTTCGATCGGCGTCGCCTTCCAGGTGTTGCCAACGGTCTTCGCGGTCGAGGAAGGGGGGCCGGCGGCTCAGGCAGGCATCAAACCACGGGAGACCGTTGTTTCAATCCAGTTCAAGCTTCCCGATGGTGTTGAAGAGACCGAACTCATGCAGGACGTCGACGTCCTCGAAATCGGCGCGAACGGAATACCTCACGCCTTTTGGTCGATTCAGAATTACGCCGCATGGAACGTCATCTTGAAGGTCAAGAGCGCCGACAGCGACGACATTCGCGAAGTGGCGATCAAGCCGCGTGCTTCCAGCGATTGGAACGTTCCGCTCACCCGAGGTCTGTTGTTCACGCCCAGCCTGCTCGACCAGAAGTCCGACACGGTGCTGGGGGCAATGGCGATGGGGCTGGATTACACCGGCGATTCCGTGGCCCAGATTTACTTGACGCTACGGAGCTTGTTCACCGGGGATCTCTCGATCAAGGGACTCAGCGGCCCGATCGGCATCGCGAACATTGCCTGGCAGATGGCCCAGCAGGGCTTCTCCGACTTTCTGCTCTTCCTGGGACTCATCAGCATCAATCTGGCGGTCATCAACTTCCTCCCGATCCCCGTCCTCGACGGAGGGCACATGGTCTTTCTGATCTGGGAGGGTGTCACGCGCCGCAAGCCGAGCGAAGCAGTCTTCCGCTGGGCCACCAATCTGGGATTGCTCTTCGTGATGGGCCTGTTGATCACCGTTATCTTTCTCGATCTGTTCGTTTCGAAAGTGTAACACTCGCGCGGGTAAGCCGCCGCAAGGCGGAAGGGAGAGTTGTGGATCATCCTCCTCAATGGTTGCCACTGCATGGACCTGCAAACTGGTATCAGGGATGGTACCCCCCCTCGTGGAGCTTCAGCGAGGAGGGGTCGCTGGTCGTGCTGCATCCCCCAAACTCGGATGACGCCTTGACCTTAAGCGTCCTCTGGTTGGAGGACGACTCCACCGATCTCCGCAATCAACTCGTCGAGGCCGCCAAGCAGTTCCCGAAGACTCGCAACGTCGAAGAGGCTCTGGAAGACGTCAAACTTCCCAGCTCGAAGGCCACGCTGGTCGGCGAAGCCTCGCTGGATGATCCAGGCAGTTGGTGGAAGCGGGTCTTTCAGCCCGGCAACTGGCATCGCTGGCGACTGTGGGGTTTTCAGGAAGGAAAGCTCGTCGTCGTCGCCGCCTGGGTGCGCGGAATCAATACCGATCCGGAAGCCGAGTCGATCGCCCGCATGATTCTGCAGCGATTGGAACTCTCCGATGCCCCCGCCGCCTTGCCAGACGACTTCATGCGGGAGGCGGTCGAACTCGCACGACGCAAGTTCCCGCTCCTCAAGTGCGAGCCGGGCACCGATTTTCAGATTACGATCGGCGACTCGGCCATCAACCTTGTCAACTTCTATCGCTCGTATCTGCACAACCCCGGAAGGTTCGAGGAAATTCTGCTCCCCGCGCTCACGACATTGGTGCAGGTGCAGGAATGGGGCACCGAGCAGACCGAGCCTCCCTTCGAGGCGGTGCGACACCGCATCATGCCGATGCTCTACCCGGAAGAGTTGTGGAAGTCGACGCTGTCGGGTTTCGTCGGGCGTCCCTGGATCGCGGGCCTGTCGATTATGTACGTCGTCGACGAAGCCCGCGCCTACTGGTACGTCCGCAAGGAGTTGATGGACAAGTGGGAACTGACCGAGGAGATGCTGCATCACTTCGCAATCGAGAACATGCATCGCTACTTCGACGAGCATCCGATGCCGCTGGCGGTCGGATCGGCCGAAGAGGGAGACAACTCGATGGTGATGCCTCAGAAACCCGATTCCTACAACGCCTGTCGGCTCTTGAGTGATGACTTTACTTCAAAGCTCAGGCATCTGTTGCAGGGGAACGTTGCGGTCGGCGTTCCCGGCCGAGATTTCTTCGTGGCCGTAAGCCTGAAAACGCCCGATCTGGTGGAAAACATTCGCCGCCGTGTCGCCGCTGACTTCCGCAACATGGACCACCCCCTGACAGACCGCATGCTCCACCTCAGCGCCGACGGCGTGAGCGAATTCGCGATCGTGAAATGAGAATTCGAGAGGGCAGGGGGGCGTGGTATGACGTCGAATGTAGGTCGCCGATTTGAACCCTTCTCCCCTGCGGTCGACACTGTTTGCAGATCGCGCGCGGAGGCGGGGGAGAATGTGGCCGTAGGCCGGGTAAATTCGTTTAACGCCCAGCCGATAGGCGCCGGCTGATGGGCAAAGTGGCTCTGCGATCACCAACCGCTCCTCGCGATACATGGACTCTCATCAAAGGTCCAATTCGTAAGTCCAGCCAGCACGACCGTTCAGCCGGCGCCTATCGGCTGGGCGGTAAACGAAATGTCCGAAAGCCGCTCCTGCACCTGCGTGAATGAACCAGCGACGTTTTGTGTTCAATCACGCCAACACATCGGATAAGATTAATGGATGCAGATCCAGAGTTGACGTCTGGATCACAACTCCTGATTTCTCCGTCCTGACGACTAAGAACAATGTCCCTCCTGCACCGCACTCGCCGTCAATTCCTGCAGCATGGCTCTCTCGGCCTCGGCGGCCTTGCACTGTCGCAAATGATGGGCAACGGTGCCTTCGCGGGTGACATGCCGAGTAACGCCCGGGCGCCGCACTTCGCACCGAAGGCGAAGTCGGTGATCTATCTGCACATGGCCGGTTCGCCGCCACAACACGACCTGTTCGATTACAAACCCGAACTCGTCGCGCGCACTGGGCAAGAGTGCCCGGCGGAGTTCACCCAAGGAGAGCGGTTCGCCTTCATCAAGGGAACACCGAAGCTGCTCGGCACACCTCATGAGTTCAAACAACATGGTGAGAGCGGAGCCTGGATCAGCAGCGTGATGCCGAACCTGCCGAGCGTGGCGGATGACTTGTGCTTCATCAAGTCGATGCGGACCGATCAATTCAACCATGCTCCTGCCGAACTGCTTCTCTACACCGGATCGGGCGTGCAAGGTCGGCCGTCGATGGGCTCGTGGGTAACGTATGGCCTCGGCTCCGAGAATCAGGATCTTCCCGGCTTCGTGGTCTTCATCTCCAGTGGCTCGCAGCCGTCGGCGGGCAAGAACGATTGGGGCAGCGGCTTCCTCCCTTCGGTCTTTCAGGGAGTGCAGTGTCGATCGAAGGGTGATCCGGTCCTCTATGTGAGCGACCCGCCCGGCATGGATCGCGACACGCGGCGACTGACGATCGACGCCATCAATGAATTGAATCAACTGCAGGCCGATGCATTCGGTAGTCCCGAAACTCTCACGCGCATCGCGCAGTACGAACTTGCCTTCCGCATGCAGATGTCGGTCCCCGAAGTGATGGACCTTTCACAAGAGCCGCAGCACATTCATCAGATGTACGGCACACGGCCCGGCGAATCGAGCTTCACCAACAACTGTCTATTGGCCCGCCGACTGGTCGAGCAGGGAGTAAGATTCGTGCAGCTCTTCGACTGGGGCTGGGACTTCCACGGCAGCTCGGCCGACAACGACATCTTGAACTCGCTCCCCGGCAAGTGCCAGCCGATGGATCAGGCCGTGACGGCGTTGATCACCGACCTCAAGCAGCGCGGCCTCCTCGATGAGACGCTCGTCATCTGGAGTGGCGAATTCGGACGCACGCCCCTCAACGAAGAACGCAACGGCTCTCCCCACCTGGGCCGCGACCACCATCCCCACTGCTTCACCATGTTCATGGCCGGCGGCGGCATCAAGCCCGGCATGACCTACGGAGCCACCGACGAACTCGGCTACTTCGTGGCTGAAAACGAAGTCCACATCCACGACCTGCAAGCCACAATCCTGCACCTGCTAGGTATCGACCACCTGCAACTCACCCACCGCTTCCAAGGCAGAGACTACCGACTGACGGACGTGCATGGAAACGTGGTGAGGGATGTGTTGGCGTGAAGGGACGGGAGTGTTAGACGGACCGACAGGTCGGCCTAACACCCCAGAGCGAAACCATGGCTTTACGCATCCTGTGAATATCACGGCAGTTACAGCACTTGATGGTCAAGTGCGTTTTCGTGTTAGGCCGACCAGCGTGGAATGTTATCCAGGTCGGTCTAAATAGAAGTTTGGCGACATCATGGAGCTACAAGTAAAGGTCATCTTTACGTGTGCAACGGTCGCTATCGCAATTGGCATCATCTTCATCAATCCAACCGCAGACAACGCTGGCCCAGTTTGGTTTTGGCGTGGCGGTCTACGCGACCCGATTCGCAATGCCATCTGCCGACCTGACGGATCATTCCGGAAATACACAAAGCTTGGTATCCTTGCTTGGTTCGCACTATTTATCGTTGTCATCTGGCTTGTCGCCTAACCACCGGCTGCAGTTGACCGGCGACGCCCGCGATAGATAATGTTGTTGTCGGTTTGGAGCCTGCTTCCGCGGGCGGCCGGCAACTGAGCCTTTGACGTTAGGCCTGTAGATGCGACTTCTGTCAGAGGCCGAATATCTCGCAACGATGGCAACGCCTATGCAGCGTGTCGAGAGCGATGCAGTGCCGCCGTTCGATTTCTGGGCGTACTTTGAGCAGATTCCGCCACATGACTTCGAGGGGCACGATTGTTCCGATGGTGAAGTCGATTATGCATGGACTGAGCCGAGAGGTCGATTCCAGCATGTCTTGGTGAAGTCCGAAGATAAGAACACTTTCATGGTTCTCGTATTGGACCTCGCCTCTAAGTCAGTACACGGGCATCGTTTGCTTGACCTCAACCGAGAATATGGGCTCAATGAAGAAACGACCTAACCAACTGCTGCAGTTGACCGGCGACGCCCGCGATATGATGTTGTTGTCGGTTTGGAGCCTGCTCTCCGCGGGCGGCCGGCAACTGAGCCTTTTACGTTGGCCAGACCCGTCTGGCAAACGTTGCGGATGAGCCGCCGCGCTTGTCCGTGACGTGTGGGGCGGGGTTACCCCGTCCAAGTCCGGGACGCCGGGCGACGCGTACTGTGCTGCGGAGTCAGTCGTGCGTGGAACCATTTCAGTTTGCCCAGTCCCAACTCCGTGGGTGGCAAACTTGGCGGATCGAGCTGTCCGGTCCATCGACCCCACACGTTGGGTTCAAAAGGCCGGCAGCTCATCCGCAACGTTCGATCTAAAAAATGATGCCGACATCAAGCACAGAAGATCCTGACTTTCTTCGAGACGCTCGGGTAATGTTCGAGAATCACTCCCGAGTCCTCGTGATCGTTCGTTATGTTTATGCGGCCGGCAACAAAGACTTCACGCTGCTCGATACATATGAGCAATTCAGCGATCTCCTTGGGCGACTCAACCCGTAAGGATCATGATCATCGTGAAGCAATTGGAAGTAGTGAAGGTAGGGATTGGTCGATCAGCGGTTTACTTGATGAGCTTTTCCCCCACCGTTCGGGCACGCTTCCAGTCCTGATGGGCCTGAACACTATGTGCACACCGCAGACTTGAAGCATCGCTGAGTCCGATCCTTATTGCGGGAACGAGCTCGATGATCGGATTGAAACTCCGGTGTGTCTCAAAGAACCGACTCATCAGCACGGATGAGACACGACGCGCGTTCCCGATGCGGATGGACTGGTGCGACTGCGGAGTCATCGTGCGTGGCCTTCATGCCAGCCGCAAGAGGTGCGGCGGGCTGAGCCCGGTTCGTGGGGTGGCAGAGGGCAGCCAAACCCGCAACGTCGGCAGCGAACTTCAGAGAGGGGCTACGACGCGCAGTATAGAGATCCAGTAGGTCAGGCTGTGCCTGACGGACTAAACGTTGGATCCTCCGTCGCGACAATTTCTGCGATTGAACGGTTTGCTTCGGCAGGGTTCTACTCGCGAATCTGATCAACTCTGTGCCTGACGGAGGGGCGGTTGCGGATGCGCGATCAACTGTAGGGAACGGACTCAGTGCCGTCCCGTGGGCGGATTGGTGGGTGCGATTCACCAATTGCGTTGCCGTGACGATCGACCCTCGATCAAAGGCAACGTCCTGCGTCACGAGAATGCGAAACTCCATTTCCACGCGACATCCCGCCTCAGGGAACGCCACAGAGTGCGTTCCCTACAAAAAGGGCGCAACTGTGTCGGGTATCCTGGTTGAAATGGTGTGTGACTCCCGCGCAACCGCGCGCCGTAGGGTAGCCGGAACGTGTACACGGACGAACCTGCGTCCACGCGGGCCGTCAAGAGTATTTCAAGAGTACGAGCAAGAGTATCGCAAGAGTATCACCAGGTGTGTGTCTCTACTGTTGTACTCTTGGACTCTTGACCGCCCGGCCGTGACCATCGACCGACGAGCGACGGTGACGTCGCGCGTCACGAGAATGTGAAAAACTCGACTGGCACCAGATTTCTCGCCCCGTGGGGACGGCACGACGCGCATCCTGCGTCGTTTAGTATCGCAGGCCCGATTCCCCCGGTCGTTGACCGGGGGCGAAATGACCTCCATGCGCAACCGCGACGGATAGGTTAGAAATGTGAGTTCGTCCGGTGACTGTCCTTGAGGCGACATGCTTCAAGGCGTAGCCGGGCCGTGGCAGCCGGCGGGAGGGAGGCTTGTTCCCTGCTCGTCGTCAAGAGTGCACTCGAGCGAAGTTCCACGGACCCGGCGCGTGAATAAGCCGCTGCGTCACCCAACACGAACTCCCCCGGAGGGTCGATCGGCCCAGGCGGAACCTCTTTACGTGCTGATGGCTGTTGGCTTATGGCCAATGGCTGGAAGGCAAGTAAGAAGGACTGTTGGAAAAGGAAACGAGCGGCGGGATACAAACCCCCGTCGCTCGTTTCTCCGGTTCCAGCACTTTGATGCACAACTTTGACAAGGCCGATGGTTCACATCTGCAGAGAGCCGTGAAGTTGCAGGAGGTGTGGACTTCAATCCCCAACAGCTTTCGGCGGCACTTGCCCCCCCTCCAACAGGCTGCGGGAGAGGACTTCGCGGGCTTTGTCGAAGAAGGGTTGCCAGGTGATTTCTGGCCGGCCGTCTCGCAGGCAGTCGCGCACCTTTTGCAGCGTGTTGCGGGCCATGTGGGGGCAGCGGTTGCAGGCACATGTTTCGCCGGTATCGGTCATGATGCCCGGCACGGGGATGTATTCATGCCAGGGGGCGATTGCTTTGAGGGGATGAATCATGTTCGCTTCGGTCGCTACCAGCAGTTTGAGTGGTTCTTTCTGACTCACGACGAACTGCCGCATCTTTTCGGTGCCGCCGATGAAGTCGGAGACCTCGAGAATGTTCTGCGGGCATTCGGGATGAGCGATTACCAGGCTGCCGGGATTGTTCCGTTTCGCTCTAAGCATGTCCTGCAGGCTGAAGACTTCATGCACCATGCACGAGCCGGGCCAGAGAATCATCTCGCGGCCGGTCACTTCGACGAGATAGCGCCCCAGGTGCTGATCGGGAACGAAGAGAATCTCTTTGTCCTTCGGGACGCGCTCTTCAACCACCTCTCGTGCGTTGCCACTGGTGACGATCCAGTCGCACAAGCTCTTCACGGCGGCTGACGTATTGATGTACGCCACCGTGACGAAATCGTGCCCCTCGGCTCTAAGCTTGTTCTGGAACTCAGCGAGTTTGTCGGGTGGACAGCTTTCCGCGAGCGAGCACCCCGCCAGCATGTCGGGGAGGAGCACGGTCTTCGATGGATTGAGAATCTTGGCCGACTCGGCCATGAAGTGGACGCCGGCAAAGACGATCGTCGAGGTCTCAACCTTCGTGGCATCGCGGGCCAGCTTGAGCGAGTCCCCCGTAAAGTCGGCAATGTCCTGAATCTCGCCATCCACATAAAAGTGGGCGAGAATCGTGGCGTCTTTCTCCACTTTGAGACGATCGATCTCGTCCATCAGGTCGAGCGGATCTTCCTCGATCTCGTCGGTACGGTCGATGATTGGCAAGCCTGCAATTTCGGTCATTTCGTCCTCCGCTGCCATGATATACCGTATCGGAGTCTGATCGTACCGTGAATCGCCCCGCCGAGTTACCATAGTCGCCTTTCGCTCCGCGAAAGAGCGGCGGAGCCAGCGAAGACATTGAATCTTCCATCAGGCTGCAATCAAACAAACATCGAGTTCGGCTTTCTCACAATAACAAAGCTCTCACCACCAACTCCGCACTTTCGCGGAGCGAAAGGCGACTATGCTTCCTCCACGCATCGCTCCCCCCCGCCGCATCTTGATGGGGCCTGGCCCCAGCGACATTTCGCCGAGCGTCCTGTCGGCTATGGCTGCCCCGACTGTGGGGCACCTCGACCCGTACTTTCTCAAGGTCATGGATGAAACGCAGTCGATGCTGAGGCAGGTGTTCCGCACGGAGAACCCACTCACGATGTCAGTCAGCGGCACCGGCAGCGCGGGGATGGAAGCGTGCGTCGCCAACCTTATCGAGCCGGGCGACCGCATGGTCGTCTGCGTGAACGGCGTCTTCGGAGGACGCATGGCCGATGTTGCCGGCCGTTGTGGTGCCGAGGTCACGAAGCTCGAACGCCCCTTCGGCGAAGTTTTCACCGCCGATGAAATCGCCGAATGCGTTTCACGCGTGAAACCCAAAGTGTTGGGTATCGTCCATGCGGAGACGTCGACAGGGGCACTGCAGCCGATCGAATCGATCTCGAAAGTTGTCCATGACGCGGGTGCCCTGCTGTTGATGGACTGCGTCACTTCGCTCGGCGGCCTGCCGGTCGAGATCGACAAGTGGCAAGTTGACGCCGCGTATTCAGGAACGCAGAAATGTCTGTCGTGTCCCCCAGGGTTGGCACCTGTCACATTCAGCCCGGCCGCCGTCGAAGTGATCGACGCTCGAAAGACGAAGGTTCAAAGCTGGTATCTCGATGTGACGATGGTCCGCAACTACTGGAACGACAAGTCACGATCCTATCATCACACTGCTCCGATCAACATGAATTATGGATTGCACGAAGCTCTACGCCTCATCCTGGAAGAGGGACTTGAGCCACGTTTCTCGCGACATCTCCTTAACCATCGGGCACTCAAAGCTGGTCTGCAGGCAGCGGGGATGGAATACGCGGTGGAAGATGACTGCTGTCTGCCGACGCTGAATGCGGTTCGCATCCCAGAAGGTGTCGATGATAAAGCGGTGCGTGCTCAATTGCTCAATGAGTTCGGTATCGAGATCGGTGGCGGCCTCGGCCCCATGGCCGGAAAAGTCTGGCGCATCGGCCTGATGGGCGAAGCCTCGAACCGCCGCAACGTGCTGATGTTCCTGGCTGCCCTGGAAGCATGCCTGGTGAAGGGCGGCAAGCGAACTCAGCCGGGAGCTGGCGTGGCGGCAGCGATCGATAAATACGAGAAGTCGAGTTGAATCTGCCGGAGGAGCCAATTGTCCCCAGATTCTGGTATCATGAATCAGGGTTTCACTCTTCAAATTCGAGAATGGTTCTCTAGAGTGGATGAGGTGATTGACTCTCAGGCCGATTCCACCGAAAACTAGTTAAGGGAGGGCATTACGCCCTCGAACGCCAAAAACACTGCAATCCCGACTTTCAATCGGAGAAAGCAACCCATGTCGACCGCAGAACTCCCCAAGACCGATTATCAGTTTGGATTTCACGATCCGACCGACAAATATGCCTTTACGTCCCGCAAGGGGCTCGACGCCGAGATGGTGGCCCTCATCTCGGAGATGAAGAACGAACCCGACTGGATGCGGGAATTTCGCCTCCATTCCTACGAACTCTTCGAGCAAAAGCCCATGCCCGATTGGGGCGGGGATATGTCGGGCATCGACTTCCAGAATATCTATTACTATGTGAAGGCCAGCGATAAGCAGGAGAAGTCCTGGGAAGAAGTTCCCGAAGACATCCGCAAAACTTACGACCGCCTCGGCATCCCCGAAGCCGAGAAGAAATACCTCTCCGGCGTGAAGGCACAGTACGAGTCTGAGGTCGTCTACGGTTCGCTGCTGAAGGAGCTTGAAGACCAGGGGGTGCTCTTCACCGACACCGACTCAGCCATGAGTCTCTATCCCGAACTGTTCCGCGAGTACTTCGGCACCATCATTCCGCCGGCGGATAACAAGTTCGCCGCCCTCAACTCGGCAGTCTGGTCGGGTGGCTCGTTCATCTATGTCCCGCCGGGAGTGAAGATCGAATATCCGTTGCAGGCGTACTTCCGCATCAACACCCAGAACATGGGGCAGTTCGAGCGAACGCTCATCATCGTTGATGAAGGTGCCAGCGTGCACTACGTCGAGGGCTGCACTGCTCCGACGTACAGCAGCGACTCTCTCCACTCGGCTGTCGTCGAAATCATCGTCAAGAAGGGGGGCCGCTGCCGGTACACGACGATCCAGAACTGGTCGAATAACGTGTACAACCTCGTCACCAAGCGGGCCGCCGTCTATCGCGATGGACTGATGGAATGGATCGACGGCAACCTTGGTTCGAAGCTCACGATGAAGTACCCGGCTGTCTGGCTGATGGAACCCGGCGCACGCGGTGAGACCTTGTCGATCGCCTTCGCGGGTGACAACCAGCATCAGGATGCCGGCGCGAAGATGGTGCACTGTGCCCCGAACACTTCGAGCCGCATCGTGTCAAAGTCGATCAGCAAGGACGGCGGCCGCGCGAGCTATCGTGGATTGGTCAAGATTCAGAACGGTGCGACCAACTGCAAGAGCAACGTCGTTTGCGACGCCCTCATCCTCGATGCCGACAGCCGCAGCGACACCTATCCTTACATCGAGGTCGAGGAGGACGATGTCGCCATCGAGCACGAAGCCTCGGTCTCAAAGATCGCCGAAGAGCAGTTGCTCTATCTGATGAGTCGCGGCATGACCGAAGCCGAAGCCTCCGCCATGATCGTCACAGGCTTCATCGAGCCCCTCGTCAAAGAGCTGCCGATGGAATACGCCGTCGAGCTCAACCGCCTCATCGAACTGCAGATGGAAGGCAGCGTGGGGTAACAGCTGGAGTTCTTCAGCTCTGACGACCTTGCAGATGAGAGGGATTCATGTCGATTGCTGAACCCGTAACGATGACGATCGAGGAGTTCCTCGCACTTCCCGAGGACGGCGTCGATCGGGAATTGATCCGCGGTGAACTTCGCGAGGGCCAAGTGACTTGTCGGAATCGCTACCACAGCAAGACTTTGATGCGTGCGGGGAAAGTCCTCACGACTTGGGCCGACCAGACAGGCATGTGGGAAGTGTTCGGGGGCGAAGCCGGCTTCATACTGAGTCGCGAACCTCGAACCGTCGTCGGGATCGATATTGCTATCGTCAGCGCCGAGTTCATCTCAGGGCAAACGGACGAATCGTCGGTACTCCAAGGTGCCCCCACCTTGGCGATTGAGATTCTCTCACCGTCCGACACCATGGAGCATATCCACGAACGAACGGAACTGTTGCTCGAAAACGGCGTCCCAGTCGTCTGGTGGCTCGATCCTCAAGATCGCACCATGCGGATCTATCGGCTAAATCAAGTTCCGCTGCTGCTCAACGAAACTCAAGAACTGTCTGGCGATCCCGAGTTACCAGGTCTGAAGGTCGCGGTGAAAGACTTGTTCGACTAATCACCTCGCACCACCTTTCCACTTACACCGCTCCCACGCTTCTGACTCCCTGCTCTTGCCTCTTGTCTCAAAAAGGGCCGGCCGGCCCGTCCATGGAGTGGTGCCTGAAAACGCAGTGGCTCGTTGTCTCACAGCTGCAGCGGCAAAGTTGTGTGCACACTTCCGGCGTGGGGAAACTTGCCTCCCTCCCGCCGTGCGGCCCCCGCAGCGCATGATGACCGGCACGTTGCCGATCACGTCGTCATCAGTCGATCACTCGACACATCTACCCCTACCGTCGCGGTTGCGCAAGGTCGCCTCAACATGGTAACCCGACGCGTTAGCGAGGGCCGCGTAACCTTCCGCGTTGCAATGTCGAACCACTTCCCTACTCCCTCATCTCTCATCTCTCATCTCTCATCTCTCTATATCCCCCCGCCATCCGACGCGTTCTCGTTTTCCGGCGGGCCGAGTTCTGTCAGCAGTGCGTGTCTCAGATCCTCCATCGACGGCATGTCGTCGAGAAAATCGTCGTTGGCCCGTGTCTTCTTCGGCGGGCGGCATTGACGCAGATAATTTGCCTGAGCGTACACGCTCCCCCCCATCGCTGCTTTGTACAACGCCGACTGCACGTTGCGGGACAGGAGTTGCTCGACGAATTCGAGCCGTTCGGCGAATGTGTCGTCGTTATCGGTCGTCACCTGCACATCTTCGGCCCTCACGCCGACCCGCTGACACGCCAACAGCGGCGGTGCCCCCAACTGCATCAGCGACAGGTACTCCTGCTGCTCGCTCGCCGACAACAAACGCGGATGCAACAACGACTCTGGCGGTAACTGGCGATGCAACGTCACGGCATTTCATTTGGAGATGAAGAACAAGACTTCCACCCTACCCGCCCCAGTTGCGCGATTCCGCCGCCGAAATAGGGGTCAGGAATCAGGAGACAGGGGTCAGAAGTCGCCACCCGTCGGTCAATGTCGTCAATGTCTGGAGGAATCGGGCCTCCGTGATGCAGATCGACGTGGAGTGCCAGACAACCATCAAGTGCGGCATCTCGGAAACGTCGACCGGCTGAACCACACGCCCAAATCATGGTGGTCTTGTTCCCACTCCCTCTCCCACGATGTGGTTTGTTATGAGTTGAGCAAAGCTGTGGGAGAGGGGCAGGGGTGAGGGCGAACGTCTTCCGCACGCCTCTCATCCGGCCTGACGGCTGGATGACTGCTCGCCGGGGTGACTGGTGGCGACCAGCGGGAGCCCCCAGCCGAGTGGTGTGAAAACGTTCCATTCAGGTACGATCTGGCGACAGGATGCCCTGCCAAGCGCACATCACTTGCATTCGACTCCCGGTGAAGGCCTTTCATGCGCCGTAGACACCGCAAGAACTACAACACCCCAGGCGAGGCGCACGAGTTGACCTTCTCGTGCTACCACGGCTTTCCTTTTCTCAGGGCCGATCGGGTCTGCCGCTGGCTGGCCGAGGCCATTGACGAAGCGCGCCACGAACTCGACTTCGCGCTCTGGGCCTATGTCTTTATGCCCCATCACGCGCACCTCATCGTTTGCCCCAGGCAGGCCGTGTACGACGTCGCCGACATCAAGCAGGCCATCAAAGCTCCTGTGGGTGCTCGAGCGATTCAGCATCTCGAACAGACTCGGCCCGACTGGCTGCCACGGATCACCCGTCGACGTGGGGCGAAGACCGAACGACTCTTCTGGCAGTCGGGAGGCGGTTACGATCGCAACATCGACAATGGACGCACCTTGCTGAACATGATCGATTACATTCACGCCAACCCCGTTCGCAAGGAACTGGTGGTAAGGCCCCGCGATTGGTACTGGTCGAGCGCCGCATGGTACACTGACGGCACGACCATCCCCTTGTCCGTCGACCCGATTCCCCCGGAATGGCTGGCCGATGCGTGAATGTGAAACAGTGGAGGACGATGGATGGTGCCAATTCATGCCAACGATGACGAACCCACATTCACATCGAACGTCCCATCCCCACTCCCTGCTGGGGGCTCCCGCTGGTC
>CALOES010000023.1:0-15799 GCA_942492405.1 uncultured Planctomycetaceae bacterium
TGTATCGATAGACCAACCAGTAGGTCAGGCTGTGCCTGACGGACCGCAGAGCGGACGTGAATCGCGTGCAGAACGGCGACGCTCCATTCGCACGGTCGGTCGCGAAGGGAGGATCCCGCGACCGGTCCGGCTTGCCACCGAACGCTCGCTCACCACTCGGCTAGGGGCTCCCACCCGTCGACCCGGGCTCCCGCCCGTCGACCCTAGCCACCCGTCGCGGCCGGATCTTGAGATTCCGCGGGTGTCACGACTTCTTCGGCGCGAGGCGGGAACTCGTTCTCGATCTGATCCTTAAAGACGTTCTCGAACATCACCCAGGCCATGGCGAGCGTGAGGACGATATTGAGTGTCTGACCGCAGATGTAGAGCATCAGGGGTTTGCCCCCCTTGAAGCTCTTACGGAATTGCGCGAAGTCGATCTCCAGCCCGATGCTGATGAAAGCCATTGCGAAGAACCAGCTCATCAGAGTCTTCGTCACTTCTTTTGAGGAGGCCATCTGCTCCTTGCCGTGCGGCAGCATGATGAACAGCAATGTCGCCAAGGCTGATGCGGCAAAGAACCCAAGTATGAACTTCGGGAACCGCTCCCAGATGACCCACAAGCTCGGACGCGGCGGGGCTGTTTTGGGAACGTCATCGGTCTCGGTCGCAGGCGAATCTGGTTCGCGTTCGACGACGTTCACCCAGTACATCGCGACCCCGAAGGCGACGAAGCCGATCAACACGTTCTGCAGCAGCTTCACAGTGGCCGCGACCTTGGCCGCCCTGTCTCCCACCAGTTCACCGGCCGCCACGACGGCACCGCTGGAGTCGACGGTGCCGCCGATCCAGGCTCCACCGAGAATCTCTCCCATCCCCAAGGCTTTGATGACGGCCGGCATCACCACGATCATCAGGACGGTAAAGGTCAGCGAGATGCCGATCGCCAGTGACAACTCTTCCTTCTTGGCCTTACACGCTGCCGCCGTCGCGATGGCGGCCGACACGCCGCAGACACTCATGTCGGCCGAGATAACCATGTTGAGCGACTTCGATTCGATCTTGAGCACCTTCTGTCCGAAGATGTACGTCGAGATGAACACGATCGGTGTCACGACCCAGGCGACGTAGAAGCCGGGGACGCCGAGAATCATCAGTTGGGGCAACAGCAACTCGGCTCCCATCAACACGAGGCCGGTCTTGATATAGAACTCAGTGGCCAGGGCAGGGCGGACAAACTTTGGAGTCCCCAGGACAAGGTTGAGGACGACCCCCATCACCAACGCCCAGAGCGCGAACTCGAGATTGTAGTCCTTGGATGTCGAGTGTACGGAAAGCCCCATCGCGATCGCGGCCAATGCAAACAACAGCAGGTAGCCGGGGGCGAACTGTTTGAAGGATGTGCCGCCTGCCGACTTCCCCAACCCGAAACCGATGAGTCCGATGACACACACGCCGACGAGGCCGAGGATGTGATTGACGGGCTTGGGAGCGTCTGCAACCGCTGCATCGCCGGAAGGTGGGGCGACGTAGACGGAATCAATCGGGTTCGTGGTCCACTCCGCGAGCTTCGCCACGAAGGGCTGCAATGGAGAAGAGACTTTTTGCCCCTCGGAGACGTCATCGGGAAAGCTCGCCGCCGTGACGGCCCAAGAGACGATCAACAACGCCAGTCCCAGCCAGACGGCCCACCAGTCCTCGGAGGTGCGTATGTGTGAAGTTGGAAGTTAGAAGGGTGAAGTGTAAGAAAGGGCGAGAGGGGAGACGACGAGATCATTAGCGCAGTTTGCGATTTGAGGCTGTTCGGTGCTTCCAGTCTCCGGCCTCCGGTCTACAGCCTCTCTTAAGTTTCCGACTCGGCTGCGGAGGAGAACTCACGGTGGCGGATGATGAAGACGGAGATCGCCAGCAAGGCGATCGGATAGATAAACAGCACCAAGACATGTACCCAGGCGGGTGGCGTGGCGAAGTCCATCTGTGGTGGGAACTCAATGTCGCCCCAATAACAAAGCAGCGATCGCAACCTCCATTGAACGGTGAGTTGATTGACGAGAGCTGGGATCCAACTGATGGCGACTTCGAAGATCAACGAATAGACCACCGCCAGCACCATCGCGCGTTGTGGGAAGAGCACTCCGATCAGCAGATAGGCGGCCGCGTAGGCAGGGCAGGCGAATAGCGTTGTGCCGAACACGATCAACAGCGTTCGTGCCGCGTCGGTGGTTCCGCAAAGGAATACCGAAAGCAGCAATCCGACAAGAGCGGCGGGCAGAATCCACGTGACGGCCGCCAGATACTTGCCCAATAACATCGCGGTGCGGCCTTCGGGCCGGATGGCGATGTAGACCCAACTCTTGCGTTCGAGTTCCGCGGAGACGGCGGGGGCGGTCCACAGCAGGGTTCCGAGCATCGTCACCAGCATGGGGATCAGGAAGAACAGAGCCCACGCCCAGCCGATGCGTGCATTCTCGATCGCCTCGGCACCGTTGGGCAGTTGGAACTGCGTGACGACGCGAATCATCACCACCAGAAAAACTGGAAAGGCCGCGAGAACGAGCCACCAGGCAATTCGACCTGGGGACATGGCACGGCGCCATTCGAAGGCAAAGACGGCTCCGACGTTGCCCAAGCCCATTAGAATTCCCCCCGATGAATCTTCATCAACGAATTGAAAAGCGTCTGCAACGACTCGTCGGCCGAGTAGACCTCCGAGATCTCGATTCCTTGCTCCGCGACAACTGCGGGAAGTGATGAAAGCAATTGGCCCGGATGACGGGTGGCAATCGTGATCGCTGAATCTGTAATCCGCATCGTGTCGATCCCGTCGTTCGCTGCCAGCCAACTGGCGAGCAATTGAGGCTGGTTTGTTCGCAAGGTGATCTCATTGGGGAGGTCGGTGAGGAGCGAATGCACTTCGTCGGCGGTCCCCGACGCCAGCAGGCGGCCGCCGCAGATGAGCAGAAACGACCGGGTGAGCGACTCGATCTCGTGCAGCACATGGCTGGCGAAGATCAGGCTGCGGCCCAGTTCGATCCAATTGCGCAACAGCACCGTCATGTCGTGCCGGCCAATCGGATCGAGACCGTTAAAGGGTTCGTCCAGAATCACCAGTTGCGGATTGTGCGCCAAAGCCTGCGCGAGCTTGGTGCGCTGCCGCATCCCGCGAGAGTACGTCGAGATCGGGCGGTTCATGGCGTCGGTCATTTGGACGAACTCCAGCGCCTTGCGGGCACGTCCGTTGGCTTCTTCACGGTCGAAACCATGGAGTTGCTGCAGATAGCGGACCCACTCCAACGCCGACACGTTGCTGTAGAGTCCTTCGTGACTCGGGCAATAGCCGATCTTGCGGTAGAGGTCGGCGTTGTTGCTGGGTGATTCGCCGAACACTTCGACGGTGCCGAGCGTCGGCGAGAGTTGCCCCATGATCACATTCAGCAGTGTCGACTTGCCCGCGCCGTTGGGCCCCAGCAAACCGTAAGCGCCCTCGGGGAGCGACAGCGTGATGTCGTTCACGCCGATCACCCTACCGTACAGCTTCGTGACGTTTTGCAGTTCGATCATGGATGCAATTTGGCGGGACCATCAGGCCCGCATGGGGGCCGAGACTCGACGATACAGAACGGCCATGGAAATCGCGGAGATCGCCATGAGAACAATGATTGCCGGCAATGCTCTGGCAAAAGTCTCAAACCCGAAAACCCAGCTCTGTGCGATCCCCAGCGTGTGGTAGAGCGAGAAGTAGGTCCAATTCGAGATCGGCGCCAACTCTTCGACTTGGAAGGAATACGGGTCACTCCCGTATTGCGCCGCATACTGCACTTGGGTGTGCGCCAGCTCCGCCGTCGCGATCGCCTGAAATGCGAAGAAGCCGAGGATCCACACGGCAAACCAGGCAAATCCCGCGACCCGGCTTTCCTGTGTCATCGAAGAAAAGCACAAGGCCAACGCCGCGGTCGGAATCATCAGAAATGCAGACGCGACGACGATGCGAAACGGAAGATCCCAAGTGGATGTCACCACGCCGAGACTGGAAGACATCAACACTCCCACGACATAGACCAACAAGGCGGGGGCCAGCGAGATCGACGTCAGGTATGCCCAAATCGTCGCCGCCTTGCCGAGAATATATTCCCAGCGATTGATCGGACGTGAGAAGTACAACAGAAAAGCACGCGAACGCACGTCTTGCGAGATCAATGGTGGGGCGATGATCCCCACCATCATCACCATCAAGGAACCTTGCGGATACTGCAGGTACAAAAGCAAGAGCCGCGCCCACGCATTGTGCCGCAACTCGGACATATCATCTGCGTCAACGCCTTGAAGCAACGGCCCAAGCGGACTGGCGACCAACGCATTGGCTCCCATTTCCGAAGACGTGGCACCGCCAACGAAGTTCTCGAAAATGAAGAAGGCGATACCCAAGGCAAGGGCCGGCATCCACGCAAACATCATCATGCGTCTTAGCCATCGGCTGGTCCAGGCCCGGCGAACGCCCGTCGTCGTGATCACCACGAACCGCGACCACGCGGGGGCGAGTTCGCCCGACCAGGCTCGATAGCCCAGGTTATGCACGGCCATCTGGTTGCTCCCGGACTGCGTTCAAGAAAATTTCCTCCAACGAATTCTTTGAAGGCGTCAGCGATTGCACGCTCACCTGTGATGAACCTGCCGCTCGCCAGACATGTCCCGCCAGCTCGTCGAACGTCCCATGAATCGTCAACGCGCCGAAGTTTCCAGTCTCGACCTTGAGACCGTGCGCGGTGAGTTGACCGATGAACTCCTCCGGCGGCCCGAGTACCTTGACCGTTACCGAAGGAGTGGCGGGTCGCGAGAGAATCTCCAGGCTTTCGGAACGTCGCACCTTCCCCTTCACGAGGATGACAACGTGATCGCTTACCGACTGCACGTCGGGAAGGATGTGCGTGCACAAGATGACGGCTTTACCGTGCTTCCGGGCCAGGATGTTGATTCGCTTGAGCATCAACTCGCGCTCTTCGGGATCCATGCCGGATGTTGGCTCGTCGAGAATCAGGATCGGCGGGTCGTGGACGATCGCCTGCGCGAATCGCAACTTCTGGCGCATGCCAGTCGAGTACGTTTCGACGGTGCGGTAGCGTTCCTGGCCCGCGCCGCAGAAATCGAGAATCTCGTGCGCCCGTCGCAGGGCCTCGATTCTCTCGAAGCCCGAAAGTTGCGCCATGAACTGCACCGACTCGATTCCCGTCAGTCCGTGCAGATAACAATCGTCTTCGGGCATGTAGCCGACGTGGGCACGAATCTCGCGCGCCTGTTCGCCGAGCGTGTAATCCAGCAGCCTGCCGCTGCCACTGGTGGTGCGAACCAGTCCCAGAATCACTTTGATGAGCGTGCTCTTGCCGGCTCCGTTGGGGCCCAGCAACCCGGTGATGCCGGGACCAATCGACAGCGAGACATCTTCGAGCGCGCGAAAATCACCGTAATCCTTGGTGATGTTCTTGATCTCGATGAGTGCCGCCATCTCCCCCTCGCCCGACTGAGGTCATTCGTGTGAGCCGGGAAATCATTGCGAATCGCTGCGCGTTGTTCAATGGGGGGGAGAAATTGCGACAGGAAACAGGTGCACCTTGAGGGAGAGGGGAACACCAAAACGCTGGCAACGTGCGATGTCCCATGCTCGCCCCTCATCCGGCCTACGGCCACCTTCTCCCCCGCCTTCGCGCGTCATCTGCAAACAGTATCGATCGCGGGGGAGAAGGATTCACAGTGGTTCCAGCTCGGCAGGAGCCTCGCCCTCTCGGATTTGCAACCGCTTCTAAACGATGGCGATCTTCAGTCCGTCGTAGGCGAGTGCGATGCCGGGAGGAAGTTTCGAACCCGTCTTTTCGTAGTCGACGAGATGCGACAAGTGCGTGAGATACCCCTGGCGGACCTTCAAACGCTGAATCACTTCGATCGCTTCCGGAATACTGAAGTGCGTCGGGTGCGACTGTTCGTGCAGCGCGTCGAGAATCAGTACATCCAGACCTTCGAGCAATGGCTCACTCTCGGGAGGGATCGCGTTGCAGTCGGTGCAGAAGGCGACATCGCCGATACGAAAGCCAAGCACGCGCGTCTGTCCGTGCATCAACGGGATCGGTTGAATCATCAGCCCCAGTAGAGAGAAGGCCTTCTCGCTAAGATCCTCCAGATGAATCTTCGGTCGCGAGTGAAGCGTTTCCGTCTCTTCATCAAAGGCGTAGGCGAACATTCGACGGAGATGGTCCTGCACCGCGGGTTCGCAATAGAGTGGCAGCGAAGCCTTCTTGCGATACCCGAAGACACGCAGGTCGTCCAAACCCAGGACATGGTCGACGTGGGCGTGGGTGTAGAGCACGGCTTCGGCCGTGTCGATTTGCTCGCGAACAAGCTGCAGCCGCAATTCGGGAGGCGTGTCGATCAGAAAGTTACCTGCTTCAGTGACGACGGCCACTCCCGTGCGCGTGCGTTGATTGCGCGGATCTCCCGATGTGCAGACGGGACACTTGCAACCAATCACCGGCACTCCGGTACTGGTGCCGCAGCCGAGAATCACCATGTAAGGTGGCGTGAGCGATTCAGAGGTTGCGGTATCCGATTCAGACATGCTGCTTCGAGTTTAGTACTGATTGCTGAGGTAACCCGACGTGTGAGCGAGGGCTTCGTAAGTGGCAACTCTTTTCATGGATCGTAGCTTCTGAATCCCATGGATGGCGAATTCAAGTGATCGATGCTCCGTGCCGCATCCCGCAGGTCAGGTAGGATCTCAGTGAACGTCATACGTCACGATGCCCTCGCTCACGCGTCGGGTTGCCAAGTTTCAAATCACAGTCGTTGTTTCTCTGCTCTTTACCCCAACTTCCAACTTCAATAGCAATTCGCCACTCACTTAGTAGCATGACATCTCTCGCCGTCGATGGAAGTGAACCTGCATCGGCGATGGATCTCTGCCCCAATCAGACGCCGACACCATGAACAACGACCTGCCACATTATCTGTTCAGCGAACTCGCGGATCTGGTGCTGATCGATCCGCATACGCATATTAACCCGCATGCAGCGGCCTCGAAGACGCTGGCCGACATCATGGGGTATCACTACTACACCGAACTGGCTCACTCCGCCGGCCTCCCCAAAGAGCGTATCGAAGGGCCGAGCATCTCGCCCAAGGAAAAGGTCGGCCGACTCGTTGAAAAACTCGCTGATCTCGACAACACGATTCAATTGAGCTGGCTCGTCGAGATGTGTCGCGAGTTCTTCGCGTTCGACGACGATCGCATTACTCCCGCCAACTGGGAAACGCTCTACGATGCCGCCGAGCGAAAGATGGCGGAGCCGGACTGGGAAGACCAATGCCTGAAGCAGAGCAAGCTGGAGCGGGTCTTCCTGACCAACGATTTCGACGACCCGCTCACGGGATTCGACACCCACCGTTACGTGCCGTGTCTGCGGACGGACGACCTCGTGTTTCACTTCGACAAGCCCGAAGTTCGACATCGGCTGACGGAGGCCACAGGCATCGAGGCCACCGATGTCGAAAGCTTCCGTCAGGCAATCGGCAAGCTCTTTCACCACTTCACGAAGAATAAGGCGCGGGCATGTGCGATTTCGTTGCCGCCGTGGTTCGTCCCCGAAAAGGTCGAGGAGGCCGCCGCCGGCAGGGCGTTGTCGTGGGCCTGGTCGGGAACCACGGATGATGAACAGAAACGGGCTTTCAGCCAGTTCGCATTCTGGACGCTCGCCGAGCAGTGTGCCGATCACGGGTTGCCGTTCGACTTGATGATCGGCGTCAATCGGCAGGTCTACCCGGCCGGTGTTCATCAAGGGCAGGACTTGTTCGACAATCGCGTGTCGCTGATTCAGTACAAGGAACTCTTCAACGCGTTCCCACAGGTCAAGTTTCCCGTCTCGGTGCTGGCGCAGACGAGCAATCAGGAACTTGTCAGCTATTGCTGGATCTTTCCCAACGTCATCGCTCATGGACATTGGTGGTACTCGAACGTGCCGAGCCTGATCGAACTCGACACTCGCAATCGTCTCGAAGCGATCCCCCGCACCAAACAGATCGGCTATTACAGCGACATGTACAAACTGGAATTTGCACTGCCGAAGTTTCGCATGTATCAGCGAATCCTCGCCAAAGTCCTGGCCGAAGACTACGTGCGCGCCCGAGGCTGGAGCGAAACGCGAGCGATCGAGTTCGGCAAGCAGATCCTCAGAGGGAACGTCGAAACGATCTTTGACGTTTGAGGGTTGATGCGGGTTGGTTGGTGGTGGAATACTCCCTCTCCCCCACTGAGAAACGACGAAGGCGGAGTCCGGTGCATTGTGGGGGAGAGGGTCGGGGTGAGGGGATCACCAAGACGCTGGCCACGTGCCGTGTTCCATGCGCGCCGCTCATCCGGCCTCCGGCCATCTTCTCCCCCGCCTCCACGCGTGGTCTGCAAACAGAGTCGATCGCGGGGGAGATGGACTCTCGAAGCGTCAGACGCGAAAGCCTGCGGGGACTTCATCCGCCACGAGCATCGCGTGCAGGTTGAGTGGGGGCAGGCTGAGTTCGAGGCCGTCGCCGCTGGCCAGTGGCGCAATGGCGATGCCGCCGGGTTCGATGTGAAAGCGACTGGGAACATCGTCACCGCGAAACGTGATGCGAATGTCGTGAATCGGCACCGTCTCCTCCCGCAGCGGAACATCGTTGACCGGGAGTCCATGTCCGCCGGCCGTGTTGAGGTTGTTCATCAAATGAATCACGAGTTGCCGCTTGCCGTTTTCGGCAGTTCGCTCTTTGTAAACGACTTCGACACAGCGTGGAGCATCCACTTCGATGGAAGGACCACCTCCTGCCGCCCAGGTGAGGGCACGATTCAACACCACGCGATGAAACGGATAGGCATAACTCCACATCGCCGCATCGAGAGCGGCCGCCAGATAGACCACTCGACCCGCGCCGAACTGTCGGACGATCATCCCTGGTAACGCCTCCGATTGAGGCACGCCGCCGGGACCATCGGGGAGCAGGCTCATTATCAGTTCACTCGGTTCACCGGGAGCAGTCACCAGCACTTGCGGACCTTTGAATCTCCCTGCCCTCCCAGGGACAAGTTCCTTGAGAGCAGCGACATCGAACAACGCATGCTCCCTCCAAGTCAGCGTCGCGGCCCCGACACGCTGCTGCCAGTATTCTTCGGTGAGTGGTGCGGCGAAGTTCACATCGATGGCCGTGCGATCAATCACCGAACCGGGCCGACCGCGATACGAAACTCCGAAGAGATCGCTGAGTGCAAAGTCGTCTCGTGCTCTGCCGAGTTCATCACACAGCGATGTTTCGGTCGTCGCGATCAATCCACCTCCTTGTGAGACGTATTCTCGCAACGCATGGCATTGGTCTTCCGACAACGCCGCCGCATTGGGGAGAAAGACGACTCGATACTGCTGCAGCGTTTCGAGTGTGACATCCCAATCGTTGATGAGCGCGATCGGCAGATGCTCTTCCATCGCCGCTCGGTAGGCTCCGAAGACATGCGGCAGAAAGCGGTCGGCAATGTCGCGATAGGCGTAGAACTGACGAGTCTGTTCGCTCACCAGAATCGCCCCCCACTGGAGTGGCGTCGCCCCGGTGATCCACGGCTCCCGGCGAATCGTTTCGGCGAAGACCTCCTCGGCTCCCGCGACGCCTCCCTGCCAGCCAACGGAGTGAGCCGTCGTGCTGCCATGAGCCAGCGTGAGCAGCGACCGCGTGAGCCGTTCGTGCTGAGGGAAGCTGTCGGTGCTGTAGGGGTTGCCGCGCGTCATGAGGTACGGCTCGCAACCACACGGACCATAGTTGGTGACCGCCGCGAGATACTCGGCTCCGAACGAGGGTGCGATCGAGCCGCCGATGTTCGTTTCATCGAGCCACCATTCCTGCATGGGGAGATCGATCAACCGATTGAGTCGTGTGGGCATCACGCGGGGCGAATGGAGGAAATGCCCATAGCGGCCGGCGTTCACGGTCCACGTCATCACGACGGCCTCTGGATTCTGCGACTTGAGCCGATGTTGCAGAGCGCGATAATGGTCTTCGAGTTTCTCGCCCCGCCAGACGAGGTACTCGCGATAAGCCACATCATCGAGATTGATGGTCGCCGGCAACGAGCGTGAACGTTCGGATTCATACGCGGCGACGCACGCATCGCAATGACACAGTGGCGCGTGATAGTTCCCATCGAATGAGTAACCGTCGACGCCGAAGTCTTCCATCAGCTCCGCGCAGATGTCGATGAGGTAGTTGCCCCAGGGACCAAGGTTGCATCCCAATCGCGTGCCGAGATTGTCTTCACGCGGCTCGATCGCAACACCACGAGCCTCGGCCGTCGCACACGTTCGCCACTCGGGATGGGCCAGCATGTTCGACACCGAAGGGAAGGGGGGCAGCCCCAGCACCAGCCGCATCCCCTCTTGATGCGCGGTATCGACAAATCGCTTTAACAAGTCGTGCTCGGCTGCCGGCAGACCTCCGCCATCCTTTCTTAACGGGAAGTAAGGCCAGACGGCATTCCCATGTACCACTTGCACGCCGATGCGCGCACAATCGACGACGGCATCGGGGCCGAGGTACGACATGCGGGTGATCGACTTCACCCAGTCGGGAGGCGTGATGGGATCAATCGCAGTGACGGCCGCGTCGGCCGAGGTCGCTTGACCGCCACCTCCGAACAGATAGACGCCTGCAACCGCGGAGACGGCCAGAAACTCACGTCGATCAAGCGAGTGCATGGGATTCCTCAACCGAAGGTCGCAGGTTCAAATCCTGCTGGGGTACTGAAATGAAGACAAAAGGGTTTGCGTGATCGACGGCAGAGCATCGACCGACATCTTGGCGACCAAAACCCGCAATCGCCATCAAAGACGCAACCACTGTGCTATAAAATGGTTACGGAATCCTCTGCGCCACAATTCCAGAAGTTCGGCAATTCTTGCCGGTTCTTGTGTCCCCTCGATGTACCGGTGTCCGCCAAGTGGAGAGTGATCAGT
The DNA here is from genome assembly GCA_942492405.1 of uncultured Planctomycetaceae bacterium. GTDB lineage: Bacteria > Planctomycetota > Planctomycetia > Planctomycetales > Planctomycetaceae > JANNSB01. The sequence continues at coordinate 10,989 of CALOES010000023.1, forward strand.
GATTCACACGATCAACAGACAACACCACCCACTTCGAGGAGAACACAATGAAGAAGCTCATCACCATCTGTGCCGTCGTCGCAGCCTTGGCCTTGTTCGCTGGAAACGTTCAAGCAGGCGGATGTGGATACGGCGGATACGGCGGATACGGGGGCTATGGCGGATACGGTCAAGGCGGATACGGTCATGGATGCGGCGGCTACGTTCAGCCCCAGCCCCACGCTCATTGGCACGACACCAGCCATTGGGATTATCACCCGACTCAGATTGTCCCCCACGGCAATCACTTCCATGTGCAGCCCGGCCACTACGATTTCCACCAGACCGGTCACTACGATTACCACTGGTAAGCCTGATCGCGACCATTCGCGACTGAAGTTCACCAACCGCCCCAGTCTTCATCCGAAGCCTGGGGTGGTTTTCGTTGGATCGCGATCGGTGCGAGTGAATTCGCACCCACACCCGCTTCGTTTCGGGCGCGGCACTTATCTGCGAACCTCGTAGTAATACGTCCGGTACGTGCCGTCGATCGTGAAGCTGCCGTCCGATGTCGTTTCGATCGATTCCGACCTTGGCACTCCGTAAAGGTCGAGAGGCCGCACAGTGACTTCGTCATCTCCACTGAAGCGAATCGTCGCCTGCACCGGTTCCATCAAAAGCGGCGGCCCGCCGACGACGGTAAGCTGTGACTGGTCGTCGTTGTACTCGCTCCCTGTCTGCCGGTCCCGCGCCATCGCCGTGATGAGAATGTGCCGTGACAGCGCCAAGTCCTGATCATCCAGCGGCGTGAAGATCAACGAAACGAACGGCGTCTCAAGATCGACGGCCACATCGGGCAAGTCGATCGTTCTCCCTCCCGCGAAACCGATGACGGCTTGGGTCTTCGGCGAGCGGACTTCCACATAACGGTCGCCATAGTTCCAGGTCAGTTCGCCCGTTGACGACGTCAGCGTGGTCGAGGCTTCATCCCAGTAGCCTTGCAGATCATCAAGTCGAGTCGGTTCGTCATCAAATGCGATCGTCACGCGACCGATCGCTATGGCAGCCGGTGGCGTGACGCTATCACCTTCCAGTTCCTTGGCATCGAAGCCTCCGCCCGAGAGCGATTGACCCAACACGTCGCGGCCGGCAAAGACATCGTCTTGCGTGAGATGTCGTTCGGCCACAATATCGGCCTCGGCAATGTGACCTCGATGGACCGCCATCGCGAGAGCCGGGAACTGTCCCATGTAATGGGGAGTCTCGGCGACGTACTTTCGCAGTTCCGGCCATCCATCCCCCATGCGATGATTGCCGCAGGCGAAGTGATACGAAGCATCCCAACCCTGCAGCCCCATGCCATAAAACGCATAGAGGGGTGCCGCCTCGGCCTTCCACGGATTGGGTGGCATCTGCGACCACTCACTGACAGCGAAGGGTTGATCCTGCACTTGAAACATCCCCAGCGCCAGCAGTCCTTGCCCCGGTTGACTGAGGTGCGTCGAGTTGTCGACGTCCCCTTCGACAATCCCATGCCCGCCAGCGCCGCCGCCGAAGTAGTTGTGCCGGTCAATCATGTCGGCAGCAGTATCGCCATACAGATCGGCCATGCTCGCCCCCGGCCCGCCCGATCGCCACGCCGTGGTTACGGTCACGCCGCGAAAACCGAGGTCGCGCACTTCCTGCTGTCGACGGATGTAGTACTCGCGCTGAATCGATGTCAGATACTCGATGTAGTCTCCCGTCCGGCGGTCCTGGCCCTCAAACTCGTAGAGCGGACCATCGCTCCCCCAGTGAAACGCTCCCATCAGGCCGAGTTCACCTTGATCCCAATTGTCATCACGATCGCGGTGGTTGCCCCATGCGGCGAGGACGGCAGCCTGATCGCCATACTTGTCGATCACAAACTCATGAAAGCCTCTTCGCATGCGTTGAGCGAACAGCGGCGAGTTGTTGTCTCGCAGTCCGTTTAACGTGTGAAAGAAGACGTTGCTTTCGTTCTGAGTCTCCAGAAACGCGAGTGCCGGGTCGTCGCGATAGGCCAGCCCCGTATACGGGTTAACGTGCGTGAGGAGCTTTTCGAAATACTTGAGAGCCACATCCTGCAGGCTGCGATCGAGATTGATGTAGTCGTTCACGACGATCGGCCCGCGATTGCCATCGTGCTGTTCATCGAGTCGATCGAGCTCGGCGAAGAGCTCCGGTTCCACATCATGTCGTTGCAGGAACGCACCATGATGCGGGTAGATCACCGACCACGTCGTATAGATTCCCTGCTCCTTGAGCGTTGCGAACCAGCGGTCGTAGCGATCGAGCCTCTCTGCGTTGAACTCGCCCCGCTCGTTCAGCAACCCCACGGCGTCGATCACCGTATGTTGACGCACCAGATTGATGCCGTGCTTGCGAAACCAGCGGGCCGCTTGCAGCATTTCTTCCGGCGACTTGCGATCAGGTCCGGCATTGATGCCCCAGAAGCGAATCGTCGATGCCGCATTCTCGAACCGCACGTCGGCTCCCTCCCGCTCCAGAAACCCATGCTCACCCGCCGGGGCTTCGATCAGGTGACTGACATCAATCACCGAATCGGGTGAGAAGGGATCGTTATCCATCACCACCGGGAACCATTGATCGGGCGCACTCGGACCCGCGACGGCATCAGGCCGAGTGGCTCCCGAGGGCACCCAGGCCGCCGTCGTCAGGCAGAAGCAGTCGATCGCCCCATGATTCTGCGGGCCGGAGTCGAAACGGAATTCGAGTTTGTTCTCCCCCATCTCCAACGGCACGCTGCCGACCCGCAACCAGCAGATAAATCGCAGGTCGGGCTTGTTGTCGACTGCAATGTTCGTGAAGCCTCGCTGATCGGTCTCGACATCGATCGCCTGCCACTCGCCATCATTCAGTCGATACGACAACGAAGCCGCCACCGGATTCGCCCGCACCCAGAAGACATAGTTGGCTGCCTGAGCCGCCTCGAATTCATAAGCGACGGTTCCTGCGTTGTTCTCATCGAAGTGCGAAATCCATTCGCCTCCCGAAAGGACATCGGTCTTCACCGAGTTGTACCAGTCATGCGGCGTGTTGTGCTGCTCGTTCGCGTCCTCGCCTTCGATCCAGATCGAATCGGGGGCCGCGGCCTGCTCAGCCTCGGACGGGTCATTGATGATCGGCTCAATCGCATCCTCGTCCATCGGGTTGAGTGCAATCTCGACCGGAGTTGTAGGAACCGCGTCGGTTGCCTGCGAACTCTCGCTTGTCGGTGAAGCGTCCGAACTGACCGACCGCTGCTGCATTGCCGTGTCGGCAGCCTGCGGTGTTTGAACCTCCGACTCCTCGGGTTCTGCAGAACATCCCACCAGCGACACACTCATTGAGAGCAGAGCGACCCACGAATGAAACAAGCGCATGCGAAACCTCAACGGTGCAGAGAGCGACGAACAGGAGAAACGGAGAATACACACCTGCGTCGGTCGGTTGCCATCGGCGGGCGGTGAGAGGCCAATCGCAGAAGTGGTTCGCGTTGACCCGGCCACGAGAGCCCAGGCCACTCATGCATCACGCACCAGCGGACTCTCGTCGTTCGAGGCAGGCCATTCTTCGCGAACCGTCGCATCACTCGGTTCGCGATTCGCCTCGTCACCGTCGTTGGTAGCAGGGTCGTCGACAGGCGCTGAGGCGGCGGTGCGTTCCTGATCCCATCGGTCCGAGTATTTTGATTTCGTCACCTGATAGAACAGTTCGTCGAGTTCATCCAACGGCATTCCCTCGAGGTTGTTCGAGAGGTCGAGCGGTTTCGGGCGGCATTGACGCAGGTAATGGAGCTGAGCGTACACGCTGCCTCCCAGCGCCTTCTTGTACATTGCCGCCACGACGTTGTCGGCCAGCAACCGCTTGACCTGCTCCACACGTTCCACGAATGTCGCATCGGCAACAAGCGTCGACTCGACCAGATCGAATCTGATCCCCAACCGCTGACACGCCAAGAGCGGCGGCGCGCCCATCTCCAGCAGCGACAGGTACTCCTCGATCTGCTCGTCGGTCAATTGCGTTTGGTCCGCGGCGCGAGACGCCGAGTCGACGCCACGCTCATCCGTCATCGTTGTCTCCCGACGGCTTCATGCCGCGCTGGGGTCGCGCTTGCTTGTCGGCGGCAAGCTCCTGCAAGTATGCCCGTCGATGGATCTCGAACTTGATCCGTACGCCCTTGTCGTTGCGAAACCTGGCGCGAATCGCAGCGGCCGAGATCTTGCCTCCGTAGAACTTATGACTGTTCAACGGCGGCAAGAAGCCGACACGCAAGTAGACCTGCAGCAAGTCGTCGAGCATCTCGCGGTCGCTGTAAAGTGGAGGCCGCTTCATGCGTCGCGACAGTCCCGCTTCGACCCGCAAGTTGCCCCAGGATCCGAACCGCCGACCGATCTCGGCATGGCTGGTTCCCACAATCTTGCAGAACTCCCACTGCGTGATATTCGGCCCATGCACATTGACCAGTCGCCGGAGATGACGCACCAGCTGCGCATTCGTGAACTTCTTTCTGGCACGGGGGGCCATCGGCGTGAGGCCGATCATCACGCGCAACTCCTGCCAGTTGCCGAACAGGTCGAAGATCAAGTGTTGCGACAGCCCTGTCTCTCGGCGGAAGGCGGTGAGCGTCAGCCCTTCGCCATAGTCCTCCTTGAGTTCGCGGGCCATCTGCAAGACGTCGTCGCGCGACATCGTGCGCAGAACATGCTTCGGCAGTCTCTTCTGCCGATCAGACGGTGTGATGGGGTGCATTCAATACCTCTACCCCACCCGCCCCGGTTGCGCCTGCGACACCCGATGCGAAGCGATCC
>CALOES010000024.1:0-235425 GCA_942492405.1 uncultured Planctomycetaceae bacterium
GGATAAGAGGGTCCAGATATGTTAGACCTGATGTCGGATGCGCTGCAAGTTGGAAAGGCCCTTTTCTTCGGGAAAAGACGCATGGTCGATAAGAAGACGGCCGCTGCACACTTTTCGGGACTCCCGGACGGCGATTCCGCTGAACCGGTACACATGGTCTTGCGGGCACATTCCACCCATTTGCCCGGACGCTGGCTCCCCATCTCGCTCTGGCCGATGGCCTGTGGAGGGCTGGTGGTCGCCATCAATATTGACCTGCGGTCGGCCAATCAGCGAGCAAGCCAGGCAGCCGCCGCACGGGCGCATGCCTCTCTCCGTACGGACGCGGATCGATTAGCCGATACATCAACGCCTGATTCGGATCCGGTTCGACAGGCAAGCTTCAACGCCGCCATTGGTCGAATACGAGAACCCTTTCGAGCAGTCTGATGTACCCGTCTCGGAGTCTGAGCTCGATCAACGCGTGATCAGTCGGTTGGAAGTGTTGGGAATCGAGCCTGCGGCAATGTGTTCCGACGCGGTGTTTCTGCGGCGGGTCTATCTCGACACGATCGGGACGCTGCCGACTGCCGCGGAGGCCAGGGAGTTCCTGGACAGCACCGATCCCGACAAACGCCGCCAACTGATCGATGTGTTGTTGGAGCGTCCGGAGTTTGCCGATTACTGGGCGATGAAGTGGTGCGACGTGCTGCGTGTAAAGGCGGAGTTTCCATCAATCTCTGGCCCAACGCCGCGCGAGCCTATCACCGCTGGATTCGCACCTGCTTGAAGGAGAACGTGCCGTACGACCGGTTCGTGCGGGAGCTGCTCACCGCCAGCGGCAGCAACTTCCGCAAGCCGCAAGTGAATTTCTACCGCGCCATGCTAGGTCGTGATCCCGACGAGATCGCGGCGATCGTTGCATTGACATTCATGGGAGAGCGAACCGAGCAATGGCAACCCAGTGAGGTGCAGCAACTGGCGGTATTCTTCTCTCAGATTGGCTTCAAGCCGACGGGCGAGTGGAAGGAGGAAATCGTTGTTTTCGATCCTCGCCGAGCGCAACGCGATCCCGAGCAGAAGGATCTCACGGCCGTGCTGCCGGATGGTTCAGAAGTCATGTTGCCGGAGGGGTCGATCCGCGAACTATCTTTGCCGACTGGCTCATCGACGATCGTAATCCTCGGTTCGTCTATCCCGTCGTCAATCGAGTCTGGTATTGGCTACTGGGGCGCGGGATCGTTGATCCACCCGATGATTTTCATGCGGGCAATCCACCTCGAAACCTGCTGCTGCTCGACTATCTTGCCGCCGAGTTCGTCGCCACTGAGTACGATTTGAAGCATCTTTATCGAGTGATTCTGAACTCAGCGACCTATCAACGCTCGTGTCTTGCGGCACTCGGATCCAGAGGAATCGTCGGCGGAATTCGCCAGCTACGTGCGGCGCTGGATGCGGAAGTGCTCATCGATGCGATTTGTCAGATCACTGGCACCACCGAGACGTACTCGAGCATGATTCCCGAGCCCTTTACGTTTCTGCCTGATAATCAGCGTGCCATCGCGCTGCCTGACGGCAGTATTACGAGCAGCTTTCTCGAAATGTTCGGACGCCCTGCACGAGACACCGGCATGGAGAGTGAACGGAACAATCGACTCACTGCCCGTCAGGCACTGCATCTGCTGAATTCGAATCACATTCGACAGAAAATTGAGGAGGGCCCGGGACTGCAAGCATTGTTGGACTCGGCGTTCAGGATGAACGACATCATCGACAACATGTATCTCGCGGTTCTCTCGCGCCACGCAACCGCTGAGGAACGGGACATACTGAATTACCTTCAACTGCAGGAACATGGCTACAAGGCATTTGTATGGTCCCTGATCAATAGCGACGAGTTTTGTTTCGTCATTGAACAACTGTTTATTGAAGATGTGCCGAGCATGCGATCGCGAGCAAAGAGACACCCCGTGCCAAGGAGACGTTAGTGATGAAACCGTATTACCCAGCCTCGTTTTACGCACCCGCACCTTCTGGAATCGAAGCCTCTCGCAAGGGGCTCAATCGTAGAGAGTTGCTGCATACCGGGGCGTTGAATGCCGCGACGCTGGCCTTGGCGTCGCGGTTGTGTGCCTCGGAAACAGCGGCACCCACGGCAGCTCCCAGCGGATCCGCGAAAGCAGTGATCCAAATCTGGATGTGGGGAGGCCCCTCACATACCGATACGTTTGACCCAAAGCCCAACGCGGGCAGTGACTACACTGGCCCTCTGGATCAGGTCTGCCAGACCAATGTTTCCGGAATCGAGATCGGCGAACTGCTTCCTGGACTGGCGCAAATGGCGGACAAGTTTTCGATCATTCGCAGCATGACGCACGGTCAAAATGGTCATGAAACCGCATCCTACCTGACTCAGACGGGCCGCATGCCAGGGCGTATCGTCTATCCCCATGTCGGGGCCGTGGTCACGGCGTTCAAGGGCTTTCCGGACGACGGGTCTCAAGAAGCCGAGAGCCTGATCCCTCCTTACATCGTATTGACTCAACCGCAAGGCCGCTTTTCAGAAGCCGGCTTCATGGGCATTCGCTACAAGCCGTTCGCGACTGGCGGAGATCCCAATGCAGGTCGCTTCGTCGTGGAGGGAATCGTGGCCCCAGGGCTAACGGATGAACAACAGGTCCGACGACGCGAACTGTTGGGCGAAGTCAATACTCTGGGGCAGGCGTTTGGCGACAATGGAGGGCTGGTCGATGCACGCGACGCACGGGCACAAGCCTATGACCTGATGCTCGGCGACGCCGGCAAGGTCTTTGATCTGAACGAGGAGCCACAAGAGACCAGGCTGCGCTACGGTCGAACGACCTTCGGTCAGTCATGTCTCGTTGCTCGTCGCCTCGTCGAGGAAGGAGTGAAGTTCGTGACGATCAACTACGGCGGCTGGGATACTCACAAAGACCACTTCCAGAACATGCGCCGCAAATTGCCGGAACTCGATCGCGGGATGAGTTCCTTGATTGCAGACCTGTCGGACCACGGGTTGCTCGACAGCACGATTGTCTGGTGCACCGGTGAGTTTGGTCGCACTCCGCGAGTCGATTGGGATTCTCCGTGGAACGGTGGTCGACACCACTTCGGACCCGTCTTCTCGTCGGTGGTCGCGGGAGGAGGATTCCGCGGCGGACAGGTTGTCGGAGAGTCTGACAGCAAGAGCGAGACGGTCCATGATCGGCCTGTCTATCCCTCAGATTTGCTGGGTTCCATGTACGAGTTATTGGGAATCGATCCTGATGCGAGGTTGCCCCATCCCTTGGGCGAGGACATCCGCGCCACGCCAAGCGCCGACGAAGGCATCCCGACCGGCGGAAGGCTCGTCGAGATTATCTGACAGATCCGCATTATTCGTTTGGGCAGGGAGAACAATTTCAACGCGAGACAATCGCCATGCAAGCCTCCGCTACTCTCACCAGATCGTTTCTCTTCGGGATTCTCGGCGTCCTCGTGTCTGCCGGCACGGCCGGGGCACAATCCTCGCGAGATCCTCATCTGGGTTATGTCTATCCGGCCGGGGGACGGCAGGGAGAGACCATCGAAGTGACGATTGGAGGCCAGTTCATCAGGGAGGTCGATGATGTTTATCTCTCGGGGGCGGGAGTGGAGTGCGAGATTCTCGAGTGGTACCGCCCCCTGACTCAAGGCGAGTATCAGGATCTGGCGCGTCGGCTTGAAGAGGCGCGGGAATTCATCTCCGTCGATCGGGGGATCCCGGTAGAAAGCCCGCGCATCACGCTGGCGGACGCCGCGGAACGGGCAATGATTACAGATGAGCAACTCGAGGAAATGGAAATCCTCCGAATGCGGGAGGCCGATCCCAAGCGTCAACCCAACGAGCAACTTGCCGAGGAAGTGACAGTACGATTCGCGATCTCCGAGGACGCTCCTGTTGGCAAGCGCGAACTCCGATTGACGACGGAGTCCGCCATGTCCAACCCGGTCTGGATTCAGATCGGGAATCTGCCGGAGATTCGTGAGCAGGAGTCGAGCGACGATCAGATCCAGTCAATTGCCGAGAAGTCGCTGCCGTTGACCATCAATGGCCAGATCTTTCCAGGCGATGTCGACCGCTTCGAGTTTCAGGCTTCACGTGGGACCAAACTCGTCGTCAGTGCCTCCGTTCGAGAATTGATTCCCTATCTGGCGGATGCAGTGCCCGGTTGGTTTCAGGCGGTGCTCACGTTGTCCGATGCCTCTGGTCGCGAACTGCTGTATGCCGATTCCTATCACTTTCGCCAGGATCCAGTGCTTTATTTCGAGGTGCCGGAGGATGGCCGCTACATTCTGACGATTCACGACTCGATCTACCGGGGACGCGAGGATTTCGTCTATCGGATCACTCTGGGCGAATTGCCGTTTGTGACTGGAACCTATCCTCTCGGGGCGCGATTCCGCGAAGATGTCACGATCGAACTGCAGGGCTGGAATCTCACCCAACGCACGCTCACACTGCATCCGACGCGGGCCGTTCCGGGAGTCGTGCAGTGGTATGACGTGCCGCAACCGGGCTTCGACGCGGTGAGGGTTCCACTCTATGTCGACAGGTTACCTGAGTTTCACGATGTGGAACCCAACGACGCGCTCGAATCCGCGCAAGAGGTGCGCGAACTCTCGATCATCAACGGCCGGATCGATCGCCCGGGGGACGTGGACGTGTATCGGATTGAAGGACAGGGCCGACTCGCGGTGAATGTGACGGCCAGAAGCTCGGGATCTCCGCTCGATTCCATACTCACGCTCCTGGATGCGGAAGGACAGGAATTGGCCTTCAATGATGACTTCACGGACCGCAGTCAGGCACTCGAGACGCACCATGCCGACTCGCACTTGTCAGTTCGACTGCCCCGCACGGGAGACTACTATCTTCGAATTGCCGATGCACAAGGTAATGGGGGCCACGAGTTTGTGTACCGCATTTCGATGTCTGTTCCGCGACCCGATTTTGAATTGAGGGTCGTGCCATCCAGCGTGATCGCTCGTCCGGGAACGACCAATCCGATCACCGTGTATGTCATTCGCAAGGACGAATTCCAGGAAGAGATCGACCTGTCGCTGATCGATCCTCCTCCCGGTGTGCGACTTGATGGAAATGTCGTGCCTGCCGGCGTCGATCAAGTGACGCTGACGCTGACGCTGCCTCCCGATGCGCTTCCAGGTGTCTTGTCGCTGGAAATGGAAGGGACGGCATCCGTCTCCAGCGGGCGGCGGACCAATCCCGTGCTTCCCGCGGAGCGGATGATGCAGGCATTCATCTGGTATCATCTGGTGCCGGCAGAGGAGTGGACGGTCGTTGTCAGTGGCCCGCCCGGTGCCCCGCCACTGCTTGATTTTCCCACGCTGCAATCCGCCAGAGGACCACTGGCTGTCAGGCTGACGGAAGACCGGCCCACGGTGATTCCGGCGAGACTCCTGCAGCAAAACTTTCCCATAGAGGAATTACGACTCGAACTGCGCGAGCCACCGCCTGGAATCAGTGTCGATGGAATTGAATTCGAAAACGGCGTCGTGCAGATCGCCATCAACACGGATCCCAGCGAACTGACGGAGATTCGCAGCGGTAATCTCATCTTTGAGGCCTATCGCGAGCAAACACCACGGCCGACGGAAACCAACACGTCGCCCGAGCCGCAGCGATACTTTCTGGGATTCATTCCCGCGATCCCGTTCGAGGTGACCAGCCGCGGGCGATAACGACATCGCGGCGAACGCGTTCTTGTCGCCCACCGCAAACCGAGCGATCTCGCGATGCATTACCGCGACATCGCACAGGTATCGCTTGATCGCCTGAGAAGATCGTTGCACGACGTTGCGCGGCCCAATTAGCGATATCAAGACCTTGACATCCACAACTTGCGTGATTAGATTTGTATCTTGGAGCCACGGAGGGCAATGCCCAACAATTGCCTGTGAGTATCATGCAGACGACATCCCCATTCTTCAGCTCGCATGTTGACATCTCCGATCGCGACTACAGTCGCAGTCCGTTGTTGGTGTTCTATGAAGTAACACAGGCCTGCGATCTCGTTTGCCAGCATTGCCGCGCGTGTGCGCAATCGGCACCGGATCCCACGGAACTGACACCCGAGGAGTCGCTACGTCTGATTGACCAACTCGCGGAATTCCCGCATCCGCCACTGCTGGTGTTGACTGGCGGGGATCCACTCAAGCGTGCTGACATCTACGATATGATCTCCCACGGCGTCGAAGCCGGCCTGGATGTCTCGATCACTCCCAGCGCAACGCCACTGGTGACCCCGGAGGCCATCGGTCGGTTGAAAGAAGCAGGGATCTTACGACTCGCCGTCAGTATCGATGGAGCGGACGCGGCAAGTCACGATGCAGTTCGTGGAGTTCCCGGCAGTTTTGAACGCAGCCTGCAGATTCTTGCCGATGCGCAAGCGTTGGGCATTCCGACACAGGTCAATACAACGTTGACGCCGGCCAATCTCGGTCAAATCGAACAGATGGCCACGTTGCTGGCAAGTCAGGGCATCTCCTTGTGGTCGGTGTTCTTTCTCGTTCCGGTGGGGCGCGCGATGCATCAACGGCGACTCAATGCCGTCGAGTGCGAGTCGGCATTTGCTCGCCTGTGGAAGCAGGCGAAGATTCAATCGTATTCCATCAAGACCACTGAGGCTCCTCATTACCGCCGCTTCGTGCTGCAGCAGAGAGAACGGCAGCATGCCGGAGAGCCACGGTCCACTCGTTCGATGCCGTTGGGAATCAATGATGGTCGAGGAGTGATGTTCGTCAGCCATCGCGGAGCGATCTGTCCCAGCGGCTTTCTTCCGATCGTCTGCGGACACTTTCCGCTGCATCATCCGGTCGATGTCTATCAGCGCGCTCCGGTGATGCTGGCCTTGCGAGACAGGAGTCGCATGGAAGGTAAGTGCCGCGACTGCGAATTCCGCCGAGTGTGCGGCGGGAGCCGTGCCAGGGCGTACGCCGTCACTGGAAATCTGTTTGCCCCGGATCCCGATTGCTCCTACATCCCATCGAAACGGTCTCACGTCGGAGGACTCGATCATGAATGTCATCCACACGTCGACGCGGTTGAATCGAGAGCTTGAAGAACATCTTCAGCTATTGGAAATGATGCTTCGCGCGGAAGCCGCGGTCGCGAATCGTAGAGCTTCACGAACCGACATTCGGGAGATGCTGCGGTGTCTGGGGGACGATCTGCTCACTCATTTCGATCACGAGGAGGCCGATGACGGCTGCTTCGAGGAAGCGTTGATGCAAGCCCCACGCTTCCGACTTCGAGCGTCGAAATTGCTGAGGGAGCACTTTGATCTGCGGATGCGGTTCTTTGCAGTTGAGCACCAGGCGGCGCGATCCATCGATGATGGCGATGCGTGGTGGGCGGCTCTGGAGACCCGGCTGTCGGAATTCGTCAAGAGATTCGTCGCCCATGAGGCCGCCGAGAATGACCTGCTGCACGCCGCCTATTGCGAGGATCTTGGGGGAGGAGCATGATGCGGCGGCGATTCGCGGTCATCGGCGGAGGCATCACCGGATTGGCCGCCGCTCATCGCATGCAGGAACTGGATCCGGATGCCGATGTTGTACTGCTCGAAGCCCGAGAACGGCTCGGCGGTGTTCTGCAGACGACACAAAAAGAGGGGTGCCTGATGGAAGCTGCCGCCGACGGCTTCCTGACGCAGCCCTCCGCTGCCGTTGACCTGTGTCGACGCCTCGGATTGCAAGACGAACTGATCGGCACCGAGCCTTCTGGGCGGCGGGCTTACGTCGTTCACCGCGGACGGCTGCAACCCATTCCCGATGGTTTTCTGGTCATGGCTCCCACCAAGCTCTGGCCGGTGCTGACGACGCCGATTCTCAGCGTGTGTGGTAAGTTGAGAATGGGCCTCGAATGCTTCCTGAAGGCGAGGTCCGATGACGCCGACGAGTCGCTGGCCAACTTTGTTCGTCGCCGATTTGGTCGCGAAGTCTTCGAGCGCCTTGTTCAACCTCTGCTGGGGGGAATCTACGCGACCGATTGTGAACAGCTCAGTCTGGACGCCACGATGCCGCGCTTCCGGCAGATGGAACGAGAACACGGGAGCCTGATTCGAGCCGCATTGCGACGGAAGGACAAATCTTCGTCTCCGTCAACCGGAGGCGCGCGGTACGGTCAGTTCATGTCGCTACGACATGGCATGGGCAGCCTGATCGAAGCCCTGCGCAGACACGTGCCGGCGGAATCGATCTGGACTAGAGCGCCAGTTCTGTCGCTGGCGTCGCTCCCCAAGAACCGATGGGAGCTGGAGATCGGCGGCAACCATTCCACCCGGTTGAAGGTCGATGGAGTCGCCATTGCCGCTCCCGCCCGAAGGGCGGAACGCCTCATCGACGATGTCGATCGACCGCTGGCCCGTGCCGTCGGCAGAATCCAGCACAATAGTTGCGCGGTTGTTTCCCTGGCCTATCGACGTGAGGACATCGCGCATCCCCTGACAGGCTTCGGCTTCGTCGTGCCGCTGTCGGAAAGACGCCTCATCCTGTCGGGCAGTTTTGCCAGCATCAAGTACGCGGGCCGAGCACCAGACGGGACACTCCTGCTGAGAGTGTTCATCGGTGGAGGGTGTCACGTCGGGCTCTTGCAGCTATCCAATAGCGACCTGTGGCAGTTGGCACACCACGAAGCGGCTTCCCTCCTGGGGATACAAGGTATGCCGACCGCCACACACGTCGCACGACATACGCACGCAATGCCCGAGTATCAGGTGGGGCACTTGCAACATGTTGAAGAGCTTCAACGCCATCTTGAGCGGCATCCCACGTTGGCCCTGGCCGGCAATTCGTATCAGGGAGTTGGCGTGCCGCATTGCATCGAGAGTGGGGAGTCCGCGGCCGAACGCCTATTGACCCAGGCATCCAACATGCCCGAACGTTCGCGGCAAGTCGGTCTTGAGGCGACTTGTACCTGAACCCGTTCGCGTCTCTGCGACGTCGTGGCTTCGATTGTGAGGCATGGCAATCGGCACCATGTGGCCGCCTCTAAGCAGCTTTGGGACGACTCGAACGGATCGACTTGCTGATTTGACGATCAAATCGCGACACGATCAGCGCGGCATTCTGTCCGCCGAACCCCACGTTGTTCGTCATAGCGTGACGGCATGCAACCTCTCGCGATTGCCGGGGTACGTAATCAAGATCACATTCGGGGCCTGGTCGTTCGTGATTCAACGTGGGAGGAATGACTCCCGACTGCAAGCTGGAGAGGCAGACCGCCAGCTCGATCGCGCCACAGGCCGTGGTGGCGTGTCCCAACATGCTCTTTGTGCTCGAAATCGGCACGTGATAGGCCTCGGCACCGAAGGCATGCTTGATGGCGCGCGTTTCAACCAGATCGTTGAGTGGAGTCCCGGTACCATGCGCGTTGATGTAATCGATGTCGTCGGGATTCAGTTTCGCGCTCATCAAGGCGCGCTGCATCGCGCGGGCGGCCCCGCGTCCATCCGGATGCGTATCGGTGATGCGATACGCATCTTGTGCGGTGCCGTAACCGGTCAACTCTCCGAGAATCTCGGCCCCACGTCGACGCGCTTGCTCGTATTCCTCCATGACGAAGACAGCCGCGCCTTCACCGACGACGAATCCGTCGCGGTCGGCATCAAAGGGCCGGACTGCCGACTGCGGATCGTCATTCCGCATGCTGAGTGCCGAAAGTCGATGAAAACCTGTGATCCCGAATTGATGGATCGTGCTGTGAGCTCCTCCGCAAAACATGACGTCGGCTTCGTCGTGCTGAATCATGCGTGCCGCCTCGCCGATGGCCTGCGTGCTGGAAACGCAGGCCGAGACGCAATTGAGAACCGGCCCCTCGGTACCGAGAATCTGCCCCAAATACAGGGCAGGTCGATCTGGCTCGAAATCGCGCCCGACATGGGGATTGAACAGTCGCAATCCTTGTTGAAGGAACTGCTGATCGTCCCCGTTCTCTGCAGCATGGCTCGCATGTACCGAACGCATGAACGCCGTGAAGTCCTCGAATGGTTCGCCACAGCCCAGATAGATTCCGCAACGTGATGCATCAACATCGCGACCGATGCGCAACCCCGAATGATCGACCGCCTGCAGTCCCGCTCCCAGTGTGAACTGCGTCTGGCGGTGACAGTCCTTCCACTTCTCGGGTTCCAATCCCACGGCACCGACATCCCAGTCGTGGACCTCCGCGGCGATCTGTACGGGAAACTCGCTGGCATCGAACAACGTCAACCGGCCGACTCCGATCCGACTTGCGGCCAGACCGTTTCCCAATTCGGCGAAACTGGTGCCGATCGGTGTGATGCAACCCACTCCCGTGATCACAACTCGACGTTGCATTCTGAACTCCTGGTGTCTGTCGTACGATTCGACAAGCGGGTCATTGCAACACAACTTGCCTGTCCGCGTCCGTCACAACTGAGCTTAAGAAAGCTATCGCTGGTCGAAGCACACGCGGGAGCATCATTTCTCATGTTGACGACGGAGGCGGATTCTTGAGCCTCATGGGCAATGGGCGCCCCTCGAGTGAGCGACAAGAGACTGGCGACCAGTTCCATCGCACCGCTCCCGGCACCCGCGTATCCCAATTGCGCCCGCGCCGAGATAACGGGGATTGGACTCTCCGATGGCCCAATCGAGTCGAGTAGGATTTCCGTGGCCGCGCGTCTCATGGGGTGATCGTTCGACTCTGGCATGTTGATATGCGCAATTCGATCGGGAGTCAGATGGGCTTTGTGAACCGCTAGTTTCGCGGCTCGGACGGATGCCGATCCGCCAGCGGCCCCACGACGTGGGCCTCCAGATGAGTTGGATACGGTCGCCAGAATCTCACCGAGAATCGGAGCACCACGTCGCTTTGCCGATTCCCAGACTTCCAATACGAACGCTCCCGAACCTTCTGCGGGCAGAGTTCCCGCATTTAGCGGAAACGCATCGTCGGCTGAGTCGCGAGAATCCTCGAATGCCCAATGCGCGTGCAGACGATTGAGTGCGCTCAGCGTGGTTCCCACGCCCCCCACCAGCATCGCATCCGCATCACCACTTCGGATGACACGGCAAGCTTCGGCCAGTGCCAAGTCGGTACTTAACTCTCCACGGGTCAGCGTGTTGTTCGGCCCCTGCAAGTCCGTGAGTATTGCCAGATGGCAAGCGGGCATGTTCGGCAGGCAACGCAGCAACCAGAGCGGGGTGACCTCGTTCAATCCGCGTGAACCCCATTGCGAGAGATCGACTTCCCCTTCCGCGTCCGCACAGGCTTTGACTCCTGCCGAGAAGTCGGTCGGAGACAGGCAGACATTCTCCGCCCCGAAGCTTACGCCGATCCGGTCGGGCGGATAGGCTCCCACGACGGCGCTCTCGCGGAGCGCCTGCAGACCGGCCGCGACGCCGAGCTGGGTTTCGCGATTCATGACTTTGAGCGATTTTGCGAGTTGCCTGCGCAGCGTCGGAGTCAGTTCGCCGAACTCGTCGATTCGGCCATTGAATTCGGCCCGATGTCCGTCAGACCAGTCCGGCGAGACCGTGGTGGCGCTGAAAGGATTCGCCTCGGATTGAAAGTCCAACCGCGACCAGAACTGTTCGACGCCGAGACCCAGTGGACTCACGATTCCCAGGCCCGTGATGACGATCCGTCGATGACCAGGAGAGTCGCTTTGCACGTCATTCGACATCGTCTGCCTCTGTTGCAGTTCAGCATCTTTTGAGCTTCCACAGACAACAACTCTTCCGTGGAATCGGCGCAGGCATCTATTAAGGACAAGTCGGTCCGGATATTACTGTGTAATCACAGGAAATACCGAAATCCCGCAAACTGGTCCAGACCGGAATTTGCGCGCGGACCGAACGTCTGAATGGTGCCCCATCGCTCTCGAACTAGATTCGCATGCCGTGGCACAACAAAGTCGTGTTAGCGCACTTTGGGGAGATCAACTATCTTCTCCCGCCTCCACTTTCTCCCGCCTCCACTTTCCTCCGACTAAGGGTTGAGGAGGAGTCATGGTCCAGAATCCGTAGTGCCGACGATGGTGAGTTATATTTTGGAAACCGAGAACCTGGCAGAGATTCAGACGATTGCCGTGACCGGCTTGGGCGCGATGGGACGCGGAATCGCCGTCGCCTGCCAGCACGCTGGATTTCGTGTTTGGATCCACGACTGTGATCCCCACGCTATCGAGCGACTGCTGATGGATGACGCTGAGGTCGGCCCAACTCGCGTACGCCGAAACGACATCCCAGGTGAACGAATCGAGGCAATGTTGCCTTTCCAGACCGCGCGGTCACCGGCGGACTTTGCCGACGCGGACCTTGTTATCGAAGCGATTCCAGAGAACCTGGCGCTTAAACAATCCTGGCTCGCATCAATCGAATCCGTGCTCAGGCCGGAGTCGATTCTGGCGACAAACACTTCGAGCCTGACCTTGGAAAGCCTCACGTCAAGCCTCAAATCACCGGAGCGAGTCTGCGGACTTCACTTCTGTCATCCTGTTGCGGACAGAAAACTCGTGGAGGTCGTTCGCGGTCGTCGTTCGAGTGCAACGACGATTGAGCGCACCGAGCGATTTATCCACAATCTCCATAAGCGTCCAATCGTGGTGGGAGATGCCCCCGGATTTGTGTTGAATCGGCTCCTGTCGCTGTATCTCAACGAAGCGTTGGAATTGCTTCTCGAAGGGGTCGAACTGCATCGGCTCAACAAGGCGGCACTCGCGTTTGGATTCCCGACGGGCCCGTTACAATTGCTCGACCAGATCGGCCTGCATGTTGCGATGGCCGTTGGCAGATCGTTGTATCTGGCATTTCCAGATCGCTGGGTATCGTCGGAGTTGCTGATTGCGGTCTTCAAAGCTCAGAAACGTGCCGGCACTTCGGAGTCAGGCTTCTACCGCGCCGATACTGATCGAACCGACCCGGACAGCGTCCTGGAGTTGAATGCGTGCGTACAACGAATCATCACGGAGCGTCGCCGCAATTCACACATCAGCGATGATGCGTCCATTGAACGGCGATTGTGGTTGCCGATGCTGTTGGAAGCCACGCGAATTCTGGACGAACAATTGATCGACAGTCCCCAGCGAATTGACACGGTGCTGGACTTGGGACTTGGGATGACGCCGGTTTACCGCGGGCTCTTCGGCTGGGGAGACGCGCATGGCGCGCAGACTCTGCTGCGATGGCTCGATCCGCTGCTTTGTGTCGGAGAACGATTCGCGCCGACGCCTCTGCTCCTCGCAGCCGCCCAAGGTTCGCGATCATTGCCATCGACGGCAGTCCGTCGACAGCGTGCCGCCTGAGATAGCACGCAAGTTAATTCCGTTCCGCTTCCAGTCTGGCGGCAGCAGGGAACAAGATGTTGTTCTCCTTGTGAATATGCATATGCAGGTCGGCCTCGAGTTCGCTCAATCCTTCGAGTAACGCCTTCCAACTGCTGCAGGCATCATCTGGAGCCTGGTAGTCGTTGGTGAGCGATCGCAGTTGTACGAGTGCGCTGCCGGCGACACTGTGCTCATGCTCCATCATTCGGATCGGGTTGTTGACCGATCCGAAAGGAAATGCCGGGACTTGGAGCGAGGACTCCAAATGGCAGATCGCAGGAAACAGGATTTGCTCTTCCTTCATCATGTGGGGGTAGAGTTCCTCCTGGAGCGCACGAAATACCGACGGGAGCCCCTGCAGTTCCGGGTGCTGCGGCGAGTGAACAGAAACAACCTTGTCGATCAACTGCGCCAATCGCGGGAGTTCTTTTCGCAGATACGCGTGGTGAGTGGACTTGATGTGGCCGCACAAGTCGGCCAGCAAGCGAGACGTCCAGTCGGTGTCGCCGTCTGACGAACCCTGCGGTGCCTCAACCGCCTGGTGCAGAGTGGTGAGTACGGCCGCGACATCGGCATTGGCATCCTGACACGCGCGTGACAGCGAACGCTGCCCTCCGCAGCAATAGTCGAGTCGTTGATCCTCAAGAACGCGCGCGATTCCGGGGTACGTGAGTACCCATTCCGCCAATGTCGACTCTTCCGTCAGCTCGGGCATGACAAGACTCCCTATTGTTGATGACTTGCGATCAATGTAATTCCCGTTGAGCGTCGCTTGTTCGCGACGCTGCACAACGTGAGCCAATCTGCACGGACAAACTGTGCAAATTGGTCGCCAGCGGGCAACGAAAACTGCTCACACAGCAAAGAGTCCGGGAATTGAGAACTGGACTCTCCCGGCCAGCAAGTGGTGCCGGCCACGAGCATCGCGCGGCGTGAGTCCCTGGAATACGAATTGCAGTCTTGCCCGTCATCGAAGGCCGACAGACGTCGTTCGCGAAGGTGCGAGTGCGCCGATCGGTATCAGTGATCTGATTCATTTCGGAAAACCTCTGAACAGGAGAGTGAGATGACGCGCTACTTATCCCTCTTGACGTTTACGGACAAGGGCATCGCCAACATTGATAAGACGTGTGCGCGAGCAAAAAGCTTCCGCGATGCGATCAAGAAGGCCGGAGGAAAACTGATTGCCACCTACTGGTCACTAGGGGAGTTCGATGGGGCGGTCATCTTCGAAGTCCCCGATGAATCCACAGGCACACAACTCCTGTTGTCGTTGGCAAAGCTTGGAAACGTTCGCACTCGCACGCTCCGCGTCTATAACGAAACGGAGTTTCAGTCCGTTCTCGCACAGTTGTAGTGTCCGTTCCGCCCGCTTGTGTGCGGAATTGTCCCGTTCATCGTCGCTGCGCGGAGCCTCGGCTGGTCGGAGGCCGCGAGTATCGACGATGAACGGTGACGAAACGGGCAGTGCCACGAGCCTCTCCCGCGTTCGGGGTTCCCTGTAATGAGAATTAAAGACCTCGATGTCCGAGTTTTGGGGAATTGGCTCGCGACTCGCTGTGGAGCGGTTTCACGGATTGTGCTCCCATTACTTCAGTCTTGTCGGTTGATCGATGTTTGAGATTCAACGAGCCACTGGGATTTGCCCTTCGCCGGAGGTGCGATTCGCATGAAACAAAACCCTTCCGTGCAGTCTTCAATTGGTTTGGAGAATCAGTGCACCTCGGATCGAAATCCCCGATTTCCACTTGTCGGGAGGTCAATCGGCTGTTGCCTGATGGTGTTTGCCTTGATGGCGCTCCCACAGGTAGCTTGGTCGCAAGACACACCGGATTACTTTCGACAGAACTGCACGAACTGTCACACCATCGGCGGTGGAAACCGCACGGGCCCCGACCTCAAGGATGTCGGACAGCGTCGAGATGCGGAATGGTTGATCAATTTCATGATCAACCCCCGAGCGGTCGTCGACAGCGGTGATCCTTACGCGGTGAAGCTTGTGGAAGAATCTCGCGGCGTCGTGATGCCCCCCAGTCCCGGCATGGATCGCTACCGGGCCGAACAGATTCTCAAACTCATCGAGGCCGAGTCGCTGCTCGACGAATCTCAGTTTCGCGGCGTGCAAGTGTCGACAGCGCCGTTCACCGACGCCGACCGTGCCGCGGGGCGGGAACTGTTCGTTGGCTCGCGACCTCTCGAGAACGGCGGTGCCGCCTGTAACAGTTGCCACACGATGCACGACCTTTCCGCTCTCGGTGGAGGTCGACTCGGGCCCGATCTGACTCGTGTCTTTGAACGGCTGAACAGCCGTGATGCCATGGCCGCATGGTTGACGGCACCGGCGACAGAAACGATGCAGCCAATCTTCAAGAATCACCCCCTGACTTCTGGCGAGATACACGCGCTGACCGCGTACTTCGAGGCATCCGCTCAACAGTCGGAGCAGTCCTCGGCGGCCGGTCGCGTGGCATTTCTGCTGCTGGGGCTCGGGCTGGCGGGTGCATTGATCTTTCTGTTCGACGCCTTGTGGAAGGGGCGATTCTTCGGAGTTCGACGTCCATTGGTGGACGCGGGCGTGGCGCGTGTGCATAACGCGACGCTTCCGCGGCATCGCTCAACTGCAAACGAACCTGTCTCCACGTTCCTTGTTGCCGACGGCATCGATAGTCACGCGACTGATACAAGAGGTCCATCATGAGTCTGCTTCGGGACGCCATTGCCTGGGTGCGCGATGAAGTCAATCCACGCGGCCGTCAGTGGGAAGAGTTCTACAGGAACCGCTGGCAACACGACAAAGTCGTGCGCAGCACGCATGGCGTGAATTGCACGGGTGGATGCACTTGGAACATTCACGTCAAGGACGGCATCGTCACCTGGGAGATGCAGGGGCTGGACTATCCCCGGCTCGAAGCGGGACTGCCGCCGTATGAACCACGTGGATGCCAGCGAGGCATCTCGTTCAGTTGGTATCTCTACAGCCCACTGCGTGTGAAGTATCCCTACATTCGGGGAGCGCTGCTGGATCTGTGGAAGCAGGCCCGTGCCGATCACTCCGACCCTGTCGATGCCTGGAAGAGTCTCGTCGAGAACCCCGAAGCTCGCAAACGCTGGCAGCGAGCACGTGGCAAGGGGGGGCTGCGCCGCGTCGATTGGGCGACTGCCGTCGAGATCATCTCCGCATCGATGGTCTATACGATCAAGAAGCATGGGCCTGATCGCATTGCGGGCTTTTCGCCCATTCCTGCCATGTCGATGGTGAGTTATGCCTCCGGTGCCCGGTTGATGCAGCTCATTGGCGGCATTTCGCTGTCGTTCTATGACTGGTACTGCGATCTCCCTCCCGCGTCCCCCGAGACGTGGGGAGAGCAAACCGATGTCGCGGAAAGTGCCGACTGGTATCACGCGAAGATGCTGGTCTCGATGGGAGCCAATATCGGGATGACGCGAACTCCCGATTGCCACTTCCTCGCGGAAGGACGGCACAACGGGACGAAGCTCTGGGTCTTCTCGCCCGACTTTAACATGGTGGCGAAGTACGCGGATGAATGGGTCGCCGTCAACGCGGGCCAGGACGGCGCCTGGTGGATGGCCGTCAATCACGTGCTGCTGAGCGAGTTCCATCACCAGCGACAGACCCCGTACTTCATCGATTACGCTAAGAAGTACACAGACTCTCCCTACTTGATCGAGATCGTTACTGGCGAGGACGGAATCGATCGCCCGGGACAACTGCTCCGTGCCGGAAGGCTGGCGAAGTACGCGGGCGAGGAGCACGGCGAGTGGAAGTTTCTCATGTGGGATGCCGCCACGAATGGCCCCAAGATGCCGATGGGGAGTTCCGGCTTTCGCTGGGGCGAGGAAAAGGGGAAATGGAATCTGCAACTCAAGGATGGTGCCGACGGAAGTGAAATCGATCCGCTGCTCAGCTTCATCAACCAGTCCGACGCAGTCGTCGAAGTGGCACTGGATGACTTCGGCGGCGGGAGCACGATCGGTCGTGGCGTCCCCGTTCGCACGATCACCACGCAGGATGGAGAACAAGTCCGCGCCACGACCGTCTACGACTTGTTGATGGCGCAGTACGGAGTCAATCGTGGTTTGGCGGGCGAGTACCCCGCCGACTACGACGATGCCCAGGCACCCTACACGCCGGCCTGGAGCGAGAAGTACACCGGCATCGGACGCGATGTGCTGATTCGCTTTGCCCGTGAATGGGCCACGACCGCGGAACACACGCAAGGTAAATGCACGATTCTGATCGGTGCTGGCATCAATCACTGGTATCACGCCAACCTGATGTACCGGGCGGGCATCCACGCCTTGCTCTTCTGTGGTTGTGTGGGAGTCAACGGCGGCGGACTGGCGCATTACGTCGGCCAGGAGAAACTCGCCCCGATGGAATCGTGGTCGTCGATCGCGCTCGCGAAGGACTGGCATGCGGCGTCTCGGCTGCAAAACGCTCCCAGTTGGCACTATGTGCACACAGACCAATGGAGATACGAAAAGGAGTTCACCGACTATCACACTGTCCCGCAGCACGGGGGAGAATCGAGTACCGCACGCGGGCACACGATGGACATGCAGGTCCGCGCGGTGCGGCAAGGCTGGCTCCCGTTCTATCCGCAGTTTCCTGAGAACCCTTTGGACATTGCGCCCGCCGCGCGTGCCGCCGGTGCCAACTCACCGCAAGAGATCTCCGATTGGGTCGCGAAGCGTCTGCAATCCAAGGAGATGCAGTTCTCGGTGGAAGATCCCGACGCGGAAGAGAACTGGCCGCGCGTCTGGTTCATCTGGCGCGGGAACGCGCTGATGGCCAGCGCCAAGGGACACGAGTACTTCCTCCGCCATTATCTCGGCACGCACGACAACGCACTCGGGCAGGATCTGGCGGAGGACGCCGTGAAAGAAGTGAAGTGGCACGAGCATGCCCCACAGGGAAAGATGGATCTCGTGGTCGATCTGAATTTCCGCATGGATTCGTCCGCACTCTACTCGGACATCATCCTGCCGGCGGCGACGTGGTACGAGAAGGCCGACCTCAATTCGACCGACATGCACAGCTTCATTCATCCGCTGTCGCAAGCGGTGCCGCCGTGCTGGGAGTCGAAGAGCGACTGGGCGATTTTCAAGGAAGTGGCTCGCAAGTTTTCCGAGTTGGCCGCCCCCATTTCCCGGAACCCGTGGAGGATGTCGTGGCCGCGCCACTCGCGCACGATTCTCCTGCCGAGATCGCGCAGCCCGACATGGCACAATGGATTCGCGGCGAATGCGAGGCGATTCCCGGCAAGACGATGCCGGCGTTCAAGGTCGTCTCTCGCGACTACAAGAATGTCTACCAGCAGTACATTTCCTACGGTCCGCTCGCTCGCGAAAACGGACTGGGCGCGCATGGGACAAGCTACGGCATCAAGGAGGAGTACGACGCTTACTTGAAGACAAACCGCACAGAGAGCTGGGACGGACAAACCTATCCATCGCTCGATAGGGATATTGATGTCTGCGATGCGATTCTCCATTTCGCCACCTGCACGAATGGGGAACTCGCTTACCGATCCTATCAGAACATGGAGCAGAAGACCGGCATGCCGCTGGCTCATCTGGCCGAGAAGAATCGAGGCTTCAGGACGTCGTATGCCGACATCCAGAGTCAACCTCGACGATTCATCAACAGTCCAATGTGGTCGGGCCTGATTGAGAACGGTCGCTCCTATTCTCCGTTTACGTACAACGTCGAGGCCTTGGTTCCCTGGCGAACCCTCACCGGAAGGCAGTCGCTCTATCTTGACCATCCGGTCTACATTGACTTTGGCGAACATCTTCCGACCTACAAACCGAAGCCGCCGCCGACCGAGTACTCGGATCTGCGATTCAGCGAAACGGGCTCTGAAGTCGGCCCGACACTGATGCTCAACTATCTCACGCCGCACGGAAAGTGGCACATTCACTCGACCTATGGCGACAACCAGCGGATGACCACCCTGTCGCGCGGAACATATCCGTTGTGGCTGAATGATAAGGATGCCGCGGAGATCGGGATCGCCGACAACGATTGGGTCGAGATTTTCAATGATCACGGCGTGGTCGTCACGACCGCCATCGTGAGCGCACGGATCCCGCGCGGGATCTGCATGCAATACCACTCACCCGAGCGAACGATCGGCATTCCGTTGTCGCCGTTGCGGAAGAACCGTCGTTCGGGCGGGCACAACAGCCTCACTCGAACCAGGCTGAAGCCGAATCTCATGGTCGGAGGGTACGGTCAGTTTTCCTACCACTTCAATTACTGGGGACCAGTGGGATGCAATCGCGACACACATCTGCTCGTACGCAAGTGTCCCAAGGTCGTTTACTGATTCAATAGCGGAAACAGGCAGGACACGTTGATCTAGTTATCACTCCCCAATCGAGAGTTCACTCGCATGCAAGTTCGGTCACAAGTCTCGATGGTCTTCCACCTCGACAAATGCATCGGGTGCCATACGTGCAGCGTTGCCTGCAAGAACGTGTGGACCGACCGCAAGGGGGCGGAATACATGTGGTGGAACAATGTGGAGACGAAACCGGGAACCGGTTACCCCACGAAATGGGAGGATCAGGAGAAGTACCAGGGGGGCTTCAGCACCAATGGCAACGGCAAGCTGAATATCCGCTCCACGAGCAAGTCGAAGATTGTGCCGAACATCTTCCACAATCCTCACATGCCGAGCATGGATGACTACTACGAGCCGTGGACCTACGACTATCAGAATCTGTTCAATGCTCCCGAAGGTGCCGATCAACCGACCGCCGAACCGATCTCCATGATTGATGGCGAGAAGATCGACATTCAATCGGGGCCCAACTGGGATGATGACCTCGGCGGCTCGCCGATCTACGCCGAGAACGATCCCAACCTGGCAGGACTCACCGAACAACAACGCCTGCAGTTAAGCAGCGTCGAACGGCTCGTCTTCTTCTATCTGCCGCGTATCTGCAATCACTGTTTGAATCCGTGTTGCGTGGCCTCGTGCCCCTCCGGAGCGCTCTACAAACGCGGCGAAGACGGCATTGTCCTGATCGATCAGCAGAAGTGTCGTGCCTGGAGATCGTGCGTTGCCGCCTGTCCCTACAAGAAGACCTACTTCAACTGGTTCACTGGGAAGAGCGAGAAGTGCATCCTGTGTTATCCACGACTGGAAACGGGGCAGGCACCGGCGTGCTTCCATTCGTGTGTCGGACGGATTCGCTATCTCGGCGTGTTGCTGTATGACGCCGAACGGATTGAAGAGATCGCCAAGCTTCCCGACGACGAACTGGTCGAAGGGCATCGCTCGATGATCCTCGATCCGTTTGATCCCCAAGTGATTTCCGAAGCGCTGAGTAATGGGATATCCGAAGGCGTGATCGAGTCGGCACAGCGCTCTCCGGTCTACAAGTTCGTCAAGGAATGGCAGATCGCGCTGCCACCCCATATCGAGTATCGCACGCTGCCGATGCTGTTCTACGTCCCGCCAATGTCGCCCGTGCAGGCGAGTAAGCCCGAGGACACGATTCATCACAACAGCGACAACCTGTTTCATGACATCGACCAGTCACGCGTTCCGATGAAGTTCCTTGCCAACCTGCTCGGGGCGGGACACGAGGGGGTCGTGCGCTATGCGTTGGCGAAACAGAAGGCGGTGCGCTGGCATCGCCGCGCGGAGACGGTCGGTGACATCGATCGCGAGACGGCCGATCGCATGCTGAGGGAAGCCGACTGCACCAGGGAGGAGGCGGATGCGATCTACAACCTGACGGCCCTCTGCACTTTTGAGGACCGCTTCGTCATTCCTCCCATGCATCGAGAACAAGCGATTGAAATGATGAAAGAGCCACACGAACACCGCGAGGAAACCGGTTTCGGATTCGTCGGCGGACCCAGGAGGGGACTCTAATCATGGCTGGACCACGCACATTGCGGACGTTTTGTCATCTGCTGGCCTACCCGGGCGAGCAGACGATCGAAGCCTGCGAGCTGTTGTACATCATTTTGCAGTCGGAACTTCCCGAAGCTGCTGCCGAGATCGCCCAGTTCGGTTCCTTCGTGGAACAACACGCCGAGTGGGAACTCGAAGAGGCATATACGTCGGCCTTTGAAATGAACCCGGCATGCGCACTCGAGATCGGCTGGCATCTGTTCGGTGAGGACTACGATCGCGGGATCATGCTGGTCCGCCTGCGCGAAGAGATGCGGCGGTTTGGGTTGACGGAATCGACCGAACTGCCCGATCACATCACACATGTACTTCCGCTCATTGCCGCAATGCCCGAGGACGAAGCCAGCCGCTTTGTGCAGGCGTGCGTCATTCCGGCGGTTCGGACGCTGGAACGGGCAATCACAAAGAACGGCAGCCCTTATGGCGCCATCATCCGCGCGTTGGCAGCCGTTCTTTCGTCAGTGTGGGGAGACGGCCGCCCGCTGTCGGACGGATCCGAATCCTTGAGAGCAGACGGCCGGGCGATTCCTGACGGCGTTGATCTGCTGCACGCCTATCCAGCGGCTGATGTCGATTTCGGATGCGGCGGAGGCTGTCATGGAGGCTGTGGCGGAGAGGACGAAGATTCGTCGTTCGTTCAGTTGTCCGATTCGGGTCTGGAACTTGGAGAGGGACGCACATGACGATTCATCCGCTGGATCAACTCCTGTTCATTGTGGTGCCCTATGTGTGCCTGTTTACGTTTTTCCTGATGACGATCTACCGTTATCGGGCGCAGTCATTTTCCTATTCGAGCCTGTCGAGCCAGTTCCTCGAGAACAAACAGCATTTCTGGTTTGTCGTCCCGTTTCACTACGGGATTCTCGTCATCACGGCTGGACATCTGATTGCTTTCCTGATTCCGCGCGGCGTGCTGGCCTGGAATAGCCATTCACTTCGGTTGATTGTGCTTGAAGTGGCGGCCCTCGCGTTCGGTCTGCTGACGTTGGTCGGATTGGTGGGACTGATCGCACGCCGGGCATCGATTTCGCGCATCCGAAAAGTCACTTCCGTCAATGACTGGGTGCTCTTCGCAATGTTGCTGGTGCAAACAGCAAGCGGAGTCGGAATCGCGCTCTTCCATCCCTGGGGGTCGTCGTGGTTTGCCACCAATCTGTCCCCTTACTTGTGGTCGATCTTCACGCTGAATCCAGACGTGGCTTATGTCGTCGCAATGCCGCATCTGGTCAAGCTGCACATCGTGCTCGCCTTTTTGACGATCGGTTTCTTCCCGTTTACACGATTGGTGCACCTGCTGGTGGTGCCGAATCCTTACCTGTGGCGCAAGACGCAAGTGGTGCGCTGGTACGGCCACAAATGAAAGCACGAAGCTAGAGATGGAAGTTCTCAACAAAGCGACACGCATTGACCTGTTCTCGCTGAAGACGCCGCAGATGCGGGCGTTTCACATGTCGTGGTTCGCGTTCTTCCTGTGTTTTTTCGCATGGTTTGGGATCGCTCCGCTGATGGCGGTGGTCCGGGACGAACTGTCACTGACGAAGGAACAGATTGGCAACACGATCATCGCTTCGGTCGCGATCACAATCGTGGCGAGGCTGATCATTGGGTGGCTCTGCGATCGGATCGGTCCCAGGCTGTGCTACACCTTTCTGCTCGTCTTCGGATCGCTGCCGGTGATGGCAATCGGCTTTGCGAACTCGTACGAGACGTTCTTGCTGTTTCGTCTCGGTATCGGTGTGATCGGGGCCTCGTTCGTGATCACGCAGTACCATACGTCGGTGATGTTCGCTCCAAACGTGGTCGGCACGGCGAACGCGACGTCTGCCGGCTGGGGCAATCTGGGCGGCGGCGTGACGCAGATGGTGATGCCGCTCATCTTCTCGCTGTTCTTGTGGTTCGGTTTCAGCGATGCGGCCTCTTGGCGGCTGGCCATGGTCGTCGCCGGGGGCGTCTGCCTGTTGGCTGGACTGGCCTACTTTCTGTTCACAACTGACCTGCCCGACGGGAATTTCAAGGAACTCCGGGAGTCTGGGGAAATCGTCAAGACGGAGACGGGGAAAGGTTCGTTCTGGCTGGCGGCTCGAGACTACCGCGTGTGGGCGCTGTTCTTCATCTATGCCGCCTGCTTCGGGATCGAGCTGACGATCAATAACATCGCGGCGATTTACTACATGGATTACTTCGACTTGGGGCTGACGACCGCCGGACTGGTGGCGGGTTTGTTCGGCCTGATGAACATCTTCGCCCGGACTCTGGGGGGCTTCATCAGTGACCGGTTTGTCCGCACGGGGGGGCTCAGGGGCCGCGTTCGATGGCTGTTCATCGCGTTGTTTGTGGAAGGCGTCGCGCTGTTGCTGTTCTCGCAGATGCGTGTGCTGGCCTTGGCGATCCCGGCGATGATCGTCTTCAGCCTGTTCGTGCAGATGTCGGAAGGGGCGACGTATTCGGTTGTGCCGTTCATCAACAAGAAAGCGCTCGGATCGGTCGCCGGAATCGTCGGCGCAGGCGGCAACATGGGGGCCGTGTGCGCGGGATTCCTGTTTCGGTCGGAGAGCCTGGCGTATCCCCAGGCGCTGCTGATCCTGGGCGGCCTGGTGAGTCTGTTCTCCTTCTTCAGCTTCCTGGTGAGGTTCAGTCCGGTGGACGAGAAGGCGGCCGCGGAAGAGTTCGACAAAGCGATGGCCCGGCGCCGCGAGGAATTCAAGGACCGCGTGCCGGTCCGCGATTTGATCCCCGGAATCCGCCACCTGCGCCCGATGGATGCGCTCCGCATCTACCTGGGAGTGGCACTGACGATCAAGGGGGTCTACTTCATCATGAACATGGCCGAGTTGGAGAGTCAGCTGGGAAGCGGCCTGGGACAGGGCCAGACGATGATCGCCTGGTCGGTCGTCTTTGCTCACCTCGTTGGCGGTGCCGCGCTGGTGTTGGGATTCATCACCCGCCTCGCCGCGGCCGCGAATGCGCTGGTCCTTTTGGGAGCGATGAGTGTCTCATTGGCGGGGGCCACCGAAGGGAGCGTGATTGAAAACGTGGACTTCCAGTTCACGTCGTATGTGTTCTTCTCGCTGGTGCTCCTGGTCTGGCGTGGTTCCGGACCGCTCTCGCTGGACCACCTGGCACGCATCGACTCCGAAAAGGAGCCGGAGATTCTATGACATTCAGTTCATTCGGAACGTAGCGGTTCATCCCGACATCGAGCCGGGCGAAGACGATTGTTCGCCGACGGAGCTCAGCCCTAAACCACGCAGCAGAACATGGCCAGAACACCAGCCCGCTGGGACGTTGAAGACGACACCTTCTGGGAATCCGAAGGGAAGTCGATCGCGAATCGCAACCTGTGGGTCTCGATTCCGAATCTGCTGTGCGGATTCTCCGTCTGGATGTACTGGGGCATGATCGTCAAGATCATGCAACGGCTGCACTTCGCCAACACGGACCTGTTTAACTTCACGTTTCGCAATGACGGTGTCGCCTATGATGAACCAGGGTACCGGGCGCTGCTGTTCACGTTACCCGCGGTGGCCGGCTTGGCCGGGGCGACGCTGCGGATTCCCAACTCGTTCATGATTGCCATCTGCGGCGGGCGCAACGTCAAGTTCATGACGACTGTGCTGCTGATCATCCCGGCCGTCGCGACTGGCTTGGCTCTCCAGAATCCGACGACGCCGTTCTCAACGTACATCGTGCTCGCGGCCCTCTCGGGTGTCGGCGGCGGAGCGTTTGCGTCGAGCATGTCGAACATCTCGTTCTTCTTTCCAAAGCGGAAACAGGGACTGGCCCTCGGTCTCAATGCCGGCCTCGGCAACGCGGGCGTGAGTGTGATGCAGTTCCTCATTCCGTGGGTCATCACTTTCGGGATGTTCGGCGGAGAGCCGCAGACCTTCGTGGTCGACGGCCAGACGCAATCCCTTTGGATTCAGAACGCGGCCCTCGTCTGGGTGCCCGTTATGACGGTACTCGCCATCCTGGCCTGGTTCGTGATGAACAACCTGCCACAACACGATTGCGGACCTGCTCCGGCGGCGATCGGCAAGTACTTGTGGCTGCAAGGAATCGGCTTCCTTGGCGCGGCCGTTGGTGTGGCCCTGTTGATCTTCGTGGAACTGCCGATACCCGAATTGGTGTGGACGTTCCTCGTGCTGATCGCCACGGTCATCGCGACGATGCTCGGGATGCGATTCATGACGCCCCGATCGATACAGGAGCCGCTCAACAAACAGTTCGCCATCTTCAGTAACAAGCACAACTGGATCATGACATGGCTGTACGTGATGACGTTCGGCTCGTTCATTGGTTACGCGAACGCCTTTCCCAAGCTGATCGACGACGTCTTCGTGACGCCGACGAATGGCCTGATCACTTCGCGCTACATCTGGATCGGCGCGGCTGTGGGAGCATTCATCAGGCCGGTCGGAGGCTGGCTATCCGACAAACTCGGAGGCGCGCGCGTGACCCAGTGGGATACCTGGATCATGGTGGCTTCAACGATTCTGGCTGGCTACATCGTGTCGCTGGCCGGGCAAAGCGATAAGCCCGAGCAGTACTTCATTCCGTTTCTGGTGACGTTCATTGTGCTGTTCGCGACGACCGGCATCGGCAACGGTTCGACCTTCCGGATGATTCCCATCATCTTCTCGAAGGAACAGGCCGGCCCGGTGCTCGGCTGGACGTCGGCCATAGCGGCTTATGGTGCCTACCTGATTCCGATGATCTTTGCGACGCAGATTGAAGCCGGAACTCCGGAATACGCGCTCTATGGATTTGCGGTGTACTACGCCAGTTGCCTGATCGTGAATTGGTGGTTCTACGCACGCAAGAATGCGGAGATCAAATGTTGAATTGGCACCACGAGGATTGGGAGCAAAGAGGTCACTGATGCATCGCAGGATTGTGAATCTGGTCTTGCTGGTCGGTCTGTTCTTCGGCTTGGTCGTACTGGCATCCGATATGACGGAATGGCGTGCGCCAAACAATCAGCAAGGTTACTCGCCGGAGCAGCCGATCGCGTACTCGCATCGACTGCATGCTGGCGAACTCGGCATCGACTGCAAGTTTTGTCACACGGCGGCGGAGCATGGGCGACACGCAGGCATTCCGTCAGCGGGTACGTGCATGATGTGTCACAAGTACGTCACGAGTTCATTCAATCTACTGCAAGCGGAATTGACGCAAGCGAGCGAGGAGGAGCGGGAACCCGCCATTGTCGTCTCCGACGAGCTCAATCGGCTCTATGAACTGCTCGACCTGGAAGATCCGAAGCAGGAAGTCACGGATGAGACCGCGGGTGTCCCTTGGGTGCGCGTTCACAATCTTCCCGATTTTGTCGCGTTCGACCATCGTGCACATATCGCGGTTGGTGTCACCTGCCAAAGCTGCCACGGTCCCGTGGAATCGATGGAGCGAGTGCGGCAAGTGGAATCGTTGTCGATGGGGTGGTGCGTCGATTGTCATCGAGAATCAACCGAACACGGAATTAATGGATTGGCAGTGGACGCCTCGATCGACTGTTCCACCTGCCATTACTGAAACCGGAGATCCCTTGAGTCCTAATATGTCCGATGATCGTCACAGCAAGTATTGGAAGAGCCTGCCGGTTCTGTCCGAATCTGGTAGTCGCGCCGCGAATCCGCGCGAAGCAACCGAACATCCGTGGCGATCGTCGACAAACACTGTGAGCCGACGACGTTTCCTCGAAGCCACGGGGTTCGCACTGACGCTCACCGCGTTGACCGGATGCACTCGCGCGCCCGTGGAAGTCGCATTGCCGCTGGTGGACCAGCCGGAGGGAATGATTCCGGGACGCACCTTGCAGTTTGCATCGACCTGCGGGGGCTGTTCCGCGGGTTGCGGGCTGCTGGCCCGTGTTCGTGACGGCCGTCCCCTCAAGATGGAGGGAATGCCTGGTCATCCATTGTCCAACGGTGGTTTGTGCGCGGTCGGTCAGGCGTTGCCGATGGGGTTGTATGACCGTCTGCGGCTACGACAACCTCTTGCCGCCGGCCAGCCGAGCGACTGGCAGCAAGTCGACCAGGAGATCGCCGCCGCCCTTGTTGGGATCCGCAGTGAGGGGGGGGGTGTTCGGTTGGTGACGCCGACCATCACCAGCCCGACGCTTCAGGCGTCAATCGATCGGTTCCTGTCCGGTTTCAGCGATGGCCGACACATCATGTGGGATGCGGTCAGCAGTTCGGCGATCCTCGACGCACATGCGGAAACTCATGGTCGACGTGTGCTGCCTCGATATCGGTTTGAGAATGCCGATGTCGTCGTTTCCTTTGGCGCGGATTTTCTCGGAGCATGGATCTCTCCGGTCGAATTCACTTCGGGTTGGAGGCAGCGACGGATTCCATCCACCGAACATCCCGAGATGTCACATCATGTGCAACTGGAAGGGCGCATGACACTGACGGGCAGCAAGTCCGATCAGCGTATTCGGCTCTCTCCCGACGAATATGGCACGGTGCTGAGTCACCTGTATGTCTCGCTCGCGGCGCAAGCTGGAATACCCGTCGAAGACCAGGATCTCGGAACGCTCCCAATTTCGCCGGAAGTACTCGAAGAACTGACGGACCGACTCTGGTCGGCACGCGGTGCGGCGCTCGTTGTGTCCGACAGTCAAAGCGTTCCAGTGCAAAGACTGGTCAACGGAGTGAACCAACTGCTTGAGGGTTACGGAAACACGCTCGACATCGAGCGTCCCAGTCGACAGCGGCTCGGAAATGACGCCGCACTCGTTGGTCTGCTGAATGAGTTGACGGCGGGAGAAGTCGCAGCGTTATTCGTCATCGGTAATGATCTGTCTCACAACTTGCCTGACCACGAAGATCTGGCGCGACGCATCGAGCGCGTCCCATTGGTTGTCAGTTGTGGCGAGCGGGAGGACGACTTCGCGTCTCTGGCCGACTATGTTTGTCCCGACCATCATCCGCTCGAAAGCTGGCTGGACGCAGAGCCGGTGGAGGGATTCATCACTCTTTCCCAGCCGCTGCTGAGTCCCCTGGGGGACACGCGATCGGTTCTCGAGTCTCTCGCGCTGTGGTCCGGTCGAGACACGTCGGCATACGAAGACTTGAAGACGCAGTGGGAGCAGGAAGTCTTTCCTCGCGCAGGAACCACTGGGACGTTTCAGGAGTTTTGGGATCAGTCCGTCCACGATGGATTCATTCAACTTCCAGCTCGCACGGCCGAAGTTGGAGAGTTCAACGCGGACGCCGTGCAACTCGTGGCGGCCGATACGAACGTGGACTTCACACTGGAACTGCACGCCAAAGTCGGCCTACTGGAGAGTCGGCATGCTCACAATCCCTGGCTGCAGGAACTGCCTGATCCGATCACGAAAGTTACTTGGGACAACTGCGTCAGCATCTCACCCGCCGCCGCGCGCGAACTGCAGCTTGAGGATGGCGACGTGGTGCGATTGACGTCACAAGAGAATAAAGAAGCGATCGAACTCCCCGTGCTCGTGCAACCCGGGCAGCACGACAAGCTGGTTTCGATTCCCTTGGGATATGGTGTCCGTGGCACAGACCGGTTTGCTCACATTGGCCCGCAATGGTTCGAAGCCCGACCGACAGTCGCTTCCGGAGAACTGGTTGGTAAGAACGCGGCCGGGTTCATCGAGTCGCGTGAAGGAACGTTGCACTATGTGCATCGCGGCGTGACCGTCACGCCAACAGGACGCCGTCATCCCCTGGCGACGACGCAGGAGTATCACTCCCTGGAAATGCCATCGCATATTGCTCCTCACGGAGCCGAGGTGCGCGAGCCGATTCAAGAGACCACGTTGCCGGCGTTTGCCGCTGACCCACACGCCGGCACTCCCGCGGTGCATCATGATGCCGAGGCCGAACTCTGGGCGGACGATCATCCACAAACCGGTCATTCCTGGGGCATGGCGATTGACCTCAACGCCTGCACGGGCTGCTCCGCGTGCGTGATCGCCTGCCAGTCGGAGAACAATGTTCCCGTCGTCGGCAAGGACGAGGTGTTGCGACAACGCGAAATGCACTGGATTCGCATCGACCGCTACTACTCGGGTGATGGAGACGATGTCGAAGTGGCGCATCAACCGATGATGTGCCAGCATTGTGCGCATGCCCCGTGCGAAACGGTCTGTCCCGTGCTTGCCACCGTGCATAGTCACGAAGGGCTGAATGAACAGGTCTACAACCGTTGTGTCGGCACGCGGTATTGCGCGAACAACTGCCCGTACAAAGTGCGACGATTCAACTGGTTCGACTATCCGCACGAGGACTCGCTGCAGAATCTGCTCCTCAATCCCGACGTCACCGTGCGTTCGCGGGGCGTGATGGAAAAGTGTTCGCTCTGCGTGCAGCGGATCGAAGAAGGCAAGATCGAAGCGAATCGTCGCGGGGAACCGCTGGTCGATGGCGTTGTTCAGACGGCCTGTCAGCAGTCATGCCCCGCCCAGGCGATCGTCTTTGGGGATCGAAACGATCCCACGAGCAACATCAGCCAGGCGTTGGCGAATCCACGAAGCTACGGCGTCCTGGCGGAGTTCAACTTCCTCCCGGCGGTCTCCTACCTGAGAATGGTGCGCAACAAGGACCAAGAGAACGTGGACGTGCAGACGACAGGAGACGCTCATGTCTGAAAAACATTCCACGCTGCGGCCGGCCTTGGTCACTGGCGACAAGTCGCTGTGTGATGTCACCAACGATATCTGCGCGCCGATGGAGGGCCAGCCAACGGCGTGGTGGTGGGGCGCGTTCGTACTGGCAATGCTGGCGCTGCTCGTCGGCGTCGCGGCCGTCTGGTATCAGCTCGCCGTCGGCATCGGCACCTGGGGCTTGAATAAGACCGTCGGCTGGGGGTTCGATATCACGAACTTCGTCTTCTGGGTCGGCATTGGCCACGCAGGGACGCTGATCTCCGCGGTGCTCTTTCTTTTCCGCCAGAAATGGCGAACTGCCGTGAATCGCTCGGCAGAAGCGATGACGCTCTTCGCCGTGATGTGCGCGGGGATCTTTCCTCTGATTCACATGGGAAGAACGTGGCTCGCCTATTGGATGGTTCCGTATCCGAATTACCGCGGCTCGTTGTGGGTGAACTTCAAGTCCCCGTTGTTGTGGGATGTGTTTGCGATCTCGACCTACCTGCTGATCTCGGCGGTGTTCTGGTATGTCGGCCTGATCCCCGATCTTGCAACAATTCGCGACCGCTCCAGCCCTGGATGGCGCAAGCGGATTACGGGCGTCTTGTCCTTGGGCTGGGATGGTTCGGCTCGGACCTGGCATCGTTACGAGACCGTCTACATGCTGTTGGCGGGATTGGCGACACCGCTGGTGTTTTCGGTACACACTATCGTCAGCATGGACTTCGCGACATCGGTGATCCCCGGCTGGCACACGACGATCTTCCCGCCTTACTTCGTCGCGGGAGCCATCTTTAGCGGACTGGCGATGGTCATCACGCTGATGATCGTTGCCCGCAAGACGATGCGACTCGAAAACTATGTCACACAACTGCACATCGAGCGCATGTGCTTGTTGATGCTCTCGATGGGCTGCATCGTCGGACTGGCTTACGCGACCGAGTTCTTCATGGCACTCTACAGCGGCAATCCCTACGAGCAGTTCGTTTTCTTCAATCGCGCCCTGGGTCCGATGAGCTGGGCCTACTGGACCATGGTGACGTGCAACGTGTTCGTGCCTCAGTTGCTGTGGTTCAAGAAGGTACGCAAGACTCTGCCGCTGGTGTTCGTCATTGTGATATTGGTCAATGTGGGCATGTGGTTCGAACGTTTCGTCATTATCGTCACCAGCCTGCACCGTGACTTCCTGCCGTCGAGCTGGGCGCATTACGTTCCATCGACGATCGAAATCGCGACCTTCGTTGGCAGCTTTGGGCTGTTCTTCACGTGCTTTCTGCTCTTCTGCCGCATTGCACCGGCCATTGCGATCGCCGAAGTCAAGGGAGCCGCCCATCTGCCGAAACGAGGCGCGTCATCCACCGAAAACAAGAGTGAGGAGCAAGCCGCATGAGTCGCCGAATACTATTGGCAGCTTTCGATCACGAGAGTGATCTGCTGGCGGCAACTGCTGCCGTGCGTCGTCAGCGATGGAAGATTCTCGATGCCTACACTCCGTACGCCGTGCATGGACTGGACGAAGCGATGGGACTGCGTCCGTCGCGCCTCACCTGGGTCTGCTTTATCTGCGCGATGCTCGGGGCGGTCGGCATGCTCTGGCTGGAACACTGGACCATGTCGGTCGACTGGCCTGTCAACGTCGGTGGAAAACCCTGGAATTCACTCCCTTCCGATGTTCCGGTGGCGTTCGAGGCAGCCGTTCTGCTGGCGGGATTCGGTTCTGTGTTCGCACTGTTTGCCGTGAGCCGCCTCTATCCGGGAAAGCGACCCCGCATTCTCGATCGGCGCATCACCAACGATCGCTTTGTGCTGACGATCGATGAGTCGAACTCCGCATTCGATCTTACGGAGGTGGAACGCTTCTTGCAGCCATTCAGTGCGGTGGAAGTTCGCGAACTTGTTGACGACGGAGGGCGGACATGACGGCGAAGCGTCTCACTTTCGTGCTGACAGTGCTCCTGGTGATGGTGTTCGGAACGATCATCGTTGTACGCCGCGATGCATCCCAACCGAACTGGCAATTCCTGGCAGCCATGAAGCACTCGCCCGCATACCAAGCGTTTGAAGTGAATACCGACTTTGCCAACGGGCGCACTCAACAGCCGCCTGTCCCCGGCACCATTCCACGGGGTGAACTGCCGTTGCACTTCGAGGCGACCAAAGAGGATGCGTTGCGCGCGGGAGAGGAACTGTTCAACCCATACGTCGAAGCGATTGCCGCAGCCGAGCAAACGGCCAGCGTCGAACAATCTCTCGAAGACGAACTCGTCGGCGACTCGCTCGCTCTGCAATCGCCACTCGACGACATTGCGGCGCCGGATGTTCAGACAGAGGTTGCGGATCCCCAGTTGGAGCTTCAAGTTTCCATCGCCCGGGGAGGTGAATTCTTCCGCACCTATTGTGTGTCGTGTCATGGTCCTGGAGGAGCGGGTGACGGACCGGTCGCGCAACGCGGGTTCCCACCGCCACCTCCGCTTCCCACAGGCAATTCCACTCGAATGAAAGATGGCCAGATCTTTCACATTCTGACGTATGGGCAAGGCAGCATGCCGGGCATGACCGCGATGCTCTCACGTGACCGCCGTTGGGATCTCGTGAATTTCGTTCGCACGCTGCAGACAGACGTCGTCCCGGAACTAGAGGACGGTGCCAATCCACTGGAGTCCGCGCCAGGCGATGTGCCAGAGGTGATCCTCGATGCGGCTACATCTTCTCCCGAGGATACCCGTTCCGACACGACTTCAACGGAATCACCTCCCACTCGCACGGACTCGTCTGCCGTCGAAGACGTTGCGGAGACTGCGACCGAGAATTCGCCGGAGAGCGATGAGAATCAGCCATGAAACTTGTACCACTCGACCTTGAAGTCTGTTACCAGCGCGCGTGGGGTGCCGTTGCGCTCATTGGTGTGGCCATTCTCGCGGCAACTGCCGCGGTGGCTCCAGAGCGAGCCTGGGCGAATGGTTTACTGATGGCGTACTACGTTGTGACGCTGGGTTTGGGGGGAGTGGTGTTCATCGCGCTGGCCACCGTGACCGGCGCCGGCTGGCATGTAGCGCTCCGCCGTATCCCCGAGGCAATGTCCAGCCTGCTGCCCATCGGCGGGTTGGTTCTGCTGGGACTTGTTGCTTTGGAACCGCAGCGTTTTTCCTGGCATCATCATGGCTCGGGCGATGCGGGAACTTTCTGGTTCAAGGAACTCTGGCTGTCGACGGGTTTCCATCGAACCCGCGCTGTCGTGTACCTCGTGTTATGGGTTCTGTTTGCTCGATACTTTGGCAGCAAGTCTCGACATCAGGATCAGTCCAGCGCGGAGGGCGCGCGTCGCATCCCCCCCGCTGCATCGGTGGTCTTTCTGTTTGTCTTTGCCATCACCTTTTCACTGGCCGGCATCGACTGGATCATGGCCCTGGAGCCGATGTGGTTCAGCACGATCTGGGGTGTTTACCAGTTTTCCGGCCTGGTCATGGGCACACTTGCCTTGATGATCATTGCCAGCGTCCTGCTGCGTCGAGCCGGTCCCCTGCAGCACCTGTTTCGTGATGACCACATGCACGACCTTGGCAAACTGCTCCTCGGATTCAGTTGCTTCTGGATGTATATCTGGTTCTGCCAGTACATGTTGATCTGGTACTCGGATATTCCCGAGGAGACCTCGTATTATGTTCACCGGCTGAACGGAGCCTGGGGGCCGATGATCGTCGCCAGCCTGCTGCTCAACTGGGTGATCCCGTTTCTGCTATTGTTGCCGCGCCCCAACAAGCGCAACGAAACGATCATGCTTCGCGTGGCGGCCATCGTCCTGATCGGACGATGGGTCGATCTCTCTATTATGATCTTTCCGCCCGTGGTCGGCGACGCTCCTCCTCTGGGAGTTCCGGAAGTGGCTGCGGTCGCGGCGGGGTGCGGACTGACCATCTGGCTGTTCAATCGAGCATTCGCCGCCGCGAGCCCCGTACCAGTCAATGATCCGTTCTTGACGGAAAGTCTGCACTATCACGCCTGACCGTCGACGGAGAACGATCACAGATCTCAACATGATCCACGGACACTCAAATCACCGCAACGATCATTCCGGCGGTGCTTGCGTCTCCGTCCAGGAGCCCACCTCGTACGCGTTCTGGTCGGAATTCCATCGCAGTTCGACGCGATATTCCTGGTAAGGAGGAGGACCACTCAGCAGAGTGCCGGCGTTGGGAATGCGAATTGTCGTATCGCCAGAGAGTACGACGAGGTCGTATTCCAGTTCATTGCTCATCGGTCGGGACGCGCCAAAGAGGGCGACATCCGTCAAGTCGTGTCGCACGATCGCCAACCCCTCCGTGACGATCACAAGTTCCGTCTGGCCATTAACTGGCTGCGCCACGGCTGGTGCCGTCAATCGCGCCGCCTGTGTGCTGAGATTCTCGAACGTCGTCTGATGCTCCGGTTCCAGTAGGGTTCCGGACTGATACGTCCCTTCGCCACGCGCTGTGGAACCTTCCGGCGGCGTGCTCAGGTGCTTGAGGAAAATGTCGCGGAACTCGATCGTCATGGGAGGGCCGACATGAACCTGCACCCCCAGCAGACCGGTGTGCATGCGGTTCGGCTCATCATGATCAAAGACCTCGCTCATGAGCACGCCGTTGATGAAGTGTTGCGCATGGTTTCCCTGGACGACCAACCGATAGCGATTCCATTCCTCCTTGTGGACAACACTCTGCAGTTCTTCCGGGTCGGCCGATTGTGCAATCAATCTCGGCAGCGCTCCCGGTTCGATCCAGGTGGACTGACCGCGAGCCGCGAGGAGACGGCGGCCATTCTCTTCGTAGCAGATGCCTGTAAACATATCGCCGCCTTGGATGTCGGCCTGAGGCCCGCGTACCGAGTAGGGATCGTCTTCGAGCACGGCCAGGCGGTAGCCAACCCCGCTGTTTCCCTGCGCGGAAACGCGGTAGTCGAGCACGAGTTCAAAATCCTCGACCAACCCACCGCGCCAAACGATCCAGGAGTTCTTGGAAAGCAGCGTGTCGGGAGTAATCGTCCCGATCATCCGTCCCTCTTCCACGCTCCAATAGGTCGGATCGCCGCCCCATTGATCGAGCGTCTCGCCATCAAAGATGCGCGTGAATCCCGTCGGATCGAATTCCGGCAGCGCGACCGAGTCATCGTCTGCACACAACGGGCTTGCAATGATGAGCAGCAGTACAACAACGGGACGCAACCTGCAAATCGCTCGGATGGAACTTGTGAATGACATCAGCACTTCTCCAGACGATCAATCGAAACCAATGAACCTTGTGACTGTATGCAACTCATGTTAGCCCGCGAGACGATGGTCACGATACCCAGCGACACCCGATCTGAGTGTCGCCAGACAACTCATCAGTCTAAGTGTGCGAGGTACTGTGAAGCGATTTTTCGAAAGTCCATTAATTGAGTCTCGATCCAATTGGAATCGCGCCCCAGTTCTTGAGCCAGAATTTGAACGGCGGCAGGAGCCATCTCAAGCGCGGCACGGGCATTGAGGAAGAGAGCCCGTGTTCGACGAGCGAGGACATCCTCGAGCGTCTGAGCCATTTCATGTCGAGCGGCCCACGCGATCTGCACGCCGGTGATCGGCAGCTCGGGGTGCAAAACAGCCCTCCATTCCGGATGTTCGACTGCGAGTTGTCGGAGTGCAGGCGCGTCGGAACCGTAGGCGGCGAGTTCGCCGAACTGCTCGGCGTTGTCGTGGTATCCATGCAGTCTTAATTCGCGCGTGCGACAGGGACGTTGTGGCAGTCTTGCGACCTTGGCGGCCTCATCGACGGCGTCTTCGGCCATCTGCCGATAGGATGTCCACTTGCCCCCTGTTATCGTCAACAGTCCCGATCGCGAAACCTGAATAAGGTGTTCTCGCGACAGGGCTGCGGTATTCGTCTGCCCCGCCTTGTTGACGAGGGGACGAATCCCGACGAAGACGCTCAAGACATCGGCCGCGGTCGGAGGTTGCTCCAGGAATCGCCCCGACATCTCGAGGAGATACTCGATTTCGCTCGGCAACGGGAGCGGCTCCGCCACGGCTTCGGGAATCGCAGTGTCGGTCGTGCCGATGAGTGTGTGCCCCTGCCAGGGAATGGCGAACAGCACGCGGCCATCGCTCGTGCGAGGGATCATTACGGCTGTCGCATGGGGCAGAAAACGGCGCGGCAACACGAGATGTGTCCCCTGACTCGGGGCAATGATCGCCGGCTGATCGGCATCATCCATTCGTCGCACCGCATCACAGAACGGACCCGTCGCATTGATGATGCATGAGGCTGCAAGCGAATGCTCAGTTCTCGTCAGTTCATTTCGCACCGTCAGTCCGTTGAGAGAACCCATGCCGTCGGACTGCAGCGCGACGATGGTGGCATAGTTGAGAACACAGGCGTCATGGGCGACAGCGGTCCGCGCCAATGCGATCAGCAGCCGTGCATCGTCAAATTGTCCATCGTGATACGAGACGCCTCCTCGTAGTCCGTTTTGAACCAATGTCGGGACGCGCTCGAGCGTTTCGTTGCGCGAGAGAACTCGAGACGATCCGAAGCCGTGCCTGCCGGCAAGCATGCCGTAGACCTTCAGTCCCATGCCGTAGTAGGGGGCTTCCCACCAGGCGTAGGTCGGCACGAGGAATTCAAGGTTGCTCACGATGTGGGGGGCGTTATGCAGCAGCAGACTGCGTTCGCGTAGTGACTCGCGAACGAGGGAAATGTTCCCCTGCGGCAAATAGCGCACGCCGCCATGAATCAGTTTGGTCGATCGGCTGGAAGTCCCCTGCCCGAAGTCTCCGCGTTCGAGGAGCACAACCGAATAGCCGCGGGAGGCAGCATCAACGGCGATCCCCATGCCGGTAGCCCCGCCACCAATAATGGCGACATCCCATCGCCCCCGATCCACAAGTTGCTGCCATGCCTGATCGCGATTCATTCCACCATCTTACACGCCGCGCGAAATTGGGCGAGGAAGGAGTGAACGGTTCCGGTTGACGATACATGCTCTGGTGTGTGAATGGGTACGTCATCACACTCGGTCTGGACGCAAACGCCTCATCGTTGCCACACTCCGCGGATGCCTCAAATTCAAACCGCCACTGATGAACGCCGGAACGGCACCGTCGCCGCTTCGAAGATGCCCACGGCTGAGGAACTACGACTGTCGCAATCGCGTGATCGGACCGCGAACTGGAAGCGATGGGGGCCGTACCTTTCGGAGCGGCAGTGGGGGACAGTGAGAGAAGACTATTCGGACGGTGGCGACAGTTGGGGCTACTTTCCTCACGAGCAGGCCCGCAGTCGCGCGTATCGCTGGGGGGAGGATGGTTTGCTCGGCATCTGCGATCGCGAATGTCGATTGTGTTTTGGACTCGCGCTGTGGAATGGCCGTGACCCGATCCTCAAGGAACGACTGTTTGGACTCACCGGTCCCGAAGGGAATCACGGCGAGG
Organism: uncultured Planctomycetaceae bacterium; assembly: GCA_942492405.1. Taxonomy (GTDB): domain Bacteria; phylum Planctomycetota; class Planctomycetia; order Planctomycetales; family Planctomycetaceae; genus JANNSB01. The sequence goes on from CALOES010000024.1 coordinate 37,348, forward strand.
ACGTTAAGGAGGATTATTACTATCTCGATTCGTCACCGACGCATTCGTATCTGAAGGGACTCTACAAGTATCCGCAGGCCGAGTATCCCTACGCCTGGCTGGTCGAGGAGAATGCGAGACGGGGCAAGGATGTCGGAGAGTTCGAGTTGCACGATGCCGGCGTGTTTCATGAGAACCGTTACTTCGATGTCTTCGCCGAGTATGCCAAGGCGTCTCCCGACGACATTTTGATTCGCATCACTGTGTCCAATCGCGGTCCCGCTGCAGCGACTCTGCATCTGCTGCCGACGTTGTGGTTTCGCAACACTTGGAGTTGGGGCTGCACGCATGAAGGCTGCGAGATCAAACCTCGCATGGAACGGGCCGAGGTGGCCGAAGTGCTGGCCGAGCATCCTTCGCTGGGCGAGTTTCGCTGGTTCGCCGACAACGGTCCCGAAGGCACACCACCCAAGTTCCTCTTCACCGAGAACGAAACCAACACTCAGGAACTCTTCGGAGTCGAAGGCCATTCGCGTTATGTGAAGGATGCGTTCCATCATTACGTCATCCACGATGAGCAGGATGTCGTGAACCCGCGCGAACTGGGCACTAAGGCAGCCGCCCACTATGTCCTCTCGCTTCCCGCCGGGGCCACACAAACGATTCGTCTCCGTCTGACTGCCGGTCCCGAAGCTCGCAAGAAACCGTTTGGCGTGCGTTTCGAGAAGGTCTTTGTCGACCGTATCCGCGAGACCGATGAGTTCTACGCGGAGCATCTCCCCCCCAAGCAGACCGATGAAGAGCGAAAAGTGGCGCGTCAGGCATATGCGGGACTGTTGTGGAGCAAGCAGTTCTATCACTACGTCATCAAGGATTGGCTGCAGGGGGATCCCGAGCAACCGCCGCCGCCTGCGGGGCATCAGCACGGTCGCAACAGCGACTGGCCGCATCTGTTCAATCGCGATGTCATCTCGATGCCGGACAAATGGGAATACCCGTGGTATGCGGCATGGGATTTGGCGTTTCACATGCTCCCCTTTGCCCGCGTGGATGGCGATTTCGCCAAGGAGCAGTTGTTGCTCTTCCTGCGGGAATGGTACATGCATCCGAATGGCCAGATCCCCGCTTATGAATTCGGCTTTGGGGATGTGAACCCTCCGGTGCACGCGTGGGCCTGCTGGCGTGTTTACAAAATGACCGGTGCCAAAGGGCATCGCGACATCGCCTTTCTCAAGCGGTCGTTTCACAAGCTGATGCTCAACTTCACCTGGTGGGTTAATCGCAAGGATCCCCAAGGAAGGAACCTCTTCGCCGGCGGATTTCTGGGCCTCGACAATATCGGCGTGTTCGATCGCTCGCAGCCGTTGCCGACGGGCGGGCACCTGGAACAGGCGGACGGCACCGCCTGGATGGCGTTCTATTGCGCGACCATGTTGTCGATGGCGTTGGAACTCGCTACGCACGACTCAGCTTACGAAGACATCGCGTCGAAATACTTCGAACATTTCGTCTCGATTGCCGACGCCATGAACTGCCTGGGAGGAACCGGTTTGTGGGACGAGCATGACGGCTTCTACTACGATGTCCTCAAGGCCAATGGAGACACGATCCCGCTTAGAATCCGCTCGATGGTAGGATTGATCCCGCTCTTCGCCGTGGAAGTTCTGGAGCAGGATGTCATCGACAGGTTGCCCGGCTTTAAGAAGCGGATGGACTGGTTCGTCCGGCATCGTCCCGACCTTTCGCGGCATATCACGTACTGCGAGTCCGATGAGCATCCCGGTCATGGACAGGCGCACATTCATCGACTATTGGCGATCCCCACTCGCGACCGTCTGGAACATGTGTTGAAGTACCTGCTCGATGAGAACGAATTCCTTTCCCCCTTCGGCATCCGGGCGTTATCGAAGGTTCATGAGTCGCATCCCTACGTCTTTCATGTCGGCGGTCAGGAGCATCGTGTCGAGTATGTTCCTGCTGAGTCGACGACGGGTTTGTTCGGCGGCAACTCGAATTGGCGCGGGCCGATCTGGTTCCCGGTGAACTATCTCCTGGTGGAATCGCTGGAGCGCTATCACCACTTCTATGGAGACGAGTTGAAAGTCGAATGCCCGACAGGCTCGGGTCGCTGGATGAACCTTCGTGAAGTCGCGCGCGAACTCGCCTCACGGCTGACACGCATCTTCCTCCCCAACCACGATGGACAGCGACCCTGTCACGGCGACGATCCGCGCTATCACGAAGATCCCAATTGTCGCGACCTGGTTCTCTTCTACGAGTATTTCCACGGCGACACCGGCCGCGGAGTCGGTGCGAGCCACCAAACCGGCTGGACAGCGCTGGTCACGCACCTGCTGGAGAACGTCGCCGCCGCCCGTTGACGTTTCGTCGGCACCGATTTCCCGGCTTTCAGTCCCGCAGCCACTGTGCCTCTTGGTACGATTCGAGGATGCAATACTCAAACAGTTCCACCCGTCGCGGGTTTCTGCAGGCCGCAGCAGCCAGCGCCACTGCATGTGTCTGGCCAGCGAGTCTCTCAAATGCGGATGACACGCCCCGCAAACTCGTCGGCGTTACCGTATTGCCGGAGTATATCCAAAGCGAAGGGATAGACGGCCTCCTTCACAACTTGATCGAAGTCGTCGGAGCCAACTGCGTCGCGACCTCTCCCTATGTGATGGCCGAGGCGTCGATGGAGACCGGTAGTCGCGAACCGCCGGCCGATGCCGGCGCGGGAACCAGCAGGTTGCTCGACCGCCCGCTCTTCGGAAAACGAGAAGTCTGGGTACGAACGAGTGCCAGCTTTGTCCCGAATGCGAGTCTCTACGAAGGTCAACGCTATCAGCCTCCCGCAGCCGATGAATTGACGCACACCGCTGGCGGCATCGTCAGCGAGTTCGTCACGGCAGCGCAAGCGGCGGGACTGAAAGTCTTTTTTCAGATTCAGGCGGCGATTCCTCCCTGTTATCGCGTGCAGTTCGGCGGCCCGATCGAAGACGACATTCCGACGCTGCCAGACGGTCGCACGCCCGAACGCCGAGTCTCCAGAAACGGAAGTCTGGCAAGTCCGCACATTCAGGAGTATGTGCATGCGCTGATTCGCGACCTGTTCGATCAATACCCCACGCTCGATGGGCTGCGTTTCGACTGGCCCGAGCATCCCCCGTACCTGCTCGACTCGGCGTTTCTCGACTTTTCGCCGCATGTTGAACACTTCGCCGATGAACACGGCTTCGACTTCGCAGCGGTGAGAACCGATGTGGGAAGAGTCTATGCGCAACTTCACGGACAACTCACCAATCACGATCTCGAACGCTGGCTCGCGGACGACGGTGGACGATTCGCGCTGCTCGGCGGTTTGATCGACTCACCTGGCGTCCTCGACTGGCTGCGGTTGAAGGCGATGCTCGTCGAACAGCTTCTCGCGGGTTTTCGCGACACGATGACTCGCGTTGCCGGGGAAGAGCGGATGATGCTTCCCAATGCGTTTCCGCCGCCATTCACCCTGGTATCGGGTTTTGATTTTACACAGGTGGGCCGATTGTCGGATGGAATCAGTTGTAAACTGTATACGATGCACTGGCCGATGATTCTGCGTTTTTACGGCGACCAACTGCTGGCCGCCAATCCGGGCCTGTCGGAGGATCTGCTGACGCGCTCGCTCGTCAAACTTCTCGACATCGCCGACGACGCCGGCCTGCCGCATCTCGAGGACTACGCGTATCCCGACCCCGAGACACCGCACCCGGTTGGTACACAGGCCATGACGCGCAAGATCGAGCAGGCACAGGCGGCGGCAGGTGATTGCCCGGTGTACTCATTGGCACACGGATACGGTCCGCTCGAAGACTACCACCGACGCCTCGTGGCCGCGTGGACGGCCTCTCCGCATGGCCTCTGGATGAACCGTTACGCGTACCTGACAGACGAAAAGCTCCGCCTGCTGGGTGATGTCGTACACGGATGATCGCCGTGCTCCTTAAAACGCGTCTGTCTGAAATAGGCGGCTCACGACCGTAACAAGTGCGGGCCAGTGAACTGTGCAGGATCGCGAGCCGCCAATCGTATAATCGCCATCGCCAGGCCAAAGCGCGCGCGAATTCCTGAAGCCGGACACAGAAAATCGGTTTTAAAACGCCGACATGCGCTTGAATGAGTTGCGTGGCGTGAAGGCTTCCGCCGCCGCCACTCCCCCCTGCATGCCGCGAGCCGACATCTGCAGTTCCATGAGTTCTTCCAAAGGCGCAAAGCCGGAGTCGGCTGCGCGCGCGAGCTGTGTCACATGCGACGTGAGCATGGCGCGCTTGGTGTCGGCATGGTCGGACACGTCGATCAGAATCGTGGGAGCAGAACCGTGCATGCCGATCGTGTCCATCCACCAGAGCGCGGGTGGACTGTCGAGCGGAACAGTATCCTTCGCATCGTCGATGTGATAGCCCGCTGACGCGCAGGTCCATGTGGCGGCATCGGCAATCGCAGACGCCGCCCGATGGTCGGAATGATAGTCGTCCGGATGATGCGCGAGCACCAGCGTCGGGCAAAATACGCGCATCACCGCGCACAGCCAGTTTCGATTTGCCGGTGAATCAACAAGTTCGCTGTCGCACGTCACGCCGTGGTAAAGTTCGGTTCCAAGCACCGAAGCCGCGGCAGCCATCTCTTGACGGCGAACTTGAGCCAAGTCGGCCGTCGGCGGAGTGGTCTGCCCCTTGTCGCCCTGACAGAGAACGCAGATTGCCGCCGCCGCTCCATCGGCAATCGCACGCGCCAGTGTCCCGGCACAGAGGAGTTCGGCGTCATCGGGATGCGCCACGACGGCCAGGATGCGATCATCAGAGAAGCTCAGTCGCATCGATCGATTCAAACTATGGGGAGGGTTGATAGAACTGCAGGCTGCGAATCAGTTCGAGGTCCTTCTCGCCCAGACGTTCGAGGAGTTCTGGCTCGAGTGCGAAGACCGCCGACACCTGCGCTCCCGACGGGGAAGCGCAGAGATAGTAGATCCAGGTGACGGGAATCACTCGCCCTTCTTCTTCTCCTTCTGGAGGAGGAATGACGTACTGTCCGTCGGCGACGACGCGCAGAATGGTTCCGCCTGTTTCCGTCGAGAATGTCTCCTCGCTGCGAAACTGACCAAAGAGCTGCCCGAGTGCCCGCTGAATGTCGGACTGAAACTGCTCCATCGGAGTATGCTGACCGGCTGGCACGCCTGGGATCGGGGAAATGTTGCACTGGCTGATGAGTGCCCCGTTCTCAATGAGCCGCAGAATTACGACCTTGGGATCTGTATCGAGAATCGCCTGGAAGATGAACCAGTTGCGATCGTGATGGAATCGCACGCCCCACGGAGGCGCATCGAACACCAGCGCGTCGGCTCCTTCCGGTGGATCGAGTGGGATACGGGCGAGGAGTGCGTCGTCGAGACGACCGTTGGACGCGACCGGTTCACGCGTCATTGTCATTTGCACGTTGGCCGTCATGCCCGGGTTGACCACTCCTTCGGCAGCCGTAATCCGATAGTTCAGGTTTCCCGAGTTGACGCATGAAGTCGCGGTATCAAAGGTCAACCGACCTGTGATATTCACTTCGCTGGTGGCCCCGAGGCGTTGCCCTTTGACCAGTCCGTTAATCTCTATTGTGGCCGTCGTCCCGGAAAGTTCGAGGAACGTGCAGGTCATCTCGGAGGATTCGGCGGCCTCGATCGTGGCCAGCATCTGAGCCGCCCATGCATCGGCTTGCCAACTGTCGCCGACGTTGACGGGCGTCGCGGGCAACAGGCCGATCAAAGAAAGAGGATCTCCAGGCAATTCCAGCAGATCGACGGTGTCGCGTGTCATGGGACCCAGCGCGCACCAGCAACGAACTCCCTCGCGTTCTCCTTCGGCCACGATCAGCCTGAGGTGTTCCGGCAGATCGATCGTCGTGGTCTGATTGCTGATCGTCGTCTGAAGTCGGCCTGAGAGAAACTCCCGGCAACTTCGCAGCGATCGTGCATCCCGTCCCGCGGAGGGCAAGCGGCGTTCTCGAAACTGGAAGTCCGCGACGGCAGTCAGTTGATAGGCGCTTGCGGCGTCGCCGGCAGCCTGCACGCTGATCTCGCCCGTCGTGCGGATCTGGCAGGTCACCAGCCGTGCTGTCGATTCAGGCGACTCGCGCAACACAACCTCATCGGCCATCAGAGTCGTCACTCCGACTGGCATCAGGAACAGAACCAGTATCATTGAGATGCGAGGCATGGAGGCAATCCTTTTCCATGCGAGCCGTCGGCACTTGAAATGAATGTGCTAAGCGGCTCTTTTGATTTCGGCGGGCAGATTGGGAAGAAAGATATAGTTTCTCGGTCGTTCAGTGTGCGCACGTGACGGAATGGCGCGAAAGTCGGTTAAGCGCCCTTGATGGACAACCATCGTGCGGTATCCCAGGCTTTCGATGTGTGCCACGCTGTCGGCAACCGGACGCCCCGTGTGTTCTTCGAGAATCTCCACGAGCAGCACGGGACGGTCGCGACGAATCAAAGACTCGGCCCCGGCGATGACTTCCAACTCGAAGCCCTCGACATCGATCTTGATGAATCCGATGTTGGATAACGACTCTTCATCCAACCGTACCTGATCGACCGCGATGGGGTGATAGGCCCCTTCGATACGATTTAAGCAGAGCGTGCCGATGCTGTGCTCGGCGCGATCATCAGGACAGGGGACCGCGAGAACGGCCGGCCCGGTGGCGTTCGATGCCGCCTTGTCGGAGATCACAACATTTCGGTTCACCATTCTCTCGAGCATGGATCGCATCGCCGGATTGGGCTCATACGCATGAACACGCGGGCACAACTGGCCGAGATAGTAGGCGTAGGTTCCCTTGCTGGCTCCGACATCGATCGCATTGCGGGTCGGGTCGACGAGAAAGGGGAGTAGTTTCAATTCGGGCTCACCGTGTGCAGCGATCCGTCGGGCGCGCCACCAGGCATGCAGGGCGCGCGGAATCACAGCGAGTTTGAGTCGCTGTTGCCAGGTCAGCAGTTGTTCGGGCTGCGCCATTGCATTTCCAACGGCTGGGGGTCGCCGAGGTATGCGCATCATGCTCCACCTCTGTCACATTCCTTGTGGGAGCGGAAATCTATCACGACCGGTGTTTTCAGAGGAACAGCAGTTTTCGACCGCACATCCCGAGAACGGTCGGCTTGATGCAGATATCGCCAGCGAATAGGCTCCATCTCCGGCCCGTTTCGCGGCCGAGACACTATTCCACCCCAGTGACTGATTGCAGGCAGGTCGTATGAAGGCGCTCGCCGTTCATCCCGGAAAGAAGCACAGCGCGCACGTCGCTGATGTCCCCGAACCATCACTCAGCGATGTCCCCAATGGCCGGGGCGTCCTGGTGAGAGTCATTCAAGTCGGCGTTGATGCGACGGATGCCGAGATCAACGAAGCTCTCTATGGTCGCCCCCCCGAGGGAGACAGCTATCTCGTGCTGGGCCATGAGGCATTTGGCATCGTCGAGGAAGTCGGCCCCAACGTCACTCATGTTCAGCCCGGAGATTACTGTACCTGCACCGTTCGCCGGCCGGGCCCGACGATTTACGACCGGATCGGTCGCAATGACATCACCAGCGCCGAGACTTATTACGAGCGCGGGATCAATCTGCTGCACGGTTTTATGACGGAACGCTTCGTCGACGATGCGGAGTTCATCGTCAAAGTGCCGGTCGGACTGAAGCACCTGGGAGTTCTCTCCGAGCCGGCCAGCGTATGTGCCAAGGGAATCGAGCAGGCGTTTCTGGCCCAGCAGCGACTGCAGGTCTGGAAGCCGCGTCTTGCATTCGTCACCGGCGCGGGCCAAATCGGGCTGTTGACGACGATGATGCTGCGTCTGAAAGGAATGGAAGTCTACACGCTGGCTCGTTCGCCGAATCCCGGTTTGAAGGCAGAAATCGTCGACGGATACGGTGGCAAGTACGTCAGCACTCATGAGACGCCGCTCGATCAACTGGTGCAGGAAGTCGGTCGTCCCGATTTGATCGTGGAAGCGACCGGCAGCAGCCAGGTGGCTTTCGATTGCATGCGATACCTCAATCTGAACGGCGCACTCATTTGGACGAGCGTGACGGGGGGGAGCGGAACGTTGCAGGGCTTCCCCTCCGACAAGGTGAACTTGGAATGGGTACTCGGAAACAAGCTGCTGATCGGTACCGTGAATGGCAACCGGCATCATTTCGCCACTGGTCTGGCGGACCTCGCCCTCGGTGAGGTGATGTTCCCGGATGTCACCAAGAAAATCTTGACGAACCCGGTCGACGGTTTCTCTGATCCGGGAGGAATCATGCACCTGTTGATGGAAGACCGGACGGCCCTTAAGGTGTACGTCAACGTCAGTTCCGTCTAATCTGCGTCGTCAGACATGACCCTTTGTGACACACGAAATCGACGACCATGGAATTCCTGACCGCGCTGCTGAACCTCCTCGATTCACTTTGGGAATTGCTCCTCGTCTCGGGGAGTGGCATCTACCCGTATCTCCCGTTGCTGGCGTGGATCGCCTTCTGGCTGTTTGCGGTCAACTGGGAGAAGTTGCACCAGGTCTTCTGGAGCGGCGGTTGGGTCGGGATTGCGTTGCTCGTGATATCGGCGGTGTTTGTCTGGGGCGTCGTCGCCCCGCCAGAAACCACGCACAACATCCTGGGATTGGAAGTCAGCAATTTCATCGGCAAGTTCTTGAAGGTCGGAGCGCTCGTGGTCATTGCCTTCTTGTGCGGCACCGTTCAACTATCGGGCGCGTGTGGTTGTTGTGTGCGATTTGACGAGCCCGAACCCACGGACTCGGGACACGACGACCACGGCCACGATTCTCACACCGAGCACCACTCCCATGGATTGATCGCCGACCATCACTGAAGATGCCAGGCATTGCGGTGAGTGCTCGCCATCCATCAAGCAGGTCAAGCAAGACCGGACAAGTTGCATGAGTGTTGAGATCAAACTGCCCAGTCTGGGTGAGGGCATCGAAACGGCCGACGTGGCCGAGGTGCTCGTACAGGCCGGTGACACCGTCGAGGCGGGACAGGTTCTCATGGAACTGGAGACCGACAAGGCCGTCGTCCCCGTCCCCTCGGAACAGGCCGGTGTGATCGAATCGATCAACGTCTCGCAGGGAGAGACGATCGCCGTGGGCCAGGTGATCGCCACACTCGAGGGAGCGTCGAAAGAAACAGCGACACAGGCGAAGCCCGAGAAGCCATCGGCGGCACCCACCAAGGAGTCGGTCGAAACGCCTCCTCCGAAGCCACAAGCGCCCCCTGTGGCGGAGTCGAGTCCGTCAACCGCGAGCAAGTTCACCGTAACACTCCCCAGCCTAGGCGAAGGGATCACCTCGGCCGACGTGGCCGAAGTCCGTGTCGCCGTGGGTGATCAAGTTACTGAAGGCCAGATACTGCTGGAGGTCGAAACCGAGAAAGCCGTCAGCGAAGTCCCCAGCGACGCATCCGGAATTGTTCGCGAAGTCCTCGTATCACAGGGACAGACCATTTCGATCGGAGACGGAATCGTTGTGCTCGAAGGCCAACCGGCCTCGGCCAAGCCTGCGCCAAAGACTCCCGAAGCGAAACGAACGTCCGAAGCTCCAGCCGAAACTCGATCTCGATCTGAACAGCCTTCGGGCGACAACGGCCAGCAGTCGTCGTCACGGCCGATCGTGGTCGACACGCGCGGCAATGATGCCACGCTGCCTCCCGTCCCGGCAGCCCCTTCAACGCGAAGACTTGCGCGGCAGTTGGGAGTCGAACTCCGGCGGGTCTCGGGTTCTGGTCCCGGTGGCCGGATCACGCGTGAAGACGTGCAAGGCTACGTCAAAGGGCAACTCACCGGGCTATCGCGTCCCGCGTCTTCACAAGTCGCGGCCACATCGCAGGTCGGAGGACTGTTGCCCCCTCCGCTTCCCGACTTCTCGAAGTATGGCGAAGTCGAGCGTGAAAAACTGAACAAGATCGGCCGTACCGCTGCCGAGAATCTGCTCGTATCGTGGCATGTGATCCCGCACGTCACTCATCACGACCGGGCCGACATCACCGAGCTCGAAGAAGCCAGAAAACGCTTTACTTCGGGAGCCGGCAAGAACGTGGCGAAAGTGACGATGACGGCCATCGTCATCAAGGCACTCGCGAAGTGCCTGCAGGGGTTCCCGAAGTTCAACAGCAGCCTCGACCCCGAGACCTACGAGATCGTCTACAAGCGCTTCATCAACATTGGTTGCGCCGTCGACACGCCGAGCGGACTGGTCGTGCCGGTCATCAAGGATTGCGGCCGCAAGAGCATTGTCGACATTGCGGGCGAACTCAATCAACTGGCGGAACAGGCCCGCGATCGCAAACTGTCCATCGAATCGATGCAGGGGGCGACCTGTACGGTCACGAATCTCGGCGGGATCGGCGGACTGGGTTTCACTCCCATCGTCAACTATCCCGAAGTGTGCATCCTCGGAATGTCGCGCTCGCAGAAAGAATTGCAGATGATCGACGGTGCCGTGAAAGAGCGGCTCATGCTGCCGCTGTCGCTCTCTTACGATCACCGCGTCATCAACGGAGCCGACGCCGCCCGCTTCTGTGCAGCGATGTGCGGCATGCTGTCGGATCCGTTTCAGTTGCTGTCGATGATCTGAAAGTCGCCCTTCGCTCCGCGAAAGGCGACTTACTTCCCGGCAGAAGTCAAAGCGACTGCCGGCCTGGCACTCGCCTCGATGGAATGCCTCGCCCAGGCGGCGGAACCCATCGTGACGGCGTCATCACCCAGTTCCGCGGCCACGACCTTGAATGTATCGGCGTAGGCGGGCATTACGCGCTTCTTGGCGGATTTGGTGACCTGGCCGGTAAAGAGTTTCGGCATCGCCTCGACCAGACCCCCGCCGAGAATCACGACATCGGGAGCCATGATGTTGATCACCCCGGCGATCGCGATGCCGATCCAGCGCGCCGCCTCGCGAACAATGTCTTCAACGACTTTTTCGCCATTGTCGATGGCTTCAGCGATGATCTTGCTCCGCATTTGCGCGACATCCGTTCCCGCGAGTTTCAAGATCGTGGGAGCCTCGCCGCGGTAGGCGGCCTTGGCAAGTTGCGCGGAGATCGCCAGCCGGCTGGCCACTGATTCCAGGCAACCTCGCTGACCACAGCCACATTGAGGGCCGTTGGGCATCACTTGCACATGGCCGATTTCCAGACACGATCGTCCACCTCCGGCGAAAATCTCATCGCGATAGACGCAGCCGCCACCAATGCCGGTCCCTGGGAAGACGCCGATCGCACAACGTGCTTTCTTGGCGGCTCCGAAGCAATACTCTCCATAAACGCCGGCATCGACATCGTTGATGACCATGACCGGGCAACCGAATTCTTCCTGCAGCCGATTCTTGACGTCGTAGCTCTCCCAGGAAAGATTCGGAGGATCGACCATTTTGCCCGAGTCGAAATCGATCGGCCCCGGACAGCCAATGCCGATGGCTTGAACCGTCTCTGCCGAAACTTCGGCATCTTCGATCGCTGTCTTGATGGTGTCGATCACGCGATCGAGACCATCTTTTTCTGCATCGTTGCCGCGAGTCTTGCGACGTTCTCGTCCGATCGGATGGAATTCGTCGTCGAAGACATGGGCCATCATCTTGGTTCCGCCCAAGTCGAATCCGATCCAAGTCTTCGCGGTATCCGCGGCCATAGATCCTCCTGACATTTGTTTCAGACGAACACTGCTCATCAATGAGCGTCAACTGGTTACTGTTGACCTTCTTCGCGCTTGGACCACCAGGGGAGGCTGATGCCGCCGTCCATGAGCAAAGTGCTCCCAGTCATATACTCGCAATCGTCGCTGAGAACAAACGACACGAGCTTGCCGATCTCGTCGGGCCGTCCCAGTCGGCCCCAGGGAATCGACTTGCCTCCCGACTCAAGCTGCTCGTCGGTGAAGTACTTTCGCTCGCCGGGAGTATCGATCCAGCCGGGATGCACGACGTTCACTCTAATACGATGTTTCGCAAGTTCAATGGCTGCCGTTCGCCATGTGATCGATCGCTGCCTTCGACATGTTGTAGGCCATCGCCGTCGGAATCGGGATGACGGCGTGCGGCGAACTGACGACGACGATCGAACCGCCGTCCCTTTGCTCGATCATTTTCCGGGCGACGAGTCGAGTCGCATGAAATGCCCCCCACATCGTGACATCAACCGTACGCCGGAATCCCTCCATCTCGGCCTCGACCATCAAATGACGATCGCTGTAGGCGGCATTCGAGACGAATCCATCGATTCGGCCCATCGTCGCGACAACCTGTTCGACCATGCTGGTCACACTGGTTTCGTCGGCCACATCTGCCTGGACGACCATCGAACGTCCGCCAGATTCTCGCACCTGCTCGGCCACCTGTTCGGCTTCATCGGGATGCGAACGATAGTTGATCGCCACATCGGCCCCGGCCTTTCGCGGCTTCGAGCGGCGCCGACACCGCAAAGACCCGTCACCAGGACGACCGACCCTGCAGTTTCATCTGACTTCCTGCTTGCTAATGACTACGTGAATTGAATTCCTGCCAACTTGTCGAGACACAGCAGGAACAGCCGGGCGTTCCCCATTTGTCCGTACTGGAAGCTGAACTTTCCCTTGCTGCTGAACATCTGGCTTCGCTGGTCTTGAATGAAAACCAACCGGCATTGATCGCAATGTCCTTCATCTCATTCACGGGAACGCGTTCGGTCTTTCCCATGAAATGAAACTCCATGAATCCGAGTCCGACGCGTACGACGTCCTTGCGATTAACGACGAACTCCCCGTATCCCTTTGACTCCAGTTCCGCCTGCGTCGCATCAAGCAGGTACATGCTCCAGGCAATCTCCGCCATTTCTAGCAAGTGATACCGGGTCTTGGGTTAGGCGTGCGAGCGGACGAGCCGCGTCGAATCTGGTTGTCGGCATCGGCCAGCGGTAATCGTATACGGTCCGGTATAGACGCCGTTATAGTACTGATCGGTCTCGGAGGATCGCAGCAACCTTGCCTGATGAAAGAGAAAGAGTTCTTCACGAGGCTGGGCTCCGCGACTTCCTGAAATCCTGTAGCGGGCGATGCCATCATGCCCGACGTACGAGCACTACTCGCCCCTTCAATTTCATGTTCTTACCTGATCACTAATGACTACGAGAAGCGAATTCAATTCCCCGTGGAGGGTCAATCTGTTGGAAGCTGGTTCAGGCGAGACGCGGCGTCTCGCAGCTCATTGACCATGCGCCGCATCGTCGGCCAGCGGTCGTTGGGGTGTGACGCAATCCCCTTCATAATGGCCGCCGCCACTTGTTCGTCGATTCCCTTTGCCAACTTGCGAATATCATCCGGCGGCTGGTTGATATGCTGCAACACCGTATCGAAGGCATCCGACACGTTGGTGGGCGTGTGCCAGGGGAGCTTGCGTGTAAAGGACTCGAAGCAGGTGACCGCGAACGAAAAGATATCAATGCGCTGATCGGTCCGCTGCCGTTTAATCAGTTCGGGGGCCATGTAGTTGGCCGTCCCCGTGCGATTTCCAGGGGCTCGAAACGGCTCGGTATTGGGGACGACCAGCCCGAAGTCGATCAATTTGACGATGTCGTCGTCGGTCACAATGACGTTGCGGGGACAGAGATCCCGATGGATATAGTTCTGCTGATGCAGATACTCGATCGCCTCGCCGAGCTGAATCATGTACCACAGGCGATGGCTCTGCATCCGCTCGTTCTGAGAGTCGACCAGATAGCTCATACCGACCCCTTCGAGGAACTCCATCACCAGATACTGTTCGTCCTGTGTGGTGATGCCGTGTTCCATCGTCTTGACGATGTTCGGATGCTGCAAGGTCACAGCCACCTCCCCCTCGGTCGGCTTGTTCATGCCCACAAAGCGGCGATCAAGGCGCGCGGTCTTGGCCTTGTCGAGAATCTTGAGGGCGACGATCCGCCCGGACATCGAATCGGTCGCGCGGAAGACCTTCGACATGCTTCCCTGTCCGACTCTACCGATCAGGTCGAAACGGCGCGCGATATCGACCTTGGTGACTCGCGGTCCGCGTTGAAAGAGCTTCTTGAGGAATTGCATGCGACTCAGGACGGCGAATCGCCGCTCCAGAAAGGGCTCGTTCAACGAATGAAATAGTCGATGATTCGCGAGATTTCACCTCGCATGTCGCTCCGCGGGACGATACGGTCAATAAATCCGTGCTCCAGCAGAAACTCGCTCGTCTGAAACCCATCCGGCAGCGCCTTCTTGACCGTCGACCTCACAACGCGAGGACCGGCGAAACCGATCATGGCTTTCGGCTCCGCGATGACAATATCGCCCAGAGAAGCGAAACTGGCTGCGACGCCCCCCATTGTCGGGTTCGTCAGCAACGAGATGAACAAGCCTCCTGCCCGATGATATCGCCCCAGAGCCGCCGACACCTTGGCCATCTGCATGAGAGAGAGAATCCCTTCATGCATGCGTGCCCCGCCGCCCGAACCGCTCACGATCACCAGCGGTAGCTCTAACTCTTGGGCGGTTTCCACTGCTCGCGTCAGCTTCTCGCCGACGACCGAACCCATGCTCCCCATGATGAACGACGAATCGGTAATCCCGAATACCAGCGGACGGCCTCGCAGATACCCTTTCCCGACGACGGCGGCGTCCCGCATCCCGGTGCGTTTTTGCTCCTCCAGGAGTCGTTCGCGGTATGGCTTCTTATCGTGGAAGCCGAGGGGGTCTTTCGGGATGAGTCCCGTAAACCACTCTTCAAAGCTTCCCTGGTCGAGTAACTGTTCGATGCGAGTCGCGGCACTGACGTAGAAATGATGGTCGCACTCGGGGCAGACGCTGAGTGTCTGATCGAGGTGTTTGCGAAACAGCGTCACCTGGCAGCCGTCGCAACGTATCCACAGACCTTCCGGAACGCCCCGCTTCTTGCGCTCCGGCTTCTCGCCGCTGTCGGGAGGCACGACGTCGTCGCGATCGTCAGGTCGTTCCGACGTCGAATCCACGTTCAATCTCCGCTGGAGGCTGCCGATACTCAAACCCTGTCAGGTGGAGAGTATAGCAACCATTTCGCCGCCCGGAATCGGTGAGAGGCTATACGGTACCCAGCAGGAGAGCCTTGCCGGCGACAGACGGCCTGGAGAGCGGTACGAATTCCATCGGCGAGACCAATTCCTGGTTCCCGCGTGCCAGTACCAGTGCCTCGCCCGTAATCACGCTCTTCACCACGGAGGCCACCAGTTCTGGGACGACGATTCCAAAGGAAACGCCTCGCTTCAGCGGTCGTCGCAGGCAGCGAGCAACACGTTTATGGGCTTCTCCCAACGATTCTCCCCCCGGAGGGCGGATTGCCTCGGGGCAGTCGACCCAGCACCGCTCCAGCTTGGGATGCATCCTCCAAAGCTCGGTCCAGCGCATCCCTTGCCACAGCCCCAGATCGACGTTTCGCAATCCCGCCAGTTCAATCACGGGAACTCGCCACGCCGCTCCCAAGGCCTCGGCTGTTTGCCAGGCGGGGTCGGTCGGAGACGAGTACAAGACTCCGGGCGGGCGTTGGCCCCAGTAGGAGTCCTTCAGCCGTTCGGAGTGTGCGATTCCATCCTCATTGAGGGGAACGTCGAGAACACCCTGAATAATCCCGTTTCGATCAAACTCGGTTGCCCCAGGCCGGATAATCACCGCCTGGGGGAGACAACCATCTTCAGTTTCAGTCATTCCATTTCCATCCCATCGGGATGGACCATTGCACAAGGAGATGCCGGCAGACGGAGTCCACTCCGACCTGAAGTCGGCATCTCGATCGCGGAAGCATTCACTGCCGGGAGAGGAATGTCAAGAGATTGGCGGACTCACTGGAATCGCCTGATGCATCGTCATCTCATCGTGGAAACAATCAGTCCCCACCAATGCGTTGCCGCATCGGCGGGGACTGTCACCATCATTTCGGCGTGATGAAGCGCCGAAATAACCCTCTGAGTTCGAGTTTCACGGCTAGAATTCGCCGACGACTTCTCCGCCCCGGATCGTCGTGAGAAACTGATACACGTTAAGATCGATCTTTTCGCTGATGAACCGCACATGTCCGTCTCCGAAAGTGAAATGGACACCTCCATCGTGATGACTGCTGAAATCGTCGAGATGCGGCAGGGACGTGTTGTCACTATTGGGTGTGTGATCGGTGAGCCCCAGCACACGGGCAAAGGACTCTTCACCTTCAGGAATCGCGCCCGACCAGGTCGAATGATGTCGTTCGCTTGAACCGAAGGGGATCGTCAACCGCTCACCTACGAACAAAGTGCTGCTCGTGCCATCGACAATGTCACGAATCCCGACGGAACTGTTGTGATAGAATGTGCCGTTTCCGATGCATTGTCCCGGCATTCCTTCGCAGTCATGAAGTTCAATGCCTCCCGGCTGATCAGGCCCGGTTCCAAAAACTCCGACATAGTTGGATGAAGCCAACTCCGCCAACACGACGCCTGGACTTCCCTCTTCCTCGATCTGCCATGTTTCCGGCTGTGGATCCGAAGGACAACGAAATGATTCAATCGGCCGGGTAATCAAATCGAAATTCGGAACGTCGAGTATGGATCGACTCAAATCGAGTTGGTTGTAAAGGGGTGATTGGTCGACATATGGCAAAATCATGGTTCCCCACGCGAAACCATTCATACCTTCGATATCGTGACCGACTCCATTGGTCGCGCCGATCCAGCCGCTCGGCAACCTCCCGACGGTGTCGTGGTAATTGTGTAGCGCCAGACCGATCTGGCGCATGTTGTTTTTGCACTGTGTGCGCCGTGCCGCTTCGCGCGCCTTCTGCACGGCCGGCAGGAGCAGCGCCAGCAAGATCGCAATAATGGCGATGACGACAAGCAATTCAATGAGGGTGAAACCTCGACGAGATCGTGACATAAGAAGTAGCTCCTGGAATGAAACACGGAATGATGAAATTGAGATGGAACTCTGGGTAAACAATGGGAATGCGAATACGCTGAAACGAGTTGAACAGCGCGCACGGAGGGCGCGTACAATGCTCGACCGAACAAGCCGGCGTGCGCACTCCAAGCCTCAGGATTCGAGAGGATGCAAGGCGAGCGTCCATGAACACACGCGAGGACTCCCGCGACGTGTTACGTGGCGGAATGAACGCGTTACCAGCAGGACACACTCCATCTGGAGCGCATGCCGGTAGCGCAATGCCTCTCGCGCATTCAAGTCACAACTGCCCTACAAAGTGGGCGGGCCGCGGACCGGAGGCGAATCCCAAGCGTGGGAGATATCGAGCGAAGCGAAAAGAAATGAGACACTCTCAAGGGTTTCACTCAATTCCGGCGGTGCAACAATCGCCACCAGCAACTTTGGTTGCGACAGCAAGCGACAGGCCGGGCAATCTTCCTCGTAAGGCGAATCCGGTCGACCCCGAGGTGCGTTTGCATCGTCAGCGGCAACGTCGGTTGGAATCGTCGTGCCCAGGCCTGAATCGTCCCCGAAGCTCACCGTGCAGTGACAAGTGCTGCAATTGTCGCCGTCGTGCAGGTGCAATCCCTGAACGACAAGGACCATCAACCCGTAAAGGGTGATGCTCAGCCATGTCCAGATGTATTGCCGATTTCGATTCACACGGTAACTCGGAACTCTGTCGAAATACTCGCTCTTCGGTGTAATCCTAGAAAACGACTCGCGAGAGAACAATCCCCTACGATCGACCGAATTCCAGCTTCGCGCCGAATTCACACTGGAAGACTTGTAGGCCCATTTCATGATTTTGTTGGCCGGAGACTGGCTTGAAATACGATGCCGCTTGCCGTTGCATGTGCGTGTTGCATAACGTGGTTCCTATGGTCACTCACAACGGGACAATGGCGTCCAACCCAACCATTCACCGATTCTCGAAGCAAGGCCCACGATGACTTCGATTTCGGCACTATCACTCCTGATCGCCTTCACCGCAGACCCGGCTGCCGATGTCGACTATCTGCGCGACGTCAAGCCGGTACTCACGGCGCGTTGTTACTCCTGTCACGGCGCGCTCAAGAGTGAGTCCTCACTGCGGCTGGACACCGTCGCTGCCATGATCGCCGGTGGTGACGGCGGTCCGGTGGTCGTGCCGGGTGATGCGTCGGCCAGCTCCATTGTTCAGCGAGTCTCCGACTCTGATGAAGCATCAAGGATGCCTCCGGCGACAGATGCGGGGCCGATGACGGCCGACGAGATTGCCAAGTTGTCCGCCTGGATCGATGCCGGCGCGCCAGCTCCCGAGAACGATGAGCCGGAACCCGATCCACGGGACCATTGGGCCTTTCAACCTCCGGTGCGTCCCGCTATGCCGACGGTTGAGAATGCCGAGTGGTGTCACAATTCGATCGACGACTTTGTGTCGGCAACTCGTGAGTCACACGGATTGACGCCCGCTCCCGCTGCTACGCCATCAATCCTGCTGCGCCGTTTGTACATCGATCTGGTCGGCATGCCACCGACGCTTGCGGAACTTGCAGACTTCGAAGCCGACCCGAGTGAAGAACATTACCTCCGTATCGTGGATGCCCTTCTCGACGATCCTCGCTACGCCGAGCGCTGGGGACGGCATTGGATGGATGTCTGGCGTTACAGCGACTGGTGGGGACTGGGGGCCGAGGTTCGAAACAGCCAGAAACACATCTGGCATTGGCGGGACTGGATCGTCGAATCGCTGCAAGACGATGTCGGCTACGACGAAATGCTTCGGCAAATGCTGGCCGCCGATGAACTCTATCCCGACGATCCCGATCGACTGCGGGCCACGGGTTATCTCGTGCGGAACTATTTCAAATTCAATCGCGATACATGGCTCGACGATACCGTCGAGCACACCAGCAAGGCCTTCCTCGGGCTGACGTTCAATTGTTGCCGGTGTCACGATCATAAGTACGATCCGATGACGGCCGAGAATTACTATTCACTGCGAGCGTTCTTCGAGCCGTATCAGGTACGAACCGATCTCGTCGCGGGATACACCGGCGTCGAGTCGGACGGCATTCCTCGCATCTTCGACTGTCATCTCGAGGCACCGACATATCTCTACGTTCGCGGCAATGCCAAGGAACCGGTGACGGATGATCCCCTGTCTCCCGGCGTCCCAGAGTTTCTGTCATTCGCACCCTTGGTGATCGAGCCGGTTGATTTGCCCCCCGTGGCTCATCAGCCAGGTTTACAACCTTGGGTGGTCGAGGCTTATCTGGAAGAAGCCCGACAGGCGATGACAGAAGCCGCCGCACAAGTGGAGCAGGCACGAATCGCCGTCGAGGAGGCGCGACAACGGGAGGCCGCACTTCCGTCGGTTGCGACTGACGTTGGGACACCGACCGAACCCGGCGATGAGACCGCGACCGACTGGTTGATTCAAGAATCGTTCGATGCCCTCAACCCCGATGTGTGGGAAGCATTGTCTGGAGAATGGGTCGCTGTCGATGGTCAACTCGAACAACGAGACACAATCAGTGAGCGTTCGGAACTGCGATTACAACTCGATCCGCCGGCTGATTTCGAGGCGGTTTTTCGGTTTGTCATTCAAGGTGGTTCGATGTGGCGTTCGGTGGGGATCGTCTTCGACACCACCGAAGGTTCCGACATTCTCGCCTATGTGAGTGCCTACGCCGGTGGACAAAAAGTGCAACTCGCACCTTCACGGAATGGCAACTACGAGTATCCGAGTGGCGCCGCCCAGCCGTTGCAGTTAGGACTGGATGAGAACGTCGAGTTGCGCGTTCGGGTACGCGGAGAACTCATCAATGTCGATGTGAATGGTCAGCCATTGCTCGCATGGCGTTCGACGATCGGTCGTCACGCCGGGTCGCTCAAGCTGATCACGTTCGATGCTCAGGCGGCGTTTGATCAGTTCGACTTGCGACCACTCCCGGCAGATGCCGTGTTGCGGCAGGCTTCCGGCGATCCCGAAGCTCCGCCGACATTGGCGGTTGCCGACGCCCGGCTGCAGCTCGCGGAACGACAGCATCGCGTGACCGAATTGAAACTCGAATCGATCGAACGTCGGGCAGCCGCCGACCGTGTGCGTTGGCTGGAACCATCCAACGACGGGATCGAAGATGTCTTGCATGAGGCCGTACGTGCCGAGCGCGCGGTCGCCGCCGCCGAGGCTGAGGTCAAGGTCGCCGAGATCACCCTCGAACGTGTTACCCAGGCGCAGTTGGTGACTGACGATCAACTCACGGAGATTGACGAACGACTGACGGCAGCCAAAGACGCAGCCACGCAGGCTCATGCCGCCGTCGACGAAGCGGGAACCGAGTACACGTCGTTGCGGGGAGCCTTTAAGACTGTCGAATCCCCGACCGAAACAACCGAATCGCTGATGGCTCCGTTCCCTGCAACCAGCACCGGTCGTCGCAGTGCGCTGGCCGATTGGATCACCGATGATCGCAATCCTCTCACGGCCCGCGTGGCTATCAATCACATCTGGTCGCGGCACTTTGGTGCCCCGTTGGTTCCCACATCGTTCGACTTCGGTCGAAAGGGACAGCCGCCGAGTCACCCGGAGTTGCTCGACTGGCTGTCGGTCGAATTCATGAAATCGGGCTGGAGCCAGAAACACCTTCATCGACTGATGGTCACGAGTGCCACGTATCGCATGAGTTCGTCATCGTTGGGTGGTGATGCCAATGCCGCGATCGATTCGGAAAACCGTTTCCTGTGGCGGATGAATCCCACCCGCATGGAAGCCCAAGTCGTGCGCGACACCTTGCTCCACTTGTCGGGCCGTCTCGATCTAACGCTGGGAGGCCCATCGATCCCGCTCGATCAGGCTGATTCGTCCACTCGGCGGAGTCTCTATCTCGTCCATTCTCACAACGACCACGACCGCTTCCTGTCGATGTTCGATGACGCCGCTGTTCAAGAGTGTTACCGCCGTGAAGAGAGCATCGTCCCTCAACAGGCTCTCGCGTTGTCGAATTCATCTCAGGCGATCGAGGCCTCGCAATTGATCGCAACAGGTCTAAGCCAGCAGATAGCCGCCGATGATGATGCCAGCTTCGTTCGAGCTGCATTTCGCTTGCTACTGGCCGATGAACCGAGTGAAGAAGAACTGGCCGCGTCGCTGGCAGCGATCGAGCGCTGGCGGGCACTCAACGATTCCACAGAAACCAGTGCCGCCCGAACCCGGGAACTGTTGATTCTGGCACTCATCAACCACAATGATTTCGTCACCGTGCGGTGAACCATGAAAACCCGACGCATCAGCGAGGGGGACGTGATCGACGGCGTCGAAGTGCGTGTATCGCGGATATCCAGGCGAAGGCCGTCGCTGGAATGCGCCTGAGTCAATGAGTCATCCCGCATGCCGGGACTGCGATTTCGGAATCCTCAAACTCACGATTCCCTCGTTGACGCCGCGGGCTAATTTGTCGATTGCTGTTTTGCGATGCTTTCGGGAAAATCGATTCCAGTCGCGTGTGCATCCCGTGCATCCACTGTCCGCCTCCCTCCCATGACGTACGTCGCTCGGCTCCATCAACAGATTCGCTCCAAGGGCAACGCGGTCGTCGTTGGGCTTGATCCCCGCTGGGACTCGCTGCCGACGAACCTGAAATCATCTTCTGATGAAGCGGCATCCGAGCAAACAGCCGTGCTGGCGACCGCATATCGCGAGTTCTGCATGCGGGTGATCGACGTTGTGGCTCCGCTCGTTCCCGCAGTGAAGCCGCAAGTGGCCTTCTTCGAGCAATGCGGACCGGCGGGCATGCTCGCACTGAGTGCCATCATCAAGCACGCGAGAGAAAAGGGGTTGATTGTCATCGCCGATGCCAAACGCGGCGACATCGGCTCTACCGCAGAAGCATACGCCGACGCCTGGCTCGCGGGAGAAGACCCTCACGCCGCGCGCTGGGGTGCCGATGCATTGACGGTCAATCCCTACCTCGGTGCCGACACGCTGGAACCGTTCGTGAAGACGGCGATCGAACGGCGGGCAGGAGTGTATGTCCTCGTGAGGACGAGCAACCCGGGCGCGGCACGCTTTCAGGATGTCGCGAACGAGAGAGGCCAACTGTTTCAACATGTCGCCGACGTCGTGACCGAACTCGCTCAACGCAGCCTGGAAAAAGCTGACGAAGGATACGGATCGATTGGAGCCGTCGTCGGCGCGACCTATCCGGGAGAACTCGTGGAGCTACGACAGCGCATGCCCGGCGTGCCGTTCCTGATTCCCGGTTATGGAGCACAAGGAGGGACGGCTGCCGACGTGGCAGCGGCGTTCGATGCCGACGGGCTGGGGGCCGTTATCAACAGTTCACGGGGAATCATCTTCGCGATCGAACGCGAACCGTACCGTTCTCAATTCCAGCCCCATCAATGGGAAGCCGCCGTCGAGCAGGCGACGAAAGACATGATCGCCGACCTGCGCCGATCGTGACTCGAATTGACTTCGCGGAATCGACCCGCGACCGAGGCACTTCACCGCAACTACGGACGCCCATGCACGCGCCGATTGAAGGCGTTCGGATCGAAGGCGTCGCTGCGGGGCGTCTCGAACAAATTCGGCGGCTCGATGGGTTGAGGAGCCGCGACTTCCTGGAGAATGGGTGCCGCCGGCGGCTCACGGGAGCTGAGGGGTCCGGCTGTCGTTGAACGCGGCAAGGGATCAATCGAAATGGGAGGCGCGTCGTCGAGCGTCATCGGAACATGTGATGCTCGGGGAGTGGAGTCATCAACGTTGGTCATGGCGGCGAGCGTCACATCGCCGCTTGCGACGGGTGACGACGCGTCGGCGGTGAGGACTTCCGGTGATGTGATCGCCGGCGGACTCCCGCCGCGTTCGAGTGATCCCTGCGAAATCCAGGCGGCGATCAACTCAAGATGCTCGCGCCCTCTAGGGCCCAGCATCACCTGTCGATGCTGTACAATCGAGGTGTCGACGATCGCCTTGAACAGACGGCTCTCACGCGGGCTATCGATGTCAACATACTCAAACACTTCTTCGATGTTCGCCGTCGTGATGCTTTGGCCGCTGACTCCCGACGATGGCACGAAATCGAGATGAAACGATGAACCAGGCCGGCCGTGACAGCGTGCGTTGGCACATGTATTCAACATCAACGGCTGCACGCGGCGTACGAATTCGTTGGTCGTATCGCGTGTCAGACCGCCGGGAGCGGCCACGGGGGGAGCGGCAAAGTTGTCCCAGGAGAATGGTGCGTCGTCCTGACTCTCCATTGCCGACTGCGAAGGGTTGAGAATCTGTTCGAGTTGCCAGAGAAGCTGTCGTGCCTCGGTGCGGCCGGGTTCGAGCTGCAGTGCCGATTGCACTTCCTCCATCGCGAGATCGTAAAGATGGTTCTCCATGCACCAGCGGCTGAGCAAGACGTGTCCCGAGGCCGATGGCGGCGCGACCACCTGTTGCAACTTCTGGTGCGCTTCGCGGAGCGATGTGGCCGTGCAGGTGACTTCGCTGAAAGGGAGCGAGAACCGTGTGCCGTTCGGCATGGCGACGCTGTATCCGCCCGGCGTTTCGCTGATCGTCCCCTGCACGACGCGTCCGGTCGACATCACGAGGACGCGTTGAGGTTCGGTCGACGTCGAACTCTGATCATCAGCCATTGCGGCCAACGGGGCGCAACAGGCGAGCAAGATGACGATGCGAATGCGGAACATCAGACAACCTCCGAAGTGGGCGGGGATCCGCGAGGCTCCCGGCTCGGAACGGGCGGACTTCGGGGGATTGTGTGCGACATTGGCCCATGTCCGAAACCTGGAACGCGCCTGAGCGGCAGACTCTGCCGATTGCCGTCGAAATCGGGTATCCTGCGAGCCGTTTCACATCTCCTTCGAGGGCTTGTCCGTATGAGTGCGGCAGAACCTGGTCGTCCCGAGTCGCTGGGAGTCTTTGATGTGGTCCCGTTTCGCCCTGATGGGGGACTGAACCTCGCGGTCGCGTTGCAAATCACCGGCATTCTCGGTCTGGTGGGGATCGTGTTGGGCGTCGTTGCCAGTTTCGTCGCGCAATACTTCTGGTTCGTGGGAGTCTTTCCCGTTTTGATTGGATGCGTGATCGGCGGCGTGGGATCGATGTGCATCAATCGCATGCACATTCGGCACGCGGTCTTCTGCGGTTTCTCCGGATTGCTGGCGGGAATTCTGGCCATGCTCGCCATGCACTATTTCGAACTGCAGAGCTACCAGGAAATGCTCCGCGCCAGAATTGGCCCCGATGCCGACGCGTATATCGAAGTTGCTCGCAACATCGACGCCATCGAACGTCCCGACTCCGATGCCTCACCCGAGTACCGACAGATCGCGATGGAGCTGAGAAACGATCCGGTATCTCTGCGGTATCTGCAGATCGATACGCTTCACGAGTTTCTCGATGCTCAGGCTACGGAAGGTGTCGAGATCGGCCGCGGCGCGGGAGGTGGTGGAAACATCAATCTGGGATACTACGGTTCCTACATCTACTGGCTGGTCGAAGCGGGCCTCGTGGCAGGCTTCGCGTTTGCAATCATGCGAGGTGCCGCATCTGAACCCTACTGTGCGTCGTGCATGCTGTGGAAGCCGCAGGTCGTTCCCGGGTTCTTTGCCCATCCAGACGCCGTGGTGGCCACGTTGAAGAGCGGCAGGCTCGAACGCTTTACTGTTACGGATCTGGCGAGTGATCCGGTTGCGAAAGTCACCCTCTATCCGTGTGGAGCATGTGGCAACGACTCGCCCGTCGATGTCGTCGTCGAGCAGTTGACCAAGAACAAGAAGGGTGAGATCGCCACCAAGAAGCTGGCGATGCTTACATACCCCGCAGGATCTCTCGATGCCCTGACGGCAGCGTTCGGACTCGAAGCATCTCCTGCGGGCATGCAACCCGACGACGCAGGCGATTTGCTGGATGCAGAAGAGATCGACGAGGAATGAACATTACACGCAGGCAAACAGACGGAAAGTATGACATGCATCGCCACACACGCTGGCTGACTTTATTGATTGCAGTTTCCATCCAAGGGAATCTGCAGGCCGCCGAGACGCGCGAGGCCGACATCGTGATTTATGGCGGCACGTCGGCAGGCGTGATCGCGGCTATTCAGGCGGATGACATGGGACATTCGGTGATCCTCATTGAGCCGGGACAACACCTGGGCGGCTTGACGATCTCGGGGCTGGGCTGGACCGATTCCGGCAACAAAGACGTCATCGGCGGACTGTCACGGGAGTTCTATCAGCGCATCAAGACATACTACGACGACCCCGCGACCTGGGTGCATGAGTCGCGAGAAGGCTACGATCGCTATCGAGCCGATGACGATGCGATGTGGACGTTCGAGCCCCATGTTGCCGAACAGATCTATCTCGACATGCTGAGCGAAACCGATGTCGAAGTGATCCTCGGCGAACGTCTTAATCGCGACGGTGGTGCGACGTTCGACGGCCTCACGCTCCAAGCGATCGAAATGGAGTCGGGACTGCAAATTGCCGGTCGTATCTTCATCGATGCCACGTATGAAGGGGATCTGATGGCACTCGCGGGCGTGACCTATCACGTCGGCCGCGAATCAAACGACATCTACGGCGAGACGCTCAACGGCATTCAGACGGCCCGTGCGGTGAGCCATCAGTTCGTACGTGATGTCGATCCATTCGTTGTTCCGGGTGACGCAACGAGCGGACTGCTGCCCGGCGTCGCCAACTTCGATGGTTCCCCCGATGGGACAGGAGATCATCGGGTGCAGACCTACAACTTCCGTATCTGCATGACGACTGTCGAGTCGAACCGTATCCCGTTCGAGCAACCTGCCGACTACGCCCCCGCGCTGTACGAACTGCTGCTGCGGAACTTCGAGGCGGGGGACATGCGGCTGCCTCTCAAGATCGACATGATGCCCAACATTAAAACCGACGTGAACAACAA
Source organism: uncultured Planctomycetaceae bacterium (assembly GCA_942492405.1). GTDB lineage: Bacteria > Planctomycetota > Planctomycetia > Planctomycetales > Planctomycetaceae > JANNSB01. The sequence continues at coordinate 63,223 of CALOES010000024.1, forward strand.
CCACGCCGTCTCGACCGACTTCATCGGGATGAACTACGAGTTCCCCGAGGCCGACTACGCAACTCGCGAAGACATCATCGCTTCACACGAATCATACATTCGCGGATTGATGTGGACGCTGGCCTATCACGAGCGTGTCCCCGCTGAGATTCGCAATCAGGTGAGTCGCTGGGGTCTGGCTCGCGATGAATTCGTCGACAACAACAACTGGCCCTACTGGATGTATATCCGCGAAGCTCGTCGGATGGTGGGCGAGTACGTTCAGACCGAACTCGACTGCCGACGCATCCGCATGTGCGAAGACTCGATCGGCATGGGGTCGTACAACATGGACTCTCACAACTGCATGCGCTACGTCGATGCTGATGGTCACGTTCGTAACGAGGGGGATATTCAAGTCAGCCCGCGTGGGCCGTACTTGATTTCGTATCGTGCGACACTCCCCTGCGAGAATGAATGCCAGAATCTGCTGGTGCCGGTTTGCCTGTCATCGTCTCACATGGCCTACGGATCGATCCGCATGGAGCCGGTCTTTATGGTTCTCGGCCAGTCGGCAGCGACGGCGGCTTCGTTGTCACTCGAACAGGGGATTCCGTTACGCGATCTCGAATACGCCGACCTCCGCGACCGGCTGCTGGCGGATGGCCAGGTACTCGACATTCCGGAAGGCTCCGTGACGCCGACCGGTACACCGATATCAAGACTCGATGGAATCGTCATCGATGATGTCGATGCCACCAAGACCGGCACCTGGATCGCCAGCAGTTCGGTCAACGGCTTCGTCGGCGACAGTTACCTGCATGACAATGCCGAGAACGATCCCGCCAAGTCGATCCGCTTCGAGACTTCGATCGCCGACGCCGGTGATTATGAGGTCCGGTTTTCCTACACAGCCAACCCTAACCGGGCGAGCAACGTGCAGGTAACGATTACGTCAGCCGGCGGCGATACATCGAAAACCGTCGATCAGACTCGGCACCCACCGATCGATGGAATGTTCGTTTCGCTCGGCACTTTCGCGTTTGGAGCCGACGACGAGGTGGCGGTCACAATCAGCAACGCCGGTGCAAACGGACACGTCATTGCCGACTGCGTGCAGTTCCTTAAGAAGTAAGCGTGTTGCGTGGCGTTCTGTAACGGCACCCCATATTATGCTGAGCGACGCTCATCAGGAATACGAAGACCTGACAGGTCGAAAGGTATCGGAGCATCCAGGTGGATTATACGTTTGTCAACTATGACACCGAGGCATTCCACGACGAGCTGTTTGATGAGCATGGCCGCCCCCGGCCGGGCGCCCGACTGCTAGTCGAGAAGATCAATTCGCTTCAGGCCGGTGATCTCAAGCAACGACAGGAAGCGATCGACCGCGCGCTGTTGCGGATGGGGATCACGTTTACGGTCTATGGGGACGATTCGGGAACGGAAAAGATCTTCCCGTTCGACATCATTCCCCGCATCGTCGAAGCCTTCGAGTGGAATCACATTGAAGCAGGTTTGAAGCAGCGGATCGAAGCTCTCAACCTGTTCATCAACGACATCTACCACGAGCAGGAGATCGTCAACGACGGGATTCTCCCTCGCGAGTTGCTGGTGAAGGCCAAGTCGTATCGCGAAGCCTGCAAGGGACTCAAGCCACCGAAGGGGATCTGGTGCCATATCACCGGCACCGACCTCGTGCGGCACAGCGACGGTGCGATTTACGTCCTGGAAGACAATTTACGTTGTCCGTCGGGCGTGTCGTATGTTCTGCAAAACCGCCTGGTGATGAAGCGCAGCTTCCCGCAGGTCTTTTCCGACTCGCATGTGCGTCCGGTCGTCGATTATCCCAGTCGCCTGTACGACACGCTGACGCATCTGGCTCCCGACCATATCAACGAACCGACCGTCGTGGTGCTCACGCCCGGCATTTACAACTCGGCCTACTACGAGCATTCGTTTCTCGCTCAACAGATGGGCGTCGAACTGGTCGAGGGGCGCGATCTCGCGGTCAAAGATGGCTTCGTCTACATGCGGACGACCGATGGTTTCCAACGCGTCGACGTCATCTATCGCCGAATCGATGACGACTTTATCGACCCCGAGGCGTTTCGCGCCGATTCGATGCTCGGCGTGCCGGGGCTGATGGATGTCTATCGCAAGGGGCGTGTCGCGCTCGCCAACGCCCCTGGCACCGGTGTCGCGGATGACAAAGTCATCTATGCCTTCGTGCCGGACATGATTCGTTATTACCTGGGTGAAGAAGCGATCCTGCCGAACGTTCCCACGTATGTCTGTGAACGACAGGAAGACCGTAAGTATGTCTTGAGCCGCTTGAACGAACTGGTCGTGAAGGCGGCCAACGAGGCGGGCGGCTACGGCATGCTGATCGGCCCGCATTCGACGAAAGAAGAACAGAAAGAGTTCGCTAAGCGCATCGAAGCCGACCCGCGAAACTACATCGCCCAACCGACGTTGTCGCTCTCACGGGTGCCGACCCTCGTCGGGGATACTTTCGAGGGGCGTCACGTCGACCTCAGGCCTTACATTCTGTACGGCAAGAGCATCTGGGTGTTGCCGGGCGGCTTGACGCGCGTGGCTCTCAAGAAAGGTTCGCTCGTCGTCAATTCCTCGCAGGGAGGGGGGAGCAAAGACACCTGGGTCGTCGCTCGGTCGGAAGCGGAGGCGGCATCTGCAGATTCCGCACTGTAGCGCTGCCGACAAGAGTGGTGCGTCCAACAATCAAATCCAAAAACTGAATCCTGTCTAACATGTTGAGCCGAGTTGCCGAATCGATCTATTGGATGTCTCGCTACGTCGAGCGGGCCGAGAATCTTGCGCGGTTCATCGATGTCACGTTTAACGTCATCCTCGATCAACCCCGAGGAGCGGGCCAGCAATGGGAACCTCTGGTCCGCACGACGGGCGATGAAGAGTACTTCAAGGAGCACTACGGAGAGCCGACCGGCGAGGCCGTACTGAAGTTTCTGACATTCGACCGTGAATACTCAAATTCGATCCTCTCGTCACTGAGCATGGCTCGCGAGAATGCCCGCACGGTGCGCGAGGCGATTTCTTCCGAGGCCTGGGAACAGCTCAATGAATTCTATCACTTCGTGAAGGGGGCATCAGCGAACACGGTCGGGGCCTCGCTGTCGGACTTCTTTCGAGCGGTCAAGCAACATTGCCATCTCTTTAACGGCATCATTGATGCCACATTGACTCGCGGTAAGGAATGGCATTTCGCCAACCTCGGTCGGTTGCTGGAACGTGCCGACAAGACGAGCCGTATTCTCGATGTCAAATACTTCACGCTGCTCCCCAACATTCAGGACGTGGGAACGACGATCGACGACCTGCAATGGTCGGCGGTGCTGCGTTCGGTGTCGGGCTTCGAGGCGTATCGCAAGCGGTATCATACGATCACGATTCATCGCGTCGTGGAATTCCTGGTACTCGATCGCGTCTTTCCGAGAGCCATTAGTTTTTGCGTCAACTGGGCGGATGACTCGGTCCATCAGATCGCTGGGACCACCGCGGGTTCGTATCGCAACCCTGCCGAGCAGTTGCTGGGTCGGCTGCGATCGGAACTTGTGTATGCCGACGTCGATTACATCATCAATCAGGGACTGCACGAGTTCATCGACAGCCTGCAGACACGACTCAACGAAATCAGCGAGGCAATCCACGAATCGTACTTCGCACTGCGGCCCGTCGAGGAAGTGAAAGAGAAGTCGCCGGCACACCCCAGTTTTCAGATTCAACGGCAATGAGCTTCCGACGACAATTCTCACATCTCGCACTCGGCGCATCGCGAACTTCGGCCAATCTCAATCCGATTCGAACGGATGCGCTCCCTTCGCATGAACAGAGTCGTGCGACATTGACCCCCGCCAGGAGGCGCTAACACCGCAACGACCATCGTATGTCCATTCGCGTCGCGTTGAATCATCAGACGACTTACAGCTACGACCGTATGGCCGGTCTGGGGCCACAACTCATTCGACTGAGGCCGGCCCCCCATTGCCGCACGCCGATCCACAGCTATTCGCTGCGCGTCAGCCCGCCGGAGCACTTCGTCAACTGGCAACAGGATCCGCACGGCAACTTCCTGGCGCGGTACGTTTTTCAGAAGCCGGCCCGCGAACTGAAGATCGAAGTCGATCTGATTGCCGACATGACGGTCATCAATCCCTTCGACTTCTTCGTCGAGGAGTCTGCCGAGAAGTTCCCCTTCAAGTATGAGGAATGGCTCGATCGCGAACTCAAGCCGTTTCTCGATACATCGCCTCCTGGACCGAAGTTCAAGGAGTATCTGGCGAGCGTAGACCGCAAGCCCCAGAAGATCGTCGACTTTCTGGTCGAGATCAATCGGGAACTGCAAGAGAGAATCAAATACCTCATCCGCATGGAGCCCGGCGTCCAGACTCCGGAAGAAACGCTCACCAAGGGATGCGGTTCCTGTCGCGACACCGGCTGGCTGCTGGTGCAGACCCTCAGACACCTGGGTCTCGCCGCTCGCTTCGTGTCGGGTTACCTCATTCAACTGGCCCCCGATATCAAGTCGCTTGATGGACCGGCAGGACCGGAGATCGACTTCACCGACTTGCATGCCTGGACGGAAGTCTACGTCCCAGGAGCCGGCTGGATCGGACTCGATCCCACATCGGGCTTGTTCGCAGGTGAAGGGCACATCCCGCTGGCATGCACTCCCGATCCCATGTCAGCCGCGCCGATCACTGGTGCGATCGAGCCGTGTGAAGTCGAGTTCGATTTCAAGATGGAGGTCACGCGGATCCACGAAGACCCGCGCGTCACGAAACCTTTCTCCGATGAAGAATGGCGTAAGATCGACCAGCTCGGCAAGCAAATCGACGAGCAACTCTTTGGCGAAGACGTGCGGCTCACCATGGGGGGCGAGCCGACCTTCGTCTCGATCGACGACATGGAAGGTGCCGAGTGGACCACTGCTGCCGTGGGCGTCAACAAGCGACGACTCTCGGAAGAACTCATCAAGCGATTGCGAACACGCTTCGCGCCGGGTGGGCTGCTGCATTACGGCCAGGGGAAATGGTATCCGGGAGAAACACTCCCGCGCTGGGCGCTGGGATGCTATTGGCGCAAGGACGGCGTTCCCTTCTGGGAAGATGAGAAGCTCATTGCCGACACGAGTCGCGACTATGGTCATGGCGTCGAACATGCCCGCAAGTTCTCCAAGCAACTTGCCGCCACGCTCGGCGTCGAAACCAAGTGGATCGTCCCGGCCTACGAAGACCTGGCGCATTACTTGTTGAAGGAGCAGCGGCTGCCGGTCAACGTCGCTCCGAACGATCCGAAGTTGAAGGATGCTGAAGAACGTAAGCGGATGATTCATGTCTTCGAGAAGGGACTCGATCAGCCGACCGCGTTCGTGCTGCCTCTCAAGAGTCAGATGTGGCAGGCCAAGGCGCGTTGGATAAGTGGCCCCTGGCCGGTGCGTCCCGACCGAATGTATCTGTTGCCGGGTGATTCTCCCGTCGGTCTGCGACTCCCACTCGATGCCCTCCCGTGGGCACCTGAATCGCAGTTGCCTGGTTTCCATCCTCCCGATCCGATGGCCCCTCGGGATCCGTTGCCGACGCCGAAGTATCACAGCCAGCCGTTTGTCGAAGGCCATCCCGACGCCGTCGGCATGCAGGGGATTTCCCGGCAGGCAGATCCCGCAACCGAACGGCATCACGAAGAAGAACGGTCCGACCCCAAGCGCATCGTGCGGACGGCCTTATGTGTCGAACCTCGCGAAGGTCGGCTGCATGTCTTCATGCCTCCCATTGAATATCTCGAAGACTACATCGACCTGATCGCCGCCATCGAGCGCACCGCCGCCGACCTCAAGATGCCGGTGGTGATCGAAGGGTATCTCCCTCCGAACGATGAGCGGATTCACAACATCAAGGTCACTCCTGATCCGGGCGTGATCGAAGTGAATGTGCATCCTGCCTCGTCCTGGGATGAACTCGTCGCCACGACGACCGCTCTGTACGAGGAGGCCCGCCTGACTCGACTCGGGACCGAGAAGTTCGACATCGACGGCACGCACACCGGGACCGGGGGGGGCAACCATGTCGTCCTGGGAGGTGCCAAACCTGCTGATAGTCCCTTCCTGCGCCGGCCCGACCTGTTGAAGAGTCTCGTCGGTTATTGGGTGAACCATCCGGCGTTGTCGTACATCTTCAGTGGACGGTTCATCGGCCCCACCAGCCAGGCTCCGCGAGTCGATGAAGGACGCAAGGACGCCCTCTACGAACTTGACCTTGCCTTTCAACAGGTTCCCGGTCGCGATGAACCCGCCGCACCGTGGCTCGTTGATCGCTTGTTCCGCAACCTGCTGATCGACTTGACGGGAAACACGCACCGGGCCGAGTTCTGCATCGACAAACTCTATTCCCCCGACAGCAGCACGGGACGCTTGGGACTCGTTGAGTTTCGCGGCTTCGAAATGCCGCCGCATGCTCAGATGAGTCTGGCGCAACAAGTGCTGATTCGCGCGCTCGTCGCTCAGTTCTGGAAGGCCCCTTATGAACATCCTTTGATCGACTGGGGGACTCGGCTGCACGATCGATTCATGCTGCCGCATTATGTGTGGCAGGACTTCGGCGACATCATCGACGATCTCAATCGGGCAGGCTTTCCCTTCGACTTAAGCTGGTTCGCATCTCATTTCGAGTTTCGTTTCCCGATGATCGGGCAACTCAGTCGGCACGACATCGATCTCGAGTTGCGATCGGCCATCGAACCCTGGTACGTGCTGGGTGAAGAACCTGCCGGTGGAGGAACGGTGCGATTCGTCGACTCCTCCGTCGAGCGTCTGCAGGTTAAGGTTTCGGGTCTCACCGATCGTCGACACGTCATCACCTGCAATGGACGCCGCGTGCCGCTGCATCCGACGGGAGTCACCGGCGAGTTCGTGGCCGGCGTACGTTACCGTGCCTGGTGGCCGTCGAGTTGTTTGCATCCGACGATCAATGTTCATTCACCGCTGGTGTTCGATATCCTGGATACGTGGTCGTCGCGTTCCGTTGGAGGATGCGTCTATCATGTGTCGCACCCCGGTGGGACGAGTTACGCCACGTTTCCGGTGAATGGTTATGAAGCCGAAGCCCGGCGCGTGTCGCGGTTCTTCCAGATGGGTCATACTCCGGGGAGCGTGACTGTTCCCCCGAAAGAAGAGAACCCCTCGTTTCCCCTCACCCTCGACCTGCGTCGCCCGCCTCGCGCGACATGAATGAAGCGACCCCTGAATTCGGGAATCACTCGCCCCTGTTCGCCGGATACGAGCCGCGAGCAGGGGTGTTTGACGAAATGTTTGCCTCCGCCGGAAAATTGCGTCCCCATTGGGCGGAAATGTCGGCCTCGCTGGAGGCATTGGGGGCTCAAGAACTGGAGCGTCGCTGGGAGCAGGCGCAAGCGCAGATCGCCCGGGATGGTGTGACGTTCAATCCCAACGACTCCGATGCCGAGGCATCGCGCCCGTGGATTCTCGACGCGATTCCCCTCGTGTTGACCGAGGCCGACTGGAAGGTGGTCGGCGAGGGACTCTCGCAACGCGCGAAACTGCTTGAGATGGTACTCGCCGATCTTTTCGGCCCGCAGGTGTTGCTCAAGGAGAAGATCGTTCCCCCCGATGTGCTGTTCGGGCATCCGGGGTTCTATCCGGCGTATCACGAGTTGCGTCCGCCGGGACATCGACATTTGTTGCTCTACGCGGCTGACATTGCGCGTTCACCGGGCGGGGCGTGGTGGGTGACCGCCGACCGCACACGTGCCCCCTTCGGACTCGGTTACGCCCTCGAAAACCGCATCATCGCGTCGCGGATGCTGCCGAAGGAGTTTCACGCCTCGAATGTGCATCGACTGGCTCCCTTCTTTGTCGAACTGCGCGAGGCACTTCGAGAACTGGCCCCGCGCTTTCGCGACAATCCACGCATCGTCCTTTGGACCAAAGGGCCGACGAGCCGTGCCTATTTCGAGGATGCCTACCTCGCTCGCTATTTGGGATACACATTGGCCGAGGGGGGCGACTTGGCCGTCCGCGAGAACCGCGTGATGCTCAAGACGCTCGGTGGACTGCTGCCCGTCGAAGTTCTTGTCCGTCGATTGAACGACGATGATTGCGATGCGGTCGAATTGAGGCCCGACTCGTTTGTGGGTGTGTCGGGGCTGCTGGAAGTGCTCCGCGCGGGGAATGTGGCGATCGTCAACTCCCTGGGCAGTCGACTGGTCGAATCGCCGATCCTGCTGGCCTTTCTCCCGAGCATCTGCCGGTTCCTGCTGCGGGAAGAACTCAAGATGCCGTCGGTGGCGACGTGGTGGTGCGGACAACCTGCCGCGCTCAAGTACGTGCTCGAGCATTTGAATGATCTGGTGATCCGGCCGGCATATCGCATGGCCGACTCGGCTCCGATTCATCCCGCCGAAATCACGTCGACCGAACTGGAATTGTTGAAGCGCGAACTCCAGACCCGTCCGCAAGACTACGTCGCCCAGGAGACCGTGCTGCGTTCGACGACCCCGGTGCATGTGAATGGTCAGACAATCCCCTGGCATCTCGCCGTGCGGGCGTTCTTGCTGGCGCGCGGCGATACGCACATCACCATTCCCGGCGGCCTGGCCCGTGTCTCGCCGAAGTCGCATGTGCTCGACTTTACCATGACCTCGGGAGAACGTTCTCAGGATGTCTGGGTACAGGGCGAGAGCGAGGTCGATGAGGTGAGCCTGCTCGCGCCGCCCGATCGGCCCGTCACTCTCACCCGAGGTGGTTCCGATCTTCCCAGTCGCGTGGCGGACAACCTCTTCTGGCTGGGACGGTACATCGAACGGGCCGAGTCGACGGTGCGTCTGGTGCGTGTGCTGCTCCTGTCGATCTCCAGCGAAACCGAAGGGGGACCGGAACGCAAGCTGTTGCTGCGGTCTCTCGCCGAGCAAGGGCAAATCGATCCCGACTATGTGGTATCCGGCCTGGAAGCGACGTTGCCCAGTGTGGCTGCCATTCTTCCTGAATCGGTGTTCGACCCTGCTCGCGAACGCAGCCTGCGCCGATCGATCGAGAAAGCGTCGGGACTCGCTTCAATCGTTCGCGACCGCATCGCGATCGACATGTGGCGCACCATTCGTCGTATTTCGTCGCTGGTGCAGCATACTCCCGGCGATCATTTAATTGAGACGACGGAGTTCCTCGACCGTCTCGACAACATTTTGGCCGAACTCCTCGCCTTCGCGGGACTCGCCGCCGAAAGCATGACGCGCACACAGGGATGGCGATTCATGGATCTGGGACGACGCATCGAGCGCGCCTGGCAGTCGGCGATGCTGCTGCGAGTTTCGCTCAATTCGGAGGAAGGGGGCCGGCCTTCCGTGCTGGAAGCGATCCTGCGCGTTGCCGACAGCTTGATGACGTATCGCACACGCTATCTGTCGAACGTGCAGGTCGCGCCCGTCCTCGATCTGTTGATCGTGGACGAAACCAATCCGCGTTCGATCGCCCATCAACTGTCGATGATTGAAACTCAAGTCGAAGGGCTCCCGCGAGACTCCTCGCGGGCGATGCTCAGCCCCGAACAACGCTTGTCGATCTCCCTGCGCAATGCCGTGCGGCTGAGTGATCCGATGGACCTGGCTCGCCTCGACGGTGATTCACACCGGCCCGCACTCGACCGGTTACTGCGCCGACTCGAAGAACAGCTCCCCAAACTGTCGGACACCGTTTCCAGCCGGTTCCTGACTCACGCCGGCCTCCCTCGGCACCTGGCCTCGATGGAGGAGAGACCAACGTGAACTACAAGATCACGCACTCAACCAGCTATTCATATTCGTCGCCCGTGAGCGTCTGCCACAACACGTTGATACTGACGCCGCGTGACAGTCGGCAGGTCACGTGTCAGCAGCATCGCATGACGATTCGGCCGACTCCGATCGTCTCGAATCGCCGCAAGGATCTCTTCGGCAACAACGTGCATGCGATATCGATCGAGGAGAACCATCGGCAACTCGTGATCACGGCCACCTGTAAGGTCTCCGTGGAACCATTGCCGTTGCCCGATCACGAAAAGTCTCCCCCCTGGGAAGCCGTCGTGAAAGGCATCGCCGCGCAGTCGGACCCCCACTGGCTGTCGTGTTGCCCGTACGTATTCGATTCGCCGCGCATCGCGCGTTCGCGGGTGTTCGCGGCATACGCAGCCGAGTCCTTCACGGCGGGGCGTCCGATCCTGTCGGCAGCAGCGGACCTGACTGCGCGCATTCATCGCGATTTCGAATACAACAAGAAGGCGACCGACGTCAACACGACGACGGTCGAGGCCTTCAATCTCAAGCAAGGTGTCTGTCAGGACTTCGCCCACATCTTCGTCTGTTGTCTGCGCTCGATCGGTCTTCCTTCACGCTATGTCAGCGGATACTTGAGGACGATCCCCGCGCCGGGGAAACCCCGACTCGTCGGTGCCGACCAGTCTCATGCCTGGGGAGGCGTTTACTGCGGACCCGAACTCGAGTGGATCGACTTCGATCCAACGAACAACTGCGTCTGCGGTGGCGACCACATTACGATCGCCTGGGGCCGCGACTACGGCGACGTCGTGCCGATCAAGGGCGTCTTCCTCGGCGGCGGCGAACACAAACTGCACGTCTCGGTCGACGTGAGTCCAATCTGAATCATTCCGCCGGGCGGGCGTCCGCGCGGCGCACATCACGACTGAGTGTGAGTGCGATGCCGTCCAGCGGCGCTCTCGGCACACATCATTCCCTCGGCACATGCACCGGGTCGATGCGGCGAAGGTTCTTGAGTTGCACGATCAGGAGAGCCTGCGACGGGTGGTCGTCGCTGCCACCGTGAAAGAAGTGGCTCCCCAAACTGGCAAGCGGGCCGGTCGTGGGGCCGATGACGACGCTTTCACCGACATTGAGGTCGACCGAGAACTCGTGGTCGTAGAGGGGAATCACGTCTTGAGCGTCCTGATAGCGATACGACAGATCACCCGGGATGAACCGTCCCACCGATGCTCCGTGATGAATCTCAGGTGTGAACTTGAGCGTCGCCCAGCCTTCCTGGGTCGTCTCGGCACGAATGCGCATCACGCAGCGCACGTTTTGCAGTTCGCGCGGCTCACTGTTGACTTCGATCACGCAGCCATCGGGGTAAGCCCAGGTTTCGAGAACTGTTTCCCAGCCCGATTCGACAGTGGGATTCTTGAAGTAGGTGTCGCGATGACTGAGGGTCTCGTAGCGGGTGTCGATGAGGGCCGTGAGCGATTCGGGCGGACGTGTGCCGGCGATGCCGTAGCGGATGCCCGACTTCACGAGGTGATCGCGCCGCAGAATGTCGGAGCAGGAGATCTGATTGAGGCACGACCAGAGTCCTCCGCCGAGACTGGGGTCGGCGACCGGCCGGCGGATCCAGGCGATCTGCAGTTCGATCCCTTCCCGCGACGAGACGACGGGAGAGAGAGTGATTCCATTGCTGGGGCCGATAGGCTCCACATCCAATACGGGGCAGCCGGCCAACGCCACGCCGCACGTCACGCCCAGCATCACCAGCGTGAGGCGTTTGATGACGGCAATGGGCATGATCGAACCGCGAAAGGGTCGAGACGGTGGCGCGCACCGATCGCGCGCGGAAGTGGGGCGGGAGTTGTATGCGGGCCACGGAACCCTGATCAATTCGGATTCGGCGATCGCGTCCGACTGTGGCAACAGATGCCGGAGATCGGCCCCAGAACGCCCTCGGCAATGCGGGCCGAATCAGGGAACGAGATCCACCCCTAACTCTTCGAGCCCCTCGACTTGCAGCAGTTTCGCGATGTCGATCAACGAATCCCATTGCCCCTCGAGGGCGTCGAGATACTCCTCGATTCCCGTCGAGAGCGTCTGCTGAGCGACGACGACCTCCGCGAAGTCGGCCGGTTCCCCCGCCACGCGATAGCGATCGGCGACGCCCCGATAGAATCGCACCTGATCAGGGAGGATTTGAGATCGATAGACCGACGAGACTTCGACACCCGCCAGGTACTGTTGATGAACCCCAGCTAACTCTCCCACGAGTTGCTGATAGGTCAAATCCCGCCCGGCACGTGACTGCGCCAGCCGTGACTCGGCCGCAAACAGGTTTCCCTGATTGCGATCGATGAATGGAATCGGCATCGCGAGAACCAAGTTGAACGACAGGTCGTTAATTGGAGTGGTGTCGTCGTGTTGCAGCACGGCTGAGACATCGACGTTGGGGACGATGCGATTGTCCTGCAGGACGACGTCGGTCACCGACCGCGAGATTTCGATGTCGGCGATGGCAAGGTTGGTATGACGGCCGAGCATTTGGCTGAGCAGCGTCGCCTCTTCGAGCATCGGAGGCGTCCCTTCGATCTCTCCGATCACCGTGCCGCGCGGCAGATTCGGCTGTCCCGCCGCCGCCGCCAGTTGCAGCCAGGCCGCCTCGGCCTGACGGTCAGCCTGCACTCTGCGGGCACGCAACTGCAGGGCGATGGCCCGCAACGACAACGGTTCGTGGGGTGCCGACTCGCGGATTTGCACGAGTTCGATCTGCGTCTGGTATGACTCTTCGACGAGGTCCGACATCACCTGCAGCAGCCGCGACCGCAGCTCCGCCAGTAACACGTCGACATAATGCCGGCGGATGTTGGTCAGTACGTCAATCCGTTCGCGGCGATAAGCCTGTTCCGCGCTGCGGACATCGAACCATTCCACGCTTTCGGCCAGTCCGAGTTTGTTGGCGGTGACGAAGGTTTGTGAAACCTGTATGCCGTTGTAGCCCGCCGTCCCACCGGTGCCGATCGTGTCTCCCTGATAGCCGACCGTTGGATTCGGACCGAGTCCCGCCTGAATCGCTTCCCCCTTGGCGATCTCGACCTGAGCCCATGCTTGTCGCAACGCCGGATGATTCGACGACGCCATCGCTTCGAGATCGGTCAGTGTCCAGACCGGAGCGTTCTCTCCCAGCGGAGTGACGGACGACAATTCAGGGATCGCTGGATAGCGTTCGCCGACTTCATCGCGCCACTCGCCCGGTGGTTGTGTCGGATCGATCGGTGGGAGCGTGATCGGCGGAGCGTTGGCTCCCGGAATCTCGTAAGGAATGACCGTCTCCAGCGGCCGCTGCGGTGCGGGGGCCGGTTCCGGCTGGCTCCAGAATCCCACGTTATGGATCGAGAGGTCACTGGGATCGGCCGTGGGTGTCGCCTCGGCCAATGCGGTTTCGGGTTCGGCTTCGGTTAAAGACGCATTCGACGAGGCATCGTCTTCGGCAAGCGTGGTGAGGGATCGGCCGGGTGCGGAGGGCCGCCAGACGAGTTCGGACAGACGGTCATCGTGCGATGCCGTCTGGCAGCCCGTCGCGATCAGCAACAGTGTGCCGAGAAGGGGGCCAAATCCTGAGAATCGAAACGGTCGCATGACGCCTGCACCGGGAAAAGTCGACGGGACGGGTTGCTGCCCAGACGCTTCGATCATCGGTTCCGCGGGGTGGTGCGATTGTGCCGAACAGTCCGCGGGGAGCGAATCTCCCCGCGGTATCAATACCACCTGCGTTGCAAGCCGCACGACGGCTACATTCCCGTGGTCCGGTCTTGCCGTTCCAATCGTCAACGTCCATACTTTCGAGGGAACTTCCTCTTTCGCAACCTCCCCCGCATGCCCCATCGTTACAATCACTACGATCAGGCGCTGGAGGCCTATCTCAGGCATCGCCGCCGACCCTGCGTAGCGGTTGATGAGTCACGCCGCGCGCTCGCGGCCTCGGCTTCCCTCAAATCACCCGACTTTGTCGTCTCGGCTGGTGAAGGCCAGCAATGGCTGATCGACGTGAAGGGGCGACGCTTTCCCACCGGCGGCCCTGGCGGACACCTCTGGGAAAACTGGGTCACCCGCGACGACATCGACAGCCTCCTCTCATGGGAAGCCGCGTTTGGCGGGCACTTCAGCGGGATGTTTCTCTTCGCCTATGACCTCGCGGATGACAAGGCGGCCTCTCACCACGAGGAAGTGTGGGAGTTTCGCAATCGCAAGTACGCGTTCTATGTCGTTTCGGTCCGCGACTATTCACGAGTGATGCGGCCGCGCTCCGTCAGTTGGCAGACGGTCTCGCTGCCGGCCGCTCAGTTCCGTCGGCTGCGAATCCCTCTCACTCGACTGCTCGCCAGCGGGACAGGCAACGTTCCTCAACCCGTGAGTCTGCCGGTCACGCTCAAGGGAGCCGTCACGAGCCACCGGCCGCACTCTCCCGCCGATGCGTGACGCCGCCGCACTTCCCGCATTGCTGGGGGGATCACCCGTTCGTCCTGCCGGCCCCCCCGATTGGCCCGGAAACCGGCCCGATGTCCTCGCTCACTTGCAGCCACTCCTGACGAGCGGAGGTTGGGGCAAGTATCACGGCGATGAATGCAGCCGGTTGATCACAGAACTCCGACAGCTGTTTCATCAGGACCATGTCATTCTCTGCTGCAGCGGGACCGCCGCCGTCGAACTCGCTCTTCACGGCTGCCGGGTGGAAGCCGGCGACGACGTTGTCATGGCGGGCTACGACTTTCCGGCCAACTTCAAGAACATCGTGATCGTCGGCGGCACCCCTCGGCTCGTCGATATCGGTGCCGACGACGGTCAGCTCGATGTCGATCTCGCCTTGCAGGCCATTACGCCCCAGACGAAAGCCATCATCGCTTCGCATCTGCATGGGGGCTGCGTTGATGTGCCGCGACTCACGGCGGAAGCGAATCAGCGGGGAGTGTTGGTGATCGAAGACGCCTGCCAGGCGACCGGCGCGACGCTGCACGATCGCCCGCTCGGCTCCTGGGGAAACGTGTCGGTGCTGAGTTTCGGAGGAAGTAAACTCCTGTCTGCCGGTCGCGGCGGCGCGGTCCTCACCAACCGATCAGACATTGCTCAGCGGATCAAGCTTTATCAGCAGCGTGGCAACGAGGCATATCCTCTGTCGGAACTGCAGGCCGCGGTGCTAGTGCCTCAACTGCGACGGCTCGATGAACAGCATCGCCGACGGGCCGAATGGGTCGCGAAACTGGCGGCGTCAATGAGCGAAGAGAGCGGATTGCGGCTGTTGGCGAACGCCGGCGAGAAGGCGTCTCCGGCTTACTACAAGGTGGGCTTCTGGTATGACGCTGCGCACTGGGACGGCTTGACCCGCGACCAGTTCGCCACGGCGATACGAGCCGAGGGGTTCGCTCTCTTTCCAGGGTTTCGAGCCCTGCATCGCTGTCACGCACGGCGGCGGTTTCAGTCGGTCGGTCCGTTGTTGAATTCCGAACAAGCCGACGAATCGCTGCTGGTGCTGCATCATCCGCTGTTGCTGGAGCCTTTGGAGATAGTGGAAGAGTTCCTCGCCGCGATACGAAAAGTGAGAGCCCATGCCGGGGACTTGCGTGATGCCCCCCCATCGACGAATCTGGAAACCAACCATGACGAATGACGCCTCCACCCGCTGGCTGCAACGCGAGATCCGTCTGAACGCGCGCTCGCGCGGGTTCCATCTCATCACGGACGAAGTCCTCGCCGCTCTCCCCGAGTTGCAGAATTGCCGCACGGGACTGCTGCATTTGTTTCTGCTGCATACGTCGGCGTCCCTCACGATCAACGAGAACGCGGATCCCGACGTGCCGGCCGACCTCGAATCGAGTTTCAACGCCATCGCTCCCGAGGACTTTCCCTATCGACACACCTGCGAAGGCCCCGACGACATGCCGGCTCATGTGAAGGCGGCGATGCTCGGCTCTTCGCTGACGATTCCCCTCCGCGACGGGCGGCCGGTGCTCGGAACCTGGCAAGGAATCTATCTCTGCGAACATCGCAACCAGGGTAGTTCAAGAAGAGTCGTGGCCACCGTGCAGGGCGAGTGGGGTGCGTAGAGGGAGAGCGAGCAATTGGCGAGTTGAGGCTCACTCTAACTCCCAATGACAAGTGTGACCACTGACGAATGACCCCTCTCAGCCTTGACCCACTCTCTACAATCCCCGACTACGCAGGTCACACAGCATCGTTTTCCCTGAAGAGTTATGTCCCTTATCGTTCAGAAGTACGGCGGCACGAGTGTCGCCAATCCCGAGAAGATCATGGCGGCCGCCCGACGAGCGGTCGCGGCCCATCGTGTGGGGCATCAAGTGGTGCTCGTCGTCAGTGCGCGCGGCAAGAAAACCGATGAACTGGAAAGGCTGGCCGCCGAGATTTGTGACAAACCCTCCCCGCGTGAGATGGACATGCTCCTCTCAGTCGGTGAGCAGGAGTCGGTCGCCCTCGTCGCGATGGCGATCCATACCCTGGGAGAGAAGGCCGTCAGCCTGACGGGGGGCCAGATCGGCGTACTGACCGATTCGTCCTACACCAAGGCCCGCATTCGCCAAATCTCGACCGATCGTCTCAAGAGACACCTCAACGAAGGGGCGATCGTCGTCGCCTGCGGGTTCCAGGGTGTCGATGAAGAGGGAAACATCACCACGCTCGGCAGAGGTGGGAGCGACACGACCGCGACCGCCCTCGCCGCCGCTCTGCATGCCGACGAATGCCAGATCTACACCGATGTCGACGGCGTCTTCACCACCGACCCGCGCATCATTCCCGAAGCCCGCGCGGTGCCGCAGATCTCGTACGACGAAATGCTCGAACTCGCCAGCCTGGGGGCCGGGGTGATGCATTCCCGCTCGATCGAGTTCGCCAAGAAGTTCGGCGTCCATCTGCGCGTCCGTCCCAGCTACTCCGAACACATCGGCACGTTGATCGCGCCAGAGAACTCAGAGTCCACCAGCGTCGTCACCGGCCTGGCCCTCATCCGCAACGAAGCCCGTGTTTCGTTGTGCGACATTCCCGATCGCCCGGGAGTGATGAGCGGCATCTTCTTACGCCTCGCCAGCCGCAAGATCGCCGTCGACATGGTCGTACAAAACGTGGGGGTCGGCGGAACCGCCGAAGTCTCGTTCACCGTCCCTGAGAGCGATCTGGCCGAAGCCCTGACGGCAGCGCACGAGGCCGTGCGCGAACTCGGAATGGGCACGATTCGCAGCGGCACCAACCTGTCGAAAATCTCCGCCGTCGGCGTCGGCATGCGGACCCACAGCGGCGTGGCGGCCCAGATGTTTCGTTGTCTCGCGGATGCCGGCATCAACATCGAGATGATTACGACGAGCGAAATCAAAGTATCGACGCTGATCGATCGCGACCGCTGCGACGAGGCGCTGCGCGTCATTCACGAAGGGTTCCGACTGCATGAAGAAGTCGTCTCCGCGCCCTCCATCGGCGTGCGTCAGAAGGAGTCGGCCGTGTCGAACTCAATGGCCGATGCAGAACTTCTCAAGGAGGTTGTCAGCCGTCTGAGCCACATGGAGGAGATCGTCGTCAGCGAAGTGACGCTCGATGATTCGCAGGCGCGCATCACGCTGGAATCGATCCCCGATGTGCCGGGCGTGTGTGCCGACATCTTCACGGCGATCGCCGAGGGAGATGTGATGGTCGACATGATCGTGCAGGACGTGAGCCGCGACGGACAGACGCGAGTTTCATTCACGGTCGATCGCGACGACCTCGATCGCGCGCTGCTGCTGGTCCGCGAAGCAGTCTCGGGCTGGGAGTCGGCCACCATCGAGTCGGAACGCCAGATCGCCAAACTGTCGGTCGTGGGGATCGGACTTCGCAGCCACACCGACGTCGGTCGACGCATGTTCCAGTCGCTGGCCGACGCGGGGGTGAACGTGCAAATGATCAACTCCAGCGAAATCCGCATGAGCGTCGTCGTCACCCACTCCGACGGCAAACAGGCCCATCAGGCGTTGCTGGGTTGCTTTGGACTGGGGTGAATTGAAGTCGAACAGATGCATGTGCGATAGAGGCGAGTCATGAACAGCAGTGACACACGCGCTGAATTGTTCACGCTTTTCGAGAACTCTCCGAAATCATTCCGGAGATGAGGATCGCTCAACTGATGGCGGCAGTCGCAGAGTTGTGTTCCGATTTGCACGGCAGGGGAATATGGGACGCGACCGATGCCGAACTTCTGGAAGCCGTTTGGCAATTCCGTCGCGACTACGAGGCGGCGACCGTCAGTACCAGCCGACAACAACCTTGATCAGAAATCCACTCAAGGCAATCGGAGACCGCGACTCCCTGCAAACGGAATCACTCCTTCACGAGCGACACCACCACTTCGATCTGCCCCCGGTTGTCTTCGATCGTGCCCCAGTCGTCCTGGCAGCGGAGGTAGAGATTACCGTCGACAGGTGCGGTGAAAGTGCCGGTTGCCGACAGGTCGAACGGCTCGGAGAGTTCGTAGGTGCCGTCGTTCGACTGGTACTGCACGATGCCGACGAGCCGACCGACGCCCGAGTCATTGCCGTCGGCCGTGACCAGTTCCTCCTCGGTGCCGGTCGACCATTCCCCTTCGGTCGCAATCTCGTACACCGTCCCTTCAATGACGGTCACGCGTGATGCCTGCCAGCCGCGCGCCGCCTGAATCCTGGCTGTCGCCGACGCCGACGCTCGAAGGGGCCGAAACCGTGTCCGCCAGTCCCAACTGCACAGGTCACAGCGATAGCCGCCGTCGATGTCGGTAAGAAACTGGCGATACTCGAAATCGATCTCGGCTGCATGGTTGCCGTACACCTCCCAGAAGTCGATGTCGTTCCCCCGGAGGAGTTGCAGCCCCAGCGGCTTGAAGCGGTCGGTGTAGTTCTCGTTGAAGCCGAGCAGATGGCAGAGCGCCCATCTCCAGGCATAGTTCTGCCATGAGTCGCCTGTGCGTTCCAGGGGATTGTTCACGATGTCGGTGAGGGGTCGAATCTCGCTCGACTGCAGGTACTGAATGACGTACGGCTCGGCGGTCACGCTCTTGTCGTTTTCGCGCCAGTAGTTGCCGACCTCGGCCATCCCTTCTCCGTACCAGACGGGGCCGGTGCGTCCGAAGGCATGACCGCAATAGGCATGCACCGCTTCGTGTTGCGGCGTCCCACGGGCCGACGTGGCAAAGACCACCGACTTGCTGTCGAACTGTTGACCGTTCGTAACGACCTGTGTGATCGTCAGTCCTCCTCCGCCTCGAATCGAGGCGAGACCGTTTTCGTCCATCTGCTCCAGCGCCGACTGCGGCCAACGGGAAATGTCTTCCACCACGAACATGTCGATCGGCTTCGTATTGGGGCGACCGAAGTAGCCTGACACGAGCCGCAGCATCGTTTCGAGTCGATCGAGCAGTTCCTGAGCTTCCTCGGCGTCGAGGTCGGTCATCACCTGGAAGTTGCGGGACGAATAGAGCTGAGGCCCGGCAGCAGGCTGTTGATTCCGCTGTCCTTGTGCGAAAGCTCCGTTGCCCGAACCAAGGCACATCACCAGGAGGGCGATAATGAGGGGGCAGGATGAAGATCGATGCATGTCGCGCTCCGCAGGCCGCCGGGAACAGGAGAGATGACGAGAGGACTGCATCAAGAATAGCCAACCGGCGTGGCTCAGTCACGAGTCCGCCAGGAATCGGCATCTTGGGGCTTGCTCAGTTCCAACTCCTGGTTTCGGAATCGACTACGGACTTCGCCAGTCGGTTGTTATCGTGAGGATGTCTTTAATTGCGGGGTGTTTTGGTCGAACCTCCGATGTGCGAGATTCGACGGTGCGGTTCAGGGTTTGTCAATGAAAACATTCACGGACTTTTTTGAACTGTTCACTTGGATTGGCGGCGGGGACATACTGATCTTCACCGTCGTTTTCACCATTTTCTATCTTTGGATGCGAGAACGACGGCGATCGCAGTAGTGACAGACTTCCACGCATCGAGTTAACCCGCAGCCAACGAATCCGAGGCCGAGCTGAATTCAATCTGACCGCTACCAGGAATCGGCTCTCCACGTCTCCGCGCGGCCATCGCACCAGCGAACCGGAATCCGCCCCTGTACGGCCTGTGGAAGGTAACGATCGACGAGCCCTCGTTCCGCCGCCTGATCGTAACTCATGCCGACAGGGGAGGGAGCTGATTTGAGGAGAATCAAGTCCTGCATGCCCCACGCGATCGCGATGGCGGCGGCGATCGAATCCGATGTCACATGCCAGCCGCGCGGCAATTCGTCGAATACCGGATCAGTGAGGACTGTCGGCACATCGATGATGGGCCGGCCTCCCTCTCGCAAGACGTCGATCGCGGCGTCGATAGTTGCCACGAGATGGGCGTTCGGGAGCAGCTTTGTGATGAACTCGGCCGTCACCGACATGGTCCGCCGCGCCAGTTCGTCGCTGTCGAGCGTTGAGAGTTGATGCACGTCGTCCCATTCGCGAACCACATCGGCCATCCCTCCTCCACCAACAAGAACGATAGGCAATGTGGTGAGCCGTTCGAGTTGGGTCGTCAGTCGCTCTCGCAGTCCAGGGAGCGCGAGCAGGCTCCCGCCCAGCTTGACCAGGCTGCAGACTTCGGGAGTAGGGGTAATGGGGGACATTGCAGCGGGATCATAGTCGGCACAACTTGTTCAACCAGCATGTCGAGCCCGCGTCACGAGAGCGTCGCTGAATCGGCAAAGATTGCCGGACTTTCGTGAACAACCCAGTTGCTGGTGCCGATGTCGATGGGGAAGGAGTGCCTCATCAAGACACCCTGCCTGCAGGGATGCTGTTTTCAGTCACTCTCCCAGAGCATGCATCCTGATCTGAAAGTCGGCCTCGCGTTGGCGATGCTGATTGTCGGTTTCGCGGGGGCGATGTGCTTCAGGCACCGCCCTGTCGATGTGGCTGCGCAACAATCCGACTTGGATCGAGCGACCGATCTCGATGACGAACTCGAACTGCTCCCGGTTCGTACTTATCTTCCCGAACGAACACCTGCCGACGACACAGATGTCGAGCCAGCAGCGGTCGCCGACAATGGTGCGGAGCGGAATGGCACCATTTCTCCCGAAGAACACATCGTCCTCGACCCGATCGGTGCCGGCTTCGGCGACGGAGTGGGAACGCCGCATGTTGTCGAGGCATCGCAGTCGAACGAGACCGAGCCGGCGGGCGACAGCTTGCCAGCCACCTACACCGTGCGATCCGGCGACACTTTAAGTGGAATCGCCGCCCAGATGCTGGGGAGCACACAACGGTATCACGAAATCTTCGAGGCGAATCGCAACCAGCTCAACAGCCCCGATGACTTGCGTCCCGGGATGGAACTCGTGATTCCTCCCCGGGTGCGCGTGGTCCCGCCCGAGCCTGCCGATGATACGGAGTCCGTCAGCACGCCGGAGCCTGAGTCGGAGCTGGAGTCGAATCCGACACCCGTGACGGCCCGACGATTTACGCCGATCATTCCGCGTTAGTCGCGAATTCTGAGGCGCTTTGTGTCGGGATGGCGTCCAAAAGAGAGTGAAAAGGACGCATCGGCTCGATCGGGATCATCTGCCACTTGCCTGAGTCGTCGTTTCCGCAGAGAATTCCAGAAATCTCTCTGAGACTCACCTCAAGGTTCACCTCCCATGGATTTTCGCACCTGTCCCGCCTGTCAGGCATCGATTCTGGAAGATGATGTCGACGACTGCCCATTCTGCGGGGCATCGTTGTCGGGCAAGTCGGCCCCCAAGCCGACGCCCGCGAAACCCCAGGCCGCCAAACCCGGGGCGAAGCCAGCCGCGACGACGGCACCGAAAAGCACTCCCACAAAAGCAGCCTCTCCGGCGCGACGTGCAGAGCCCGAAGAAGAAGAGGACGGCGATTCCGATCCCTTCGACGTCGATACCTCTGCGGTGCGCGATGCTCATCCCATCAGCACCAAGCGGACGAAGTCGACGCCGATGCCCGTCACCTGTCCGATGTGCGAAACATCGGGCTTCATTTCTCCAAAACTGGCGAACAAAGACGTTAAGTGCTGCAACCCCGATTGCATGGTGCCGGTCTTCAAGGCCCCCCCGCTGCCCAAGAAGGAAGTGGTTGTTGAAGAAGCCCCTCCAGGGATGTCGCTGGCCAGCAAGATCACCATGGGAGTGATGGGCCTGCTCGTCGTCATCGGTGTCGGCATCGCTTACTCCTTCATGACGGGTGAAGACGACAAGCCGGGTACGACCGACCCCAACCTGACCGGAACAGCACCCACCAACTCGGGCGAAGATATCGACGAAGACAACGGAAACGATCCCGGTCCCGTCGAGCCGACCGGCCCCACTCACACGCTCGATCACATTATGAGTCAGTCGTTGTCGGAAATGATCCTGCAGTCGCAGCGAACGGGTAACGACAACCGCAGTCCACCCTTCTGCCGACAGATGATCGCCGAAGTTCAATTCGCGATGGGGAACGATTCCGCCGGCCGCGAGCATCTCGCGCAGTTGCGCCGCGTGGCGCGTGGCAAGCTCTATTTCGAGACGGCACCGTTGTCCGTCCTGGCATATCGGCTCTTTCAGGCTGGCGACGACGCTGCCGCGAACGCGGTGCTCGACGAGGCGATCACCTCGGTCGTCAACCTCCCCACGGTCGGCCGGCAGTCGCTCGACGATCTGACCTTGCTGTGTGCCGTCCTCTGTCGGGGAGAACGCTGGGACGACGCCTTGCGCCTCGTCCGGACGTATCGGACGATCGAACCTCGCGGCCGCACTTCGGCCATGTGGCGCGGTGCCCACGACTTCCAAACCTTCGACTTCTCGGAAGAGTTGGAACTCCCCTATCTGATGGATATGCCCGACTCGCTGTCGGTCGCCATCACACGCACGCTCTGCGCCCATGATGCCTGGGACACCGCCTGGACCTGGACGACCAAGGTCGAAGGGGTCGATGTGCGGGATAACTGTCAGGGGGCGTGGGCCGGTGCGCTCACGATCGTCTCGCACCGAACCGCTGATCCCGCCCTGCTGGAACGACTGGATCCCGCCATCGCGTCGGCGGCACCTGTTGGACAGGGACGGATGTGGGCGGCGGTCGCCGATGGCCATCTGTTGTTCGACAAGACCACCGAAGCCGAAGAGGCTGTGACCAACGCGACCACAATCTTGACCGGCGTGACGATTCCGCCGTTGGCGGCGGTCCCGCAGATGCGGGCGATTCACGACAGCAAGGGGAGGCCGTTCGCGGGGCTCATCGACCCGGCCGCACTCCGCTCCCTGGCTCTGGCCTGGGCCGACGTCGGTCATGCCCAATCGGAACTGGGACACGCCGATTCTGCCTGGGAGGCGTTCGCTCACAGTCTGGACGCCTTGCGGGGAACAACTCCCAGCCCACGCGCGACGCAGGCTCTCGTTGATGAGTGCGCTAACCAGGAAGCAGCGGTCAAGGGCCGTCTGTCGGGTCTGGGAGTCACCGATCCGAACCGCACGGGGTTCTATCAATACCGTGGGCAATGCGAGCAGATCGATGGTCTGGCGGATGAGCGCATGAACTGGGAGACATCGCTGCTGACGCGGGCCGCGAATCTGGGACTCGTGCAGCAGGTTTGGGCCCACATCAAAGAGCGCAACGCGACTTCGTTGCCTCTCAATGAGCAGGAGCCCTGGTTCACATCGTCACTGCCGGCCCGAATCGAAATGGTGGCCAGGCGCGTTAGTGAGCCAAGCGTGGTCGAAGACATTCGTGCGACGATCACACCGCCACCGCGTCCGTCTCCCTACGAACGGATCGACTACTTCTTGCTGGGAGTCACGAATGCGACCACGCCGGATGCGATTCGCACCGAGTTCTACAACCATTACAACGATGCGTCGGTCGACGATGAACTGCTTGATGCGAGGTACCTCGACGCCGTCACGATGTTGTTCCAGACGCGGGGCGTCGGTCCCGCCTTCGAGCTGGCCCGCAAAGGGCCGACGACGACGATCATCGAAGATGCATTCCGTCTGTTGACCGCGTTGGCTATCGTTTCGGGCCAGCAGGACGCGATGTGGGACGCCTACCTCGTCGAACGGGGAAGGTTTAACGTCACCGAGAAAGTGGCCACCTTCCGCGGGTTGATCGACGGCATCATCGCGCTGCGGAATGAAGAAGAGGCCCTTTGAGGCCACTTCGATTCCTCAGACTCTGCCACATGGAAATGAACTGAATCAAGTCGGCCTATCGAATGGAGTAGCCAATGCCCCCACAGGCAATGTTCGACTACAAACGCTTCAACTACGACAAACCGCAATTCGACCTGCACGAAATTCGCAAGGTCAACCCGCAACGTCACGAGATGGAGCAACTCACCGGCATCGTCTGGATCGACACCACGCTACACGCGCTGATCGGATTCAAGGATGTCACCGAAGACGAATTCTGGGTGCAGGGCCACATGCCCGGCTTCCCCTTGATGCCCGGCGTTGTTCTCTGTGAATGCGCCGCCCAACTCGCCGGCTACTACGCCCGCAAATACAACCTACTCCAGTCGGGCGACTACCTCGGCTTCGGCGGCATGAACGAAGTCCGCTTCCGCCAGCCCGTCTTCCCCGGCTGCCGGCTGATACTCTGTGCCCGCACACTCAAGGTGAAGCCCCGCATCCGTGCCGAGTTCGAATTCCAAGGCTGGGTGAACGACCAGCTCGTCTTCAACGGCTCCATGATCGGCGTCCCCATCAGCCGCAATCAACGACTGGATCGAGACTCCCCGTAGGTCCTGCCTGCCGGGCAGGACCTTGAGAGGCATGTCGACGTGTGCCGCGCCAAGGTCCCATCCAACTGAGGGCGAACGAGTCATTTGGATAACCCTCACCCTGCCCTCTCCGAGGGGGAGAGGGTTCTGAAACGGGTTCTAGCCCAAGTGTGGTGCCGACGCATCTTTCGCGGAGCGGCTGTCAGTTATTTGCTTAGAAGGAGTTTCATAGCCTTGTAGCACGGCCTTCCCAGGCCGTCCGACGGGCTAGGAAGCCAGTGCTACGGTCGTTTTGAAACTGGTTCTAGTGACCTCGTAAGAACTCGGACGAATTTGAGATTAACTGGAAGTATTGAGGAATTCGCAGGGTCAACTGTGGGGCTACCGCTACTTTCGCGGAGCGAAAGGCGACTTGCGCAACCGCGCGCCTTAGGGTAGACGGAACGTGTATTCGGGCGAACTTCGTCGGCGCGCGGACGCCGACAGAAATCTCGAAGGTTTTCAAGAATATCCAAGAGTATCGCAAGAGTATCACCAAGTGTGTGTCTCTACTCATACTCTTGGACTCTTGACTCCCCAAACGGTCAGGAATTGAACAATGCGATGGGATGAGTACGACGAGGGCCGGGACGACTCCCACCGGCACGCGCAACTCATTCGGCTGTCCGCAGGTGGCACCGATCGCACGCATGGCGTATTCTTGAACGACGCATTTTATCTTCAATCGAACCAGCGGCACGATCCGAACATCTCTCGTCGTGTAAAGAGGCATCGCATGGACCTCGTCGACCCTTTTCCGGCGTACAATGCTGCGAACAACATCGAAGCAATGCTGGTGCAGCAGTTTCTGGAAAGTCATGGCATCGATGCCTATGCCGTTGAAGACGCGTCGGGAATCGGGATTTTCGCCTGGGGAGGAGGGCTGAACGAGATCCATAAACCTCAGGTTTGGATTTCCCGCAACGACGAGCAGCGCGTCGCCGAACTCCTTACTGAGTACGAGCAACAGAAGCTGGAACGCGATGCCGAGCGCCACGCCGACGAAGCCAAGACGATCGAAGCGGATTGCGAAAGTTGTGGCAAGACCTCAACGTTTGCCGGCACCTTGAACGGCACCACTCAGCTCTGCACGCACTGTGGAGCCTACGTCGACGTCGGCGAATTCGACTGGCCCTACGACGACGACTTCGGCGAAGAAGGAGCAAGCACGGCGGAGGATGCATGACCAAGATTTCACGGGACGACAACGTCGATTAAGCGAGTTGCCTCGTGAAGTTCAGTTTTCGCGTGATAGAGCGCGATATTTGTCGCCGACTACTTTGAGGACTCACAGAAAATCTGGATTGAAGGTGGTGCATCATGCCTGGTGGAAGAAGTTTGCGACTGACATTCCTGGCCTCGACGGCTTGCCTGCTGCTGACGGGGTGCGTGGCTTCGATCAATCCGCTTTACGAACGGGGCGACACCGTCTTCCGCGAAGAGTTCATCGGGGACTGGCGGGAGGCAGACTCGAATGCCTCGGGACACATGACCTTGATCTCCATCGACGACAGATTCTACGGGTTGATGGTTCCCGGCAACGACTCTGATGGCAATCCCACGCGGTTCGAGTGTACGGCCCATCTCGTTGAACTCGACGGCAAGCTCTATTTGGATGCTCAGCGCAAAGTCGACAACGCGATCGCGGCCGATGTGATTGTGCCGCACTTCTTTGCGCGGGTGCGATTCGTCGAAGATGAAACGCGGGACGAGATGTATCTGGACTTCATGGAACTGCAATGGCTGGAGAACTATCTCGAGAATCATCCCGGTGAACTGAACAGCGCCCTTTACGACGGCAACCTGATTCTCACTGCCGAACCGCGCGAACTACAGGAGTTCATCATCGCCCATGCCGACGAAGGATTGTTCTTCGAGAACGAAGCTCCTTTGTTGCGAGTGACCGCAGAAGAGGAAGAGTCGCCGTTGGAGATGGGGTTGAGGTTCATCACGATTCCCGCCGCCGAACTTCCCGACGACGTGCGACTCATCGAGAAGATCGAGACAGCTGCTTTGATCCCCGTCACGCAGAACCCGGAGGTGTGGTCGGACCGGGAGCGCATTCCGCCCATTGCGATTCATTTCGGCATCGTCGAAGAGGCACAGCTTGAGGATCTGCAAGGCGCGGGTGCCGCGTTGTATCAGGAGGGAACGCCAGCCAACGAAGTCGGTGTCTACGCGATCTGTTTCGCCGACGAGGCCGCCGCCCACGCGCATTGGGAAATGATCGTGTCGGTCAGCACCGACGCACCCTATGTGCAACAGGGATCGTGGCTGTTGTACGTCTGGAAGGACGACGGCGTGAGTTCCGAGGCGATGGAAGCCGTCCTCGAGGCCGTCAAGACTCTTCGATAATGACGCTCTGCAACAGGAAATCGTTCTCTTGCATCGCCTCCGCGTCTGAGACAGCGGCGGCGACTCATCTCTGAATCCAGATTCCTGGATTGTCACGTTGCACCTACGATGTCCCTTTCGGCCCTCGATTCTCGCAGAGTGAGAAAGTCGTCATGGGAAAATTCGCCAAAGGTGCAGACGTGTTGTCTTTACTGGCAGAAGGCCGAGAAACGCAGCAGCGGTGGCATAAGCCCCTCCGCGAGGGGGCGAAGTACGTCCTCGGACGCGATGCCGAAGCCGACCTGTTCGTCCCCTGGGAACGCTTTCTGTCCCGCAAACACGTTTCCATTGCGGTGGAGCGTGCGGGGCTCAAGTTCCAAATACTCGATGGCTCGAAGAATCCTGTGTTTCAGAATGGTGACGCCGTCGCTCACGGATTTCTGAAGCCGGGTGAAGCCTTCGTCGTCGGCGACACGCGTTTTCAATTACTCGAAACCGAGACCGCCGCGGAGGAACAGGGAGACGCGCCATTCGAGAGCGTCACCTTCCTGCCTGGTCAGTTGCAGAACGTGCGTTTCGAAGATGCCGATCGCAGAATCGAAGCCCTGCTCCGTCTGCCGGGTGTGATCGCCGGCGCACGGGATTCCTCACACCTCTTTGCACCACTCACGAATCTGGTGCTGGCGGGCATTCGCTATGCCGAGGCGGTGGCCGTCATCTCGCTGGAATCGGACAACACGGTAAAGATTGCCCATTGGGATCGGCGTCAGGAGGGGGACGGACGCATTCGACCAAGCACGCGACTGGTGCATGAAGCCTTGGTAAGCCAGAAGCGACCAGTGTTGCACATTTGGGATCCTTCTGTGCCGTCGGAGTCGCGCTTCACCGCCAGTGCCGAACTCGATTGGGCGTTCTGCATTCCGATGGAGCATGCCGGCACGAGCCGTTGGGGACTGTATGTTGCCGGGCGCTTCGACGAGATGTATCTGCCGAGTGACAAGGGGGTCGCGGCCGCGTTGTCCGCCGACATCAAGTTCACGTCGCTCATCACCGAAGTCCTCGGTTCGATCGAAAGGCTGAAGCGACTCGAAGGCGAAGTCTCGGTGCTGCGTCAGTTTCTGTCGCCATCGATCCTGACGGCTCTCAAGAAGACGGGCGAGCCGAACGGCCTCAACAGCGGCATGCTCGAACCGAAGGAATGCGATGTGACGGTGATGTTCTGCGACCTGCGGGGCTTCAGTCAGCAGTCGGAGGCTTCGTCGCAGAACCTGCAGGAACTACTCGACCGCGTGAGCCTCGCGCTCGAAATGATGACTCAGCAAATCTTGAAACACGGCGGCGTGACGGGCGATTTCCTGGGTGATGCCGTCCTCGGTTTCTGGGGCTGGCCCTTCCCATCGGACGAAGCTCCCCTCGCTGCGTGTCGTGCCGCACTCGCCATTCGTGAAGCGTTCGCCGTCCGCAGCTTGGAGCAAGAGGCGCTGGCGGGTTTTCAGGTCGGCATTGGACTGGCTCACGGCCGAGCGGTGGCCGGCAAGATCGGCACGAGCGATCGTGTGACCGTTACCGTGTTCGGTCCCGTGGTCAATCTGGCCAGCCGACTGGAACATATGACGCGCCATCTGCGTGTCCCGATTCTGCTGGATGAAGCCTTGGCCGGCATCGTTCGCGGCAGAATGCCCCAGGGTGAGGGCCGAGTGCGTAAACTGGCGAAGGTCGTTCCATTCGGGATGGAAACGCCCCTCGTCGTGAGCGAACTGGTTCCCCCTCTTTCGTCGTGTCGAGAACTGACCAACGAACATCTGCGAACATACGACCAGGCGGTCGACGCGTTCATGAAGGGGGATTGGGAAGAGGCCTACACGATGCTGCATCAGATCCCAAGTTCCGACAGGGCACAGGACTTCCTCACCCTCGAAATCGCCCGCACCGGCCGCACGGCCCCCTCCGACTGGGACGGCGTGGTGAAGTTGCCTGCGAAGTAGTCGCTTGGAGCTACGTCGGCGCCTGCTTATCGGCATCCGAGGCGTCATCGACCAGAATCTGAATCTCCGTCAAGTACTTCTTCGGATTCCCCTTGAAGATCATGCCGGGGCCTTTGAGATAGACTTCGCGCGTGGGGAGTTGCATCTGGTAGCCGTGCTCTCTGACGTAGGCGATCACCCGCTGATACGACCTTCCCAACGTGTCGTAGGGGCCTTTATGAACAAGCGAGACGCAACGCCCGCCGGGGATCTCGCGAATGTCGATGCCATCCGCTTCAACCTGCTTACGAACCGGCATGCATGGTTCGAAGTCGGCGTCGTCCTCGCGGTACTCGCCGTCGTAATAGAGACACAGACATTTTCCGGAGATGTACCTGCCGAGGCTGCGGCCGATCTTCGCGAACACACTGCCGCAATCCTGATAGCGACCCTGCATGCGAATGCCTGCGACCAGCATTGGCTCGATTGACTTCTCTTCGATCTCGAATACAGACTGGTTCATCTGCTTGGCCTCTCTTTCACGTTGAATGATACGATCGATGCTGGAAACGAGTTTCCGGTCGTGGGCCATGCGTTCGCTGAGCGATTGTTTGCGGACTTCGAGAAAACTCACGATGTCGGCCTCGTCGGCGTGATCCCGCAGGATGTCGACGATCTCGTCGAGGCTGAAATCAAGTTCTCGCAGTGCAGCGATGGTGCGTGCGGTCTCGACATTGCGATCGTCGTAGTATCGGTAGCCAGACCCCGACTCGACGCGCGCCGGGATCAACACGCCCCGTTCGTGATAGAACCTGAGCGTCTTGATCGTCAATCCGGTGATCTTCGAGAACTCGCCGATGCTGAACATGCCGCATCTTCCCACAAGGAAACTCATCGCAGTAGTCCCCCAATGCCGAAAGGGGCCTGAATGCCGTTGGAACGCGTCGATCGAGATTCCGCTCGGCATGCGGAACCAACTGGGATGGAAACTCACAACACCGAAAGCCTACGGCCTCCAGCAAGGGGAGAGTCAAGCAGGTTTCATTCAGTTGTGGCAAATGAGATCATTGCACGCTCTGCAAGACCTGGGCTGGTAAGACGCAGATTCAAAACTGGGAGGGCGAGGCCCGCTTCTACTTAACGACATTGCCTCCACGTTCGTCACCGGACGAACCCACATTTCTACACGACCCGTCGCGGTTGCGCCTGGTCGTCATTGAGCCCCCGGTCAACGACCGGGGGAATGGGGCCTGCGATACTAAACGACGCAGGATGTGCGTCGTGCCGTTCCCACAGGCGAGAAATCGGGTGCGAATCGAGTTTTTCACATTCTCATGACGCGCGACGTCACCGTCGCTCGTCGGTCGATGGTCACGGCAGGGAGGTCAAGAATCCAAGAGTACAAAGAGACACGCAGTAGAGACACACACTTGGTGATACTCTTGCTCGTACTCTTGCAATACTCTTGACGGACCGCGCGGACGGAGATTCGTCCGTGTGCACGTTCGGCCTACCCTATGCCGCGCGGTTGCGCGGGTGACACAAACAGCCATAACGAGCGCACGCGCCGCGGCGGCATTCGTGTAGGGAACGGACTCTGTGCCGTTCCGAGGCGGGATACCGGGTGCGAATTTGTCGTTGGCTTCTCGTGACGCACGACGCAACCGTCGATTGTGAGTCGATCGTCACGGCCACGCGGTTAGTAACGTGGACCCACCCATCCGCCAACGGGAACGGCACTGAGTCCGTTCCCTACGGTTGATCGCGGTGCCGCGACCACCCCTCCGGCAGGCACAGCCTGCCCTACTGGTGGGTCTACCGGTATATGTCAGGTGTCTCGAACATTCCCGTCAGGACAAATCGCACGAAATTCGTTCAAATGGCATGCCATTTAACATTAGACCCACCACTACACTCGCTGTCTTTCGCAGACCCAAGGCTGGTCGACCTCTCTGTCAGCGACTCAGCCGCGGCAATCAACACTCGCAATCCACTCCCACCCCCACTCACGGCAAACTGACCCCAGGCACCCGGCGGGGGTGCCTTTATGGTTCTCAGTGTTCACAAAGAATTGTTGTCAATCTACGTGCAGGGTGACTGTCCTTTTCAAACTGCGTGACGTGCGACGACACCCCTCGCTGACGTAAGTCGTTTGGCGACAATGGAACTCATGCGAGCGTCTCGCGTCGGAAGTCTGCCCAGACTGAAAAACACAGTGGCCCTGCATCTACGTGCACCACCCATTGACAAGTCCGGGCGCGAAGGTATCTTTCGGGACGCGGGTTTGAGTCCTCTCCCCTCTCACCGGAGAAACCAATGCTCACTCGTCTTCTTATTTGTCAGCAGCATTCTTGCTTGCGTGCCAGTGGATATTGTCAAGTGTGGGGCGTGACCTCACAACTGCTAACATGGCAGCGATTCGCGGTGGAGCCGAAGTTGAGGACGCGTGTTGTGAGTTCCTCACAATATGCACGGGCATTTCTGGAGACTGCGCATCTCAAGGAACACAATTCGACTGCGAGATGTCGCAGATAGCGGAAGATGTCACACAACCCGGCACTCATGAAAGTTGTCATGCAGATGCAAGCTACGAAGGTTATACCTGCAATCAATCAGATACAGAGCACGCGTGTGTAATTCGTTACCTTTGCCAGTGGCAGGAGATACCGGGCGTGTGTGTCAGAACGATGACTGCCATAACTTCGTATACAGCGCCCGATCAGTGTACTGACAATGCAAATTGTCCGTGAGGCGACCGATGAAACTTCGTACCCGCTTCCGCAGCCGTGTGGTCGCTTTCGGATGGATTGTGAGTCTTCTGTCGTTTGCATCACAAAACGCCAGCAGCGATCCAATCATCCATGGCGATCAACAATTGGTCGATGTGGTTATCGCCGCACTGCACACGAATCGCGACTCCCTGCGCCGAGGAGAATGTGTCGCGAGCATGGAGTATCGAACGCCCGATGTTGCGACGAAGGCTGAGATGCAACTGCTGTGGGATGGCGAATCGTCGTATTCATCCTATGACTACATTGAGGATTATTTGATCGGTGAACTTCCTGACCAGGATGGATCGGGAGCACAGTTCGTTTCCAATGGGCAGATGACAATCTTTCTGCGAGATATGGCCGTTTGTGAGACACGCCCCTTTCGCAGAGAGTGGATGTCGTTTCGAACCGCTTGTCCTAGAGACATCTGTTTTCACAGTGCACTCCCCGTCCGTGCCGTGGACCCATTTTTTCGAAAGCTGGTCGCACGGCAAATCGATTGAGATTGTGCAAGCGGGGGATTCCATCAATGCGAAGCTGATCTCCAGCGAGACGGGATATATGCGAATGGAGTTTTCGCTTTCAAAGGGCTGCAACGTCGTTCGATGGGAGATGTGTGACGACGATGATCGGATTCTCGCATGGCAGCGTCAGGAATGGACCGAAGTCGACGGGGTTTTCGTGCCTGCGGTGTCCGAACATGAGTGGCACGAAGGAGGAACGGGCTGCGAATTCCGAATCGAGTATTCGCAGTTCAATGTGAATCCCTCAATTCGCTCAGATGCCTTCACCACGGCGGCACTTGAGCTACCACGTGGCACGATGCTGCTGACTAAAGACGAATTGGGTCGGCCCATTGGCGAAAATGGATTCGTAGGCGTCCCAAATCGTGATGAAGAACAGCAGTTAGAGCGTTTGATCGACGAAGCTCGAAGTCAAGGATTTGCTAGTCCGGATCGGCAAGTTGATTGACTGTCGCCATGTTCAAATCCGTCGTAAGCGCAGTTCTGTTGGTCATGTCACCGGCGAACGCCTCGGCTGATGACGACAGACGCGCGACCCGTTCGCAGGATGATTGCGGCGCCGTCTGCCTTTACATTGCACTGCGATCACTGGACGTACCAGTCGAAAACCTCAGCGAACTTCTGGATCGCATCGGCCCTCCACCAAGTGGCGGCTACAACCTCGCGCAACTGGCCGAGACGGCAGAGTCGTATGGCGTGCAAACTCGCGGCGTCGAAACGTCGACAAACAATCTGTCGCGACGTTCGGGGCGTTTCGCCTGTATTGCGCATTACGCCGAAGGGCATTTCGTCAATCTTATCGACGTGGAGAAGGGTCAGGTACACTTGATCGATGCGCTACGATCGATGCGAGTGCCGATGGAGACGTTCAATTCCGTCTGGTCGCGGAACGCGCTCCTCATTTCGCATGAATCAATCCTGGCCGAAGAGGATTTGCCGATCGAATGGAACTGGGGACGAATCGTGTTGATCGCCCTTGCTGCATTCATGACATTCGTTACGTTCCTGATTGTTCCGCGATTCGTGCGGAGGCAGGTTGCGGGCAAATAGAGGTTCCGATGCGCCGGATGCTGTTCTGTTTCGTCGTCATCGTTCCGGGATGCACCGACCCCGACGGAACGATTGAACATTCTTCCAGCCCCGCAGGGCCCGCGTTCGTCGTCGATCGCAACGAGATCAATCTCGGACCATTGCGAGTCAATTCGAGCAGTCACATCGCGACGTTTGAGTTATCCAATCGCGGAAAGGAACCGTTAGAAATCCAACAGATTGAAGTCTCGTGTGGATGTCTGAATGCCTCGCCACCGAAAGGCGTAGTTCGCCCGGGCGATTCCATGGCACTACGTGTATCGGTTTCCGTCGATGCCGCCGGAGACAAGACAACGCAGGTCGTGGTGCACACGAACGACCCGTCACATCGAATGGCAATGTTGCTTGTGAGTTGGACCGGCGTCGCCGCCGCTGAGGCGATTCCGTCGCGGATCGATTTTGGTGGAATCCGACCGGGCGAGGCGGCAACACTGCAGGTTGATGTTCGTTTACACGATTCGTCGCTCGACTGGAGTGACCATCGCATCGAATGCAGCGAGTCCCTCCAGGTGGTGGAAGTGGCACCGAGCGATGATATGGTCGCCACGTATGAAGTGAGTGTTGTCGGGGAAGAGAATGAAGGCCCGCGTAACGGCTACGTTCGATTTTCCTCAGAGAGTGCCGATCGACCGATGCTCGACGTTGTTGTCACTTGGGAAATTGTTGACGTGGTCACGGTCATGCCCGTACGGTTGCTTTTGGGACCTGGTGGTCGGGGCGCGTCGTTCCACCGCCAAATCGTGATTCGATCAAATGTCGATTCGCCAGTTGAGATCGCGGAAGTTGATGTCTCCGATGGATTGACTGGCGTCGAAGTTCACTTCCCCGATTCTCCGTCGCAGGTCATAGTATTGGATGTGTCATGCGTGCTCCCGAGAACAACGGAATGATTTCAGGCGAACTGCGACTTGCATTGAAACAGCCAGAATCTCGCGTTATCTCACCGCACCGGCGGTCCTCGAGGACTACAGGAGCTGCTGATGAAACGTCTCGGTAGTTCAGTGAAGGCGACATCGTTGGGACGTCGTTTCGGCATCACTCTCTTGGAAGTGGTGGTGGTCATCGCGGTACTCGCAGGCGGCGACAGACTCCCTGCCGTCAATCGGCGCGAACGAGCCGACGGCTGCAATGTACGTCGAACTTGCGGCAACTTGGCACCGGGATCTCGGGTATGAAGGCGTGCGTCACCACTACCCGATTCGCGATTCGAACAGGAACCATATTAGTGGCATGGAGCGAATTCGTCGAACTCCTCCCACATTGACGCGGGCAACGTCTACAACAACATCGACTTCGACAAGGCCATCGACTACATCTGGGACACGCACTCTACATTCATGAGAAAACCGACGTGTGACGCCGTTGTGGGAGGAAGAAGAATCCGCCGCCGCGACGGGTGGTGACCTTGCTGCCAACCAACATGACATCGACGACGACTTCCAAACACTGAATGCAGCCGATCAACGGGAATAACTACTTCTACGCCATGAGCTGCGTTAGCGGAACTCCTTCATCGACGATCCGCAGTGGGCGGCCTTCGGGGGTGTAGAGCTCCTTGTAGGGATCGATTTCCAGGCATTCGCAGATCGTGGCAAAGACATCATCAACTTCCACCGGCGAATCGGTGATCTCTTCGCCGTTGTCCGAGGTGGCGCCGATACAGCGGCCGCCGGCGATGCCGCAGCCGGCGAGCAGCATGCCGAAGTTACGGGCCCAGTGATCGCGCCCCACCTGTGGAGTGCGCTGGTTGATCTTCGGCGTGCGTCCGAACTCGCCGAGCACCATCACGAGAGTGCTGTCCAAGAGTCCGCGCTGTTTCAGGTCGCTAATCAACTGAGAGACGCCCTTGTCCACTTCAGCTGCCGTGGCCTCGATGCGTTGCCACAAACTGTCATGCATGTCCCACCCGCCGCGTTGCACTTCGACGAAAGGCGTGCCGGCTTCAATCAGCCTGCGGGCGACGAGACAGCCGTTGCCGAAGGCGTTGGCACCGTAGGCGGCTTTGACGGCGTCACTTTCACTCGTGATCTCGAAGGCATTGAGATGCGGCGATGTCATCATTCGGCGCGCGCGGTCGTACAGGGCTTCGTGCTCGGAAGCGATGTCTTCCGCGCCAGCCAGCCCGAAGTCGCGATCCTGCTCGCGCAACAGTTCCAGCCTGCGGTCGGAGCGCGGCCCCTGCACCAGGGCCTGAACATTGGTGGGCAACTGCCCCGCCTGATCGACGACGAACGGCGCGTAATTGACACCGAGAAAACCCGCTCCGATCGTGCTGCCGATGCTCACGAAGTTGGGCATGTCGGCCGCCGGGTTGCCAATCTCGGAAGCGGCCACCGACCCGATGTGCGGGAAGTCGGAAGCCGCCCCCAGCCTGCGCCCCGTGCGGAGGTGAAACTGTCCCCGTTCGTGGGCCGCTTCCTTGCCGGCGATCGTGCGAACGACCGAGACGTCGTTCGTGGCCTGAGCGAGCAGTGGCCAGTACTGGGCGAAGCGAACACCTGGTATCCGGGTTTCAATCGCGGTCGTGGGACCACCGT
Organism: uncultured Planctomycetaceae bacterium; assembly: GCA_942492405.1. Lineage (GTDB taxonomy): Bacteria > Planctomycetota > Planctomycetia > Planctomycetales > Planctomycetaceae > JANNSB01. The sequence continues at coordinate 99,001 of CALOES010000024.1, forward strand.
TCGCCGTGCCAGGCTTCGGATCCCACGTCTCCAACTGACTGGGAGCCCCTTGCAGGAAGATCATGATGCAACTCTTGCCCGACCGTCGAACATCGTCGGCATACGACGTCATGGTGCGGAACAATCCCGCGCCGGCTCCCATGGCCCCAGCGGCAGCGAACTGCAAGAGCCTTCTGCGGGAGACGCCTCCACGCTGCATTTGCACCTGGAGCATCTCCTGGCGTGCTTGTGACGGCCGCGAATCAAGCCATTGGAACATCGAGCGCCTCGTCATCAGAACGTGAAAAGAAATGGACCCTTGTCGCGGCGATCCCGCTGGGCGGAGCGATCACCGTTTGGAAATGAACTCCGCTGAATTGAGCAGCACCCAGAGCATGTCGTCGATCGCCTGCCCGCGGTTGGAACTGCCATCGAGGAAATGCTCGTAGCGCACGAATTCGAACTCACTCGGTTCGCGGGCCAGCATGCCGAGGAACGCCTGCCGAGTGAGTTCGCGATCATCAGTGATCCCGGCAAGCTGTTGTTTCAACTCGCTCTGAGAAAGCCGTTGATGGATTTGCGGATGGTTCATCATGAGCAACGCCTGCTGAATGGTTCCTTCCAATTCGCTCTGCGGCACCGACAAGTTCTGCGCAAACGTCTGGTTGATTGCCCGCGACAGTTGCTCGTTGCCGCCGATCAGCCGGAGGATATTGTCGGCCACTTCGTAGGGACGGATTCTCGCCGGTCGCACGGCGGTAAACAGATCCGACGTTTCGTGAATCGTGCGAATCTCGCGCTGATAGGCCTGCGTGTTACAGATGATGCGAAACAGCCAGCGTGGATCGAAGCCGGCGACGCGGAAGGACGCCGAGATGCGATTGACCGCCAGCACGTGCGACACTTCCTTGTCGGGACCGAGACTGTCGACCGAGTAGAAGCCGTCTCCGAGCAGTTCGCTCCAGACGCGGTTCACGTAGGCCCGGGCAAACCAATAGTTATCGGGGTTGTAAACGAGGTAGGCGGCGAGAGCGACGCGGCGTTCATCGGGGCGCAGCGTTCCCGGCGGTTCTTCATCGAGCAGAAATCGGGGCCGCATCTCGGTGCGCTGCGACGGATCGTTCTGATCGGTCATGTAGTAACGCCCGGGTGCAAAGAAGGCCGCCATCTCGTGGAACTGCTCCCGTTCCCAATCCTCGAAGGGATGGTTGTGGCACTCGGCGCAGCCGATGCTGATCCCCATGAAGATACGGGCGGTCTGCGCGGCAATCACTTCGGGCTTACGTTCGCAGGCCAGAATGAAATTGTTGGGGCCATAGTCCTGTTCCCAGCCGTTGTCTTGCGCCCTGCGTTCGCGAACGCGCTGAGGCGTGGCCGACACCATTTCGGCCGCAATGAGATCCCATGTGGCCCCCGCTTGAAACTGGTTGAACAACCAATCCTCCAGCGCCTGTGGATTGATGGAGTTTCGATTGGCATCCGACTGTTCAAAGATCACGTTGCGCCAGAACCGTGCCCACTTGCGGGAGTAGGCGTCGGTTTCGAGCAACGCATCAATCATGTGAGCGCGCTTATTGGGATTCGTGTCCGCCACGAAGGCTTCGATTTCCGACGTCGAGGGAATGAGGCCGGTCAGGTCGAGGCTCACCCGACGCAGAAACGTGGCGTCATCGACGATGCCGGCGAACTCGACCGACGAATTCTGCTGAATGAGTCGCATCAATTGCTGATCCACGTCACCGGGATCCAGCCGCGCCGTCTGACGCAACGTGGGAAAGCTCTCGCGAACGAGCCGCAGAAACTCCATCTTCCCTTCGTGCGTGCTGAGGTCGGGAAGCTGAAAACCCTGTTGTGGGCGGTTTCTCTGGGCGTGCGCCTCGGACGAGTACCCCACGATCCCGACGAAGAAAACGCACGAAATCGCAGCGGCAGCCCGTTGAAAGGCCAAATATCGCAACATGACGGCACCTCACGGAATTGGAGCGCTCAACCAAGTCGAAAGCCCAGTCGAGGTGAGAGTGAAGGGAACTGAAAGATACTGCGTTTCCCGCTATCAGGCTAGGAAAAAGGCGTAGGCGACCCGCTCCGTCCCGGCTGCTTTCCTGACTTGGGTCTCCAGACTGCAGCCTTCGGTCTCTCTTTCACACCCGATCTTGCCCGGATTGGGCGTTTTCTGACATCATTCGCTCCCCTTGAAGCGTCGGGCATGGGAATTGGAGCGCGGCATGCGTGTGGTCTGGTCGGTCGGTGCATTGTGCTTGCTCGGGGTCGCGTCGTGCGCGACGCCGCGAGAAGTCGCATTGCCCGGACTGCCGACGGAACATCGCGTCGCCAACTCGTACCTCAAGGTCCAGTCCGACACGCCGATCGCCGATTCCGATCCCTGGATGCTGGAACTGCAGGACGTGCGCGAGTCGGTGCTCGAAACTCTCGAGCTTCCCGAGCAGTCGCGTCCCGTTTCGGTCTATCTCTTTCGCGACCGCGATCGCTACGAAGAGTTCTTGAGGGTCACCCATCCCGATCTGCCACCCCGCAGAGCGTTCTTCATCGGTACATCCACCGAACTCAAGGTCTATGCCCACTGGAATGGGCAAATCATGGAAGACCTGCGTCACGAGTACACGCACGGCGTGCTCCATTCGGCCACCGACAACATCCCGCTCTGGCTGGACGAAGGGATCGCCGAGTACTTTGAAGTCTCACCGTCGTCCGAGCGTATCAACCACGATCATCTGGATGGACTCACGCAGGCACTGGTGAATGGCTGGCAGCCCAACCTGCAAAGGTTGTCACAACTCGACAACGTCTCGCAGATGCATCGACTCGACTATCAGGAGTCGTGGGCCTGGGTCCACTTTTTGTTGCACGAAGCTCCCGGCGGCCGGGCGATCTTGGTCGACTATTTCCACGATGCGATGCAACCGACAGGCCAGCCTGTCGACATCGCGACAGCGATCGAGCAGCAGATCCCCAACGCATCGCAGCGACTCTGTGCCTACGTCGCGGGGCTGACATCCACGGGCAGCGTGAGACTGTCGGCGGAGTAAGAGGACTCGCTTTCGGTCAGATGATCGACCGCGGATAAGGCGGATGACGCGGATCTTCGCGGATCTGATCAGGCACACCGACTCGCAGCCTCAATTCTGATCGGTGGCAATCCGTGAGATCCGCTTGATCAGCGGTCCCGTTCCCACTGATCTTCGCAGACGTTGTGTCCCGTCCTCACAACCCTCACAACCGCGTCGTTCAATTCTCGCGACGTGTCAAGTTTTCCAAATCGGCAGAGACACCGCAAATTGCCTCATGGGAATTCGATGACAGTGGCAACCGCTTCGCCGGGATCGTTCCTGCGCGCTGCCTGTCGTTTCACTTCATCGAAGAGTTGCCCCGACCATGCGAAAGACCGTCGCGCGCCTGCAAGAGTTTTCCCTCCCGTTGATCTTCGGCGTCATTGTCGCCCTGGTGGCGGCCAATGTCGATGCCGAGCGGTATCACGCGATCGTCCATACGCCGTTCCATCTCTGGGGGGCTGAGTCATCGGCAGCGCATGGCGAACACGCAGAAGCCGCCCATTCCGGGTGGGAACACTACTTCACGATGCACTTCCTCGTGAACGACCTGTTCATGGTGCTCTTCTTCGGGATTGCCGCCAAGGAAATCACCGAGGCCTGTTTGCCCAAGGGGGCACTCAATCCGGTTTCCAAGGCGATCAATCCCCTCATCGCGACGATGGGGGGCGTCGTCGGGCCGGTGGCCTGCTTCCTGTTATTGAACTCTCTCTTTGGGACGACTCCGTGGCGGGCAGGTTGGGGAATTCCGACGGCCACCGACATCGCGCTCGCATGGCTCGTTGCGAGGTTCCTCTTCGGCAGGCAACATCCGGCCGTCAGCTTCTTGTTACTTCTGGCAGTGGCGGATGACGCCATCGGACTGGGCATCATCGCCATCGGTTATCCCGACCCCAATCATCCGACGCAGTGGATGAACGTCTTGTGGCTCATCCCCGGTATGTTGACCGCCTACGGTTTGCGACGGGCACACGTCCAAAGTTGGATTCCCTATATCGCCATCGGCGGAGCGTTTAGCTGGTGGGGGCTCTTCAGCGCCCATCTGCATCCCGCGCTGGCTCTGGTATTCATCGTGCCGTTCCTGCCTGGTCCGAAGAGTGACCTGGGACTGTTTGAAGACCCTGATGAATCGTGTGGCATCGACCCCGAACATCACAGCACGCTCGAATGTTTCGAACACGACATGAAGATCTGGGTCGACTTCGGCCTGTTCTTCTTCGCCTTCGCGAATGCCGGCGTGGCGTTCTCGGAGATCAATGGACTGACCTGGATCGTGCTGTCGGCGTTGATCTTCGGGAAAATCATTGGCATTACGAGTTTCAGTCTGGTCGCAATGAAGTGCGGCTTCCCACTCCCGCAAGGCATGACGATCAAACATGTCTTGCTGACAAGCATCGTCGCCGGCCTTGGACTGACGGTCGCCCTGTTTGTTTCGGGTCAGGCCTTCGCCGACCCCGTGCTGCAAGGTTCAGCCAAGATGGGTGCCGTCTTCTCGGTCGTGGCAGCCGTCCTCGCGTTCGCAGCTCGTGAAGCGCTGGGTCTGCGCCTGACCTCCACGAAGTCGACTGCCGTCCATGATGCGTTGATGGCCGTCGAGCACATGCTCGAAGAGGCCTGCGAAGCGCCGGCCCTGGCGCTGGAGTCGTATTCTTCTCGTGACGATCACAAACAAGAGTGGACCGTCGCAAGTTCGTCGGAAGCCTGATGCGTCGTTTCGATCTTCCCCGAATCCACTTCACTGAATGAGCGAAAACATGCGCTACGACCTGATCGTTATCGGCAGCGGACCCGCGGGACAAAAGGGAGCCATCGCGGCTGCGAAACTCGGTAAGAACGTCGCCATCATCGAGCGGCAAGCCGCCGCGATTGGCGGTGTCTGTCTCCACACGGGCACGATCCCGTCGAAGACGATGCGGGAAGCGATTCTGCATCTGACAGGCTTTCGTCAGCGCGATGTCTACAGCGAGCAGTATCGCAACAAGCACGACATCACGATGGACGACCTGCGGAGAAAACTCAATCAGGTCATCGCCGACGAACGGCAAGTCATCGAGGACCGCTTCCATCGCAATGGCATCGACCTCTACACAGGAACCGCCGGCTTCGTTTCGCCGCACTCAGTCGAAGTTCGAAGCAGCGATGGCCCTGTAACGATCGAAGGCGAACATATTCTGATCGCGACGGGAACCAAGCCGGCCCGCCCCAGCAGTATTCCGTTCGACGGCGTCAAGGTCTTCGACAGTGACGAAGTCTTGAGCATCAACCATATCCCCCGTTCGATGATCGTCGTCGGTGGCGGCGTGATCGGGATTGAATACGCCATTATGTTCGCGACGCTCGGCGTCCATGTGACACTGATCGACGGCCGCGATCGCCTGCTCTCGTTCTGTGATCGCGAGATCATCGACGGCCTGCTCTATCATTGCCGATCGCTAGGGATGGCGTTTCGGCTGGGTGAACAGGTCACCAAGATTCGACATACGACCAAAGGGGCCGTCGTCGTCGAACTCGAAAGCCAGAAGCGCGTCATTGCCGAAACGGTTCTCTATTGTGCCGGACGCCAGGGAGACACGGAGGAACTCAACCTGCCTGCCTCGGGGCTTAAGACCGATGATCGCGGTCGACTGAAGGCGAGCAAAGACCATCAGACCGAAGTGAAGCACATCTACGCGGTCGGTGACATTATCGGCTTTCCCGCCCTGGCCAGCACATCGATGGAGCAAGGCCGACGAGCGGTGGCGCATGCATTTCATCAACCGTTCCAACCGTGCGATGAGATTCCGTACGGTCTCTTTACGATTCCCGAGATCTCGATGGTCGGCCCCACCGAGGAAGAACTCACGCAACAAAAGGTCCCCTACGAGGTCGGCGTCGCCCATTTCTGGGAGATTGCCCGCGGACAGATCTCGGGCGATCAAGTCGGGATGCTCAAGTTGTTATTCCATCGTGAATCACTACGGTTGCTTGCCGTTCACTGCATTGGTGACATGGCGACCGAGATCATTCACATCGGGCAGGCCGTCATCGCCTGTGGCGGCACGATCGACTACTTCTGTAACACGGTCTTCAACTACCCGACGATGGCCGAGTGCTACAAAGTCGCCGCCTTCGACGGCCGCAACCGCGCCTGCCTCGACGACGATGCGATTGAAGAGGCACCCGCGAGCGAAGTGACGATCGACGAAAGCATTAACCTGCTCGTCAACAGCCGTAAGAAGGCCGAGCAGAAATCGAAAGTCTCGGCACTGGTGTGATGGTCTTGTAATGAACGGCTTCAAACGAGAAGCCGCTTCACTCCATGTAGCGGAAGTCGTGAGACTTCCGAACCGGATCGCAATGAAACCTCGCCTCAAGTCGCAGCAGCGACCGTGGCAGCAGCCGTCGACGAGTCTGCCAGTTCTACCAACAGCTCGGTCCCCGCGAGCGCTGCATCGCGTTTCACAAGTGCGATCGCGACGGCCTCATCGCCCGCGATGTCGCTCGACATGGGGGCTGCTGAAGTGACGTGTCCCACTTCCGACTGTTCGCCATCCTTGGACTGCAGCACACGCGCGCCAGCAGCCACGGTCGTGGATGTTGCGATACGCAGTCGACAAAGGTGGCGATTGACGTGACCCAAAGAATCGAGCCGGGCGATTGGCTCCTGCCCCAAGTAGCAACCTTTGGTGAAACTGACGGCCTGCCGCACGCGTGCCGACTCGTGAATCAAGTTGTCTTCGCTCAGGTCGATGCCGAACAATGGGTATCCGTGTTCGATGCGCTGCGACTCGAACGTCGTGCGGTCCGAAACCACTGCGCCAGCGGCTACCAGTTGAGACTGTAAACCGCCAATCGTCTCTCGATCGGCTGAAATCGTCCAATTGGGTTGAGAAGTGAAGTCACCCCGTCGCAATGACGCCGACGAGTCAATCCCCTGCAATACCACATGCGCCCCGAAGTGTTGAGGCACTCGCTCACTTGGACAAAGTCCGCAGCTCTCAAGCACTGCTGGCGCATCATCGCCGACAATCAGCAACAGGCCCCAATCGTTGGTGCGATCGACGAGCTGCACATCCTCGGAGATGAGGTAGCGGTCGAGATGCTCGATGACCGCCGCCGCCTGGCCTGGCTCACTCTCCAGACACAGGCGGCGATCGTCGGCAAACACCTGGATGTGGCCGATCACCCGACCTTTGATGTTCGATAAAAATGCCTCGCAGCCCTCTCCCGACGCGAGTTTCTTCACATCGTTGGTGCAGAACCCGTTCAGGAACGGCTGCCGATCCTTCCCGGTCAACTCGATCTGCGACCAATCCGACAGGTCAAACAACAGCACCGACATCAGTCGTCGGCTCCGTTACTCGCGGCACCATTGCTGCTGCTTCGGCGAAATGTCCCCATGCCGCTCGCTTCGAGAACCTTCAGGCGGAGTTCCTCGGTCAGCTTGGGATTCTCTTCGAGATAGGTTCGCGACTTGTCTCGCCCCTGGCCCAGTTTGATATCGCCGTAGGTGAACCAGGCACCACTCTTATGGACGATGCGGTTCTCGGTCGCCAGATCGAGAATGTCTCCCTCGTAGCTGATGCCGCGCGAAACGAGCATGTCGAACTCGGCCATGCGAAAAGGGGGAGCCACTTTGTTCTTCACCACCTTGGCCCGCATGCGGATGCCGATCGGCTCGTCGCCATCCTTCAGGCTGGAAATACGACGCACGTCGACCCGGCAGGAACTGTAGAACTTGAGAGCCCGTCCGCCCGGCGTCGTCTCGGGGCTGCCGAACATCACGCCGATCTTCTCGCGAATCTGATTGATAAAGATAACAGTCGTCTTCGACTTCGCGATGGCCCCAGTCAGCTTTCGCATTGCCTGACTCATCATTCGAGCCTGCAAACCAACATGCTTGTCGCCGATCTCGCCATCGAGTTCGGCCTTCGGAACCAAAGCGGCCACCGAGTCAACGACAATCACATCGACCGCGTTCGACTTGATGAGCATCTCGGCGATCTGCAACGCCTCTTCACCATACGATGGCTGACTCACAAGGAGTTCTTCGAGATTGACGCCGAGCCGCTTCGCCCATGACGGATCGAGGGCATGCTCGGCATCGATAAAGGCGGCGATGCCTCCCGCCTTCTGAGCACTGGCGACAGCATGCAGAGCCAGCGTGGTCTTACCGGATGACTCGGGGCCGAAGAGTTCGATGATTCGGCCTCGCGGAAAGCCAAAACCTCCCAAAGCGATGTCGAGCGAAAGTGCCCCGGTGGGGATACCCTCGACTTTGACGTGCGAAGGGTCACTCAACTTCATCACCGCCCCCTGACCGAACGTCTTTTCGATCTGGCCGAGGGCATTCGTCAGCATCTGCTGCGATTCGCTGGCGGCAACATCCACACGGCGAGTGGCAGGTTTCGACTTGGCAGCCATCTCAATTCTCCATCATTAGGGCTTCTACGCGGTTCCGGTTCTTTTGCTATCGGAGTAGTGTACTAATGTTCAAGAGCCTTGCAAGGGCATTTTTCGGGGAATTGTCATTTGTCCTTGGTCCACTCATAAGGATTCCGGGTCATCTGACATTCGATTTCACCAACTCGATCTCTCCGACCTGTCAGGTCTTGTCGAACCACGGTCTGCAGCGTACGTGACGCATTCAGATTGTCCGAAACTTCCTGCGTAGTCGCATCGTCGGGATATTCACAGTTTGGGTTCAATGTGCCGATCGACGTTTCGACTTTGTCCGGCACGACGACGCCTGTCGCTATCGGCGTGGCCTTCTTGTCGATGACCGACCCGATTGCCTCTTTGAAATCGGAGGAGGACATTCCAGCAGGCTCTGTTTCACCTCTGCTTTCTGCGAGAAATGCCTGATTCGGTTTCAGATCAAAACCGGATGACTTCAACTTGATGCTCCAAATCTATCAGAAAGATCTTCCGCGTCTACCTCGCCCTCCCGCTCTTGAAACTTCTTCTGCGCCACAAGCCTGTCACGTCACCACACCAGTTCCCGCACCGGTGTCTTCGAATCGTTGCGGCGGACTTCGGCGATGCGGCCGTCGCTCATCGTGATCACGCGGTCGGCCATATCGGCGATCGTGGCGTTGTGAGTAATGACGGCTGTTGTTGTTCCGAGTTCGATGTTCACCTTCTCAATCACGTCGAGGACCGTGATGCCGGTGGTGACGTCGAGGGCACCGGTCGGTTCATCACAGAGCAGCACCGACGGGCGTTTGGCGACCGCGCGGGCGATCGCGACCCGTTGCTGCTCTCCTCCCGAAAGTTGCGAGGGAAAGTGATCCATCCGGCTGCCGAGACCGACCAGCTTGAGAGCCTCGTCGGGCCGCATCGGATTCGTGGAGATCTCGGTCACAAGAGCCACGTTTTCTCGGGCCGTGAGACTTGGAATCAGATTGTAGAACTGAAACACGAAGCCGACGTGTTTGCGGCGATACTGTGTGAGTGCGGCGTCGTCGGCGGCCGTCAGTTCCCAGTCGCCATAGAAAACTCTGCCGTCCGAAGGGCGATCAAGTCCCCCGAGAATGTTGAGCAGTGTCGACTTGCCGCTTCCCGATGGACCCAGCAGCACGACGAACTCCTTGGCATAGAGTTCCATGTCGATGCCACGGAGCGCATGCACATCGACCTCCCCCATGTGGTAGATCTTCGTGACCTCCCGAGCGGCGAAGACGGTGACAAGATCAGCCGGCGCAGACATTCGCGAAGGTGAGGAGTTGTGAACCTGTGTGGTTGAGAATCGAAAGGCGCAACAGCGTTAAACGGTTGGCGCGAGATTTCTGGATCACTCCGAACGAGTCGCTCAACCCGTGGCGGCAAACAACTCGGCGTATTCGACGACCCACGAATCGACGATCTGTTCCAGGGCGGCAAGATCCAGCAGTTCGAGTTGCTGAAAATGCTTGCGGTGAAAGACTTCTTTGTTGCGCACGGTCCCTTTAGCAAGGATCTCGATGATGGCAGCGGTTCCGAGTGGCGTGACAACCAGTTCCAGGCGACTGTAGAGAGATTCTGTCTGTCTGCCGGATTCGATTCTCAAATCGTCGCGCGTAATGCGGGCCCCCCAGCCATCGTCACTCAGAATGGTTTCGTACTGAAAGCCGGGGAAGTTATCGCTGAGTTGGCGCAGGCGTTCTTCAATTTGATCGGAGATGTCGAGCCTGGCCTGGGAATGGAGTTCTCGACGCTCTTCGAGAGAGAGTTCCTCGCGGGCGGCTTCCTGATCGCGGCGGGCGCGCAGGCGGTGGCCTCGTTCGATGGCCTGTTTAAGACGGTCTTGGAATTCCATGCTGATACATTACTGCCAAAGCGAAAAGAAGGCGAGTATGGCCAGCACGACAGCCATGAAAACGATAATGGTGACAAACGTCCGCACGGCCTTCTTCCAGATCCGTTCGGGATCCTCGTAGCGCGTGGCTCCGTAAACCAGGCTGATCGCGGCCGCCAGCGGAAGCAGGTAGAAGTTCATTCCCATGTCTTGTTCCGTTCCGAAGCGAGATGCCGGTTCGAGGCGGCTAGGCCGTGGCAAGTTCCGGGTTGGGTTTCGGTTCCTCGTCCCCGTATCCGTAGGCGGGACCGCCATACGCGTCGAAGATCGCCAGGACATTCAAGAGTCCCGCCACAACCGACAAGAGAGTGGCCAGTTCGTGATACTTGCCAAGTTGGCGATGCAAGTCCAACTCCTGTTGTTGATTCAGCGGTACGAACAACCAGTTGGTCAGTGGTCTGGGAATCGTCCCGCGCAGTTCCCCAATCAATCCCGAGTCATCCACAATCTGGGCGGAAAGAGTGCGACGATGGTCCCCTTCAACCGGTCTGGCGAGCGAGGCCGATTCGCCAAGCTGCAGGTCGATCGGCGTTCCCTCTGAAGTGGTCCCGACGAGATGTCCGGTCAGCTTCACTCCGAAGTCACCCTGTGTGCGTTCGAAGGTTACCGTTCCGACGATGTCCTCTTGAACCTGCCCCGTTTCACCCCGGTAGTTGACTTGTCCGATGAATTCCGCCTCGAGCGGTTCGTCCAGCTTATTGATCCGAATGTTTCCGTCGTTCTTGGAACGTTCTCCCTGCACAATCGAAGCAAGGGCCGGCAGGCCGATGCCGCTTTGCGCGCCAAACTTCAAAACAAGGATGATCGGACGGCTTTCACCCGGTGTCTTGATCGGGGCCGCCATCACTTTCCATTCGGAAAGGTGCATCGCCATGATCCACAGGCCCATGATCGAGCAGAAATAGATGGCCGACTTGAGCCTGCGGCCCTGATACAGGTGCCCGGCTCCGGGAAGCAGCCATGCCAGAATCACCGCTAACATGCGGTTCTTCAGGCGAATACGAGGATCATTCATCAACCGCCCCAGGGAGGTGTTATGACCAAAGGGAAGGCACCGCTTCAGCTTCGTTCCATGACGTCAGGCCGCAATTGTAGGAGCATCGAGCAGTTGCGGCCAGCCGACCTCTCGGACCAAATCATTGCGCCTGAAAGAACATCCGCACACTGTAGATGACGATGGCCGCGACGGCGGCGGTTCCCACAATCAGCAGAAATCTCGCCAGTTCGGGCCGATGGCGGTGGACGTATTGAGCCACGAGGCACACGAAGATCACCACGGCGAGTTTGAACTTCAAGAGTCCTGGCAGGCCCCAGTGATCCAGGAAATAGGCCGCGATTCGATTCGACTCGCCGAACCTCACACCGTTGGCATTTCCATAACTGATCATGCGGTAGGTCACGACGAAGTCGAGCAAGTTAGCCAGCACAAACCAGCAGGTTTCGGTTTCCAGGGGAAAGCGGCCCTTCTTCTCGCGGTCGTTCTGCACCGAGGGCGTCCTGAGTGCCTGCTCCCGAAAGAACTTGTCGGAAAGTCGATCGTCTCCAGGCATGAGTCTCTCCGCCACCATGGGCATTGAGTGAACGTTGCTCGTTCAACGCGATGCCGAACGAAGGCGTCAAAAGAACAGCCAATATGTCAGTCTCGAAAGTACGCAACTGCGTTGTCGAACAGGCGCCGGCCGTCGGGGACGGGTTGCTCCTTGCGCCGCGTCCAGGTCGGATGTTGTGTGGCATGCAGGTATCGCTCGGGATGAGGCATCAACCCCAGCACGCGACCGGTGGCGTCGCTCAGCCCGGCAACGTTGCCCGCCGAACCATTTGGATTATACGGGTACGGGAGGATGCCACTCTGGGACTCCGCGGTTTGCCCCGGGGGCAGCGCGTATCGGCACGCGATCTGACCACCTGATTCCAACGAGCTCAGCACTTCCGGTGTCGATGTGACGAAGCGCCCCTCGGCATGCGCGATGGGGAATTCGAGATGATCGAGTCCTTTGAGAAAGACATTGTGCTCGGACGCGACTTTCAGGTGGACCCACAATGCGGTGTAGCGCCCATTGTCGTTCCAGGTCAGTGTCGTTTCGTGACGATCAACCGACGTGTTGCCGCCGGGGAGTATTCCTGCCTTCAGCAGAACTTGAAATCCATTGCAGATCCCGAGGACGAGACGATCCTTCTCCAGAAAGTTCTGCAGCGTCTCTCTGAGGCGATGCCTCAATTGCTGGGAGAAGACAACGCCTGCACCGAGGTCGTCGCCATAGCTGAAGCCTCCCGGGACGCACAGGATTTGGTACGTATCGAGGATCCCGGGGTTTTCGAGCAAGCGAAACAGATGGACCCGCTCCGCCCGCGCACCTGCCAGTTCGAACGCGTGTCCCGTTTCCACATCACAATTGGTGCCCGGCGCACAAAGCACGCAGACGTTAGGCTCGGCCATTGATTCCTCCTGAAGGGACGGTAAATGAGCCGAGTGAGGGCGTCAATCAAAGAGGCAACAACGGTGGAGTTTAGGAATGTGACCGGTGATTGCGGATTTCGCCCATTAAATCCCTGTCGACGGACGGCCCCCCTCAGGAAACGAATTGCTCTTTCCCCGTCATGGGGTAGATTATGGGGAGGCCGATCTCCCCGATCGGATGTCGCCACGCCCCTATCCCTCGGCGAAATGTCGGTCGACTATTTCAAACGCTGGAAACTCGAACTCGACTTGAGACGCGAGTTGCCAAACGCCGTTTTGCCCGAAGGGTTCGCCTGGGTCGGCTGGACCCCCTCCATCTGCAGAGCCCACGCCTGGGTCAAATACCAGAGTTTTCGCGAAGAAATGGATTCGCAGGTCTTTTTGTCGCTGTCGACGCTGTCCGGGTGTCGACGGCTGATGGAAGACATCGCCGCCCATCTTGGATTCGTCCCGATGGCGACCTGGCTGATTCGCTTCGAAGGGAATGATGTTCGCGGGCCGATCGCCGTCGCCACGATTCAGGGAATTGAATTAGGCGGACGAAATGGTTCGGTGCAAAACGTGGGAGTCTTGCCGGAGTTTCGTGGCATGGGATTGGGACGGGCTCTCATGCTGAAATCGCTACGTGGTTTCCAGGCGGCGGGCTGTCGGACGGCGTCGCTGGAAGTCACCGCCCGAAATTCCGCGGCCGTCGAACTTTACCGCACGCTCGGATTTCGCCTGATCCGAACGACCTACCGACCTGTGCCGGCCAAGAAAACCGAGATGGCGAGCGCTACAGCTTGAGCTGCGGCATTGCGAAGTGAGAGTCTGTGGAGTTGGTGCAGTTACACTACCAGCCCGGTCTCTTCCGGATACCCGCACATCAGATTGAAGTTCTGCACGGCCACTCCAGACGCCCCCTTGATGAGATTATCGAGAGTAGCGAGGAGCAGAATCCTGCCGCTCACGACTCTGGCAGTCACGTCGAAGTAGTTCGTGCCGGCAACATCCTTGGTCCGCGGAAGATGCTCCACGACGCGAACGAAAGGGCGACCGGCATAGTAGCCTCGGATCAGGTTGAGCACTTTGGTTTGTTCCACTTCGCGAAGCGGTTCGGCGTAAATCGTTGCATGGATCCCGCGGTCCATCGGGATGAGATGCGGCGTGAAGATCACTTCCACACGTTCACCGGCCACATCGCCAAGGGCCTGTTCGATCTCCGGCGTGTGACGATGGTTGCCCACCGAATACGACTGCACACTCTCGTTGCATTCGGAAAAGAGTGTTCCCAGTTTCGGAGTTCGTCCCGCTCCAGAAACGCCAGACATTCCATTGATGATGATCCCCTGCGGTCGAATCATCTTGTTGGCGAGCAGCGGTGCCAGTGCGAGGATCGCAGTGCTGGTGTAACAGCCGGGGTTTGCGACCAACTGTTGACCAGAAATCTTGTCGCCGAAGATCTCCGGCAACCCGTAGACACTCGTCGCCAATCGACCCGTATCCGAATGAGCGTGCCCGTACCACTGTTGATAGATGTCGGGATCGCGCAGTCGATAGTCAGCCGACAGGTCGACCACCTTCAGTCCCGCTTCCAGCAGGCTGGGAACCATCTCCATGCTGGCGACATGTGGCAGGCAGCAGAACGCAACGTCGGCTCGCTCGGCGATTTGATCGGCGTTCAGATTCTCCAGATGGAGATCAAGCCGACCGACCAGCGAGGGATGCACCGCTCCCACATGGCCGGTTTCGGACCGGCTCGTGAGCGCGGTCACTTCTGAGTGTGGATGTCTGAGGAGAATCCTCAGAAGCTCCAGAGCGGTGTATCCCGTGGCACCGATGATGGCTACGCGCGTCATTCAGGAGTTTGGGGTCAGAGGTCAGAGGTCGCTGACACGGGGTGATCTTGATGGGTTCGCTGGCATCACATTCTGAGCAGCGTATTTCGAAGGATGCGCGCATCTTACGTGGTACCGGTGTGGGCTGCCATGAACTCCCAGGACGCCCAAGCCCCGTCACGCCGCGTGGTGGTTGATCATCTTCACTGAAATCGATCCGAGACGAGCAGATACACCCGCAGCGAATCGATCATGCAGTGTCTGTTGAGTTGATTACCTCCGGTATTTGCCCTTTTCTGTTGAGGGATCCCGCGCCCGTTCCCTTTGTCCCTCTCCTCAGGGCCGCTAGCATGTTGAATTCAAGACGTGTGACTCCCCATCGACAAACACTGCTGCATGGCTGTCGGCTCCATCACGAACACAACCCCGTCGGGCGGGGACGAATTGATCGTTCCGAAACAGTCGGTCGATCTGTTTCATCCTCCGCACCAACTCGGGCTGAAGAATTCGCAACTCGGCCCCGTGACTGTCGCTTACCAGACCTATGGTGAGCTGTCGCCCAAGCGAGACAACGCGATCTTCGTGTGCCATGCGCTGACAGGAGATGCTCACGTCGCGGGGAAACATCATCCCGATGACCGCAAGCCGGGCTGGTGGGATGGCTTCGTCGGTCCCGGCAAGGGAATCGACACCGATCGCTACTTTGTGATCTGTGCCAACGTGCTGGGAGGCTGTCAGGGGACGACCGGTCCGACATCGATTGATCCCGCAACGGGCAAACCGTGGGGACCAAGGTTTCCAGTCATCACCGTTTCCGACATCGTGAATGTGCATCAGGCATTGGTTGATCATCTGGAGATCCCACGCCTGCTGTCCGTGATCGGCGGCAGTCTCGGCGGGATGCAGGTTCTCGAATGGGCCGCCAGCTTTCCCGACCGACTCAGTTCCGCCATCGTGCTCGCTTCCGGTGCCCGATTGTCGACGCAGGGGATCGCGTTCAACGCTGTCGGGCGGCGTGCGATCTTCTCTGATCCGTTGTTTCGCGATGGGGACTACATGGGGCACAAAGAGCAGCCCCGTTTCGGACTCGCGCTGGCGCGGATGATCGCCCACATCACGTATCTGTCGGAACAGTCGATCGAGATGAAGTTCGGCAGACGCTTGCAGGATCGCGAAGAACTGACTTACGACCTGCATCACGAGACCGAGTTTCAGATCGAAAGTTATCTGCATTACCAAGGACAGCGATTCGTCGAGCGATTCGACGCCAACTGTTATCTGCTGCTGACGAAGGCGATGGACTACTTCAACCTTGAAGGGTCGCACGGTCCACTGCAACACGCGCTCGGCAGAACCGATGCGAGGTTTCTGATTGCGTCGTACACCTCCGACTGGCTCTTTCCAACGTATCAGAGCAACGAACTGGTGCGAGCCTTGGTACGTGCCGGCAGGGATGTGACGGCCATCGAACTCGAAAGCCCCTTCGGTCACGATGCCTTCCTGATCGATTCCGAACTCCCGATGCTGGCGAGAATCGTGGCTCCATTTTTAGATCAAACGCAGCGGAAAGGATTGAATCGGTAAATAAAGAGGTGTAAGTGTGCGGAGTTGCTTTCAGAAGGACTTCTGACTTCACGCTTCTAACTTCTCACTTTCAATCATGGCCAAGCGCATCCACCTCACCGATCCCAAAGACGCGCTCACCGATGATCTCATCATGCAGAACATCGAGCGGGGGAGTCGTGTCCTCGACTTGGGCTGTGGCGACGGTCGGCTGCTTGAAAGGCTGCATGCCGAGCATGGTTGCGATGTGCTGGGAGTTGAAATCGACTTCGACCGATTCGTGGCCGCCATCGAACGGGGCGTCCCCGTCGTACAGGCCAATCTCGACCGGGGACTGCAGCACATTCCCGATCGTTCGTTCGATGTCGCGGTCCTCAGTCGTACGCTGCAAGAGGTTCATCGCCCGCTCAAGGTGCTGGATGAGATTTTTCGCATCGCCCACCGTGCGCTAGTCGTCTTGCCCAACTTCGGTCATTGGCGCGTCCGGGCGCAGGTGGTGCTTCAAGGACGGGCACCGGTCACCGATGCGTTTCCGCATGAATGGTACGAATCTCCCAACGTCCACTTTCTCACGATGAAGGACTTCCGCGAACTCGCCCGCCTCGGAAGATTTCAGATCATTAAGGAACTCCCCATCATCGGCGGGCAAGCTGTCGCACGCGCGTGGGCACCAAACCTGCGTGCGCACAGCGCCCTGTACGTCCTGCAGCGACAGTCGGGCGACGTTCCGACAGGCACCGCCTCTCAACCCGCGACCGCACAATGAGCGACCCCGTCAAAGCCTGTGGCGTGCTCATCGTGAAAGGATCTCCGATCCGCGAATTCCTGCTGATGCGGCACGCCGACCGCTGGGATCTTCCGAAGGGGCATCTTGATCCTGGTGAAACCGATATCGAATGCGCCCTGCGCGAGCTGGAAGAAGAGACCGGCATCCCTGAAGATGCCGTCGAACTCGACCCCGATTTTCGCTTCACGACCTCTTACCGCGTGATTGATCGTGGTCAACGAGAATGCGACAAGCTGCTCGTCATCTTTCTCGGCCGACTAAACCGCGACGTGGAGATTCGCGTCACCGAACACCCGGATTATCAATGGTTCCCTTGGCCGGTCGAAGGCTCGATCCAGGCCCGTACGATCGATCCGTTGCTGGAAACGCTGAAGCAGTTCCTTGGCTGAGCCCGCGCCAAGCGGTTTGATCACGTGCTTCGCGATCGACGCCCCGCGAGTTGCGACGGGCGGCGATGGCTGGGATACTTCCAGCCGTATTCATTTTCGCAATCTTCCTCGTCCTGCCCGCGCTCCTCATGATGCCTGCCCGCTCTCGATTCCTGCGATTCACGCTGGCTCCACTTTGCCTGTTCGCCTGCATAACTCCCGCGTTCGCGCAACGCGAGTTGACCAACATCCCCGATCCCGACCCCGAACTCGAACGGGCAACGTTCATTCTGCCGGAAGGGTTCGAGGTCAACCTGTATGCCTCCGATCCCGCGATCGCCAAGCCGATTCAGATGAACTTCGATCCAGACGGCCGCTTGTGGATCGCCAGCAGCGAAGTCTATCCGCAGATTGAACCGGGACAGGTCGCCAACGATCGCATTCTCTACGTCGAAGACCTTGACCACGATGGCGTCGCCGACAAGACGACGGTCTTTGCCGATGGACTGCTCATCCCCACCGGCGTCGTGCCTGGTGACGGAGGCGTCTATGTCGGGGCCAGCACCGAACTCCTGCACTTTCGCGACACCGACGGCGATGGCAAGGCCGATGAACGCCGCATCGTCCTCTCAGGTTTCGGCACTGAAGACACGCATCACATTGTTCACACACTGCGCTGGGGACCGGAGCAGCGGATGTACTTCAATCAGTCGATTTACATTCACAGCCACATCGAAACGCCTTGGGGCGTGCGGCGACTGAATGCCGGCGGTGTGTGGCAGTTCTGGCCGCGATCAATGCAACTCGATGTCTTCTCGCGCGGGCTGGTCAATCAATGGGGGACGGTCTTCGACGATCATGGCACCACGTTCGGCACCGATGGGGCCGGCGGCGAGGGGATCAACTACCTCGTCCCCGGTGCGTATTACCTGACGGCCTTCGGAGCCGATCGCATTCTGCCGGGCCTCAATCCCGGGAGTCCCAAGCACTGCGGTCTCGAAGTCGTTTACAGCAGCCATCTTCCGGATGACTGGCAGGGGAATATGATCACGAACGACTTTCGCGGCCACCGCGTTTGTCGGTTCGTGATTCGCGAACAAGGATCGGGATTCGTCTCGATCGAACAGCAGGAAGTGATTCGCTCCGACCATGTTGCCTTTCGACCAATCGATGTGAAGGTCGGGCCTGGTGGCGCGCTCTACATTGCCGACTGGTACAATCCGATCATTCAACATGGCGAAGTCGACTTTCGCGATGAACGCCGCGACCACGTTCACGGCCGCATCTGGCGAGTCACCTGTCCCGATCGCCCGTTGACGGAGTTCACTCAGCTATCAACCGCCGAGACCTCGACGCTGCTCGACCTTCTCGCATCAGACGAAGCTTTTCAGCGCGAACATGCCAAGCGCGTCCTGATCGAACGCGGTCACGAAGCCGTTCTCCCCGAACTGCGTCAGTGGATGACGAACCTCGACAACACCGCCGAGCATTATCATCGTCATCGCCTGCAGGCGTTGTGGCTCTATCAGGGATTCGATGTCATTGAGCCTGAGTTGCTCTATTCGCTGCTGGTCTCGCGAGATTCCGGTGCTCGGGCGACAGCGACGAGAGTTCTGGGTGAATGGCACGAGCGCGTTCCGGAAGCCTTCGAGTGGCTGGAGAGTCGTGTGAATGACGAACATCCTCGCGTTCGGCTCGAAGCCGTTTGTGCATTGCGTCGCATCCGCACCCCTCAGTCGGCTGCACTGGCGCTGGAGGCACTCGACCACGACATGGATGAATGGCTCGACTACGCCCTGTGGCAGACGACTCGCGAACTCGCATCGGTCTGGCATCCGGCGCTGGTGAGTGGAGAACTCGACTTCTCCGACGCGCCGACCCATCTGGCCTTCGCCCTCAAATCGGCTCCCTTTGGTGAAGGAATCCCAGTGCTGCTCGAACTCCTCGCCACCGGCAGCGTCTCACCCGATGATGTCGGCGATGTGGTCGATGCCGTCGCCGTGCATGGCAGCTCTGCTGACTTGCAACAACTGCTGGAGCGGACGGCATCACTCAGCGATCAACCTCAGGCACAAACAGTCGCACTTGAAGGATTGGTGCGGGCTCAACAGCAACGGGGCATGCGTCCTGCGGGATCGCTGGAGTTGGCCACGGGGCTGCTCACGTCTCCCCATCCCGATGTGCAGGCTCTCGCCTCCCGCTGTGTGGGACTGTGGAAACTTGAGGGAGGAGCCGATGCATTGATCGCGTTGTCGACTCGCTCGCTGGCCGAAGAGTCGACCCCGCCGCATGTGTTCGATCATCTGGCAATCGCGCTGGCAGACTTTCAATCCGATGCGACCATCGGACTGTTGACCGATTGGCTTGATGATCCCCGAACCGCCAGAGCAGCCATTGAAGCGTTAATCAACATCCGCCCCCGCATCGCCACGGAAGCTGCCGTGACTTGGATGGATGCCACGCGGCCCGACGACAATCGCCTTTCGGAGGATCATCTCTCCCGATTGTTTCGCGCTTTCGTGCTGCGAGAACAGGGACCGCGATTGCTCACAGAGTTTCTTGCGGGTAAGCAGATTGATCCCGATGCCGCCGTTATCGGCCTGCGCGTTGTCTCCTCCACAGGTCAGCCATTTCCCGAGTTGGAAGCCGCCCTCACCGCGGCTGGCGGCGTCGCGAGCGGACCGATCACTCTCTCCGATGCAGAGATGGCCGACATGGTTGCGTTCGTGCAGTCGAACGGCGATCCAACTCGCGGCGAAGCCATCTACCGCAGGGCCGATCTCAACTGCCAGAAGTGTCATGCGATTGGCGATGCCGGCGGCGTTGTCGGCCCCAACCTCGTCAGTCTGGGTGCGACGGCTCAACTCGATTATCTCATCAACTCGTTGCTCGATCCCAACAAGAATGTGAAGGAGAACTTTCACACGACGGTCGTTGCCACGCTCGATGGTGACATTATCTCGGGCATCAAGGTCCGCGAGTCGGCCACCGAGATCGTATTGCGCAACGCCGAGGATGCCGAAGTGACGATCCCCGTCAGCCAGGTTGATGAACAGGCTCAAGGGACATCGATGATGCCGACGGGCCTTACTCAGAAACTGACGCGGGAAGAGCTGGCCGATCTGGTTGCGTTCCTCTCCGCACTCGGCAGGCTCCCCGAGTTCACAATCCAGCGCGACCCGGTCGTTCGTCGTTGGCTCGTGATGCAGCCCAGCGATGCGGCGGCCCATCAGTTGTCGCGCACCAGTTACGCATCGGCGGCCGAGGAGTTGCCTGTGTTTCAATGGTTGCCCGCCTACAGCCAGGTTGAAGGCTCGCTGCCGTTCGGGGAGCTGCCGGAACTCAGCATCCGCAACCGCACCGCCGAAGGAGCGCGCGGCGTCAGTTTCGTCCGCTGCGAACTCAACGTGACCACTGCAGGCCCCGCGACATTGCAACTCGGCGACGTCACCGGCCTCTCTTGCTGGCTCGATCTCGAACCTCTCGACCTGACCGAGACCACACAGATCGAACTCACCCCCGGCCGCCACCGCCTGACATTCTCCATCGACCGGAGCCTGCGGGACAACGAATTAACCTTGCGCATAGAATCCCCGGAAGGCGGCGCGGGCATCGAGATTATGGGCGGCAAGTAAACAACCTCAATTCAAGGATCTGCATTCATGCGTCACTATCCGGCATTTGTATTGATGCTTCCAATGGCGTTTTTCTCCGGCTGTGGTGCATTCGATGCTCCCACGGTTGTCGGTTCCGGGGTCATCAAGACCGAGACGCGAACCGTGGCCGACTGCAGCGAGATCGAGCTCTACGGCATCGGTGAGCTGACGATTCGAATCGGCGACCAGCCCTCCCTTACGGTTACGGCGGACGACAATATGCTGGAGTACGTGCTGTCCGAAGCGAGTGGAAACCGACTTCGCATTGGAGTCGGCTCGGGCAATTACACCTGGACCGGATTTCCGAAAATGGAACTCACGGTATCGTCACTCGACTTGATCAAATTGTCGGGGCAGACCCAAGCCATCGCGTTGGAACTCGACAACTCAAGTTTGAACGTCGCGGCCGACGGTCAATGCACGATCACTCTCGGCGGCAAGATCGAAAACTTGACGATCGACATCAGCGGCCAGTCGATATGTTCCGCCGCCGGCATCGAGGGAGCCAGCGCGAGCATCGCCGCCAGTGGCCAATGTTCCGTCACGCTCGCCGGCAAGATTGGTGAACTGACGATCGACATCGACGGTCAGTCAAACTGCGACGCAAGCCAGCTCGAAGCCGACACTGCGACCGTCCAGGCCGATGGTCAATGTTCGATCAGCCTGTCAGAGCTGCAAACCATCGACGGCGAGATCAGCGGCTCATCGAGCATTACCTATCGCGGAGACCCCGAAGTGGACGTCAACACCTCGGGAATGGCCAACGTGTCGAAACTGGAGTAACTTCCGTGCGGCGATTTGCGTCCGAGCTAGGTGAAGGAAACCAAATGCCCGTTGGTTGGCTCATCGACGCCGATGTGTTTGATGCCTATCACGATGAACTCGCGGCAGCGGTGACGCGCAATGGACACACGGTCGTTTCTTTGAATCGTCCCAATCCGCCCTACTTGTGGGACGACGTTGATTCTTCGTATCGAAAAGCGTTCCCCGAAGGCGCGTGCGTCGTGACGCACGCCGATATCGACTTAGTGTCGCGTGTTCTCGACGATGGCCGCTGGTCGCCAGGCGCGTTTGCAACGATGGAGCACTTCTGTTGCTCGCATTACTACGCGCACCTGGGCCGCTTTCTTCTCAATCGCGACTACGTGATGCTGCCATACGCCGAGCTTCCTCGATGTCTCGACTTCCTATTGAGTACGCTCGGACGTGATGACCGACTTTTCGTGCGACCCGATTCGCCGTTCAAGACCTTTTCCGGATTGACGATCTCGCGTGCAACGTTCGCCAAGGACTACGAATTCATGGGCTTCTACGAATTCCCCACGGAGTCGCTGGTCGTTGTCAGCTCGCCCAAGACGATCATGAGTGAGTGGCGTTTTGTCGTCGCCGACGGCCAGGTCGTGAGTGGCTCGCACTACAAGCAAGATGGCGAGTTGATGGCACAACTTGCGAATGATCGCTCCGCACTCGAGTTCGCTCAATCGGTCGCTGCCACCGGATTTGCACCCGATCCCGTATGGGTGCTTGATGTCTGCCGAACCGAAGACGGCGAGTATCATCTCCTGGAGATCGGCTGCTTCAGCTTCGCGAACCTCTACGGCTGCGATAAGGATTTGGTCGTAAAGGCTGTCTCAGCGGTCGCCGCATCCGTGCAAGGCAAGTTCTGAAAGAGACCTCGCACTCCCCGTCTGTCTCGTGCTCTTGCCGGGCGTTTCCGAGACGGGATAAACTGCCGAATGGAAATCGTGCGAGCGATTAAACAACTTTCCTATCTTCCACACATGCTGTCATGGGCCTGACGCTGCAGCAGTTCCAGGAACGGATCGTCGAATCCGGAGTCCTGCCTGCCGATGCGCTGGCGTCACTTCGCAGTGACGGCCGGCAGAACTGCAACACTCCCGAAGAACTCGCCAAGAAACTGATCAAGGCGGGCAAGCTCACCAAGTTCCAGGCGCAACTCATCGCCCAAGGGAAGGGAAAGACTCTTCGAATCGATCGCTACGTGCTGAAAGATCGCATCGGGGCCGGCGGGATGGGGCAGGTCTTTCTGGCCGAGCACCAGACGATGAAGCGCGAGGTCGCTCTCAAGATTCTGCCTCCCGACAAAGTGAAGGATCCCGAACTCGTCAAACGCTTCCATCGCGAGGTCGAGGCCGCCGCCAAGCTGGCCCATCCCAACATCGTCACCGCATACGATGCCAACGAGTACAACGGCTCGCAGTATCTGGTGATGGAGTATGTCCCCGGTCAGGATCTCTCTTCACTCGTCCGGCTGAACGGAGTTCTCGATATCGATACGGCTCTTAACCTCATCCAGCAGACAGCCGAGGGGCTGAAGTATGCGCATGGGCGAGGGATCATTCATCGCGACATCAAGCCGGCGAACCTGCTGCTCGATCACAGCGGCGTGGTGAAGATCCTCGACATGGGACTGGCACGTGTCGAAGCTGTCGGCGGCGAATCGGCCGCTGCTCAGACGGGACTCACGCAGACGGGCATGGTGATGGGAACCGTCGACTACATGGCCCCCGAACAGGCGATGGATACCCGCACCGCCGACGCCCGCAGCGATGTCTATTCGCTGGGTTGCACATTGTTCTATCTGCTGACGGCTCAGCCGATGTTTCGCGAAGACACGATCATGAAGAAGCTGATGGCGTTGCAGACTCAGCCGGCTCCCAGCTTGCGAAGCTTTCGTAGCGAGGTCCCTCCGGCGATTGAGGAACTCTACCGGATGATGGTCCAGAAGCGGCCCGCCGATCGTCTTCAATCGATGGACGACGTGCTCACAGCTATCAAGTCGTGCCGAGCGGTCGAACCTGCCAACAGCGGCGAACACACGGCGTTTCTGGCGAAGGATCCGGCTCTCAGGCAGTTTCTCGATGGTCGCAAACAAGCGTCGACGCCGACACTGGTGCAGCGAAAGACGGATGTCGATCTCGATGCCTCGTTGCAGCAGACGCTCCCCTCCGGAATGGTCGCGGAGACGATGACGGCGTCGAAGCTCCCGCCCAGGCAGTCACGCGGCAAGAAGCGATCGAAGAAGAAGCAGCCCGTCTCGATCACACGCAATCCGATCGTGATGGGCGGTGCCGTCGTCGGCGTCTTGCTGGTGACGCTGCTTACCCTCTGGATGTCGGGCATCCTCTTCAAGGTCGAGACCGAGCACGGGACGCTGGTTATCAAGGTAGAAGGGGACAACTTCGCCACGACGGTGCAAGGGGAGACGGTCACGATCCGCAACACGGCCACTAATGAGTCATACGAGATCACGCTTGATGATCCGGAAACGACGCGACCCAACCTGGAGGCGGGTGAATACGAATTCCTGCTGACCACGGCATCGGGCCTTAAGACCCGCACGAACCGCTTCGAGATCAATGGCGAGGACGATGCCATCGTCGAAGTCTGGTGGGAGCCGCTCGTGGCGAGTGATGAAACAGATTCGACGACCACGACCGTCGCCGACACGTCCGGCTTGCACGGCTGGCCTGCCGATGCTCCACCACCGGCGATTGCGCCGTTCACGGCCGACGAGGCTGCTGCCCATCAGCAAGCGTGGGCCGACTATCTCGGCGTGCCGGTCGAATACGAGAACTCGATCGGCATGAAGTTTCGCCTCATCCCGCCGGGCGAGTTCCTGATGGGGAGCACGCCCGAGGAGATTGAAGCGGCGTTTGACGTGGCAGACCAGCCTTCGCGGGAGCCGTTCAACAGCGAAGCCCCGCAGCACAAGGTGATCCTCACCCAACCGGTCTATGTCGGTGTGACTGAAGTGACGCAGTCGCAGTACGAGCAGGTGATGGGGACCAATCCGTCGCACTTCTCGACCAGTGGCGAAGGCCAGGAGGCGGTCGCTGGCCTGGAGACCGGCAACCATCCGGTGGAGAAGGCAAGCTGGAATGACGCGGCCGAGTTCTGCGCGAAACTGAGCCAGCAGGAGGAATTGAAACCGTTCTACTTCCGATCCGGCGAAACGGTCACGCCGCTGGAAGGGACCGGTTACCGGCAGCCGACGGAAGCGGAATGGGAGTTTGCTTGCCGGGCAGGGACGACGACGCGGTTCTGGAGCGGCGATGAAGACAACGATCTGGTTTCAGCCGGCTGGTTCCGTAGCAATTCGAGCCGCCGCCCCCACGCCGTGGGTGAACTGAGAGCGAACCCGTTCGGGCTGTCGGACGTGCATGGCAACGTGTGGGAATGGGTGCAGGATAGCTGGGATCCTGCGTTCTATGGCCAGTTCACGGAGAATCCCGCAGTCAATCCATTCAGCTCATTGTCCGCTGGCTCCCAGCGGGTGGTCCGCGGCGGCCATTGGGGCTACAACTCGTCCTACTGTCGTTCGTCGTTTCGCCACCCTAATCATCCGTCGGACCGTTTCGGCAACCTCGGTTTTCGTGTGGTGTTGATGGTGGAGGGGGGGGGGGGGGGGGGGGGGGAGGGGGAGGGGGGGAGGGAGGAAGAGGGGGGAGAGGGAGAGGGGGAGAGGGAGGAGAGGGGAGAGGGAGAGGGGAGAGGGAGAGGGGGGGAGGAGAGGGGGAGAGGAGAGGGGAAGGGGAGGGGGGGGGGGAGGAGAAGGGAGAGCGACTTCGGCACATTCGAGTACGAGCACCGCCTGCCGGAAGAGTGGGACGCCGCACCGACCGAGATCGGCGCGGCATGGCCCTGGCCCGACGATGCTCCACCACCGGCGATTGCGCCGTTCAGCGCCGAGGAGGCGGCTGCGCATCAGCAAGCGTGGGCCGACTATCTGGGCGTGCGGTCGAATACGAAACTCGATCGGCATGAAGTTTCGCCTCATCCGCCGGGGAGTTGAAATGGGACTAATGCCGAGTTGCAGAACTCGATCCCAACCACGGTCGCAACAACTGGGCTCTCCCTCGGCGGCACGTCACGATCACTCAGCCATACTATCTCGGTGTGCATGAAGTCACGCATGGATTGTTCAAGCAGTTTGTCGACGAAACGGGATACGAAACGACCGCAGAAACGAACGGAATCGGTGGAGCCGTTGTGAATCTGACGCCGAGCACCGATTGGATCTGGACCAATCCCGGCTCCTTTACGCCGGAAGACGAACATCCCGTCTCGCAAATGTCGTGGCACGACGCGATCGCCTTTTGCGAATGGCTCAACGAGAAAGAAGAGGCGGATACTCCTTCCCACCGAGGCATGGGAGTTTGCCTGTCGCTGGTACGTCGACCGCTCATGGCCAACGCGAAACGAGAGGAGATCGAACAGTACGCCCGGATCCGGCCTGAAGAGTCGATTGCGTTGTTCGACTTGGTTACCCTGCATGTCGGGCAGCTTGCAAGCCAATCCGTTTGGCCTGTACGACACGGAAGGGAGCCTCTGGGAGTGGACTGCCGATCGCTGGCAGGGCGACTTCTCGAATCTCGAATCGGTCGATCCCACCGGGCCAGAGGTCGCCTTCGCCTTGAAGGGAGCGGCGTCGATACTCCATTCAAACCTCACACCACATGAGGGGCGACAACCCCGGCGGACATTTGGTTTCCTGGTGGACGCCGTTCGCGAGTCGTTGCGAGCAACTGCCATTGAGTCGACTCAACCAGAAAATGGTACGACGATTGATTGACCCGCCGACCCTCCACCACCGGCGGTCGCCCCCTTTACTGCTGACGAGGCCCAGCAGCATCAGCAGAACAGAGTCTGCATGCGATGCCTGCGTGTTGGCCCCTCATCCGGCCTTTGGCCACCTTCTCCCCCGCGATGGCGCTGCCGTTGCAAACAGTGTCGATTGCCGGGGAGAAGGAAGCGCGATTGACTCGATTGACTCTGATGCAGCCTTCTCGACCGGTAAATGTCACCGAGCGTTGCTCCGTGTCTGGGGACAGACACGGATACTTGGCCGACAACCGCCCCCCCTTAATCCCCCCGTGGAGGGGGGAGAGACGTCATTTGTCACTGGTCATTTGTCATTTGGGGGGAGAGTTCTCCTGACCGATGACTTGCCGGCTCTGGTGGCTGAAAGGCCGCCACTGAAGAACTGGAGCTTGTGCTTCAGCCGTTGTTGTCCGATGACGGCCTGAACACGTCGCACATCAATCATCCATCCCGGCTTCGAGCACGACGAGAAACGCTTTCTGCGGAATCTCGACCATGCCGAACTGCTTCATGCGCTTCTTACCTTCTTTCTGCTTCTGGAGCAGTTTGCGTTTTCGCGTGATGTCGCCGCCGTAACATTTGGCGGTCACGTTCTTGCGGAGCGCGGAAATCGTTTCGCGGGCGATCACGCGGCTGCCGATGGCGGCCTGGATGGCGACTTCGAATTGATGCTTCGGAATCTCCTGCTTGAGCCGTTTCACGAGACCCCTGCCGCGTCGTTCGGCAAACGAGCGATGGACGATCGTCGCGAGGGCTTCGACCTTCATCCCTTTCACGAGCACATCGAGCTTCACCAGGTCCGAAGGGCGGAAACCGATGACTTCGTAGTCCATCGTCCCATAGCCCTTGGTGGCCGACTTCAGCCGGTCGTGAAGATCGTAAATCACTTCCGCCAGCGGCAGTTCATAAATGACCTGTGCCCGTTCGGGGCCGAGATACTCGGTGTTCTTGTAGATGCCTCGCCGATCTTCGCTGAGCTGCATCACGTTGCCGATGTAGCTTGACGGCACGATGAAGTTCACCTTGGCAATTGGCTCGCGAAATTCCTGAATGTCGCCCGACTCGGGAACATCGACAGGGTTGTCGATGCGAATCGGTTCATCCTTGCCGTACAGTTGCAGTTCGTAGGTGACGTTGGGAGCCGTCTGGATCAGGTCGACATCGGCCTCTCCTTCGAGCCGCTGCTGGATGATCTCCATGTGCAGCAGCCCCAGGAAGCCACAGCGGAAACCGAACCCGAGGGCATCGCTGGTTTCGGGCAGGAACGTAAAGCTCGCGTCGTTGAGACTCATCTTGTCGAGCTCATCACGCAACTTCTCGAAGTCGGTGGCATCGATGGGATACATGCCGCAGAACACCATCTGCTGCGGAATCTTGTAGCCGGGGAGCGAGACGGTGGCCGGACGATTCGCCTGCGTCAGCGTGTCTCCGACATGCACATGGGAGATCTCCTTGACGCCCGTAATCACATATCCGACCTGTCCCGGTCTGAGCACTTCGCAACCGCGCATTTCGGGTCGAAACTGCCCCAGTTCGATGACTTCGTGCGTCGTGCCGGCCTTCATGAAGCGAATTCTGTCACCGACTCGAATATTCCCTTCTCGCACCCGCACATACGTGATGACGCCGCGATAAGTGTCGTACTTGCTGTCGAAGACGAGGGCACGCAGGGGGGCATCGTCTTCTCCTTCGGGAGGGGGGATACGTTCGATGATGGCCTTGAGAACATCGGGGACACCCTTGCCCGACTTGGCACTGCAGAGGATCGCGTCGGACGTGTCGAGGCCGACGACCGTTTCGATCTCCTCAAGGACTTCGTCGATGCGCACGACCGGCAGGTCGATCTTGTTTAAGACAGGGATGATTTCCAACCCGACATCGATCGCTGCATAGGCATTGGCCAGAGTCTGTGCTTGCACTCCCTGAAAGGCGTCCACAACCAGCAGCGCCCCTTCGCAGGCGGCGAGGCTGCGTGAGACCTCGTAGTGAAAGTCGACATGCCCCGGGGTGTCGATCAGGTTGAGTTCGTAGGTCTGTCCCTCGTACTTGTAGTGAATGGCGACGGCCCGCGCCTTGACCGTGATGCCGCGCTGACGCTCCACGGCCAGATCATCAAGGATCTGCTCCTTGAACTGACGCTCGGTGATCGCGCCTGTCTGCAGCAGGAGCTGGTCGGCCAGGGTGCTTTTCCCATGGTCGATGTGCGCCACGATCGAGAAGTTACGAATGAAACGTCGGTCCATTGGGAGGGTTAAGTCGTTGGTAGTTGGTAGTGGTCGGAAAGGAAGGATTCAGGTTTTAACAGTCAGGAGTTGAAAGTGTGCCAGCTTCGGCATTTACTACGCACTACCAACTACCCACTAACTACTCCGCTTTCGTGCAGCGGCCGATTTCTCGAACGGCTTGTCTCAGGCGGTGAGCGTTTTCGACGATGGCCAGCCGCAGGTAACCTTCGCCTTCTTCTCCGAAGCCACGGCCCGGACTGACGGCGACGCCCCCTTCATCGAGGAGTTTCATCGCGAAGTCGATTGATCCCATGGAGGAAAACGGTTCCGGGATCTTGGCCCAGACAAACATACCGGCCTTGGGGCGTTCAATCTCCCAACCGAGGCGTTCGAGGCCATCGCAAAGGGCATCTCGTCGTTTCTGATACTCGGCGGAGAGTCCTTCGATGCTGGCATCACCATGTCGCATGGCCACGATGGCGGCGATCTGCACCGCCTGAAAGATTCCGTAGTCGTAATAGCCTTTGATCGTTGCGAGAGCCCGTACCATTTCGGAGTTGCCGGTGCAGAAGCCGATGCGCCAACCGGCCATGCTGTAGCCTTTGCTCATCGTCGTGAACTCGACGCCGACATCCTTCGCACCTGGAGTCGACAGGAAGCTGGGAGCCATGTAGCCGTCGAAGCAGATGTCGGCGTAAGCGAAATCGCTCAGCACAAGGAACTCGTACTTCTTGGCGAGCCGAACCAGTTCGACGAAGAAGTCCTGTTCCACAACCGTGGCACTTGGGTTGTGTGGAAAGTTGACGACCACGACGCGGGGTCGCGGGTAGAGATGTTCGCAGGTGTAAGCGACGTTTCTGAGAAACGCATCGGGATCACGTGTATCGAGCGCGATCACATTGCCTGCCGCCAGGACGACGGCGTACATGTGAATGGGAAACGTCGGGGCGGGGATGATGGCCGTGTCGCCCGGCCCCATCAGCGCCAGGCACATGTGGCTGAAGCCTTCCTTGGAGCCGATGCAGGCGATGATTTCGTCATCGGGATTGAGCGTCACTCCATACTTCTTCCAGTAGCGTTTGGCGACTTCCTTCCGCAGGTTACTGATGCCGTTGGCGACCGAGTAACGATGGTTCTTCGGATCTTTGAGGGCCTCGGCCATCTTCTCCTGGATGATGGGCTCCGGGGCATCGGTGGGATTCCCCATCCCTAGATCGATCACGTCGACGCCGGCCACGCGTTTCTGGTACTTCAGCTTGTTGATCTTCCCGAACAGGTAGGGAGGGAGCCGCTTCATGCGTTCAGCAACGGGAATGCTGAAGCCATGATCGCTGAGCGGAATCTCGGATTCATTACGCATTGATCAGTTGGGGTGAAAAACACTTCCTGGAGCGGGGCGGCAGCGCTGATTGTCCGCTGCCATGCCAGACGGAGTCAAGAACGCCTTGCAGACGTATCATTCGGCGGAACGATCGGTCTGTACTTGAATGCGGCGTGGGGGCGCTTTCGCGGCTCGTGGCAGCCTTATTTCCAGGACTCCCTCGTTAATATGAGCCGAAATGCGGTCGTGGTCGACATCCTCGCTCAAGATGAACGACCGCAGAAAATCGGCAACGGGGTACTCCTGGTGAACCACACGAATCCCTTCCTCCAGGTCTTCGCGGCGACGTCCGAACAGTGTCAGCTTGTTGTCCTGCACTTGGACTTCGAGGTCGTCCGCCGAGACACCCGGCAAGTCCGCGAGCAGCACTAGTCCGTCCTCCGACTCGTAAATGTCGATCGGCGGCGTGCGGATCCAGCGACGCGGGACAGGTGCGGGTTGTGGTGCGGGTTCAGACACAGATCGTGTTTAATTCAGGACTGTCTATTGAATTCAAGTCTTGGGAGTTTCGTCGCGTTTCGCAACGGGAATCTGACGCGGTAATGCCGATGGTGCCTTAGGAATCTTCACCAGCAAGAGGCCGTCTCGCATTTCCGCGAAGACCTGTTCCTCCTGCACACGTTCGGGAAGGGCGATGCTGCGTTCCCATTTCCCCATCGGTCGCTCACTGCGGCGATAACGTTCCTCGGCCACCTCGGCATTGCGCTTTCGTGCGACAGAGAGCGTTATCACGCCATTCGCTACCGAGAGATCAAGATCCTCACCGGCGACACCGGCCACCTCGGCTCGCAGGAAAAACGCATCCTGCGACTGATAGAGACACATCGG
Source organism: uncultured Planctomycetaceae bacterium (assembly GCA_942492405.1). GTDB lineage: Bacteria > Planctomycetota > Planctomycetia > Planctomycetales > Planctomycetaceae > JANNSB01. The sequence continues at coordinate 130,071 of CALOES010000024.1, forward strand.
AGGGAACTGCCTGCCGACCCGCAAGCCCTCGATTGAGCCATGGACACTGCGCAGCAGGCGATCCATCTCCCGCTCTAAGTCGCGGAATGCTTCGAGTGCCGAACCCCATCGAAAAACAGCCATAACATCGCCTGAAAAAGGATCAACCCATTCTAGGGTGCAAAGTCGATGCCGGGGGCGATCAATCCGCAATTGTCGCCATAAATGCTTATTTTGAAGATTGTTACAACACGTATTCATTGGGAGCGTCGGCGGTCCAACCTGCCGTTTCGGCAGCGACGGTCCTCGGAGACGGTTGTCAGGAATGATGCCAGCAGGCAGACTGACGCCGTCATTAAGCTCCCATTCTGCGTGAGAAAGTCGCCATCATGAAATCAAATTCGCTGGTTGTCGTTGGATGTCTGGGTCTGTGTGTTGGCATTTGTCCTGCGGATGACGCCATGCAACTCAACGCCGACGCCGTTATCTCCAGCGAGTTCATCTACGAAGAGGCCCCTTTCCCGTCGTGTCACGCCTCGACGATCGCCGAGACACCGTCGGGCCTCGTGACGGCTTGGTTCGGCGGCACCGATGAAGGGAACAACGATGTTGGTATCTGGGTTTCTCGTCAGGTTGATGGCGCATGGACCCCTCCCTTTGAGGTCGCGGATGGTGTCCAGCACCGCGACTTGCGCTACCCTTGCTGGAATCCCGTCCTCGTCCAAGTGCCGGAAGGGGAACTGCAACTCTACTACAAATGCGGTCCCAGCCCGAGCACCTGGTGGGGAATGCTGACCGTATCAAGTGACGACGGAGTGAGTTGGTCGATGCCACGCCGGCTCCCCGAAGGGATCGATGGTCCAGTGAAGAACAAGCCGATCCTCCTCGATGACGGCACTCTGTTGTGCGGGTCATCAACCGAATACGACGGTTGGACCGTCCACTTCGAACTGTCCCGCGATTGGGGTGAGACGTGGCAGCGGGTCGGCCCCATCAACGATCGCGAGACGTTTCACGCCATTCAACCCAGTTTTCTGCAGCATACGGATGGTCGTCTGCAGGTTTTGTGTCGCAGCCAGGAGAAGTACATCACGACATCGTTTTCGGATGATGGCGGACTCACCTGGACCGAAATGTCGGCGACGACATTGCCCAACCCGAATTCGGGGATCGACTCGGTCACCCTGGAGGATGGCCGTCATTTGCTGATCTACAACCACACGCAACGTGGCACAGGAAACCCACGTGGCCGATCGCTCCTCAATCTGGCTATCAGTGATGATGGCAACGTCTGGCAGGCGGCGATGGTGCTGGAGAACGATCGCGGAGAGTATTCCTACCCGGCGATCATTCAGACGTCTGATGGCCTCGTTCACATGACCTACACCTGGCGTCGGCAGCGCGTGAAGCACGTTGTGATCGATCCCAATCTCCTGGTCCCGGCCCCCTTTGATGACGGCCGTTGGCCCGGTTTACCTGAAGCCGGAATCGAGTAAATCCATCGAGGATGGTGTGTCGGAACTCTCGAACTCCGCGACGGAGAAGGTGCCTCTCCGCGAAAATGGGGTAGCCACAATCTGAGCGTTGTGCTAACTACCCCGCCGCAAACTGCGGTTCCCAAGTGTCCGTGGTCGGTCGGGGTACCAAAGTTTGCGAATTCCCGTCGTGCCGGCCGGGTTAGCGGTCGCGTCTCTTCAGGCCGGCAATTATGAACATCGATCTTTCAAGGAAGAAAGCGATGCGATTTCCCAATCGCCCCCATCCTCTCCAGTCTTCGCGGTTCTGGTTCATGATCCTCGCTTGCGTGGCTGTCACGGCCATGTGGAAGCTGGGCATGTTTCCCGGAGATTCCCATCAGTCCGGCGACTTCGAAGAGTTCGCCGAACTTGATCTCTCCGAGGACTCGGGAGCATTCCTGGCAGATGAAGATCCAACTGATTCGCGAGGAGATGCGTCTCGTGATACTTCGATGACGCCGCCACCCGGCTGGGCATCCAACGCGCTCCCCCTGGCGGACAGAGCGAGTTTGCCTCTGCGGAACGCACCGCGACCGACGTCGCAGAAAGTGGCTGGTGGCTTGCCGATCAACCTGCCGAACCAGGTATGTTACCGGCCGAAACTGCCACTGGCGCACAGCCTGCCGCCTCATCTCCAGATTCGTTGACACGAACCGCATCATCCAGTCCCTTTGGTCCGGCGAATCCCGAGTTCGTGGGAGTGCCCGGCAGCGATGTTCGGCCGGCCGATAGTGCGACGGCTCAAACCGGTCCGTTTCCGGAGTGGGGATCCGCAGATCCGCCAAATACTCCGTCCGATGTTCAGACCGCTTCCGCCCAACTCGTTCAAGCTGCGGGTGACGCGACGTCGGCACCCGCTCAAACGACAGGTGCTCCCGATGCCGGAGAGTTCGATTTCAGTCATATCGACTCCCTGCTTTCGCAGGGAGACGACGTCGGAGCGCATCGAGAGCTTTCGACCGCCTACTGGGAGCGACCTCAGTTGCGGCCCCTCCTGATGGAGCGTATTCAGCAGACCGCTCGGCGGATTTATTTCCAGCCGCAGCCGAACTACATGGAGCCCTATGTCGTTCAACCGGGCGACACGCTGCAGAGCATCGCGCATCGTTACGACGTGTCGTGGCAGTTTCTGGCGAAACTCAATCAGGTCGAACCGACGCGCATTCGACCGGGGCAGGAACTCAAGGTCATCCGTGGCCCGTTTTCGGCGGTGGTTGATCTCAGTGATTCCGAGATCACGATCCATGCCCACGGCTATTTCGTCTGCCGGTTCCCGGTTGGTACGGGACGCGACGACAGCACACCGATCGGCACGTTTCAAGTCGACGACAAACTCGTCGATCCGACCTACTACGGTCCCGACGGCGTAGTCGCGCACGACGATCCCACCAACCCGCTCGGCGAGCATTGGCTCTCCATCGGCGACAGTTACGGCATTCATGGGACGATCGACCCCGACTCCATCGGCAAGGCCGAATCGCAAGGCTGCGTGCGACTGAGAAACGAGGACGTCGCCGAAGTGTACGACTTTCTGACGGTCGGCTCCGAAGTCGTGATCCGCCGATAGTCGAGTCTTGGCTCTTGAAGAATCGCTGACGCCGACAAGGTCCGCAGCAGGGGATGAAGATGTTTTCCGCCACACGATTTGGGATGTGCATTGTGCTCTTGGGAGCGTGCGCCGGCTGGCTGGGCTGCTCGGGAAGCGAGAACGAAGAAGACCTGCTGCTGCCTGACTTCTTGTCGGAATCGTCCGAATCAGACGGCGGTACGGGCATTCCGACGGCGGGCGCGGCATCGTCCGTCATGCTCGAACTGAAGCTGCAACCGGGCGACCGCTTTCCATTACGAAAGGTTGTGGAGCAACAGCTCTTTCAACCGTCACTCACAGGCGAGCAGATCGTTCACGACACGCGCCTCGAATTGCAGATGGTCATTTCCATCGAATCGACGGAACCGAGCCGGACACTGCTCGGCGTGCGTTACGACCGCGTCAAGTTCAACAGCAACATCGGCGGTGAGTCGATCGAGTACGATTCGGCCAATACGCTGGCGCAAGTTCCAGCGGCAGCGGCTCCCTATCAGCGGATGATCGGCAATGGCTTCAGCTTCTGGATCGGTGCCGACAATCAAATCATCGAGACAGTCGGATTCGAGGAATTCTGCAATCGCTGCATCGCCAGCCAGCAGGAGCTATTGAACATCGAGGCCTATGTTGGAGAGAAAGGTGTGGCCGACTTCGTCGATAATTCGATCGGACTCCTCCCGTATGGCATCGCCCGCCGTCCCGGTGAATCGTGGCAGCGGCCCCGACACATTTCGCGTCCCGTCCCGATGCAGATGAACACGACCTATACGTTGAGCGAACTCAATGACTCGACAGCCGTCATTGATATTCAGGGAGAGTATCTCCCCTCGACAACGTTCAGCGACTCGGCCAGTCCCGAAGGAGTGCGTGTCGTCGTGCAGAGTGGATCGGCCCGTGGCAGTTGCAGCATCTTCCGTGACTCGGGACTCCCCAAGGAATCGACCGTCGTCGAACAGATCCAGATGGTGGTTCAGCAGTCGGGGGCGATCGAATTCCCGCAACAACTCGTCCGACGGACGACAATCGAGTCGTATCCACAGATCACCGGCTCATCGCAACCCACGATTCTGGGTGGCGCGCCGAGTTCGGCGAACAGGCTTTCCGGTGGCTTCTCCGCCAACTCACCCGTTGCCAGGTGAGATCGGCAACTGCCGACGGCCACGTCCGATTCAACTCGCAATGACACTCACCATGCTTGATCCACGTCCGTTGGCCCTCCTTGTCGGGTTGATGTTGCTGATCGGTTGCTCCTCCGAATCGTCCGAATCGGCTCCAGTTCCTGTCGCGCTGACAGGCCGTCTCGACGCCAGCGACAAGCTGTCGGACTCCGAAGTGACCGACTTCTTGACAATGGTCAAGGAACTCCCCGGAGGCCGGTTTCCGGAGTTTCAGCCCGTCGGTATTCCGCCTGTCCAACCTGGTCAAGAACCCGAGATCGCGGTGGTTGCCTGGAGAGATGCCTATCGTCGCTCGTGCGATCCCGCCAGTCTTGCGTCCTCGTGGCACGAAGATGCTGAACTTGTTGCCGTCCTGTCGCGGCGCGGATACTCACCAGCCCAGTTTGCGAATCTCGCGCGGCGCATCAGTCTCGCAATCACCGCGTCGTCCCTGGAGGGCCGGATCGACTTTGCAGCGGCACACCGCCAAGTCGAGCAACAAATCGGCGAAATGAGCCACGCGATTCATCAACTCGATGTTGTGCCCGACCTGTCGTTGTCGGAACCCGAACGACTGCGCCGCCGCGAGGCGATGATGCATGCGTTGCAAGAAACCGCGGCCCTCGGTGAATTCCTGCGAATGCTCGCGGAAGTTCCGCAGGAATCCCAAGTCATCGCCCAACGCCGACGGACCGACCTGCGCCCCTTCATGCCTGCTCGGCCCGGCGAGATGGCTCAATTCGAGCGAATCTTCGAGATGGACGCACAAGTCGTTCCCGCAGCGAACTGGCAGCCACAGTGATCGTCGCGCGTTGCCGCGTCCCCGGACCGCCGGTAACATCGATCATCGCGCGCTCTGGCACTTGGGGATTTGAACGGCAATGAAAGTTTGCGCATTCGAAAGTCGTCGCGGAAGCGACATGGCCTCCCTCATTCGCCGACACAACGGCGAGCCGACCGTCGTGCCGACGATGCGCGAAGTGCCGCTCGAAACGAATCAAGAAGCTCTCGCTTTCGGAGATCAATTGCTGCAGGGGACGATCGATGCCGTCGTCTTCATGACCGGTGTCGGCGCGACCGCACTCCGCGAGGTGATTGAGACTCGTTTCGACTCCGCTGAATTCCTGCAGGCGCTCAATCGCTGCCGGATCGCCGTCCGCGGTCCCAAGCCGACGGCTGTCCTGGGGAAGTGGGGCGTTCATATCGATGTCCGAGCCCCCGAGCCCAACACCTGGCGCGAACTGCTGGAATCACTCGATCAAGCGGAATGGGACTTTGCGAACATGGTCATCGCGCTGCAGGAATATGGCGCACCCAGTGTCGAATTCGAACACGCCCTGCGCGAGCGTGGAGCCGACGTCGTCGTGGTGCAAGTCTATCGCTGGGAACTGCCGGAAGACATTGCTCCGCTCAAGTCCGCGATCACCACGACGATCGCCGGTGGGTTTGATGTGCTGCTCGTCACGAGTGCTCAGCAGGTCCGGCATGCCGCACAAGTGGCCGACGACATGGGGCTGCTGCAAGAGTGGCTGACGGCGGTGAAGACATGTGTGATCGGGAGTATCGGTCCCACCACGTCTGCCGGCCTGCAGGAATTCGGTCTCGCCGCCGACCTGGAACCAAGTCATCCGAAGATGGGCCACCTCGTCATGGAAACCCTCCAGGCAGCGGACGGCATCAAGTCACGCAAGGCTTAGCGGGTGGCCAACTGATCGTCGCTGAGTTCCGCTGCGGCATGGACCAAACCCACGAACTGCGATCGATAACCGAACCGGTCGTCGCCCATGCTCCCCTGCGCCCATTGCACCACGTCGGCGTACGTCGCGTCGCCACTGTACTCGGAACCGCGAAGCAACATGCCGAATGCAGCCACAGAAGCAGCGAACCTCAGGTCGTCTGACGCTCCCTCGAACGCGACCTGCAGATTGCGCACAGGGCTGGTGATCTCGCGGCTGACCTCACCCCCCGGCTCCTTGTAGCGCAAGTGGAACATGAACAGTTCGTCGGCGAATGCCGACTCCGTGAGTTCACCGGTCGTCTGATATCGCAACTCCATCTGTGCGACTTCGGGCATATTCACGCCTTGCGGAATCAATTCGTACAACGCGGTGACGGTGTGTCCCGCCCCAATCTCGCCGGCGTCCTTGGCATCGTCGTCGAAGTCTTCATCAGCCAGCATGCGATTCTCGTAGCCGATCAATCGGTAGCCGGCGACGTAGGTGGGATTGAACTCGATCTGAATCTTCACATCGCTGGCGATGGTGACGAGCGTTCCCGTGAGTTGCTCAATCAACACTTTGCGTGCCTCGGCAAAGCTGTCGATGTAGGCATAGTTACCGTTACCTTCGTCGGCGAGGCTCTCCATCGTGGCATCATCGATGTTGCCGGTTCCGAATCCGAGGACGCTGAGGAATACGCCGCTGCGGGCTTGTTCGCGAATGAATTCCACGAGGTCACCACGATCGGTTATACCCACATTGAAGTCGCCGTCGGTGCAAAGAACCACGCGATTCGTTCCCCCCTCGACGAAATGGTCAACGGCTTCAGTGTAGGCCAATTGGATTCCCGCACTGCCATCAGTCGCACCGGCGGCCCCCAGGTGTTCGATCGCGGACAGGATCGTCTGCCTGTCTGTCGCCGACGTCGAAGGGAGAGCGACTTCGGTCCCCCCGGCATAGGTTACGATGGCGATGCGATCGCGTTCGTCGAGTCGCTCGACCAGTGCCTGTAGACACCGCTTTGCCAACGGAAGTTTGTTTTGATCGGCCATCGATCCTGAGACGTCCACGAGGAAGACCAGATTGCTCGGCGGCCGCGACTCGACTTCTTGGCCGCGTATCCCCAGTCGCACCAGAAGATGGTCCCGCTGCCACGGGCAACCGGCGACTTCGGCGGTCAAGCTGAAGGGCTGATCGTCGGTCGGGACCGGGTCGTGATAGTCGAAATAGTTGATCAGTTCTTCAATCCGTACGGCATCAGCCGGCGGCATCTGGTGATGCGTCAGAAAGCGGCGGACGTTGGAGTATGACGCGGTATCGACATCGATGCTGAATGTCGACAGCGGCGCATTCGTCACGCTCTGAAAGCGGTTTTCGATAATGGTTTCGTACTGCTCCCGCGAAACGTCATCATCACCGAAAGGAGTTGCTTCCCAATCCGACTCACTTTGAAGCGAATGACGCCGAGGAATCGACGAATAAACTGACATGTCGGCGGATCCCGAAGATGCCGATTCGTCGCTGCTGCCGCAACCCACGATCAGCAACAGCAACGGCACGCACCAGAGCGCTATCGGAATTGAGGTCTTTGGACCTGCATCGGCTTCAGCATCACCGAGCCAGAGAGAAGCAAAGTGGTTGCGCACCATGAGGGCACCTCGAATCCGCTGCGGAAAGCGAAGAGAAATCCGGCACCAATTCACGCCGGATAGATGAATGAATTCGGCTTCAACTCAAATCCGCGAACCGGGAGATCGCGGCTTCATTCATGGAGATGCCAGACGGCGTCCGCGAATTCCCGAAAAGTCTCCACACGCGCGTAATTCAGTCCGGCGAATGGTCTGACCGGCGAAGACTCATTAGCCGATCTGCCAATTCGCCTGCCGACTCGTTGCCGGTGATGCAGAACTCCTGACACTCCTCCAATTGTCGAAACCAGGTGTGCTGCCGTTTGGCGAATTGTCGTGTGGCTGTCTTGATCTGTTTGACGGCGGCATCGAGGGAGCAGCGGCCATGCAGATGGTCGATCAGTTCTTTGTAACCCAGTGCCTGGCTGGCGGTGCGTCCCAATTGATGTGGTGCATCGATGAGCCTGCGAACTTCGTCGAGCCATCCGTTAGCGATCATCTGATCGACACGCGTGTTGATGCGATCATGCAGCCAGTCGCGCGGAGGGGAGAGCCAGTAGACGTGCTTTGGCCGATCGGAGGTCGATAGCGGAGGCTGGTTTTGAAGCTGCGACGCGGGTTGGCCTGTCAGATGAAAGATTTCGAGTGCGCGAATCAGCCGGCGTTCATCGTTGGCGTGCAGCCTGTTCGCGGAGGCCGCGTCGACTCGCGCCAGTTCCCGATGCAGCCATCCCGGCGGATGCTGTCGCGCCTGTTCCGTCAACTGCCGGCGAAACTCCCAGTCGGCGGCTGGGCCTTCGAAGACGCCTCGCAACAACGATCGCAAATACAACCCAGTCCCGCCGACAAAGAGAGGCACGCATCCGCGACCGACGATGTCGCGACATGCCGACTCAGCGCGGTCGAGGAATTCGGCAACGCTGTACTCCTGGTGCGGTTCGATCACGTCAATCAGGTGATGCGGCACCCGGTGTTGTTCCTCCAGTGACGGTTTGGCCGTGCCGACATCCATGCCGCGATAGAGCGACATCGAGTCGAGTGCGAGGATCTCGGCATTCAGCCGGACGGCGAGTGCGAGACCGACCGCCGACTTGCCGCACGCCGTCGGTCCTGCGAGAAACCAGCACTGTCTGAGAAGGTCGAGATCCATGCAAACCGGCGCTCGCGGGAGGGATGACGCTGTCGGATACGTTGGGCTACGCGGGCGGCATGACAGCCGGAACCCGTGCGAACTCACTGTAGCGGAAGGGCTTGCGTCTTCGCGAATCGCTATTGACCTCATCGACGAGTTCGCCGCATACTTCCGCACTTTTTGCCGGTCCGGAGTCCGGAATGCTCGTCCCTTGGCGATTCCTCTTTACTCGATCCGACATGCGAAAACTCGCCATGTTCGTGATGTGCGCGGTGGCACTTAGTGCCATCTCGGGAGGAATCCGCACCATCGCGTTTGCCGCCGACTCGCAATGGGCGCACACCTGCGATACGGGAATGTTTCAGGTGCGAGCCGAGTTTTCTCTCAGTGATGCATCGTCTCAACGCCTGCTGCAGGAGATCGAGCAGCTTCAGTCAGATGTCGGTGCCACGCTGAATCTCGACATCGAAGATCGTCCCGTGCAACTCAATATCTTCAGCGGTCGCTGGTCGTATTCGCGATATGTCGCCGCCCGTGTCCCGGAGGGGGCCAATCGTCCCGCATTGTATGTGCAGGGTCCGGACATGGGACATGTCTTTGTCTACCGCCGTTGGGGATTCGAGACCGATGTGCGTCACGAATGCACGCATGCCGTTCTGCACAACGCGTTGCCCTATGTCCCGCTGTGGCTCGATGAGGGCTTCGCGGAGTATTTCGAGGCTCCTCCCGATGACCGCGCCAGCAATCACCCGCATTTGGGGAGTTTGAAGCGGGCGATGTTTTTCGGCTGGCGTCCGAGTTTGCAACGACTCGAAGGCCTGCGCGACCTGACCGAGATGGGTTCGCGAGAATACCAAGAGTCGTGGGCTTGGGCGCACTTCATGTTGCATGGTCCCTCAGAAGTGCGAACGGCTTTGACGGGCTATGTCGAAACGATTCAGCGGGGGGAGTTCGCAGGACCATTGAGCGAACGGCTCCCGACGATTAACGGCCGGTCACCGGAATCGCAGTTGGTCGACCACTTGCGCAATTGGAATTAAGCACGTCACGACAGTGTCTGGGGCCACTCATTGACATCATCCTTTCTGGAGTAACCGAATGACTCGTTTTTATCGCCTGCAATTGCAGTTGGCATCGTTGGCCGCTGCCATTTTGATCGCCTCACCAGCCGCGATGGCGCAGGGCATCCCCAACGATGCCCGAACTCCGATTCCCGATCAGGAAGAAGCGGGTGGCCGCACCAATGCGATCGTTGATGTCGCCATGTCGAGCGATGGCAGCTTTGAAGGCGTCCTTGTCGACGACCAGGGGAACCCCGTTGATGCAGCCGTCGTAACCATGTTTCGCGGTGACGAGCAGGTCGCCGCAATGACGACCGACGCCGAGGGGCGTTTCAGTTCCAACGGCCTGCAGGCCGGTGTCTACCGCGTGGCGTCGCCGCAAGGCGAAGGGACATTTCGACTCTGGTCGCACGACGCCGCCCCGCCCACGGCGATCACGTCGGCTGTGCTCGTCAACTCGTCATCCGTCATGCGGGCGCAGTTCGGCATTCTCGATCCCGTCGGGACGTCGCTCATCCTGCTGGGTGTCACGACCGTCGTGCTTTCGGCGATCACTCTGGGCGAAGTGAACGACGCCCAGAACGACATCGATGACATCAATCAGAAGCTCAGTCCCTGAGCGCGTGTACTTATGCAAGTTTCCTTGGCGGTGCCAGCAGTCAGGTAGTCATGCGGTCCTTCCGTTGGACAGTTCGAATCGTTTGCACGGCTGTATTGCTGTCGGTGACATTCTGTCGTTGCGAGTCGGCGTTCGCGCAATTCCCGACGTCTCCCGCAACCGGAGACGCGCCGCAGGAAGCGGATGAACATCCCTTGATGCCCGCGATTCGCTTCACGGAATCGTCACTGGAAGCGGTGGAACAAGTCAACGACTACACCGCCACATTGACCAAACGCGAACTGATCAACGGCCGGTTGATGACGCAGGTGATGAACCTCAAGCTGCGTGAAGAGCCGTTCAGCGTCTATCTCCAATATGGAGAGCCACACGTCGGACGGGAGATCTTGTACGTTCACGGCAGAAACCAGAATCAGTTGTTGGCGCACGAGGGACAGGGGATCGCGGCCATCGTCGGCACGGTCAGCATTCCCACGAACGGTCAACAGGCGATGTCGGAGAATCGTCATCCGATCACCGATCTCGGGCTGAAACGAATGCTTGAGCTGGTGATCGAGCAATGGAAGGTCGAATCGCAATTCGGTGAAATCGACGTGAGATACTACCCGGATGCTCGACTCGGAAACGTGGCATGTCAGGTTATCGAGACAGCTCATCCGCAACCGCGTCGCCAGTTTCTCTACCATACGACGCGCGTTTACTTCGACGCGCAGTCTCAACTGCCGATTCGGATTGAGAATTTCGGATTCCCTCAGAACCCGGGGCAACCGCCGGTGCTGGTCGAGGAATACACGTATCTCAACTTGCGACCGAATGTCGGCCTCGCGGATCGCGATTTCGACCAGCGCAACCCGGGATACCGGTTTCAATAGGCGAGTCATCTTATGAGGAACCGCCTTCGCTGCGCCTGGAACTTGAGATTGCGCGGGGCATGCGGCGTGATTGTGTTATGCGGTGTCATTCACAACTCATGCTTCGCTCAACAACCGACCCCATCCGTTCCGACTCCAGAGCAGGATGACGCGACGCTGCGCGACGTGCATTTCGTGGGACAATCACTCGTGTTCGCTGTCGGCGACCGAGGTGTCGTCTGGAAGTCGATCGACAGTGGCCTGTCGTGGAACTTCATCTCGACTCCGACGACGGCAACTCTGGAAAGCGTTTGCTTCCTGACTGACCAAATCGGTTGGATCGCCGGTGGAGACGTACTGCCGGGATCGCAACAGCGCGTCGGAGTTCTACTGGCAACCAGCGACGGCGGTGAAACGTGGAGCGATGTTTCTTCGATCGCATTGCCCTACATCGTGTCGATGCGATTCTTTGATTTGGAATCGGGCGTCGTCTGCGGTCCATCGACCTGGAACTGCTCTACGGGAGTCATGTCGACGACGGACGGCGGCCAGTCCTGGACGACGGTCGATGGAGCGGCGAGTGCCGGCTGGAGGTCGGGTGCCTTCATCAATCGCGAACATGGAGTGCTCGGAGGTCGGCGCGGAACGAATTCGGTTCTTGGAAATGGCCGAGTGTTGCCCGACAGATCGGCGCTGGGGCTGCGTACCGTGCATGATTGTACCGCGCATTCCAGTGGCCGATGTTGGATGGTCGGCGACGGCGGTCTCATGCGACGCAGCGACAATCTCGGTGCCTCGTGGGCACCGCCGGTCCAACGGCTGCCACGAGAATGGGAACAGCAGACCGATTTGCTGGGTGTCGCGGCCTCGAACGATCGGGTGTGGTGCGTCGGCCGACCCGGCCGCGTGATCTGGCATTCTCCGGATGCCGGCGCGTCATGGGAACGGCAACCCACAACTGATGACACACCGCTCGAAGCCATCGCCGTCGCAACGTCCGCTGATGGCGACGGTGTCCGTGCCTGTGCCGTCGGCGCGATGGGCCGGATTGTCATCTCGCACAACGGTCGCGACTGGCAGACCGTGAGGGGAGGCGAGCGACGCGTCTCGGTACTCGCGATCCACGCCTATCCACATCGCATTTCACTCCCCATGATAGCCCGCCATGGCCTGGAAGACGGTTTCCGAACGGCTGCGATCGTACCCATTCGGAAGGATGCCGGTCCCACACTCGAATCGAACCGCGATGACGACCTCACTCTGCAACAGTCGATCATCGCCGCCGGCGGCAATGATGCGGCGACGGGTTGGGAGCTTTCGCTCTCGGTGCCGGGGATCGAATCTGATCGACAGGCTCTCATCAATGAATGGACGCTCCAGACCGACGGTAAATTCGCGACGACACTTCTGTCGCGTCTGGTTGCTGACATTCGCATGTGGAAGCCGGATGTCATTGTCTATGAGCAACCCGTATTGGATGATGCCACGACCACGCTGTTGCATGAGGCTGTGCAGATCGCTGTCGCGCAGGCCGCCGATGCCGATCGATTTCCAGAACATGCAGGGTTGGGACTGCTCCCCTGGCAAGTGTCGCGGATCGTGGCACGATTGCCGTCGGGACAGCAAGGAGCGTTTCAGATTGATCAGCTCGAACCGTTGTCACGCCAACGCACAACATTGCGAGTGGCCTGCGAGCCGGCGCGTTCGCGACTGATACCGGAAATGCTTCTTCCACGCGTCGAGCAGTACGTGGCGGAATTCCCCGCCGATGGCGCGGACGGACGATCCCTCTTCGCCGGACTGTCGATCACTCCGGGAAGCCCTTCGCGAAGAATGTTGAGGCCCTTAACGGAATTCGACGACCAGCTGTTCGAATCGGCCACTCAACAGCGTAACTTTGCGGGTTACCTCGAACAGATGACGGCCGATCCCGCGCGGGCATCGCAAGTCGTTGGACAACTGCGCAACATCGTCGCACCGCTGTCGCGGGAAGCGGCAGCCATTCAGTTGCAAGACGTGGCCCGCGAGTTCGCCCATCAGCAACATTGGAATCTCGTCGAGGACGTGAACGCCTTCCTCGTGGAGCAATACCCCGATCAACCCGCGGCGCGCGAAGCCATGACGTGGCTACTGCTGCGCTGGTCGAGCGAGGAAGTCGCCTGGCAACGCCTGCGACAAGTCGGTTCTTCCACAAGGCAAATGCGAACCGATCGAGACGTCGTGCAGGGGCTCGCCACACAACCTGTTGGAGACCCTGGAGCCGGTGATGTCACTCCCGTGATCGGCGAGTCTCCCTCATATATCAATTTCACCGAAGGTCGTTCATCGGTCTCGGTACATGGTGCCGACCTGCACAATGCGGAAAGAGAGTATTGGCGACGACGCGCACGTCTGGTGGCGAACGCGATGCAGGAACTGGCCCCGGAAATCCATACATTGCCAGAAACGCAACTCGCGTTGGCATCTTTGCTTTCGCGGCAAGGGGCTCCGGCGGCGGCAATTACGATTCGAGAGTCGATCCTCAATCAATCCGGCAACGGCGCGTGGCGACATGCCGCACTGGCCGAGTTGTGGGCGAGCGCGACTCAAGCCATTTCGCCCGTCCCCGTGGCCGCTTGCGAGTTCACTCCATCGGCACCTTTCCTGGACGGCGTCCTTGATGATGCCTGCTGGACCGGCGCCACTCCGGCTCAGCTTTCGCAACGGGCTCCGCAGGACGGATATATCGGGTTCACCGACTCGACACCGATCTACGAAGATGCCCGACCGCGAGTCACCGACGATCATCCTCCTGAGGCACGATTCGCTTGGGACTCGAACTATCTGTATGTCGCGATCAGTTCACCGATTCGCGACGGCCAGCCCATTGCCGATACTCAATTGGCAGGTCGCACGCACGATGCCCAGCTCAGGGAACATGACCGCTGGATGCTCTGCCTGGATGTCGATCGCGACTATTCCACCTGGTACGAATTGATGATCGACCAGCGCGGCTGCACGCACGATCGCTGCTGGGGTGATGACTCGTGGAATCCGCTCTGGCATGTCGCCCCCCGTCGGGACGCCGACCGCTGGCTGGTCGAAGCCGCCATTCCCTGGAGCGAACTCGTCGCGCGGCCTCCGCAACCGGGGGAAGTCTGGAATCTCGGCATGCTGCGCATCACTCCCAGCGTGGGAACCGAGAGTTGGACATTCCCCCACGCAGAAACACCGCTGCCGCAAGGATTGGGACTGCTCAGGTTCACGTCCGCCGCTACGCGCTAACACGCTGCGAATTTGTCGTGAACGCTGATCTGGTGGAACTATCCGCGACCACCATGCGCGCCATGTCCGCCGCCAGGAGCGCCCGGGGGAGGCCCCATGCCACCACTGTGTCCACCTCCTGGGGCTCCGGGAGGTCCGTCAGTTCCGCCATGCGCACCGTGCCCTCCACCAGGAGTACCGGGGGCCATTCCGCCACCACCGTGTCCACCACCAGGAGCACCGGGGGCCATTCCACCACCCCCATGTCCGCCACCAGGAGCACCGGGGGCCATTCCGCCACCCCCATGTTCACCACCAGGAGCACCGGGGGCCATTCCACCACCCCCATGTTCACCACCAGGAGCACCGGGGGCCATTCCACCACCACCATGTCCACCACCAGGAGCACCGGGGGCCATTCCACCACCCCCATGTCCACCACCAGGAGCACCGGTTCACCACCAGGAGCACCGGGGGGCGTTTCCCCACCACCAGGCAGACCTGGAGGCACGTCGCCACCACCGCCCGGTGCGCCGGGAGGCAATCCGCCGCCGGGACCACCGGGAGTTCCAGGAGGCACGTCGCCACCTCCGCCAGGCCTTCGGGGAGGACTATCGCCACCAGGTAAGCCGGGGCGACCTTGGTCTCGTCCTCCATCTCCGACCCCGCCACTGTCTCCTCCCCCCGAACCAGACGAATTCGCGCCGCCATCAGCAGGAAATCCAATCAGTGGACCGGGTCCACGCATGACAGGGAATCCCCCTCCACCACCCGTGGCGGGCGCATTGTATCCCCCTCCTCCACCTCGTTGACCTGGCGCTTCGCGAGAGGTCTCTGGAGATGCAGTCGGCGAATCAGGCGCGGGAGTGTTCGTTGCGGGCGCGGCGGGAGCACCTTGCGTCGGAGCAGGACTCTGGAATGGGTGGGATGGCGTAGTTGCCGGTTGCTGCACAGGCGACGAACCCATGTTGGACGCCGGCTGATTCGCGGTCGCGCCCGGTTGCGCCGGCGTCGGACGCGAACCGCCAGGAGGGGCAATTGTCCGTTGCGTGGTGGGAGGCGAACTCTGTGCCAGCGGGACGCCTGCGGCGGAACCCGTATTGGCAGCGAAATTGGCCCAGACCACCACGATCAACAGCATTGCGGCAACGCCGGCAATGATCGCGATTTGCTTCGTCGAGTTACTGAGCGGCTCTCGGGTCTTGGCAGGATTCGCTTTCGGTCGCGACGTCTTGAGCGGAGGAACAGTAAAGACGCCTTGGCACTGTGGGCATCGCGCCTTCTTCCCGACTGCCGACGCCGACTTCAACTGCAGTGGGCTGGCACAGTGAACACACTGAACCGTAATGGCCTGCGACATGTTCCTTCTCCGATCACAAAAACGGGCGCGCACCGACGCGTCGAAATCAATTCTACGCTACGTTGATGCTATCGGCAAAAACAGTCGCTGTAAACATGCGAACCGAGTGCCAGAACTCACTTCCACGGCCATTCCGCTTGGCCGCCGTATCGCGTTATCCGGCAACCCTTTGAGAACGTTGCTTCCTGACGACGCTCCACCAGCCGACGGCGGTCAGCGCGAACGTGACGATCCAGAGCCAGTAGCCGACTTTCAGTTCACCATAGACCTCCAGGGAAACGCCTGTGCGATGGACTTCCATCATGGCGGGCATGAGCATCGCGGCCAGCAACCCGTTGATCGACAGCACCAGCATTGGGATCGCGTGCCGGCGATGCAGTTTCCAACCGAAACATGCCGTTGTCAGCAGTGCGAAGTTCGCGGCGGTTCCCACCATCATCGGCACGATCTCGAAGACCGACATTGCATCGCGATGTGTCACGAGTTGCCACAAACCCGCCACACTCCCCCAAGCCGTGATGTACGCCGCACCCCATCCGTAGAGCGAGTCGTCCATGATCTGAATGACGGGACAGAACAGCGACACGAAGAACACGAGACCTGCCAGCGTGAACAGCACCGCCGGCGCGCCAGGGGTTGAGTTCGTGTCTGTCGGGAAATCGTTCAATGCTGCAACGATGGTGGAGGGCTTGAAGAAGACGGACGGAAGCGTCGTTGATGCCAGACGACGAACACCCAACCGGCAGCGAGCAGGGCCAGGGACGCGATCCACATCCAGTAGCCGTAGTAATGGATGGCGTACACCTCGCGGAGAGAACCGCGACACCAGCCTCCGAGTGCCATGACCGGCGGCATCAACAAACCCGCGAGCATGCCGCTCATCGCGAGACCACAGAACGCTGGCGCATGTCGACGAAGAGGGAATCCGGCGATCGCCGACACGAGAAAAACAAGATTTGCATATGTTCCCATGATCAACGGTAGCAGCATCTGCGTTCCGATGAAGAGCCAAGTCGCGTCCGGTCCTTCAATCCATGGAAATACGGTGAAGTAGAACGTGAGCACACATGCTTCCCATCCTGGCATCACGTCGTCCGTTGCTCCTTCGAACGCGGGGCAAAAAGACGAGACCACCAGGACGCTGGCCGACACCGCAAACAGGGTGCGTGGTAACTGTGAAGTCGGCGGTGTTGAGACGCCAGCGTTCAAGGCACTTCTACTCCCGTATTGCCCGCTCTTCGCGTAGCTGATGCCAGACAATGTTTCCCCAACCCGCCGCGACGAGAGCGAGGGATGCGATCCAGAGCCAGTAGCCGAAGTAGAGTTCGGAGTAGACGTCCACTGAGAATCCTCCCATCACCCACGGCATCGCGAATCCCACCGCCAGTCCATTGAGCGAGAGCCACAGCATCGGCATCGCATTTCGCTGGCGAAGCCTGTAACCCAGAGCCGCACTCGTTGCCAACGTCGCATTCGCCATGAAGCCCATTAATGGAACCAACAGATCCGAGACCCTCTCCAATCCTCCGTTGGTGATCGTCTGCCAAATACCTTCCATCGCGGCTGACGTCGTCACACATAGCGCGGTGACGCCCGGAATAGGAGTTGAGTTCGTCATGACTTGGACAACGGGACTGGCGAGCGAAATCACATAGAGCACGCCCGCAATCCAAAACAGAACAATTGTCGGTATCGACCGAGTTTGATTCGCTTCGTCGATCATCTGTCACTCCCGCTTCGCTCGCTCCTCCCTCAGCAGTCGCATGAACTCGCCCATGTAGTGGCCGTGGTCGTGGAACGTGCGGCCGCTCACCAGGTTGCCGTCGACCACGCACGGCTCGTTCACGAAGATGCCGCCACAGACTTCGAGGTCGAACTGGCACTTCGGCACGGTCGCCATCCGCCGGCCGCGAACACAGTCGGCATACGCGGGGATCTCGACGCCGTGACACACAGATCCGACCGGCTTGTTCTCGGCAAAGAAATGCTTGGTGACGCGGACGAGGTCTTTGTCGTAGCGAATGTACTCGGGCGCCCGGCCACCGCTGAAAAAGATGCCGACGTATTCCGCCGGATCGATTTCGCTAAACGCGACATCCGCCTTGATCGTGTAGCCCTCCCACTCCTTGGTGATCGTCCAGCCCGGTTTCACCTCGTGCATCACCATTTGATACAGCCGCTTCTCGGGAGCCGCGACGACGGGCGTGAAGCCGTCCTCCTGCACGCGGTAATAGGGATACAGCGTGTCGACTGTCTCGGTGGCATCGCCGACGACGATAAGGACTTTGTGCATGATGGGCTCCTGAAACGCAGCTTGAATGCTGACGACAAGTGAACGAGATGATCTGTGAGGTCAACCTGTATGATCGGTCATCGCTTGCCAACGAGCAAGTGGATGACACGGAAGATCTCGACCCGGATGTGCCTCCGAAAAGTGTGTGAATTCGGATGGTCGTCGAGAGACGCTTCCGTCGATTCTGATCAATTTCCCAAGATCCCACTGACAGACGGCCGATTGCCATCGATCGGCGTCCATTCATCATTTCCCCTTGCTCAACAAGCTGGAATCGAACTAACGTGCGGGTTCAGGAGGAATGACGCATGACCAGACACAAGCTCTGTTTCGAGACACTCGCGGCGTTGCTGTGCGCCGTTGCGGCGCTCCCGTCACAAGCGCACGCCCAACGGCAATACGATGTCCTGCGGACCGAGATGGTTGACGACTATCTCGTCACCGAAGGCATCACCAATCCCCGAGTGCTCGACGCCATGCGGGGGACGCCGAGGCATCTGTTCGTGCGCAACGATCTCAGGCATCTTGCCTATTACGATCAGGCACTCGATATCGGCTTTCGTCAGACGATTTCGCCGCCGTTTATCGTGGCCTACATGACCGAGGTGCTTGATCCTCAACCCGAAGACCGTGTCCTCGAAATCGGCACCGGCAGCGGATATCAGGCGGCAGTGCTGTCTCCGCTCGTCAGCGAAGTCTACACGATTGAAATCGTCGAACCGCTGGGCGAACGCGCGGCCCGGCTGCTGGAGAGCATGGGGTACGAAAACATTCATGCCCGCATCGGCGACGGGTATCAGGGGTGGGAGGAGCACGCCCCTTTCGACAAGATCATCGTCACCTGTTCTCCAGAGAGCATTCCGCAACCGTTGGTCGACCAGCTTCGTGATGGCGGCCGGATGATCATCCCCGTCGGCGAACGCTATCAGCAGGTCTTTCATCTTCTGGAGAAGCAGAATGGGGAGTTGATTGAAACGAAACTGCTGCCGACGTTGTTCGTCCCGATGACGGGCCAATCCGAGGATCAGCGCGAAATCCTTCCCGATCCCGAGCACCCCGAAATTCGCAACGGCGGCTTCGAGGAGTTCTTCCCCGACAGCGAGATGCTGACGGCCTGGCATTACCAGCGGCGCTGCTCGGCTCAGGAGCATGCCGACGGTTCGCACTACCTGCGGTTCGAGAATGATGTTGCGGGAAGAAACTCGCACATCCTGCAGGCCTTCCCGGTGTCGGGCCAGGCGGTGTCGGCGATTCGCGTGCGCATGCGGGTTCGCGTGGGAGACGTTCGCCCTGGACCAAACTCGAACGAACGCCCGTCGCTGGTGATTCACTTCTTCGACCAGCGCCGACTCCCTTCGAGCCAGGCCGTCATCGGCCCCTGGCTGGCGGAGACCGACCACTGGATCGATGTCGATCAACGAATCCTCATCCCCCCGACGGCACGAGAGGCCATCATGCAAGTCGGCCTCAACGGAGCCCGCGGCGTGATCGAGATTGACGATCTGTCGATTGAGGCGGTGGAGTAGGTGCAGATGCTTCTTACTGCGTGCTAGACTCTATTGTTTGACGCTTTCGCATTCCCTTTCACCAATGAAGTCGTAGTGATGGTTGATGCAACGATTAAGAGTCAACTCACTGACTGCATGGGTCGAATGCCCATCGATCAGCAGCGCCGAGTCCTGGAATTTGCCCGTGGGCTTACCTCGTCGTCTCCTCGAGGTGTGAGCGGATCGTCGTTGCTGGAGTTCGCGGGTTCGATCGATGTACACGATCTCGACGTCATGTCGCAGGCCATCGAAGATGGGTGCGAAAGGGTCGACGCGGATGAGTGGTAAGTTTCTGCTCGATACCAGCGTCATCGTCGCGCTGTTCCGGAACGACGAGACCATTCGAACGAAGTTCGGAGAGTTGGCAGAAGTGCTTGTCCCCGCGATCGCTCTTGGTGAACTGTACTTTGGAGCACTGGTTTCAACACGCATTGAGGAGAATCTTCTCAAGATCAGTGAATTTGCCAGCCGTGCGGCCATCCTTGCATGTGATAGTGACACCGCAGAGTACAACGGGCAGATCAAGAACAATCTGAAGTCCAAGGGGCGCCCACTTCCCGAGAATGAAATTTGGATCGCAGCGGTTGCCCAATAGCATTTGCTGACGGTGTTGACGCGCGACGAACACTTCAACCAAATCGAGTCTCTACAGTTGGAGATGTGGTAGTTATCACTGCGTCTCTCTCACTGCTTCCTCGGATCCGTCTCCAGAATGATCTCGTTGATGCCGGTCTGATTGAATCCCTTGTACCCGTGGTCACGTTCGAGGATCTCGAGGTGCGATCCCAGCGCCCCCTTATCGCGAAACAGGCCCGCCTGTTCGATCGTGATCAGGCCATCGTTGAGGAGTGAGTCGATGCGAGACGCATCCACACTCCACCATTCTCCTTTGGTGAAGGCCTGCTTCAGGTAGGGGAGATCGGTGAAGGGTTTCATCGAGGCCACACCCAACTCCGCCAGTTGCTCGCGGGCCGCGTCGAAATGAAACTGACACTCCAGATGATGCATCCCCGCCTGCAGAAACGCCTCGCCATGAAGTCGGCACCACAGTCCCACGGTTCCCAGGCTGTCGCGCTGCGGCAATGGTTCGTGAGCAAAGTCGGCTGCCACTTCTTCGGGTGAGAGATCAACATCGGCAAAGATCACGACGCCCGTCCCCGCATGTTCCAGCACCTGCGCCCCCCAGCCTGCCTCGCGACCCGCATAAAATCGCTCTCGGCATACAAAGCCAAGTTGTTCCAGCACCGCAATCAGTCGAACGAAGCAAGCCCGGCTGGAGCGATAGGTGTGATGATCGTGATTGGCCCAACCCATTCCGATCGCATCCTGCCGCGCCTTCTGCACACGAGCCGCCAGATTTCGCTTTCCCCAGTACTCGCGTTCGGCAGCGAAGAAGAGGTCACAGGCGCGATCGCGGCCGATGTCGTCGATTGCTGCCGCGATCAGCGTCGATGCATGTTCGAAGCCATCGGCATCATCAATAAACCGGCGCTGCCGAAGGCGAAACGCTTCCTGATGCACAAGCGTTTGGCCGAGAGCCAGCGGAGAGAGATCGGGCACTTCGTCCGACGTCCAGCCATGCCGCTCAATCACCCACAATTCGATTCCGCCAGACGTCTCGACGCACGCGCGTCTCATCGCGGATCCCGGAATGCCTTCCAGACGGCTGCAGAAAAACGCCGGATTCGCCACTAGAAAGTCGACGACTGATTCGACTCGTAGAAAAAGATGCAGAACATTCTCGTCGATCAACTTGACTCTCGGCACGAGCGCACCGGGATGCACGAAGTTGATGCCATCGCCGGCTGTGGTCTCCGAGAAACCCAGTTCGATCAACCGGGCCTTGGTCTTCTCGTCGTCTGGAAACTCGTAGTGGTCGACCCAGTCTTCGAGGCGCGTGCCTGTCTCGGAAAGCAGTCTCTTGGCGACCAGGTCAATGATCGCCGACTGTTGATACTTACCGAGGAGTTCTTGAATGAATTCACCGACCGCCGGCAGCGGCTGCCACTCGTGCTTGTTCGTGAATGATTGTGTCACGGTAGATTCCGGTGTCATGTTGAGTCGTCCTGCAAGTCGAACTTGATCCCCTGCGACAACGGCAGCTCATTCGAATAGTTAATCGTGTTTGTGGCCCGGCGCATATAGGCTTTCCAGGCGTCGGAGCCCGATTCCCGTCCGCCGCCAGTCTCTTTCTCGCCGCCGAAGGCTCCACCGATCTCGGCTCCACTGGGGCCGACATTCACGTTGACGATGCCGCAATCCGAACCAGCCGCCGACATAAACAGCTCGGCTTCCCGCATATTCTGTGTGAGGATCGACGATGCCAACCCCTGCGGCACGTTGTTATGCATCGCGATTGCTTCTGTCAGTGATTCATACCTAATGACGTACAGAATGGGAGCAAACGTCTCCTGCTGAATGATCTTGGCATCGGGTCCGATTTCGACGATCGCGGGCCTCACATAGTATCCACCTTTCGGAACTCCTTCAGTGACTCGCTCGCCGAAATGGACCACGCCTCCCAGATCTTTTGCCGTCTGCAAGGCCGACTGCATCGCGTCATACGCCGCCTCGTCGATGAGGGGACCGACGAGAGTCTTGTCGTCTCGTGGGTCGCCGATGCGCAGTCGTGAGTAGGCTGATTTGATCGCAACCACCAGCTTGTCGGCGATCGACGAGTGCACGATGAGGCGCCGCAGAGTGGTGCAGCGCTGACCGCATGTCCCAGCGGCAGAAAAGACGATCGATCTGACCGCGAGTTCGAGATCAGCCGACGGTGCGACAACCATGCCGTTGTTGCCACCCAGTTCGAGCAAGCTGCGACCGAGCCGAGCCGCCACACGCTGAGCCACATCGCGACCCATCGGCACCGAGCCTGTGGCCGACACCAGCGGCAGTCCAGAATGTTCTGCGATCGCTTGCCCCACGTCGGCACCGCCAATGATGACGCTGCTCAGTCCTTCCGGTGCTTCGGGTATGAAATTGGCCGCACAGTTCGCAACGATGAATTGACAGGCCAAAGCACAGAGCGGCGTCTTTTCTGACGGCTTCCAAATGACGGGATCGCCACAGACGAATGCCAGCATGGCGTTCCAGGCCCAGACGGCCATCGGGAAGTTGAAGGCCGTAATCACGCCGATCGGTCCCAATGGGTGCCACTGCTCCATCAATCGATGTTCGCGGCGTTCGCTCGCGATGGTCAGTCCGTAAAGTTGCCGACTGAGTCCGACGGCGAAATCGCAAATGTCGATCATCTCCTGCACTTCGCCAAGAGCCTCCTGGCGTGTTTTGCCGGCCTCCAGCGTGATCAACTCCGCTAACTCTGATTTGTGTCGTCCGAGCATCAAGGAGATTTCGCGCACCATTGCCCCGCGACGAGGAGCAGGAACTTTTCGCCATTGCACGAATGCCGATTGAGCTTTGATGACAACTTCGTCGACATCATACGCCGTCGCCGTATCGATCAATGTCGCGATTGACTCTCCATCGATCGGAGACCGGATGGGAATCGAACCTTCGATGTCAACACTGCTGACGGATCCTGTAGTCACCGGGAGATGCCCCTTCCCGAGCAACAAATTGAGAATGAACTTTTCGTTGTCTTGCGACATCACATTCACTCCATAGGTTCCGCCGTCGGCTGCCAGTTGCCATTGGCTGACGGCTTGTTCTGCCGAAACCACTTTCCAAACCGGTTATCCAGAAACGCCTGCAGATCGATCGACTCCTGCTTGATGAAGCCCGTACCCGATAACTTTCCACTCATATACAGATCGACGACGGCACAGATCGACGCGGCTGTTGTGATCTGAATCGCGCTCCAGACTTCGCCGCCGATTGTGTCGGAGTAGATCTTGCGGAGTTCGCTCTTCTGCACGAACTGATCCTTCCGCCAGCCTTTGACGGTGCAGAAGACAATCACGACATCTTGAAACGTCAGCGGGATGGCGGCTTCGAGAACTTCCTTCAACAGGTCGCGGCGGGTTTCGAGTCGCAAGTCCGAGAGCAAGAACGACATCAAGTCCTGGTGCCCGGGGTAGCGAATTGTCTTGTAATCGACGAGGCGGGCCTGGCCGTCGAGTGTTTCGCACAATGTCCCCAGTCCGCCGGACGTGTTGAAGGCTTCGTAGCGCACGCCGTCGAGCGAGAAGTGTTCGAGTCCCTCAAGCGGCAACACTTCCATCCGTCGACTGTCGCGTATGACCTCGCAGGGATTGCAGTATTCGTTGATCAATCCATCGGTCGACCAGGTGAGGTTGTAGGTGAGCGCGTTCGTCGGAAACTGAGGAATTGCTCCGACCCGCATGTGAACCGAATCGAGTTTCTCGAACCACTTCATCAAGTCGGCTGAAAGTATCGAGACGAAACCCGGCGCGAGTCCGCATTGAGGGACAAAGACCTGGCCATCTTTCGCGCTGGCAGCGATCCCTCGCACGAAGTTGGTCGTTTCGCGATCCTCGGTGAGATCGAAATACGACAGTCCCGCTTCCAGGGCTGCCGTCGCGACTGCCGGATTCGAGCGATAGTCGAGAGCCGAGATGACGACGCTGCAGCCCTGCATGGCCGCTTGCAATTCTTCGGCAGAACTGGTTTCGAGAGTGACGGCATCATCAATTCCCACCCGGTCGTGCAGACGTTGCAATGACTTGGGATCCTTGTCGGCCACTCGTAGCGCGACCCCACCCGCCTCCTTGAAGAGCCTGGAGATCATCCGACCGATCTTGCCCGCACCGAGCAGCAGCACTCCGGCGTTCATGGGGGCGGTCCTTTGTGTGAAGGGTCAATGGGTCGATGAATTGTATACAGGCGCAACGCTTTAAGCCTCAAAAAGAGCCGCGACCAAAGGAAGCGGAGGGAGCATCTGTTGGTTGGTGGTGGCATTCTCCCTCTCCCCCACTGAGAAACGATGAAGGCGGAGCCAGGTGCATTGTGGGGGAGAGGGTGGAGTGAGGGGATCACCAGAACGCTTCCCCACGTGCGATGTCCCATGCGCGCCCCTCATCCGGCCTACGGCCACCTTCTCCCCCGCCTCCACGCGCGATTTGCAAAGAGTGTCGATCGCGGGGGAGAAGGATTCAAAGTGATTACCCCTGCTCCAAACACGACACGGTCACTCAGGCAATCTGGGCAACTTGTAGCGATTACTCTCAACGTAGGGTTAAGAACGGTATTTGCGATTTGTCGGATCAGTCGCAACCGATTGAATACTCCAGTGGAATCGCATTTACGGCTTTTGAGGGCGATTCCATTGAATAGCGGGCATGACCTCCTCGGCGGCACCAAGAGTCATCATCCGG
This sequence comes from uncultured Planctomycetaceae bacterium, assembly GCA_942492405.1. Taxonomy (GTDB): domain Bacteria; phylum Planctomycetota; class Planctomycetia; order Planctomycetales; family Planctomycetaceae; genus JANNSB01. Next base: position 155,058 of record CALOES010000024.1, read on the forward strand.
GCTTTTTGCGGATGGGACGGGCTGATGGGAATCGTGCAGTTCTGATTGCACAGTTGTTCTGCTTTCCACATTGAACCCGCAGGAGTACGAGAACCATGACCAGACACGTTCTTCAGAACATTCTGGCCGCGTTGGTTCGCCAGCGCCAAGGCTCTGGCGTTTGTGATCGGACTGGGAGCGAGCCTGGTTCACGGAACCGCGTTCGCTCAGTTCACGGCGACGAACTTTATCACCGGGAGATGCCGACGGGGCGGTGGCGACCAACGCGACCGATACATAGCGGTCGGCAACAAATGCGTGGGAACGCCATGGCACTGCGGAATCTCGACGGCGATCGGATTCAATTCCAACGCGACGGCGGAGAACTCCATTGCGATTGGCGTTGCGACGACCGCAAGCTCCGCGCGGTCGACGGCGGTTGGTTCGCAAGCCTTTGCTTCCGGGCAGGAATCGGTGGCATTGGGTTCATTTTCAAATGCCACGGATGGGGCGACTGCGATCGGCTTCGACGCAGTGGCGGGACAATTCGCCACAGCAATCGGCCACTTGGCGGTGGCGGCTCCCTTGAACTCTACAGCCATTGGCGCGGGCGCGACGGCTACGGCCGAAAACCAAATGATGTTCGGCACGGCTCTCAATACATACACCGCGCCCGGCATTACGTCTGCTGCAAGTCTGGCGGCTCAGTCGGGACCATTGTCGGTCGTCACCACCGATGCCTCCGGCAACTTGGCCGCACAGCCATTGTCGTCGGTCGGTATCGCCTCGACCAACGATCTCGGTCGTGCTGAAGAAGGGGTCGCGATGGCGATGGCTCTCACACAGACGCCGAACATTCTTCCTGAAGGAATGAACTACGCCGCCTCGATCGGCTACGGCAACTTCAGTGGCGAAAACGCTCTCTCGTTCGGTGGTTCGGCCCGCGTCACCGACCACATCTTCCTCAACGGCGGTGCCGCTGTCGGAACCAACTCCGGTCAAGGTGGCGGAGCCGCTGGTCTCACGTTCGGCTGGTAGTGTGTGCTGATAACGAGAGCGGGGAAGCAATCGTTCCCGCTCTCTTCTGCTTTCAATCGCCAAGGAGCCATCGATGGCCAACGTCTCAATTCGCAGCTTGTGTGTCGTCGCCGTTATGATGCTGCAACTCGCGGTCGGCTCCAGCGAGGCGGTCGCTCAGGTGCCGAGCGAGATCCCCGACTACGCCGGTCAGGTGATGCTGATCCGCAATACGATTTCGGCCGTCAATCATGGCAACATTACCGGCAACTACACGGTGATGCGGGATCTCGGCTCCGATGCGTTTCGCGAGCGGAATAAAGCTTCCGATCTGGCCGATACGTTCGCCGAACTCCGCAGGCAGCGCTTCGACCTCAGCCCGACGCTGGTGACGCATCCGCAACTCGCGCAGGATGCCGCCGTCGACCCGTTCGGACGCCTGCATCTCGTTGGCTTCTTCGGGACACGACCACAAGCCGTGCGGTTTTCGATCTTCTTTCAACCCGTAAACGGCGGCTGGATGATCGACGAAGTCGCCGTGGCCATCGTGCCGACCGAGACGGTTTCGATTCAATAACGAGTCGCGTCTGCAATGGTTCGCGCCTGTAAAGAGCCGCGCCCGACAGGAAGCGGAACCAGCGACGATCACGGTTTGACCGGCTCTTTCGCTTGCAGCTCTCAATGGAATGACCCCGGATTCCGCTTACTAGCGTGCGCGGCTCCATTTGTGCGCGTCACTTTGGTTGATTCGCTCACCGCTTCGCGACACGATACTCTCTCGTGGTGGCAATACGCTGCGTTACTGCAGCGAAGCGTCATTCACGAAGCATCCCATGAGTATTCGTTTCGCGAGGAGAATCGATGTTGCGTTCGATCTGCTGCCTGTGTCTGGTCACTCTTCTCGGCAACCTCGCGACCGCCGATGACGCGACTTGGAACTTTCGACTCACCGATACGGTCGAACCGACTGAGGAAGGTGCGTTCTACATCGACTCCGAGTCGCTCGGCATCGAGACCGATGCACCGTTTTCCATCCGCCGTGAAGTGCTGCACGGCGGACGACAGGAAGGGAGTGAACTCGTCACGATCTATACGCCCCACCTCACGATCACGGTTGTGCCCACACGCGGGATGAGCATTCTGTCGGTGCAGTCGGGAGATGTCTGGCTGGGTTGGGATTCGCCGGTCGAAGAAGTGGTCCATCCCAGTTATATCAATCTCGACAGTCGCGGCGGGTTGGGCTGGATCGAAGGCTTTAACGAGTTGATGGTTCGTTGCGGTTTGGAATTCGCCGGCCATCCGGGGACAGATGTTTTCACCACGAACACTGGCGACGAGGGTGAAATGGACCTCACTCTGCACGGCAAGATCGGCAACATTCCCGCGTCGGTCGTCGAAGTGACAGTCGATCGCGCGCCGCCGCACCGCATCACCCTCACAGGCCTGGTGCGCGAGCGATTGTTCTTCGGCCCCAAACTCGATCTGCAAACGGAGTTGTCGGTGGTGCCTGGCAGCCGTGAATGGACGATCGTCGACACCATCACCAATGATGGAGCCGCCTCGCAGGAGTTCGAGATCATCTACCACACGAACTTCGGAGCGAGCAGCGTTGGATCGTCGGGGCTCCTTGAGGAGAATGCGCAAGTCGTGATCCCGACTCGTAGCGTCACTCCGATGAACGCCCACTCTGCGGGAAACATCGAGAGCTGGACAACCTACGCGGGTCCGACACCGGGGTTCATCGAGGATGTTTATCTGTTGACGCCCATCGTAGATGATGCGGGCCGTTCGCTCGCCGCGCTCGTCAACGCCGAACAGTCATCATCTGTCACCATGCGCTGGTCGAGCGAGGAACTGCCGTGCTTCACGTTGTGGAAGAACACGACGGCCCTTGATGATGGTTACGTGACCGGCCTCGAACCGGGAACATGCTACCCCTACAACCGCCGCGTCGAACGATCGGCGGGACGATTGCCCGTTCTGGCTGCAGGCGAAAGTCGATCGTTCACCGTGCAGTTCTCGGTGCAACCCGATGCCGAGTCGGTGACGAGTGTGTTGGAAGAAATCGCGGAACTGCAACAAGGAACCGAAGTCGAACTCATGCGCAGCCCGCCGGTGATCCCGGAGTGAATGCGAACAGTGCGCGCCCGATGTACGACGTCTATTCAACATCGGCTTGCGTGGGCCTATCGCTTGTATTGGATTCAGGAGTCATTTGGTTGAGGTGATTCGGTTTCCATCTCGCGAGCTTTCAGGAGTGCGGCGGAAAACAGTCCTGCCGGCACTGCCACGATTCCCAGCCCGATCAACAAGACAAAGAATGTGAAGATCCGACCACCCGCGGTGATTGGATAAATGTCGCCGTACCCAACGGTGGTGAGCGTTGTCACTGCCCACCACAGGCAATGAAAAACCGAAGCAAATGATCCCGGCTGCGCGTCATTCTCAAAGTAGTAGATTCCAACTGCAGCCAAATAGAGAAGAATCGTCGTGACACAGAAAAACAAGACGAGTTCCTCCTTGGCGAGCAAGAGAGCACAATGAAATCTTCGTACGGCCTTGCTGTAGCGAGCCAATTTGAGAATTCGAAACAACCGCAGCATGCGGAACGCCCGCATGGCTCGTAAATCAATTCCCGAAGAAACATAGAAGGGCAAGATCGCCAACAAGTCAATCACGCCAAAAAAGCTTGTTGCGAATCCGATCTTACTGTCAGCCACATACAGTCGGATCAAATACTCGGCTGAGAAGATGAGAACCGTCGTCACTTCGATCCAATGCAGGACCACTGCGAACTGGGGCGAATTGTTCGGCAGAGTCTCCAGTGAGAACGAGATGAGTGACACGACGATGAGCGATTGAATGCCGATGTCGAACAGAAATCCCGCTCGCGTATCGTTCTGCTCGACGATTTGTTTCAGCATCACACGGCCCCAAGCCAGTTCAAGAACAACAACGCAAGGTGGAGTATCCTCGCCCGTTTGACTGATTTCCAGGATGCGCCCGACTGCTCGCTCGGTTGCCATGCATTACCCTGCGGTGGAATACTGTGCCAGCCGCAACCCCCGTTTGATCCACCGACTGAGAGAGGTTCGCATGACTTTTTCAGCACTTCGCACCTGCTCGTCATTCTTCTCCTGCATGAAGGCCACACTACATTGGCGATGTCTTTGCGGCATGCTTGCCTTGCTGTCGATCGCGCTGCCAATCATGGCCGATGACGCCGCAGAAGGAGCTGTCGAATGCGACATCCTGCTCATCGGCGGAATGATTGTCGATGGCACCGGAGCTCCAGGTTATGTGGGGAACGTGGCGATCGAAGGAGATCGCATCGTGGCTGTCGGTGACTTCGAAGTGGCCGGCACGCCGGAGACGGTTTTGTGCGCAGGGATGGTCATCACTCCAGGGTATATCGATCTGCACAGTCACAGCGACGACTACATCGATCAGCCCGAAACACGATCGAACATCAACTTCGTCACGCAAGGCTGCACCACGGTTGTCACCGGCAACTGCGGGTTCGGGCCGGTCGATGTTGGTGCCTACTATGACCGCATCGATTCGGCTGGTGCCGGAACCAACGTCGCTCATCTGCTGGCGCACGGTTCGCTGCGTGAAGAGGTGATGGGATCGGAAGATGTTGCCCCGAGTGATGAAGATCTGGCTCAGATGCTTGTCCTCTCTCAAAAGGCAATGGAGAATGGAGCGTGGGGCATGTCAACAGGTTTGATCTATGTTCCCGGCTCGTATGCTCAGACCGATGAACTCGTCGCCATCGCCGAAGTCGTAAGCGCAGGGGGTGGAATCTATGTCAGTCACATGCGCAGCGAAGGTCTGCAACTGCTCGTTGCCGTGGAAGAACTGCTTGAGATCGGCAGACGGGCGGAGTTGCCAGTACATGCGTCGCACTTCAAGTCTTCCGGTCGCGATGCCTGGGGTCTCGTGCGTGAGGCGGCCCGCATGATCGAAGCCGCACGCACAGCGGGACAGATTGCGACAGCCGACCAGTATCCCTACATCGCATCGAGCACATCACTCGATGCCACGATGATCCCCACCTGGGCGAGAGCCGGAGGTCGAGAAGACTTGATCGGCCGCTTCGACGATCCCGAGATTGGTGCCAGGTTGCGAGACGAAATCTCGCAGGAGATCGTCGATCACGACAATGGTCGACAGGTGCGAATCGCGAGGTACTCCGTTCGTCCTGAATGGGTCGGGATGAACCTGTATCAGATCGCCAACGACAGCAACATGACGGTGCTGGAACTGGTCGAATATATCGCCCGCAACGAGGGAGCAGCCGTCGTCAACTTCGGGATGAACGAAGAAGATGTGCAGACAATCATGCAGATCGACTGGGTGGCCACCGCCTCCGATGGCCGGGCGACACTGCCGGGAGCCGACCGGCCCCACCCGAGGTTCTACGGCACGTTCCCCCGCAAGATCGGCTACTACAGTCTGCGAGAGCATGTGCTGCCTTTGGAACAGGCAATTCGCTCGGCAACCTCGCTCCCGGCGGAGATCATCGGCCTCGAAGATCGCGGCACCCTCGCCGTCGGCCAGTTTGCCGATGTGGTGGTCTTCGATCCCGAAGCCTTCATCGATGAAGCAACATTCGACGACCCCCACCAATACGCCAGCGGCCTGAAGTACGTCTGGGTCAATGGCGTCGTGGCCGTGCATAACGGGCATCCGACCGGGGCGCTGGCGGGACGGGCACTACGGCATGGGAGTGATCGCTAGCGGTCGTCATGTTGCTACAGCACCGAATGATCGACCGGTTGCGTCGGCTCGGCGGTGTAGGGTTGATAGCCGTTCATTTCGACGTTGCCGCCGTCGTGCAACTTGTAGCGGATGCCGCGCCAGTCGACCTCTTTGATCTTGAGCGATCGGATGACGGCTGAGAACATCCGAATCTGTGTGAGCACCAATGCCGGGTACCACATCAGCGACTTGCCCCACGTGAACCAGCGTGGGTCTTCTCCGCGTCGGCGGATCGCGGATCGCACCGTCGCTTCGATGATCATGCAGCGAACGCCCGATGCGAGCCAATAGAGGGGAAGCATGAGCGCGGCAATGGTTGCCTCAACGTAGAAGCCAGTTACGGCCGCGATGATGGCGAGCGCGGGGATCAGCAGATGGAACAGAAGCATCATGCCGCCGATGAACTCGGTGACCTGGCGCGTTTCGGTGCTGCCGTAACGGGCGACGGCGAGTTGCCGCGTCACCCACGTGAAGAACGACGAGGTCGAAACGTCTTCGCGATTGGTCATCAACAACGTGGGCACGAGTTGAAACTTGCAGCCGTGCTGCTCGAGCAGACGATGGAGCGTGGCATCGACCGACATGGCCTTTCGCCAGGCGTCGGTGAGGCCGATCCTGTCGATCGTTTCGCGGCGCAGGGCCATCGTGCCGGCCCAGGGGACGTGGCGGGCCCACATCACGATCAGGAAGGCGGCATTCCAGAAGTAGCGGCAGAGCGCCCCCCAGCTAGCGGTCGGAGGAAGATACCAGCGATTGCCACCCGTGGCGTCGGCCTTACCACGGACCAGAGGCGTCGCCAATTCCTTCAGCCAAGTGCGATGCGGAATCGCATCCCCATCGATAAAGGCCACGATCTCGAAACGCCGATCAAGTTCGCCAACCGCCTGAACGAGCGAACTGCATTTGAGACTGCACGTCGCCAGCGGTTCCTTGAGCAGCGAGAGATGAATGCGTTCGCCTCCCGGCTGACGCTGGGCTTGCTCAACATCCCGCAAGGCAGGATCGGTGGAACTATCGACGACAGCGTGAATCACAAAGTCGGGATAGTCCTGTTCAATCAGCGCCCGTAGGGTGTCTGCCAACTTCGGATCGGGTCCACGCAGGGCCAGAATGACGGCAGCGGGGGGAAAAGACGATTCGTCATCAGTTCGAAGTGGCTGCGCGAGCGCATTGAGCACGAATCTGCGGAAACTCAGCACCAGTCGGGTCGTGTAAACGACGAATCCCAACAGGCAAAGCGTGATGAGGCCGAGCATAATCCGCAGCCCGAGTTCCATCAGGAACCTCCGGACGGCACGGCCTCGGCGTCGAGTCCCAACTGAATGATTTTGAACGAATGCCGAACGAACGGAAAGAGCTTGATCGCGGTGCGCTTCCAGAGCGGAAAACGACTGATGAGTTCGTGGTAGTGGGGTTTGTCGCCGTAGCCCAGGTAACGCTCAACAGACAGGCGGGGATCCCATTTCCCGAACTCCTTGCCGTGCGGGCCGACCGAATAGATGAGCCGAGTGTCGGGCAATGGGTGCTGTAGATTCGACAGTTTGAGGTACCAGGCCCCGACGGCGTCGAACACGATCGACGAACCGGGAAACCGGTCGGCCAACGTCGTGAGAAACTCACGAACCTGTGCCGGTGTGAGAAAATAGAAGACCCCTTCTGCAATGAAGAGCGGAGGTTCGTCTCCCAGGGAACCGACTTCGTCGATCCAAGCCCAGTCGAGCATCGAGCGGGCCACGAGTCCACGACGGCTGTCGTCGGCAATGAATCGCTTGCGAAGTGAAATCACTTCGGGAAAGTCGACTTCCACCCAGCGATGCACATTTCGGCCGACGCGATGGAAGCGCGTATCGAGTCCCGGACCGAATTCGACCACGCTGCGTTTGCGGTCCCCCAAGGCGTCAACAACGATCTGGTCCATCAGATTGGCGCGCACGCAAAAGTTCTCGGCGGCTACCTTCTTGCGCTTGAAGTGGTCGAAATCGTACTCGAGCGACTGCACGATCTTGGCAGCGGTGGGATCGATAATGAGAGGCTGATCTCGCGACTGCTCGATGGCCCGCGCCCAAAGCGGAATCAGCAGTGTCTCCGGAACGCCCGACAACTCGTGTGACTCGGCCTTCATAATCATGCGGTTCTTCCAAGACTGTCAGATGTGCTTCCGTGCAAAACTCAACTCAATTTCGCGCTGTCGCCGGTTCGATCGTGGAGACGTGCCGCGTATAGGCCGCGAATCGCCGTTCGATGGCCGGCAACTGGGCCTTAACGAGATCGTCGATCCGCCCGCCGCGACGCTCAATCATCGCGGAGTAGTCGACGTTGGCTCCGGTCATTCCCAAGTGACTTAGGATTGCCGCGATCGTCGCATCGGGGGCGGCACATAATTGATCGTAAGTGATTTCAATGCGGTCGTGTTCTTCAATCTGGCCGACCGAGTTCAGATAACGGTCGCAACACTTGCCGAGCCAGCGGACGAGTATTTTCACGAACCACTGCGGATGCCTGGTGATGAACCGTCGCATGAGACCGAGTTTCAGACGAGTGCGATTCAGCTTCTCATAGCGCGTGCTGAGCATCGCCATGTATTCGTTCTTCTTCAGCAACGCCTGACTGAGGAACTTCCACATCGAACTGACCGCCTCTTCGGGAGGCCGATGGATGTAAACGAACTTGGCCGACGGAATGAGTTCCTTGATGAGAGGAGCGTTGCCGAAGTCCCAAGGGTTCTTGAGCAGCAGCGGTCGTTGCTCCGGAAACGTCCGTTGCACCGACTTGCCGATCTGGTGAAAGAGGGGGAGGTTCTTCCTGGTGATCTTCGCCCCCTGCCGGCGGTTGTCGAGGATGAATCCGTATTCTTCCTTGGTCTCGAGTTGTACCTTGACGGCATCGACACCACGAGTCTCGAGACCGGCATCGGCGAATCGCTTCAGCAGGTTGTCTTGCGAATGCGCCAAGTCGACGTCGGGCGATTCGATTTCGTCAAACGAGATGACATGCCAGGCCCAGAGCGTGTTCCAGCAGCCGGTGTGAGTCAGCATCTCATACAGCAACGTCGTGCCGGAGCGGTGCATCCCCAGGATGAAGACAGGGGAAGCCAGCGGATCGAAATTGGTGATGGAAGAATCCGGCGACATGCCTCAAGGGTCCAGAGTCGAGTGACGAGAGTCGAGGGTTTGGGGGCTGATCACGGGTCCGTCGGCATGAGTCTCCGGCCCATGAGATTCCTTCTATTTCGACCATGCCGGCAGTGTGGAACGATGAGGGCTGGGGCGAACCAATGGATTTTCTGCGAAGAATGGAGCGAATCCCAGCATCAACCACGAAAAACTGGGGTTAACCCGCAACCGCAAATCGGCGTAAACTGCCGTTCCCATCCTCAGCGGCGCGAATCCGGGCATTCTTGCCGTCTTCACTTCCCGCCCCTCGTCCCATTCCAGCGATGTTTTATCTGGTCCCCAAGTCGACCACTTGCGGGTTATTTGCGCTGATGGTCTGGACCAACGGATGCGCTTGCCTGCGCTGCACGCCCTCCGCCCAGGCGGTGGCTGCCAACCCGGCGAGTCTCTCGGGGGTGACGGTGATCTTCGTCGAATCGCCACGGGACATTCTTCAAGTCTCGTGCCTGCCCGATGTGGCTGCCCACTTCGAGGACCAGGGGATCAGCACGCTCTACTACGACCCCTGGGTCGAGCCCTTCAATGCTCCAAGCCTCGCCGATTACATTCGATACGTGAAGTGCGACTGCGGACAGAAGGTGATGCTCGTCGGCTGGAGCCTGGGGACCGCGATGTCGCTCGATGCCGTTGACATCCTGGGAGCGGAAGGAGTGACCATCGACACGTTCGTCGCCCTCGACTGCTTCAATCTGAACTTCCACCGTCAATGCTACGTGCATCCGCCAAACATCGGACGCATGGTGGTCGTGCGCAGCAGTATGTTCGCCTTCCCGGCGGGATTCCATAACCCCGTGACGTATGTGATCCCCACGTGCAACCATTTTGCGGTGCCGACGCATCCGCAGACGCTGGAGATGCTCTTCACGGAAGCCGCGCTGTTGGGTTCGATGCAACAGCCGACCGTCATTCCCTCTCAACCGTGATGCGCAACGGCCTTGGCTTGTTTGGCGGAACTCACTGTCGCCGTCGCTTCTTCACTGGGTTCCCATTCGATCTCGCGAGACTCAACCGAGGGTTGGTCGTTCAAGGCCGACACGTCGTCGTGCGTGCCAGTTGCAGGATACGTCCATAGGCTGGGAAGCATGTCTCTCACTGCGGCCAGGTAGGATGAAAACACCGGCACATTCTCATCGGGGTGCGCCTGCTGATACTCCGCCAGTTTGGGCGAGAGTTCGTAATGCTGCGCGCGTGGATAGCGATGGTGCGGCCCGTGGACGGCAATGTCGAAGTTGAAATAATTGAGCAACCGCGTCCACAGATTGCCGAACGCGATCGTTCGCGTTCCCAGCAATGGATCGGTGCTTGTCATGCCAAGGTGTTCGACGAACTTGCGCACCGTGTTCACCACTGGCGACAAGATCAGCGGCAGCAGCCAAACGAATTGAAACTGTTCCCACCGAAAGCCGGCACGTAGCGCGGCGAAGACCAGCAGTCCCAGTCCAGCGGTCCAGACGATGGCCATCAGCAGGTATTCGAAGGTGATCATCCGTCGTACCTCGGGGCTCAGCCTGCGATCACCGGTCCAATAAATGCGGCCGTAAATCAATGGCGCCGTGAACACGCCGCCAGCCAGGTCGACCCACACGAACAGCCGACGAAAGGCGAGCGATATTCGTGGATCGCTGTAAGGCCAGAGCTCGTAGTCACCCGTCGTATTGAGATAGGCATGATGCCTGCGGTGCGTTTCGCGATAGGCGGTGTAGGGGATGCCGATCATGATGCCGAGCACGCGTCCCATCCAGAGATTGATCGCGGGGTTGCGAAACAGCGTTTGATGGGCGGCCTCGTGGAACGATCCTCCGACACAGAACCAGCAGTAGGTAAGGAGCGTCACCCAGCCCGCCGTGACCCACCACGCATCGCCTCCCCAGCCCATGATGAACAGAGGATAAAGCGCAATCGCCAACGACGGAAACAGCAGAAACCGTGGCCAGAAGTCAAGCCAAGGGTTTGGTGCCGTGCGTTGTTCAGTTCGTGTAGTGGACATGACTTCTTACGTCGGCAAGCTGCTGGCGATGCGTGACGAGGGCGAGACTTCGTCCGCGTCGACGCTGCCATTGGAGTCGATTGAAGGTGACTCACCCAACTCGATGAGTCGCGAAACGTAGTCGTCGGCGATCTGTTGTGCCTGTTCGCGAGTCAACAAGTACGGGTCGACGTTAAAGTTGATGAACAGCCGCGTGGCATAAGTGCCCAGCGATGTCCCCAGGCGCGTGCCGGGACGAATGGGAGCGGCTCCCAGCAAGTGCTCCAGAGTGATGTTTCCCGCCACACATTTTCGGCTGACCAGTGGGAAGCGGTTCCTGAGTTGTCGCTTCACTTCACCGACGTTGGCGAGCATCGCGGTGGCGATGCGCCGCGGCATGCCGGTCAACAGATTCAGCCCGCCCGGAACTCGCTGTGTCAGTTGCATGATGAGGGCGAACACAGCATGGTCACCAGCACTCATGATGCGATTGATGTCACGATGGATGAATCGCAACAACGCATCGCTATCGTGTACCGCCCGCCCTTTTTGGGTCACGAACATCAGACTGAGGATGTTGGCGGCTGGAGACGCGTCGTGCGCCGGCGTCCGGAGACTCGCGGGAAGACCAATGCGAATCGATTTCGAGTCGCAAGAGCGGCCGTAACGCTCGTTCCAGGCATGCAGCGTGCGAAACATCGCCAGCGTGTAGAGTTCATTGGGCGTTACTCCCTGCCGAGCCGCCGACTGCTTGAGTTGCTGGACCTCATTTCGCTCGATCACTCGCGTCACAAAGGGATTCGGATCGATCGTGTCGACATCGATGGCCGAGGAACCTGCAGGCGCGGAAAGCACGCACGGATGAACGCCAACGATCTCGGCGATCCGTCCGAGCGACTCGACCAGCGAACCTTGATGCTCCCAGTTGGGATCGAAGCGTTGTCCGCGAAGTGCGAGTGAATCGAGGTCGACCGGCTCCAGCTCCGGGGCGTTGTGCGATCGAGAGCACGTCGCCTGGCCGTAGATCGCCAGTATGTCTCCGATAAACTGAATCGCCCCGATACCGTCAGTCGCGGCGTGGTGGAACTGAAAGACGACCCGCGACGCTTCGGGACGAAAGCCGACGAAGATGCGAACTCCCGCCTCCTTTCGCAGATCGATGAATCGCTGAGAGATGGTGGGAAGGGCGGGTTTGTCATCAGTCCAGGAAACTCGTGGCGAATCGTTGGCGGGAATCCATTCCTTGCCGCGCCATGTCGATTGCACACAGGCATCAAGCAGCGGATGCCGGGAGAGCGCACCCTTTACCGCCATCTCAAATTCTGATTGCTGCAGCCGGCCCGAGACCTCAATCTCGATGAAGAACCCCATCGGATACCGCGGGCGGTCGTCGGCCAGCATGAACTGCTCGAAGGCCGTCATCCGCAAAGGGAAGGCTTGCTGCGGTGATTGGGCTGCGGAAATCATGCGTGCTCCCGTCGAGTTGAAGGCGTCAGTTGATTCCGCAGCGGGTCGCGTCCAATGAGCATGAGAGCCGCCAGACGAAAGTCGGAGAGCAACGATCGCACCGGGTAGCGCATCGACAAGGGCTTGTTCTTCTCGATGACCAGGTGTCCAATCCACGCCAGTCCGTAACCCACGACAGGGGCAACGAGCAACAGCCACCAGTTTTGAGTGAATGCCGCGATGGCGATGACAATCCAAGACGACCAGGTTCCCAGCGCATGGAGCCAGCGATTGCGGGGACTCTGATGCTCCCGCAAGTAGAGCCGCCAGAAGGCACCGGGCGTGTTCAGGCCCTCCTCGTTCGGCAGGACGCGGTCAGGCATGTTCATGCACTCCTGTTGTCACGGAGACAGCTTCAAGTGGTGCATCGACGGCCATCGCTTTCGGCGGAACATCGTCGATGACATCCGCATGCAGTCTCGATGGAGAAGTCGGATTTCCCGCAAAGTCGGTCCATGTGCCGGCTTCGTCGTCATAGAGCTTGCAGGCTCGAATGATCTGCGAGACCGCGCCGAGGCTGTATCGGTAGGACACGACTTCGCCCTCGTGTCGTGATTCGACGACGGCTTGCGCGTCCTTCAGACGGTACATCGGGATCGCGGGTTGCACGTGGTGAGCCGTGTGGTCCTGAATCCAATGCACGAACCAGTCGACCGGTGGAGCGTGCCGCACATGCACGGTGACTCTTGTTTGATGGGCGTCGAATTTCTCGGACGAAGGTTGTGAGAACCAGTGGATGGCCGGATGCGTATGCTGCATGAGATCCGAGTGTGACTGCAGCATGTTCCCCACGAAGAACGGCACGACCACTCCCATGACGAGCGGTTGAACCCAGTATTCAACAGCGTTGACCGGAACGCCCAGATGCCACGCTCGCAACGAGATCATTGCCGCGGACAGTCCGACCGCTCCCATGGCGACGATGGCGGTATCGATCCAATACTCACACCGCATGCGATCGACGTTGGCGCGGCGAGGAACGACTCTGCGGGGTGCCCAGACTTCAAAGATGTAGTAGAAGAAATGTCCCAACCAACCACGGAAGAAGCGGTACTTGGCACGCCCCCATCGGCTCAGTGCCCGATACTCGCGCGGCGACAACGGCTCCCAGACGAAATCCTTGCCGCGCTCGTTCGTGTGGAGGTGATGCCGAATGTTATGGGTGTATCTCCACAGGCTGTAGTTGTGCAGCAACGGCAGGAAGACCAGCGTTCCCACGATGCGATTGAGCAGTCGGCTGGGAGTAAGGCTGTTGTGTGCAGCGTCGTGCCCCACGATAAACAGACCCGAGGCACAGAATCCCGCCGCGATACTCCACAGAATCTGAGACAACCAGAAGGCCGAAGTCACCGCACCGTAGAGCGAGACGAGATAAGCAGTCCCGTCAACGATCGTGAACCCTATTCCCCAGACAAATGAGGAAACACGGAAGCGACGGACTTCATCAGTTGTGAACGCCATCGAACTCGACGGTTCGGATTCCGGGATTCTGAAAGACTCCCTTCTTGCGAGACCTGCGGATCTCGGCTCCCAAGACCCGCCTTCATCGAGTATGCGCCTGTCTGGATAGCGATGACAACAACAGATTTACCGAATTGTTATCCTCCCATGGACATCTGGCGACGACGTTGCGAAATGGCAACAACCGCCCGTTTACCGCAGACTTTCGACCGACGTGCCCACGGGCGTGATCGTCGGAGGCATGATCAATTGCGAGAGTGCTATGGCATCGTCGGCGTTTGGAGCAAAGCTGCTCGCGAACAGCAAGTCACGGCAGGGCAGGGAACCACGAGCATGACCGGCTTCATTGATTCGAGGAGAATAATGCGTAAGACCCCCAATTCGACGCAGCGATAACGCCGAATGTTCCTGAAAGGTTATTCGTCCCCGTGAGTATGCAGAGAACAAGCTCGATCAACTGGTAGAACGCTGTGGCGATTCAAGTCTGTCGACATTCGAGCAGCAGTACACGACGTTGACGGTATACTTTCCGCAGATCTCCTGGCAAGTCATCTCACGAGATCTGTCACTGAACACCAGGGTTCTTTGTTCCAGGCGTCTCGCATGTAGGAGTATTGACCTTGCCAGCGAGCGACAAAGCCATTTCGTGATTCAAACAATCGAACAAAGACCCAGTACAGAGTGTTCCAATTGTCGTTTTTAACGACTTTCGGTGGATACCAAAGTTCCGGATATTCGCACGCGACCCGTTCCAGAAAGGAGAAGGTTGCGATTGCTGCCAGGACCTCCAATACGTTGGGGTGGACATACTCGGGGGGATCGTCTTCCGTGAATTGCCAACACTGTTTCAGACTTGCATGCAATCCTTGTTTGACAGACGCGGAGTCCGAAAAGATGTGGTATTCACCAGCGGGTTGCTGAATCTCGACACCCAAGACAATCGACTGTTCCCTTCCGGCGAATTCCGGAAAAGGTAACTCAACTTTCAGACCAAAATGAGAGAGGTCTTTCATTTTCGAAACATGTCGTATCGAACGTAATAACAGACGGGCGCAATATCCCTTCGTGATCGCTTCATCCAGATTCAACAGCAGGCTCGACAGCATTGTCCACGCGGCGAGTTCGGGATCCTGCGTGCGGTCGCGATCCATATGGTTGGGCTGCAGTTGCGTGGTGGACGAATCGATGAAGGCGCTCGCTTCCTCGGGGCGTGATGCGAAGTCTTCGCGATGCGTGTTCAGCACTTGTTTGAGAATCGCAAGTTCATCGGCATCGGGAGTGCGGGCGTTGACCGATCGGAAGCCGAACGCGAGACGTTCTTCATCGGTGGTTCCCCCTTCCGTCAAAATGCGCTGGCCGAAGTGCCGCGAGGCTTCGATGAACTGTTTGTCGTTCATCAATGCCAAAGCCTGCAAGGGTGTGTTGGTGGTCGCCCTGCGGATGGTGCAGCTTTCGCGCGAGGGAGCATCGAACGCCGCCATCGAAGGTGGGGGCGATGTGCGCTTCCAGAACGTGTACATGCTGCGACGATACAGGTCGTCGCCGTTGTCCTGAGTGAAGTTGGCCGTGTTGCTGTCGGTATATCCAACAGCTTCCCAGAGTCCGCCGGGCTGATAGGGTTTGACGCTCGGCCCGCCCAAGTGTTCGTTGAGCAGACCACTCACATACAACGCCTGATCGCGAATCATCTCGGCTTCCATGCGGAAGCGTGGTCCACGCGACAGAAATCGATTCGCAGGATCGACTGAATGCTGATGAGGCGTGACTGTCGAACTCTGTCGATACGTGGCCGACATGACGAACAGCTTCTGCATCGCCTTCACGTCCCAACCCGTGCGGATAAGTTCGGTCGCCAGCCAATCCAAGAGCAATGGATGAGTCGGCGCGTCTCCCTGACTCCCAAAGTCTTCCGATGTTTTGACCAGTCCGGTGCCGAAGTAGCGCTGCCACCAGCGATTGACGGTGACTCGCGACGTGAGTGGATGCAGCGGATCCACCAGCCATTGCGCCAGACCGAGCCGATCGTTCGGTGCGCCCTCCGGTAACGGCGGCAGAATGCTTGGCAGATGCCTGCCGACTTCATCACGCGGCTGGTCGTATTCACCCCGATAGAGCACGAAGGCAGGTTTGGGTTCCGGGAGTTCCTCGGAGACCATCGACTTGGGGATGGCTTCATTGAGTGCGGTCAGTTCCCCTTCCAGTCGCGTCCGTTCTGCCAGAATGGGAGCGACTACTTCGCTGCTGCCGGGATAGACGTTCTCCAGGAAGTAGATCCTGATCGTCTGTTGTTGATCTTCGTTGCGATCGGCCACTGCAATCTTGAGGGCATCTTTCACAGGCTGAGGCAAGTTGGCTCCTTCGCCGACCGCCAGTTCCCATTGGCGCTGCGACTCGAACGATTGCCCGTCCTGTGGAGTGCGGGTGATGATCCCGGCATGGTCCCAGTAGACGGTGCCATCGTGTTGAGTGAACGCCCAGCCGTTGATCTTGGCCCCTGGCACCCAGCCCGACATCAGCAGCGGCGACTTCCAGGCGCACCCATTCACCGAGCGGAGGGAGATCACCCAGGCGTCTTCGGCTGGGTGAGTCATCATTCCCCCAGGGGATCACGTTCTCGCCCCAATAGCGCGGTGTTCCCAGGCACCATCGTTCCATTGCAGCATGATCTCCTTCGGAGGATCAACGGGATCGAGGTACACGTAGGCGAACAGTTTGTCTCCTTCGCCCACGACGAGCGGCTTCGCGGCTCCAGTAAAGAAGTGCTGAATCAAACCTGGCCCCGAGCGTTTGGTCGCCTGCTCACCAAAGTAGACAGGTTCGGGAGCCGACACGAATTGCCACTCATGTCCGCTCTGCTGGAGCGCCGCTCCCTCGGGGGCGGCGTCTTCGATCCAGACGAATTCCGCCGGCTCGATCGTAGCCGGGTCGGCATCGGCCAGTGGATCGGTGTACTCGAGAGCGGCGATCGTGGTTGTAATCTGTTCGCGCGTCGCGGCGAGTTGCTGATTGATCTGTTCCCGCTGCGCCAATTGCTCTGCTGATGGGACTTCGATGATGGGAGGCGGAAGCAACGCGTTCCCGTCCATCGGGTTCTCGTTGAAGCTGTTGTAGTACGCGAAGAATCCGTAGAACTCATTCTGCGAAATCGGATCGAACTTGTGATCGTGGCACACCGCGCAGCCGAGCGTCAGCCCCATGAAGACGGTCCCCATGGTTTCGACACGATCGACGCCGTAACGCACATAGTATTCCTCCGCGATCGATCCCCCTTCGCTCGTCGTGACGTTGCAACGATTGAAGCCCGTAGCCACGATCTGTTGCGTGGTTGCATCAGGGAGCAGATCCCCCGCGATCTGTTCGACCGTCATCTGGTCGAAAGGCATGTTGTTGTTGAAGGCGTGAATCAGCCAGTCGCGATAAGGCCACAACGAACGCACGTTATCGAGATGCAAACCATGCGTGTCGCCATATCGGGCGGCATCGAGCCAGTAGCGGGTCATGTGTTCCCCGTAACGTGGCGAGGCCAGCAGCCGATCGACGACACGCTCATACGCATCGGGGGATTCATCATTCAGAAATGCCTCGACCTCGGCAGGAGTGGGAGGGAGTCCGGTCAGGTCGAGAGTCAGACGGCGGATGAGAGTTTCGCGACTCGCTTCGGCGGATGGCTCCAAACCTTTCTCCCGCATGCGCATCAGTGTGAATGTGTCGATCGCATTGAGGGGCCATGTGTCACCGGAGATCGACCCGTCGGCACTGCGGAAGTCAGACACATCGGGAAGTTCTGGACGCTCGGGAGTAATGAAGGCCCAATGTTCTTCCCACGGCGCACCTTGATCGATCCAGCGCGTCAGCAACTCGACCTCGTGAGGCGTCAGTCGCGGGTGCCGAGAGTCCGCGGGTGGCATCACCATGCTGGGGTCGGCATTCGTCACCCGCTTGATCAGTTCGCTCTCGCTCGCGTTGCCGGGGTTGATGACGAAGTAACCCCCACGGTCGGCCAGTGCGCTCTCTTTCGAGTCGAGCCGAAGCTCCGCCTCTCGCGTGGCAGCATCGGGGCCGTGACATTCGAAGCAGGTGTTCGAGAGGATAGGACGAATCTCTTCGGTGAAGTTGATCGCGGGTGGCGTGGCCGCATCATCGGCAGTTGCAACTTGCAAGGTGCTGACGGCGAGCAGGGTGAACAGAGATCGAGCGATACCCGATTTCATGGGGACTCCTCAAGGAGCAGGCAAACAGGTGGGACCACGGGGGTGGTATCTGGAAGGTTCTGTTATCAGAGTATGCCAATGCGAGTGGGGATTTCAACATTTAGCTGTTTTTGTAGCGGCGAGAGAATAATCGTCTCGTGGCGCGCATCTGAAAGTGTTCGCGGTGTCGGCGACGTGAAGTCACGAATTCAGGAGATTCCAGTAAGTCTCTGCGAGACAGGGGGTTGTGAGTCTTGACCACTCCCTCGCGAGAGAATCATCCTCCGCCGAAGCTCGATGCAATCGAGTGGGAGAAGTTCTATCGCGAACACCATAAAAAGGTTTTGAGCTTGCTGATCGGAGTGTTGAAGGATCACAGCCTTGCTCAAGAGGCGTCGCAAGTCGCGTTCATCAAGGCGTTTGAGAAGATTCACGAAGTTAAGACATCCGCCCGCAAGGCGTGGTTGTATCGAGTGGCGATCAACGAAGCCTGGCTCATCCGCAGGAGACAGCAGACCGAACAGAAGCACTTAGAACGAGTCGCCGAGACAAACCCTTCGGAAACTGGATTCGATTCGACCACCGATCTTTCCGAGCAGGAGCGGATTTACGAACTGAAGCAGGCGATCGAACAACTCCCCCCGGATCAGAAGCGAGTCGTCCTGTTGCGAATGCGAGACGACAAGACCTTCGCCGACATCGCCAGCGATTTGAATGTGCCATTAGGAACCGTCCTGACACGCATGCGACTGGCGATCGACAAACTGAGAAAGTTATTGCAGGCCGAAGTGAAATGAATCCCACACCCGACGATCACTCTCTGGATCCATCGCTTGCTGCCCTCGAGTATCTCCTCGGCGATGCGCGAGGTGAGAGCGTCGAGTTTGAACAACAATTGCTGAACGATCCCTCCGCCTGCGATTGTCTGGCGGATTTGGTGCTCGTCCAACAGGCGGCTACTTCGATTCGCGATGCAGTGGCACCAGTGGTCACTTCGCAACCTGTGTCGGTGCAAGCGGGTCACAATCCGAGCCGTATCCCTGGTTGGGTGACGATGCTGGGGGGTTTGGCGGCCATGCTGTTGGTCGGTCTCTGGATCGGATATGAATGGGGTGATCGTCAGGATGGCTCGCGGACTGATTCAGGCATGGCGAACGACACCACTTCCAGTGGCCCTTCCACCGGCTCTCCAATTGTCTGGCACTCGGAACTGATCAATACCTGGTCGGACCTGTCGGGTTCGACGATCGAGAATGATTCGACATTGAGTGAAGAACTCAGCGAAGACGAACTCGATGCCGCTTACGCAGCCGCCTCGCCGACGGAGTGGAACACCGAATCACCGGTCCCCGACTGGATGTGGACCGCCGTCTCGATCTCGGCGATGGACGAGGCGCGCGAATTGCATGAAGACAACGAGTTTGAATTCGAGGAGACCCTGTGAACTTGCGCGGCGTTCGAGTCTTGTGTGTGCTGCTCCTGGTGGCTTTGGGAGGCTGGATCAGTGTGCGGGGGGATGATCCTCCGGCCACTTCACGATCTTCCACAATGCCTCCTGAGATGGCAGTCGTGACCCCCGAACGCGAATCGGCGGCGTTGCTCTTCGCTCAACGGCATCATCCCGAACTGCGTGGATTGCTCGATCGACTGAAGGAGAACAATCCCGACCAGTACAACGAAGCCATCGCCGACCTGTTTCGCACGAGCGAACGACTGGCTGGCATGCAGGCTCGCATGCCCGAGCGCCACGACCTGGAACTGGAGAAGTGGAAACTCGATTCTCGCATTCGTCTGGTAACGGCTCGTCTCGTCACTTCAGAAAGCTCCGAACTGCAAGGTCAGTTGCGAGACCTGCTGGCTGCTCGCGTTGGAGTGCGATTGCAGTTGCTCGAAGAAGAGCGAACACGAATCGCCAATCGACTGGCGCGAATCGAACAACAAATCACCACACTCGATTCGGAAAGCGATGCCACCGTCGATCGGGAATTGAACAACCTGCTCAGGATGGCACGACGAAACTCCGACCCCGAATGAACTTCAAGCCTTACGACATTTACCGAGCCTCACGAAGAGGAGTCATGATGATTCGCATGCAGCACTGGATACTGAGTCTTGTCGCCCTTGTTGGAATGTCCGGGGCCTCTGTTTTCGCCGACGATTTTGTCCCACCGGCCAGCCAACGGTTCGCCGATGCCGACGTCGCAGAGGTTCCCGACTTCCAGCGACACCTCGTTCCACTGCTGGGGAAACTCGGTTGTAACGGACGGGCCTGCCATGGTTCGTTTTCAGGACAAGGGGGTTTCCAACTCTCCCTGTTCGGCTACGACTTCGAGATGGATCACACCGGTCTGACCGATCGCATCGACATCGACAACCCCGCCGCCAGTTACGCTCTGGAAAAGCCGACTCTCACGATCCCACACGAAGGGGGCCGACGTCTTGATGCCGGCACGTGGCAATACAATTTATTCCATGCGTGGATCGCCGGCGGCGCGACCAATCGATCGGACGATGCCGCCGAACTGGTTCGGCTCGATGTCACTCCGAGTGAGATTCAGTTCACCGATGCGGGTCAGACGCAACCTTTAACCGTCATCGCCGTCTGGGACGATGGCACACAAGAAGACGTCACCTGTCTCTGCCGATTCCAGTCGAACGATGGCCCGATCGCTGAAGTTGATGCCGATGGTGTCGTCACCTCGGGAGAACCGGGCGACACCTACATCGTCGTCTTCTACGACAATGGCGTTTCTCCAGTACAAGTATTGCGTCCGTTGACCGACCTGCTCGGTGCCAACTATCCCGCAGTCGAAGCTTCAACGACCATCGATCAACTCGTGATCGACAAATTGATGAAGCTCGGCATCGTCCCGTCGGAGACCTGCGACGACGCCGAGTTCCTGCGTCGTGTGACGCTCGACATCACCGGCACACTCCCCACTTCGGATGAAGTGCGAGCCTTCCTTTCGGATGAGTCTCCCGACAAGCGGTCGCGCGTCATCAACGAATTGCTCGAAACTCCCGCCTATGCCGCGTGGTGGGCCACGCAGTTGTCGGATGTCACCGGCAACAACCCGCAGACGCTCAACAACGTCACGCCCGTCAACACGCGTCCCAGCGGCGACTGGTTCGCGTGGTTGCAGTCGCGAGTGGCTGAGAACGTCGCTTATGACGATCTGGTCGAAGGGATTGTGCTGGCCCGTAGCCGCATGCCTGAAGAGAGTTACGCAGAGTTCTGCGAACGCGAAAGCTCCCGCTATCACGAAGATGGCGACGGCGGCAGCTATGCCGACAGCCCCGGGCTCACCTACTATTGGTCCCGCAATAACTTCCGCACGCCGGAAGATCGGGCGGTCGGGTTTGCTTACACCTTTATGGGGATTCGCATTCAGTGCGCCCAGTGCCATAAGCATCCGTTCGATGTCTGGACGCAACAGGACTTCACGCAGTTTCAGGAGTTCTTCACTCGCATCAACTACGCCCAGAACGGCAGCGATCGCGATTTGTACAATCAGATGATTGCTGATCTCGGCATTGAGGGAAAACGCGGAGGCGAATTGCGTCGCGAACTGGGCCGACTGCTTCGCGAAGGTGCCGTCGTCCCCTTCCCGGAATTGATCGTCACCAATCCGCGCGGCGGTCGAAACAACGTCACCGAGGCGCGTCTGCTGGGTGGTGAAACCTACCTGCTCAACGAAGTTGAAGACCCACGCTCACTGCTGATGGAATGGTTGCGAAATGACGAGAACCATCTGCTCGCCAAGGCGTTCGTCAATCGCACCTGGGCCACCTACTTCGGGCAGGGGATCGTCAACCCCACCGACGATTTGTCGCTGGCGAACCCTCCCAGCAATCCGGCGTTGCTCGCCTATCTCACCGAGGGCTTCATCGCCAGCGGTTACGATATGAAATGGCTCCACCGCGAGATTGCCAACAGCGATACCTATCAGCGTTCGTGGCGTCCCAACGACACCAATCTGCTGGATGAACGCAACTTCAGCCGGGCCGTCCCGAGACGACTCCCTGCCGAGGTGGCGGTCGATGCCCTCACGATGGCGACATCGACCAGGGCACGTTGCGAAACGTTCGCCGACGATCTGAGCGAACGAGCCATCGCGAACTCCGATTCACAGGACCGCAATGGACTTGGATACGCGTTGACCGTCTTCGGACGTTCGATTCGCGAAAGCAATTGCGATTGCGATCGTTCCTCGGAAGCCAACCTGTTGCAGACCGTCTTCACACGTAACGACAACATGTTGCTGACGTCGATCGAACGCCGAGACGGCTGGGTCAGCGAAGTGACGCGTTCGACCGCAACCGGAAACGATTCTCCCAACCGACCCGACAACTATGAGCAACAGGTCACTCGCCTCGAACAGCGACTACGACGGGCAAGGCAAGGGAACAACGAAGAGACCATTGCCGAGGCGGAGCGAGCCTTGAACAACTACATCAATCGATTCGCTGCCGACGAGCCGGAGGCGGATGATGCAGCGGTTGCCATCGATGCACCTGCCATCATTGAAGAAGCCTACCTGCGGACGTTAAGCCGATATCCCCGCGAGGACGAAGTTCAGATCGCCTCAACCTTCCTCACCGAAGCCGACACGCTTAACGACGGCCTGCAGGGCCTGATGTGGGCACTCGTGAACACCAAGGAGTTCCTGGTGAATCACTAACCGTCTGCACGTTTTCAATTCACACCACAGTTTCGAAATCAACTCCATTTCACGACGAAAGGATTACCCGATGGCTCAGCATTTCACTTGTGATGGATTCAGCCGACGCGACTTCCTGCGGGCAGGCGCCATTGGCGGCACCGGATTGACGCTCGGCAACTTCCTCAGGTTCAGCGAAGCCAACGAAGTGGCTGCGGGCGGGTCGGCTCGCTCGGCCATCTTTATCAACCTGCAGGGTGGTCCGACTCACATGGACACCTTCGATCTCAAACCCGAATCCTCTTCGGAGTATCGCGGCGAGTTCAATCCGATTCAGACCGCGATCCCGGGCATCGAGATCAGTGAGTATCTCCCGAAACTCGCCTCCGTGATGGATAAGTTCGTCATCCTGCGAGGCGTGTCGCATACATTGGCCGCCCACCGTCTCGGGTCCGAATACGTCAACACCGGCAACCGTCCTTTGCCCTCGCTGGAGTATCCCGGCTACGGAGCGGTCGTCAGCAAGGAACTAGGCGGGCCGGAAGACCTTCCTCCGTTCGTGTCGATCCCCAACTCGGCCCAGCGCGCGGGCTTCCTGGGTGTGAAGTACGCACCACTCCATACCGGCTCGACTCCGCAAGCGGGACGGCCTTACTCGGTCCGCGGCATCTCGCTGGGGAATGGAGTGACCGTCGAGGATGTCGAACAACGGCAGAACCTGTTGACGCAGCTCGACACGACATTCAGTGGCTTCGAGCAACATAGCCAACTGCTCGATGGCATGGATCGTTTCTCGCAGCAGGCCTATTCGATGATTACCTCACCGCGAGCGCGGGCGGCCTTCGATGTCAGCCAGGAAGATCCGGCTTTCGCTGAGAAGTATGGCACGACGCCCTTCGGCCAGAGCTGTCTTCTGGCAACCCGCCTCATCGAAACCGGTGTTCGCTTCGTTACGTTGTCGACGGGTGGATGGGACACGCACCGCGATAACTGGACCGCCCTCAAGACCAGGCAGTTGCCGCCGCTGGATGAAGGTCTCTCGGCCCTCCTCACCGGTCTGGAGCAGAAGGGACTGCTGGAGTCGACGATCGTTTACGTCACCGGCGAATTCGGACGCACGCCAAAGATCAACACCGAGCGTGTCGGTCGCGACCACTATCCCCGGGCAATGTTCATGCTCATGGCCGGCGGCGGCATCTCCGGAGGCCGCGTCCTGGGTGCCTCGAACGAGAACGGTACCGAGCCGGCAGGCGATGGATTCACTCCCGACGACGTGGCCGCCTCGTTCTACCATTCGCTGGGGATCGACCATACGCACGAGTACCACACAAGCAGCGGCCGACCGATCATGATTGTCCGCGACGGCCATGTCATCGAGGAACTCTTCGCATAAACTGCAGTCACGAGTCGAGTGCGGGGATCGCAGACCCCAGGCCGCAGGACAACACTGCAGTCTGGGGTCGCTTTCTTTTTTGGATGTACGCTGATGTTGGGGATGGACTCAGTCGTTCGTGCGACCCGCGACATTGAGGAAGGCGAGATCGTAGACCGGAGCGATATTGCCGACATTGAGGGACATTGTCTCGACAGCCCGAATCAACGTCCAGCGGGCACGAGCTGAGCCAAAACGATGGAAGCCCGGCCGCGAATTCCCTTGGTTGCGATTTCATGGGAACTGTGAATCTTCCACCTGCATCTAACTTTTCGCCCCCGGGCGACGTTATTCTTATCAGGGGCCAAGGACGGCATGCCGGGCTGGAAATCAATTCCCCATTCGAAATGTCCCGGACTCGATCGGCATCCCCTCGTGAAAGTGCGTGCTGGAAGCAGTCATAACTGCTTGCTGCAAATAGAGATCGCGGTTCAAACTCAATCTGTCTGACCTATCGGAGACTCATCATGCGGAACTGGGATGCGTGGCGCCCGGCGCACATTCGTCTGCTCACACTGTCGGCTCTGTTGACCTCGTTGAGCACATCGTCCGCATTCCCCAGCCGAGCTCTTCGCCGATGACGAACTCGACAACGCCTTGGTCGCCGACCCGGCTGGCGAGGGTGAAGGCCCCGTCTGTCCGTTGACGACGCTCGTCCCCGGCCTCCCGGCCAACATTCAACTGGCTCTGCAGTCGCGCGATTTCGCGGCGGCTGTCACCGCCATCGATACCGCCTTGGCGGCCCCCGAGGCAACGGATGTCGCGTTCCTGCTCTACCTTAAAGGTCGGGCGCTCATCGAGGCCGGCAATGGCGAAGGCGCGATCGCGGCCTATCAGCAGATCGTTGATGACCATCCCGAAAGCGACTGGGTGTCGCGGGCGCGGTTCGGCATTGCCGATGTCTTTGTGCGCGCACGCAACTATCAGCAGGCGGCTCAAGTCTATCAGGCCGAGGCAGGCCGGCTCCTCTCGCGGGAACGCAAGGACGAACTGGCTGCGATCTATCTGGAGTTCGCCGACCTCTATTACAACGGCATTCCCGCCGCCGACCCCTCCGCAGAGCCTGTGCACGATTATGCCCAGGCTCTCATTTATTATCAGCAGGCGCTGACGCTCGGGCCGAGCCTCGGCGTACGGCAGCGGGTTGAGTTCCGCATCGCCCGCTGTTTCGTCGAGACCGCGCAGCATCAACTGGCGGCGGATGCTTATCAGCGATTCATCGCCAGCTATGGGGATGACGACACACCCGAGGCTGAGCGCGCGGACGAAGCGATGCTCACCGAAGCCCGCTTTCGCCTGGGGGATGTGTTGCTGGCGATGGGTCAGCGTGAAGAGGCCCGCCGTACCTGGCAGGACATGATTCGCGAACAGGCAGCCGCCGACGCGGTGGCAGTCGCCGTCGTCGATGATGCTGATGTTGCAGAGGCCGACGAAGATGTCGAGGACGAAGACTTCGTCATCAAGGCGAAGTACCGCATTGCTCACACGTTTGGCTTCCCCGCGCCCTCATCAACCGTCGATCTCGAACTGGGTGTCGCGGCTGCCAGCGAGTTCATTGCCGCTTATCCCGATCACGAACTGGCTCCGCAGGCGGAGTTGGAGATTGCTCAAAGCTTTCTGCATCTCGGCAGGCAAGTCGATGGCGTGGCTCGTTTGCGTTCGCTGATTGCGAACCCGACGTATGCCGAGTCCGATGTCATCCCGCAGGCGCGCTACCTGCTCGGGTCGGCATTGGCGGGACAGGGGAACGCGGCCGAGGCCATCGTTGCCTGGAAGGAGTTTCTCGACGAGCATCCCACGCATCCCTCATGGAGCGAAGTGCAACAGCAGATCATCAACCTCGAATACTACATCGCTCAACGGCACATGGAGAACGAGGAATACGCCGAAGCCCGCGCGGCTTGGGAAGCGTTCCTCAACAAGTATCCGCTCGACAGCCGTGCCCCCGACATTCTGTTCGCCTTTGGAGAGATGCAGCACCGTCAGGGTGTGAAACTCAACACCGAAGAGGACGACGAAATCGAGTTCGATCCCGCCGGAGCCAAGCGGCAGTTCGAGGCCGCGATTGCCGACTGGCGGAGGCTCATCAGCAAGTTCCCGAACTCCGCATCGGCCGCTTATGCATCGCTCCGCATCGGCGTGACGCTCGAAGAGAATCTGAATCAGCTCCCCGAGGCCCTCGAAGCCTATCAGCAAGTGCTCGGCAACTATGTGGGCGAGGCTCAGCAGCGCATTGCCCGCTTGACGACGCATCAACTCGAAATCGCCACCGAACGCAAGTATCGCAGCGATGAACAGCCCAGCATTCTCGTCACGGTAAGAAACATCGAAACCGTGCAGGTGAAGATCTATCGTCTCGATCTCACCGACTACTTCCGCAAGATGCACCTCGCCACGGGAGTCGAGTCGCTCGACATCGCCTTGATCGATCCCGATGAACAGTTCGAGCGGACGATTCCCGACTACGAAGACTATCGGCGGATCGAACATGCGATCGAAATCCCGTTGGGCGAGCCGGGCGTGTGTGCCGTCACTGTGACGGGCGAAAACATGGAAGCCACAACGATGGTCGTGGTGAGCGATCTCGACATCATCGTCAAATCATCCCGCAACGAACTCTTCGTCTTCGCCGAGAACATGCGCACCGGCGAACCGGTCGAAGGGGCCAGCCTGCTCGTGAGCAACGGCGGCGAAATCTTTGCCGAAGGTGTGACGGCCGCCGACGGTGTGTTGCAGCAAACGTTCGAGGAACTGAAGACCGCCAGCGACCTGCGGGTCTTCGCCGTCTTCGAGGGGCATGTCGCTTCGACAGTCACCGATCTCAACGGCCTCGAATTCGCCGCTGGACTGTCGGCACGCGGCTACATCGACACCGACCGGCCCGCATACCGTCCCGGACAGATGGTCCATGTGAAGGGGATCGTCCGTGAAGTGGCCAATGATCGGTTCACATTCACGGCCGGCGAGATTTATCACCTGGTGATCTACGATGCCCGGGGACGGCGACTGCACGAAAGCGAATTGCCGTTGGGCGAATTCGGCAGCGTGGCCGACCATCTGATGCTGCCCGACACCGCCACGCTCGGCAGCTATCGCGTGCTGCTGCAGCATCGGGCGAGTGGACGCACATTCGACACGACGTTCGAGGTCGTCAACTTCCAGTTGGAGCCGGTGCAACTCACGATCGATCTGCCTCAAACGGTCTACCATCGCGGCGAGGAAGTCGAAGGGACGATCAAACTCGCTTACTACTACGGCTCGCCGCTGGCGGGAAAGACGATTCAGTATCAACTGGCTCAGGAAGGCCGCATCTACACCGGCACGACCGATGAGAATGGCGAAGTTGCTTTCCGTTTCGAGACGACACGTTTCGCGGAGTCGACTCCGTTGCAGATCACTGCCAGCTTCCCCGAGCGGAATCTCAACGCAGGTGAGACGGCCTATCTCGCCACGCGCGGCTTCGACATCGGCGTCTCGACGCTGCGGGATGTCTATCTCGATGGCGAGGCGTTCGAGGCGACGTTCCATGTGAACGATCCCGCCGGCGAAGCGGTCGCGACTGACTTGACGATCGAAGTCTTGCAACGCGTGACCGAGCACGGCCGCACGGCCGAGAACCTCGTTGAGACGTTCAACATTTCGAGTGATGACGAAGACGGCCAGGCTCGCCAGACGCTGACCCTCAACGACGGGGGTGAGTACGTCATCCGCGCCAGCGGCGTCGATCAGTTCGAGCAGAAGATCAGTGGCCAGCATGTGGTGCGCATCTCCGACGCCGACGATTCGGTCCGGCTGCGCATCCTGGTCGATCGCAATCACTACGAAGTGGGCGATGAAGGACAGGTCCGCCTCCACTGGCGGGAAGACCCCGCGCTGGCACTTGTCACGTTCGAAGGGGCTTCGATTCTGGGCTACCGACTTGTGGAACTGGCCACGGGCGAGAACGTACTCGACCTGCCGATGGAATCGCACCTCGCCCCGAACTTCCAGTTGTCGGTGGTGGTGATGCAGCGGAACAAGTTTCACACGGCGTCGACGCAGTTTCGAGTGAATCAGCGACTGGAGATCGCGATCACTCCCAGTGCCACCGAGGCGAAGCCGGGGGAACCGATCGAGGTGGAAGTCAGTGTCACCGATCCACAGGGGAATCCGGTGTCGGCTGAACTGTCGCTGGGACTGGTGCAGACGAACCTGCTCGATCGTTACTCGCCGCGGCAGGGGGACATCGCCGCTTACTTTTCGACGGGGACGCGATCGTTTTCGATCCGTCAGTCAGCAAGCTGCACATTCGCCTACAACCCGGCCACCGAGGGAGTGAACGAGTTCTTGTTGGCCGAGATGGAACGCCGTGCGACGATGGAACGCGAGTCGTTGTCACGCGACAGAGGCGCGGCAAGTTATCGATTCGATATGAACGAGGATGGGGCACTCGCGGAAGAACAGATTATGTTGGGAATGATTGCCGACTCACCCCCGGCACCCGACATGGATGGCGGCATGGCCGGTAGTGGTCCCGGCGGAGGAGGCTTCGCTTACGGTATGGGTGGTCGACCGCATTCAGGCCATGCCGCTGGCGATCCTTCAGACCATTACAATGCCAGATTTGATCGTGGCGCGTTGGCATCCGATTGGGAATCGCTTGCCGCAGATAAAGACGCCATGATGCATTGGGACGCGTTGGACGATGTGGAAATGAGTTTCGCGAGTCCAGGTGCGTCCAACGGCACTGCATTGCTCTTCACTGATTCGTGGTCCGATATTACCCGCCAATCCGAACTCACGATCAACGGCATCGACGAGAAGGGATCGTTCTTCGCCATCAACAACCTTGACGACGACTTCCTCCAGCAACTCGCGGAAGAAGGGATGCAAATTCTCCCGCAGCTTTCTGACAGCGAGACCGGGTTCTGGGATCCGATGGTCGTCACTGATGAAGCCGGCAAGGCCACGTTGACGATCGTGATGCCAACGCGTTCGACGGCGTGGACGCTCGAAGCCAAGGGAATCGATGTGGCCAGCCAGGCCGGTGAAGCCGAGACGAGCCTCATCACCCGCAAGGAACTCTTCACCGAGCCAAAGCTGCCGAGCGAACTTTATCTCGGTGACACGGCCACCGTGCCGGTGGAAGTCCATTCGATGATCGAAGGGGAACACACCGCGACGGTGACGCTCAAGCTGACGCTCGGCGAGCGGACGACAGAGCTCACGCATGAGGTGACGTTCACGGGGCCAGGCATTCAGGAAGTGCAGTTCGCTCTCACGGTTCCCGATGCCATTCCCGCCGGCGATTCCGGCCGGGCGAGTGTCGAGATCAGCGTGACGAGTGGCGACTACAACGATGTTGCGAATCGTTCGATCAACATCCGTCCCTTCGGCGCACCTGTCTATGCGACGGCGAGCGGCGAGTCGGAACAGAGCACGCTGGCGTTCGTCGAGTTCGCGGGGGATCTCAACCCGCAATCGGCAGCGATGCAGATTCAGATCGGGCCGACGCTCAATCGCGCCTTGCTGGATGCCGTGGTCGGTGGTTACGACATCTTCGAACGCTGCGGCATCCCCAGTAACCCGATCGAGCGGAGCATCTCTGACGTGCTCGGCGGGTCGGCGGTGCTGACGATGATTCGTCAGGGTCGCAATGCCGACTCTCCTGAGATTGAAGCTCTCACAAACCGCATTCGCTCGGCTCTCAATCATCTGGTGTCGAGTCAGAGTGACACAGGTTCGTGGAGCTGGACCGGTCGCGGCGGTGAAGACCGCTTCCTCACCAGCCGGGCCGTCTGGGCCCTGGTCGCCGCGCGTGACGCCGGCTTCGCAGTGGAACCGCAGGTGATTGTTCTCGGGACGACGGCGCTCTCGAACCTCTTCACTCAAGCCGCACAAGATGATCGCGATGGACAGGCCATTCTGCTGCATGGACTCGCGGTGGCCGATGCCGCCGACTTCGCATTCGCGAACCGGCTGCACCGCGATCGCAACGCGTTGAGCGTCGCGGGCCAGTTGCATCTGGCACTGGCGCTGGCCGAACTCGATCGCAAGGAGATGGGGGCCGAGGTGCTCGCGCTGGTTGATCTGAACACCGTTCTGGAGACCGCCAATCAACTTGATCAACAGGTCGTGGCGGGGGCGCATCCCTGGATGGGAAGCGGCGTCGAACTGCGGGCGATGTACCTGCTCGCACTCGAAGCGATCAACCCGACCAGCACGAAGGCTCCCGAACTTGCATCATGGCTCATGGCCGCCCGCGTCGGCAGCCGCTGGGCTGTCGAAAAAGCCAACGGCCCCGCCATCGCGGCGTTGGCCGACTGGTTCGGGCGCGCTCAACACGTGGAAGAACGTTACACGCTGACGGTCTACGTCAACGATCTCGAAGTTGAAACGTTGACGATCGAACCCGCCAGCGATGCGTCGCGGACGATTACCGTCCCGGCAGAACTGCTGGCAGCGGGAGAGCGTCAGACAGTGAACTTCGATCTCGAAGGGCGTGGTCGGTTCAGTTACTCCGTCGTGATGACGGGCTTCGTCCCTTCCGCCCAACTGGCCGACACGACGAACCGCTTCCGTGTTTATCGCACGTATGAGCCTGCTTTGCGAGAGCTCGAGGGACAGTCGATTCCTCGTGGCTTCGGCATTTGCCGAGGGGATTATCAGTCGTTCAAGAACCCTCTTACACAATTACCTGTCGGAGAGCGTGGCGAGGTCAACTTACGGATTTCCCGGTCGAACAACGATGCGCTGCCGGAGTATCTGGTTGTCACCGAAGCCATTCCCGGCGGCTGCGTGATTGCCGAAGACTCGATCACAGGTGGATTCGAGCGATACGAGATCAACGGATCATCGATCACGTTCTACATGCCTCCACGGAGCGCGAACGATATTCGTTACACACTCGTGGGGTACGTGCCTGGCGACTATCAGGTGCTGCCGACGATCTGCCGATCGTTCTACAACATGCAGCAGATGGCCGTGGCGAATGCGGATGCCCCGCGTCAACTGGCGGTGTTGAATGTCGGTGAAGAGTCGCAGGACGAATATCGTCTGTCACCGGACGAGCTCTATCACTTCGGTCAGCGGTATCTGGCCGCCGGCGACTACGAAGCGGCTCACACGCATCTCACTCAACTGGTCGAGGGCTGGGAACTCGAAGGGAACACTTACCGCGATGTGGTGACGATGCTTTTCCGCACGTCGCTGCTCAAGGAATCGCAGGGTGAGATCGTGCGGTACTTCGAAATCGTGAAGGAACGCTATCCCGACTTCGAGATGACGTTCGAGCAGATCCTGCAAGTCGCGTCGGCCTACCTCGACCTGGGCGAATACGAACGCAGCTATCTCGTCTACCGGGCCACGATTGAAGGGAGCTTCGAACGCGAGAACCAGGTGGCGGGCTTCCTCGAACAGCGAGGTGAACTGCTGCGGTCGATTCAAGTGGTTGAAGGCATCTTGAGAGACTATCCCGCCGAGGGGTATGTGGCTCAGGCAACGTATGCGTTGGCTCAAGAGGTTTACCGCAAGGCTCCGGGTGCAGCGCACGATGCGAAACTGGTGCAGGAGGGAATCACGCGTGTTGACCTCATCGCGTCGGCGGTGCGGCTGCTCGATCACTTCCTCACCGTGTGGCCGAAGGATCCCGCAGCAGATCAGGCTTCGTTCGCACTGGCGAATGCGTTGCTCGATCTGGAGCAATTCGAAGCCGCCATCGCCCGTTGTGAACGCTATGGCGAGCTTTATCCGAACAGTCTGTTGCTCGATTCGTTCTGGTACATCATCGGATACAGCCAGTTCCAGTTAGGCAACAACGAAGCCGCTCTCGAAATCTGCCGCAAGGTGGCCGAGACGAAGTTCGGTGAAGGGGCCGCCCAGCGGGATGCCGCCAACAAATGGGAGGCGGTCTACATCATGGGGCAGATCTATCACAGCATCGGCGAGGCTGCCGAGGCGATCGAAGAATACGCCCTCGTGGAAGGTCGCTTTCCTGATGCCCGCGAGGCGATTCATTACTTCGAGCGTCAGGCGATTTCGCTGCCAGAGATCACGACGATCGCTCCCGATGGCGATCGCGAAGTGCCGCTCTCGTTCCGCAACATCGCGGATGTGTCTCTGAAGGTCTATCGCATCGATCTCTTGAAGTTCAGCCTGATGCAGAGAAACCTCGATGAAGTGACGGCCATCAACCTGGCGGGAATCCATCCGTATCACGAAGAAACGATCGAACTCGGTGACGGCAAGGACTACCGCGACCGCGAGCAGCTGCTGGAACTTCCGCTGGAAGAACTGGGTGCCTATCTCGTCGTCTGTCGTGGTGACAACCTCTACGCCACCGGTCTCGTCGTTGTGACGCCGCTGGTCCTTGATGTTCGCGAAGATGCCCAGTCGGGTCGCGTCCGCGTCACCGTGCAGCAGGCCGGGACCGATGTCTATCTCGATGACGTCCATGTCAAAGTCATCGGCACCGGCAATGGCGACTTCACCGCCGGCGATACCGATCTGCGCGGGTTGTTCGTGGCCGACGACATTCGCGGCAACAGCACGGTGATCGCCACGGGTGAGGAAGGTGAGTATGCGTTCTTCCGCGGCGAGGTTCCGCTACAGGGCTACTTCGAGTCGGGTCAGCAGTCCGATCCTGCGCCGGCGATGGATGAAGCCGCGCCGCCGATGGAAGGTGGAGACGCTTTGCGTTCGAACCTTTGGGAGCAGAACTCAATCTACCAGCGGGAACAGCAGATGAACTACGATGATCTGCTCAACAACGACCGCAGCGGCGTGGCACCGAGCGAAGCGTTTTGAGAGGCGTCGGGATCGAAGCTTCCAGCCTTAGAGCAGTTTGAACGACCCCGGTTGGCGACCACCGCGAACCGGGGTCGCTTTTCTTTGTTGCACGCAGTCGGACGTCGATGGCGACCACGTTTGGTTGTCATTACGATGCGGTCTCACCAGGATCTTGATAGAGAACACGTCGCGCGCGTTCTCTTTCATATCCTGCCGAATTCCATTCTGTGCCCCACCGGAGGGGATTTGTACGCTGGATCACTACACTGCGTGATCGAAACGACCTGCGATGAGTCATTCACTTGATCATGACGATGGGCGGATCTGGAGAACAGCGATTCTTGATTGTGGTCCTGCCCGGAGATGGGATCGGACCGGAGGTTGTGGCCTGCACGCTTGAAGTGCTGGCTACAGTCGCGACCCAACTCGATGGCATCGTCTTCGAGACGGAGGAGCATTCCGGCGGCGCCGCTGAGTTTCAGCGGTCGGGGGATCCATTTCCCCCTGCGGCGTTCGAGGCCTGCCGTCGCGCGGATGCCGTCTTGTTAGGGGCAATGGGGATGCCCAACGTCCGCTGGCCGAACGGCAAGGAAATCACTCCTCAGATTGATCTTCGGGAGCGACTCGACTTGTTCACGGGGATACGCCCGATCTATCTTTTTCATGAGCAGGACTCTCCCCTCAAGCGATACGCTGCCGGCGAGATCGACTTCGTCATCGTTCGCGAGAACTGTGAAGGGTTATTCTCGTCCCGTGGATCGCAGTTTGATCCTCGGGCGGACGAGGCGACCGATGTGATGCGGATCACGCGTTGCGGAGCGGAACGAATCTGCCGGGCAGCTTTTGATTTGGCGCGAACGCGTCGGCACCATGTGACTCTGGTCGACAAGGCCAATGTGCTCCCCTCGATGGTTTTCTTGCGCCAAGTCTTTGACGACGTGGCGTGCGACTACCCGGATATCGCCACCGACCGCGTCTACATCGATGCGATGGCTCTGTACCTGGTGCAGCGTCCGCAAACATTCGACGTGATTGTCACGGAGAACATGTTTGGCGACATCCTGAGCGACTTGGCGGCGGGGCTGGTCGGTGGAATGGGGATGGCTCCATCAGCTGATATCGGATCCGACTGTGCCGTGTTTCAACCTTCTCACGGAACGGCGCCAGATATCGCCGGGAAAGGAATCGCCAACCCTATTGCGACGATTCTGAGCCTGTCAATGCTGCTCGAGTGGCTGGGGCATCCCGAAACAATTCGCGGCGGTGCCATGATCCGGAAAGCGGTCTCTCGCGTGTTCGATGATCCCGAAAACCGAACCATCGACATGGGGGGATCACTTGGAACCCGTGAGATGACCCACATGGTCTTGAAACATTTGAATTACTGATGTCGTTGTCAATATCGCAACCCATACATCCCTTTCGGGGTCGGCTGATCGATCTGACACGGACGCTGCGCGACGGCCAACGTGGTGTCTCCTTTGAGTCTGCGATGACGATCGAACGTGACGGTTGGAACGCACGCACGCTTCACCTGTACTCGCACGCTGGAACCCACATGGACGCCCCGACGCATTTCTTTCCTGCCGAGGAACAGGTTTGTGGTCGTGCGGCCGGGGAACAGACCATCGAGCTGCTGCCGCTGGCCGACTGTTTCAGCCCGGCGTGGGTTGTCGATCTGCCGAACCTTGCGCCCCGTGCAAAGATTCACACTTCGCATCTGGGGAAATTAGCCGGTGAATTCACTCCGGGCGAGAGCCTTTTGTTCAGAACCGGGTGGTCTGAGTATTTCGACCAACCGGCAATCTATCGCGACGGCCTTCCACGGATCTCGACTGACCTCGCCGAGTGGATGGTCGAGCAGCGAGTGCGCATGTTGGGAGTCGAGCCGCCGTCGGTGGCCGATGTCAATGACATTGAAGAGGTCACTCACATTCACCGCATCTTACTGGGAGGTGGAGTGACGATCGTGGAGGGACTCGCGAATCTTCAAGAGATCAGCTCGCGTCGTGTGATATTCGCCGCATTGCCGCTGAAGATCGAACACGGGGACGGCTGCCCTTGCCGCGCGTTTGCAATCGAGAATGAGTCGGCTCCGGATACAGAGGGGCCGGCATGAAGGTTTCGGTCCGCGCTCTGCTGGTGACCAACACGTTTTTGCTATCGGTCTTGCTGTACGTGGACCGGACCTGCATCTCGACCGCGAAGGAGGCGATCGCCGGGCCGCTGCAACTGAAGGACTATCAGTGGTCGTGGGTGCTGGCGGCATTCGCGTTCGGTTACGCGATTTTTCAAACGCCCAGCGGCATGCTGGCAGATCGGCTCGGTGGGCGCGTGGTTCTGACTGCGGTCGTGGTCGCCTGGTCGCTCTTCACCGGACTGACCGCGTTGGCCTGGAGCTTTGTCAGCCTGCTCGTGATTCGCTTCCTGTTTGGGGCAGGAGAGGCCGGCGCGTTTCCTGGAATGGCCAAAGTGGTGTATGCATGGATTCCTCAGGAGGAGCGCGGTCTGGTCAAAGGGATCAACTTCTCCGGCTCTCGGATCGGGGCCGCCCTCGCCATGCCAGCCGTCGCTTTCCTGATTTCTCGGTTGAACTGGCAAGCAACCTTTCTGTGGCTGATGGTGATCGGGCTTGCCTGGGCGGCGTTCTGGTGGTGGTGGTTTCGAGATGATCCAGGCATGCATCCTCGACTGACTGCCGAGGAGCGGGAATACATCCTCAAGCATCGCCAGGCACCCTCTGCGACCGGCACGGGCAAGATCAAGATGAGTCGACTGTTTCGCGAACGCAACCTGTGGCTGATGATGGTTCAGTACTTCGGCAGCAATTTCACGTTCTTCTTCAGCCTGACCTGGCTCTACCCCTTCGTGAAGCAGACCTATCAACTCGATGCGGTCAACGCGGGATTCTATGCCATGATCCCATTGCTCGCCGGGGCGGTCGGAAACGTGCTTTCCGGGTGGCTTGTCGATTGTCTCTATCGCCAAGGCTGGGGCGTGAATTCGCGCCGGCTGCCGGCCATCATCGGCTTCTTGCTGGCAGCGGTGGGGATGGTGATGAGCATCAATCAGCCAACGGCCGTCGGTGCGATCTTCTGGCTATCGCTGGCAATCTTTGGCGCAGACATGACACTCAGTCCATCGTGGTCGTTTTGTATCGACATCGGCGGGCGTCATGCGGGTGCGGTCAGTGGAACGATGAACATGGCCGGGAATCTGGGATCCGCAATCACCGCGTTGGCCTTCACCTATTTGCCTGACAGTTCCAAAGGCAACGTTGCGTTCTTTTATACTGCCGCGGGATTGAGTCTCGTTGCGATTGCCTGCTGGCTGTCGACGCGACCCGCTCCAGCACTGGAGTCCTCCGCATGAAGAAACTCCGGGGAGTCTGCATCGGCGCCGGTTACTTCAGTCACTTCCAATACGAGGCGTGGCAGCGCATGCCCGATGTCGAGATCGTGGCTTTCTGCAACCGCGATCCGAAGAGAGCCGCGGTCATTGCTCGAGACTTCGCGCTGGATCGACGGTATGTCGACTATCGCCAAATGCTTGACGAAGTCCAACCCGATTTTGTCGATATCATCACGCCACCGGCATCTCATGTGGAGATCTGCGCCGAGGCGGCTCGTCGTGGAATTCAGATCATCGTGCAGAAACCGCTGGCTCCGACAATGAAGGAAGCCGAGCAGATCGTCTCCGATGCCGCTCGTGCGGGAGTACGACTCATGGTTCATGAGAACTTCCGCTTTCAGCCGTGGCATCGAGAGATCAAGCGACAACTGGATGCAGGTGCCGTCGGAGGCAAGCTGCATTCGTTCACGTTTCGCTCACGTATGGGTGACGGCTGGGGAGAACATGCCTACATTCCTCGGCAACCCTACTTTCGCGACTACCCCCGTCTGCTGGTCTACGAGACCGGCGTCCACGTGATTGATACATTTCGGTACCTGGCGGGAAGCATTACCCGCGTCGCGGCGTGGCTGCGACGGTTGAATCCCGACATTCAGGGCGAAGACTGCGGGTTACTCGTTTTTGAGTTCGCCGGCGGAGCAATCGGACAGTGGGATGCGAACCGATACAACGAACCTCCGCACGGAGTCGATGCCAGATACACATTCGGGGAGTTTTTGATTGAGGGAAACGAGGGTTCGTTGCGACTTTCACTCGATGGCCGACTTACTCATCAGCCGCTTGGAGAAAGGGAACGTGAAATTGAATACAACCACGAGCGACACGGCTTTGCGGGAGACTGCGTTTACGCCACACAGAAACACTTCATCGATAGACTTCGCGACGGAGCCCCGTTCGAAACGAGCGGTGACGATTATCTCAAAACGCTGGACGTTCAAGAGGCCGTCTATCGGGCAGCCGAAACCGGTATTCCACAGGAAGTCGAGTCGCGATCGCAAGCGTTGCACCAATGACCTAATAACGTCAGGACATCCTTGGCATTGTGTTTTCAGGTATCAACAGAGCTGACGATTTGTCGTCAAGGACTCATCCACTGTAATTTCTCGATCGGGAGTTCCCATGTTTCAAAGGTTTCTCTGGAGTTGTTTCATTCTGGTTGCTCCCGTATTGCTGCACTTCGCGTCGGCTGACGACCTCATGTCTCCCATCGTCGATGAAGACGTGGTCTTTGCCGAGCGAGATGGACTCGTCGTTGTCGAGGCGGAGCATTTCTTTGAGCAGACGCATACCGATCACCGCGCGTGGTACCTGACGACTCAGGAGCAGACCCCAACCATCGAGCCGGACGGAGATGCGTCTCACATTGCCGGTGCTTCAGGCGGGGCCTATATCGAGATTCTGCCAGACACGCGCCGGACCCATGATGACGAATTGATTCGCGGGGAGAACTTCTCGAACGAGGCTGGGAGAATGGCGATTCTCTCCTATAAGATCGAGTTTCAGACTCCCGGCGAGTATCACTTGTGGGCGCGTGCCTTCACAACCACTTCGGAGGATAACGGCCTGCACTTCGGCATCGATGGTTCGTGGCCCGAAACCGCTCAGCGCTGGCAAACGGTGACACGAGATCGCTGGCATTGGGAAAGCCGCCAACGAACAGAAGAGGTCCACGTCGGTGTTCCCGGAATCCTGACCTTATGCATCGACACTCCGGGATTGCATATCCTGCACGTTTCAATGCGGGAAGATGGACTGGCCCTCGACAAGCTGCTGCTGGTCAATCGCCGCGATTTCACTCCAGAGGGAATCGGTCCCGAAGCGGTGCTGGCCCACGGAGCACTACCGACGGCATTTCCATTTGTCGAACGATGACGCGCCAACCGTGGCCTCCGTCCCTAGAAATAGAGCCTTGCCGGTCTTCAAATTGCGAATCGCGTTAATATGAGTGTGAGACGCCGGGTTCCACCGGTCATTGACTGGTGGCTAAGGTTGTTCG
Source organism: uncultured Planctomycetaceae bacterium (assembly GCA_942492405.1). GTDB lineage: Bacteria > Planctomycetota > Planctomycetia > Planctomycetales > Planctomycetaceae > JANNSB01. The sequence continues at coordinate 193,380 of CALOES010000024.1, forward strand.
CTCACTCGCCGTTCCCCATCATCAACTCCGCGATCGCGTCGCTCGTCACGCCTTCGTCGCACATCTGGCGGAACTCTTCACGAGTCGGGCAGTCGAGTGAGGGAATCTCGACGGCCACGAACTCATCGACGGGGATCAAATAGGTGATCGGTTTGACAATGCGGCCCTCGACTTCCTGCCAGTCGTCTCCCGACTCGGGTGCACGGATCGAGGGAATGAACCCATCGGCGAACTCGGCATCGAGCTTCGCCAGCCTGACGCCTGTTGTCGCCCACAAATGCGTCGTCCCTCGCATCACATTAACTGCTGCCGGGACGACAACACGAGTATCGACCGCCAGATCGGGATCGCTCGCGAAGTCGGCAATCCAATCGAGCGCGACCTGCCGAGCGGCGTTAGCGTCGGGCAACTCGTCAGTCGTGAGTGACGACGGCAACCCCACGTCTTCCATGCTCAAGAGATAGAAGCCGTAGAAGAGTTGGCGCTGCAGTTCGAGTTCGGCATCGAGGTTCAGCTCGCGAGGGCCCTGTTCGGTTAGTCCATGCAACTCGGCCAACGCTTCCTGTCCCAGCGTGGCATGCAAGAAGACCTGCAGGAATGTGTAAGCTCTCGCCGTTCGCAGGTAGTAGGTCGCGTTCGGTTCCAGACGCAGAATGGGTGAGATCGATGCGAGTTCCTGCGGCGGAGCCTGGCAACCGGCTTCTCCAGCAACCGCCAGTTGTCGAACATGCGTCTCGCGATGTTTGGTGATCATCGCGGCGAACGCTTCCAGCATGCGCTGTTTGTACTGGCCGGAGAGGACAAGCTTGACCGACTCCTCTCCTTCGGTTGGCAGCAAGAGTGTTTCGAGAGCGAAGCATTGATGATCGTACCAGCCACTGTCGTCGCCGGGCTCGAGACTCACCTCGCCCGACATGATGCGCGTGATGAGCTCCTGCATCAGATTCGCATCTGCCGGTACTCCCATCGGGAACAACTGGTCGAACAGTCGCTGCTCTCGGCTCGTCGAAGCGGGGAACAATGCCACGGCTGGTTGCAGTCCTTGTGAGAGCTGACTGGCGACCAACGCCTGCAGTTGATCACCATTTTGAACGTCCATGACAGTCGAGGCCGCCGGCGGATTCGTGAGCCGCGAGAAGAACGCATTGATTCCGTCGTAATCATTCCGTAACTCGTTGTTGAACGTCAGCACCTCACCAATTTCGACGGCAATGGGAGGGACGCTGTCGTCCAGAAGCATCGGCTGCTGGAAGAACTTCAAGAATCGGTAGCACTCTTGCAATTCGAGTGTCCAGTTGTAGAAACCGATGGGCTTTGAGCGGAGCGAGTTGCCTTCGAACTCGGACAGATGCAGATCGCGCGCACCTGGGTCGAGAACTGTGACTTCGATGCCCGCCAGCGACAAACCGGCCGCCAGAAAGGGAGCCGCCTGACCGTCGGGGGGGACCGCCTCAAAGAGCGCCTGAATGAAGTCGACATGGCTGCGCAGGTCGTCCTGCAACCCTTCGTAGTAAGCCAGATCGAGTGCGGCATACAGTCCATCGTCGAATTGTTTGGCCTTGCCGTTGATGAGGTTGACCGAAGGGATCAACACTTCGTGACGATTGCCAGCGGCCTCGATGGCCGCCGCATACGTCGGATGGAGCGACAACAGGCTCAACTCGACATCGGGCTTTATTTCGGGAACATCGAGTTCAATCACGGCATGACTGAAATTAACTTCCCAGCCTCCCACGAGATCGGGATAGACCAGTGCGGGATCGAAGTCGGGCACGAGGGTGGGGTCGAGCACATCATCTGTCAGCCGGAACTCGACCTCGGGCGGATGGTAATCGGTGTGCTCGGTTTCGTATTCCTCGTACTGGATGCCGTCTTGCCAGAACGTGCGCCCACCGGAGGGACCAGTTTCTTCGAAACAGCCTGCCAGAGAGATCAGCGAAAGGGCCAATAGGCAGACGTAGGGGTGGTGGATGCGACTCATCGAATTCCTCTTTGGGACGGCCTCACGACACGATTCGTAGCGGAACTCGTGAGAGTTCCGACGCTTGGCTGGGATCGACAATGGATGGATCGTAGCTAAGACGTCCGCGCCGCGCCTCAAGTTCCCGGATTTACGATCGTGGCGGAACTCGCGCGAGTTCCGACGTGCGCGCAGCTCGCAATTCTCACGAATTCCACTACGGCAGAATTTCTAAGTGGGTTCGAGCGGGACTACCAGCCGAAGTCGTCGAAGTCGGGGACCGGCTGCGAATTCTGAGGGACATCGTCGACATGGGCGCGGGTCGGTCCCGGCACAAAAGCATCGACCTCGTCGAGCACGTACTCCTGCAGCATGTGATTGATCCGCATCTCGATGCGAGTCAGTTCGTTTCCTTCTTCACGAGTCACGAACGTAAAGGCCCGCCCCTTGCGGTCCGACGAGATGCGTCCCGTGCGGCCGATACGGTGGACGTAGTCGTCGCTGTATTCCGGGATATCGAAGTTAATGATGTGCGAAATCCCGCTGACATCGATGCCGCGACCCATCACGTCGGTTGCGATCAGCAGTCGAATTTCCCCCGCGCGAAACTGCTTCATCACGCGATCGCGTTTCGTTTGCGGCAGGTCACCGTGAATCACGGCTACGTTCGGCAGTTTGCCCTTGAAGCCCAGATAGAGTTTGTCGGAACCTCGCTTCGTGCGGCAGAAGACAATCGCCTGCTGGGGGCGTTCCTTGTAGAGCAACTTGGCCAATACCGCCGGCTTGCGTTTCTCGTCGACCGTCACGAAGAATTGTTTGACCAGATCGGTCGTCACCGTGTCGCCCGAGAGATCGACCGATTCCGGATGCCGCATATACCGCTCGGCCAGCCGCTTCACTTCGGCAGGCATCGTGGCTGATAACAGCAATGTCTGACGTTCCTTGGGACATTCGCGGAGGATGCGCTCGATTGCGGGTCGAAACCCGATGTCGAGCATGCGGTCGGCTTCATCGAGCACGACGAACTTCACCTGACTGACATCGAGTTCACGTCGACGAATGAGGTCGATCACCCGGCCCGGCGTGCCGATGGCCAGCACGGGGTCTTCTTTAAGCCGCATGATCTGCGTGCGAATTGGACGGCCGCCGACGAGTAGCACGGGGCGACGCATGCGATTGGCGGCCAATCTCTCGGCTTCAACGGCCACTTGCTCGCTGAGTTCGCGAGTTGGGCAGAGAACGATCGCCTCGAGGGTGGGCGATTCGTGATTGATCTGTTCGAGGATCGGGATCGTGAAGGCCGCGGTCTTTCCGGTTCCGGTCCGTGCCTGCCCGATGACGTCAGCTCCGGTTACGGCCCTGGGGATGAAAGCCGACTGAATCGGCGTGGGGTCGACGTATCCGAGGGCTTCGACCGCACTCAGCATGGTGGGGCTGAGGTTCAATGCACCGAATCCGGCCCCTTTTGACTGCTGCTGTTTGGTTTTTCGATTTGACGATTGCTGATGGCTCATCTTCCTCCCGCTGTCCTTCAATCCGGCCTCTCGCGATGCGGATTCATCGCATGTTTTGTTGATTTCCAAGCAGAATAGGCGAGTTGAGGGGAAGTTTGAAGGGTGAAGAGAGAAGTGCGAAGTCTTCGGAGTGATGTGAGCAGCCGGAGAGGGGCACGGGGGAACTCAGAATCCAGGGAGATATGCATTCAGCTTGATGCCTCTCCCTTCTCAATTCCATCTTCACACTTCTTGCTCCTCTCCTTGCCATTCGGCACCAACCTGCGCTAGGATCCGGAGCTCGACCCTCCAGTTTGATGTGAGACCTTCCCCAACCGTCCCGTGAACAATTCCGAGCGCATTGTCATTACCGGAATCGGCCTGACCTCCCCCAATGGGAACAGTCTGGCGGAGTTTCGTTCGGCGCTGCTCGCGGGGGAATCTGGGGTCCAGTTCTTCGAAACCCGCTACATGGGCCGCATGCTGGCCGGAGTCTGCGATTTCGACGAGTTTCGCTACCAGAAGAAGAAAGACCGCCGGCGCGGAACACGGGCCGGTTCAATTTCGATCTATTGCGCCAACGAAGCGATCAAGGATTGGGGCTTCCCCTGGGAAAATGTCCAAAGGGATCGTGTCGGCGTCTATCTCGGCATCACCGAACATGGCAATGTCGAGACAGAGAACGAAATCTACGAAATCTCGCAGTTTCAATACGACACCAAGGTTTGGTCGCATCACCATAATCCGCGCACCGTCGCCAACAACCCGGCCGGCGAGGTGACGCTGAATCTCAAGATCACGGGGCCGCACCTCACGATTGGAGCTGCTTGTGCGGCTGGGAATGCGGGCTTCATTCAAGCCGTGCAGATGCTCCGGCTGAACGAAGTCGACATGGCCTTGGCGGGGGGAATCTCGGAAAGCATTCACACGTTCGGCATCTTCGCCAGCTTCGCCAGCCAGGGAGCCTTGGCCCGCGACGAAGACCCGAAGCGTGCCTGCCGACCCTTCGATGTGAACCGCAAAGGGATCGTCGTCGCCGAGGGGGGCGCGATCTGCGTGCTCCAGCGATTGAGCGACGCCATCGATCAAGGGGCGCACATCTATGCCGAGGTCGTCGGACACGCGATGAACAGCGATGCCACCGACTTCGTCCTCCCCGATGCCAGTCGGCAGGCCGAATGTATGCGACTCGCTCTCTCTCGCGCGGGGATCAGTGCCGACGAGATCGACATCGTCAGCAGCCACGCGACGGCCACCGAGCAGGGAGATATCGAGGAATGCAAGGCGATCAAAGAGGTCTTCGGCGATCGGCCTTCGGTAGCGATCAACAATACAAAGAGCTTTATCGGCCATGCGATGGGAGCAGCCGGCGCTCTCGAACTGCTGGGGAATCTCCCGTCGTTTGATGACCGGACGGCCCATGCTACAATCAACCTCGATGAGCAGGATCCCCGGTGTGATCTGCGACAAATCGTGGTGAATACGCCCCGGCGCATGGAGCGCGTCCGTTACATCCTCAACAATTCGTTCGGGATGCTGGGGATCAACTCGGTGCTCATCCTCAAGAAGTACACGCCCGATTGAGAGAAGGCGTTTCCGAAAGGACGGAGCAGGGTGGGGAGCGAAACTCCCTGATTCCTCGCTTCGGTTTCCTGACTCCTAGCAACTACCAACTTACGGAAACAATTGGATGGCTCCAACGGAGATTAGAACGGTGATCGTGGGCATTCTCGAACGAATCGCTCCCGACGAGGATCTGACCAACCTGAACGACGATGTTCCGTTCCGCGAGCAGATGGAACTCGACAGCATGGACTTCCTCGACATCGTCATGGAACTCCGTAAGCAATACCGGGTACAAATCCCCGAAGCCGACTACGAGCACCTCGCCACCATGCAGGGGACCGTCACCTACCTGACCCCCATGCTGAAAGACGCGCCGTCGCCGGCGTAGTTTTCGATGCCAGTGATCGGCATCGGCGACCGTCGCTGCGTCTGTCCCCAGACGCAGGGCAAGGCAAGTGCAGGTCAACTGGTCCAGTCGGTTGCAGCAGCGGAGAAGACCTCGGGGGCGGCGATTGCTGGTTGCCATGTCTTCACATCGAAGTGGATTTTCTTCTCCGCTCTGCCAACACGCCCGAAGCGCGCAATCTGACGAGTATGCGACGGTGAGAGCCACCCGCGAATGCTCACCAGCAGCAAATTCTCACGGCTTTCGCGTCGCGAAAGGCGACTTTGCGCAACCGCGACGGTTAGGGTAGAAATGTGAGTTCGTCCGGTGACGATCCTTGGGGCAATGTGCCGTGAGGCGTAGTCGGTCAGTGGTAGCCGGCGGGAGGGAGGTGTATTGCCCTGCCCGCCGTCCAATGTGTGCGCACACGAAAGAATTTCCACTGCCCGGCGCGTGTAATCAGCCACTGCGTCACCCTTGTCACGAACTCCCCCGGAGGGTCGATCGGCCAAGGCGGTGCCTTTTTTCGCTCTGATGGCTGTTGGCTCATGGCTGATTGCCGGAAGGCAAGTGGAAAGAACTGCTGGAAAAGGAAATGAGCGGCGGGGATTCTGTCCCGCCGCTCGTTTCTCCGGTTCCAGCACATGGAAGCGCAACTTGAGCGAGGCCGAGGCTGCATCTCAATTGCCAGTGCCAGTGATCACCCATCGACATCGTCGAACCAGACGGCAAAGCTTGCCGAGCCACCCGCATGCCACCAGGACGATTCACTCACGCTAAGTTAACACCAGGCATCCGGCGCTTTCGCCGAAGCATTGCGAGAACGGCGAGTCCAGAGCCGAACAGCACACTCGTGGAAGGTTCCGGCACGGCTGTGGTTTGCGGGTACTCAACGAAATATCCGATGACGCGATCGCCAACGGAATCGGGAGTACCCTGAATGCCGGAATCATCCGCCCATTGCCCCGGGCTGACCCCGGCGAACGTGGTTCCGATGATCATGTAGGCATATCCTGCATTGTTCGGCTCGCCTCCTCCAAAATTCGTGAAGCTGAAAGCCTGACCAGCTTCCGGGCCGACCAACCACCCTTCAGGTGACTTCCCTCCCAGCCACGCACCCGCGCCTTCCGAGAGACCGGCAGGAACCAGACTCAAGAGGAAGTCGTTCTCCGCCTGCGAGGTGATCGTGGCGAGATAGCCGTTCTGTCCGCTGAAGACGCTTGCGGCCGCGGCCGCGCTGACCGTCGCCCAAGCGTTGTTGCTTCCAGTAAACGGGTCGGAGACCTGGATGAAGTCGTAGAAGTGGTCATTCCCTCCGCTGCCGCTCGACCACAGGATAGGCCCCGCATGCACCTGTTCACACTCCAGGAGTGCCAGGAATGTGCAGGTGACCAGGAACGTTGTGCGAATGCTCTTCATGGTTGCTCCTATTGACGACACATCGGAATGGCCGAACTTGTATTTATGCTGACCGGGACAACGACCAAAGTAAAGGGGGCAGTAGCCGCAGGGGCAGTAGCCGTCGGAGGTTGTGCGTTCGTGTTGATCATTCCATTGACCTGACAACGCAATGACTCCGGTGCCAGCGACCTCCCAAAGACTTCGTCGACCCAAGAAACTCGGCTCTCTGGGGCACTCCCAACTCTCATCCCGCCGTCACTTCGCGATCGTCCGGTGGAGTGATGTCGCCCATGGCGTCGAAGATCTCGCTCACGTGGGGGGCGAAGACGTTGCCGATGAGAATGTCGACCAGATGTCGGTGATACTCGGGATGCTCCCGCAAGAAGTCTCCAAAGCTGAAGCCCGGCGTGTAGAACGCGTAGACGAGTTTCTTGAAGTTCTCGAGTCCGGTCACATAGTGATTCTGCCAGTGCCCCAGCATTTCGGCCGACGTGTCGTTCTTCTCAATCGCGGCATGAATCGCGTCGGCAACGAACTCTCCGCCGCGCATCGCCAGATAGACGCCCGACGAATAGACCGGGTCGATAAAGCCGAAGGCATCTCCCACGAGCACCCAACCCGGTCCGGCCGCCCTGGAAGATCGATACGAGTAATCCTTGGTCGTGAAGTAGCCGACGCATTGCTCGGCGTGGCTCACGCGGCGTTCCATGGCGGGGCAGCGCTGCAGTTCGCCCGCGAAGGTCTCTTCGGGCCTGGCCCCCTTGGGGAACATGTAGTTCATCGCGCCGGTGCAGCCGACACTGACGATGTCGTTTCTCAGCGGGATGTACCAGAACCAACTCTTCTTCCCCTCGGTCTGCATGATGAGGGTGGCTCCTTCGTCCTTCCCTGCGTCGCGGCAGGCTCCCTTGAAGTAGGTCCAGATTGTCCCTTTCTGCAATCGTGGATCGGACTGTTTGAGTCCCAGGCGCGACGCCAGGAACGCCGCCGTCCCGGAGGCATCGGCCACGACCTTCGCCTTGATCTCGCGGGTTTGAGCGGCGTCGTCTCCGTCGCGGACCTTGACCTTCACTCCGACGGCGCGGTCGCCTTCCATCAGCAGGTCGAGAACCTGCACGCCGGTGCGAACGGTGGCTCCCTTCGCGACCGCGTTCTCGACAAGCATCAGGTCGAAGTCGGCCCGTTCGATCTGCCAGGTCTGCGAACTCTCGTGCGTGCTGTGCATGTCGAAGTAGAAGGGAGCCGACTCCTTCCAGCCGTCGGAGACGAACTGCACGCTGAATTTCTTCGGATACGCACTCTGCTTGAGTTGCTCGATCAGCCCCAGACGCTGAAGGGGCCAGTACGTCTCGGGAATAAGTGATTCACCCACGTGAAACCGCGGAAGCGTGTGCCGTTCCAGAGCCAGCACCGAATGGCCATACTCGGCCAAGAGGGCCGCGAGCGTCGAGCCTGCGGGGCCGGCACCGATGATCACCACGTCGTATTCGTCGCGCATCGGACCCTGAAACTCGCCGCGAGGCTCGTATTCGGCCTGAATCGATGGCGTATAGTGTGCTTGCACCATTGTGTCCGCGAAAAAAGTCTCAACACTTACCCGTTGAATTCACGCTGCCAGGTATTTTAGGCAGGCGTGGCGACATGGCCCCCGAGAAACCCTGTAAAGATGCGTCATCCCCCTACCGTCGATCTGAAACCGTGGTTCCTGACTGTCGACGATATCGAATCTGAGTACGCTCTGCCTCTCGATTGGCCCGATTTCTTCGGAACGGACCAGCCGGTCGAGATCGACGTCGGTTGCGGACGCGGTTTGTTCCTCGTGAATGCCAGCGAAGATCGGCCCGAAACGAACTTTTTGGGAGTCGAACTCGACTTTAAGGAAGGGCGGCGCGCCGCCACGCGCCTGTTCAAACGCCAACAGCCGAACGCCCGCCTGATCGGGGGGAGCATTTTCGACGTCTTTAGTAAGCTCGTCCGTCCGCAGTCGGTGTCGGCCTTTCATGTCTACTTTCCTGATCCGTGGTGGAAGTCCAAACATCGTCGACGCCGGGTCTTTACCGACAAATTCGTTGATGAATGTTCCCGGTTGCTCATCCCCGGAGGGATCCTGCATTCGTGGACCGACGTCGAGGAATACTGGGGCGTGATCTCGGCCCTGATGGACCATCATGCCGACTTCGAAACGCTTCCTCCACCGCCGGAACGGCCCGCCGGACACGATCTCGACTATCAGACAAGCTTCGAGCGCAAGAAGCGTCAACTCGATCTGCCGATTTATCGCGGCCAATGGCGCAGGCGCGTTTCGTAGTGGGGCAATGGGAGAGCCGGCAGCAAACAATTGAACGAGTAGAATCGCAACAGGTATTGGGTCGAGGATCTATACCCCGGCTCACAAGTCCAACGCTGAAAGAATGACGCGAACATGGAAACGACTGAGAAGGTTGTCGAATCGTATTGTCGCTACGTAAAGCAGTGGTTCACGATTCCGAACATCAAATGCAAAGGACAATACGAGATCGATTTGCTCGCGGTTGATACGACCTCGTCGAAATCGATTCGCCGATATCACGTCGAGTGTGGTGTTTCAATCTCGGGATCGTATTCGAAGCTGACCGACAAGCCGTTTTCTATAGATGATTTAAAGAATCGAGTGAAACAAGCGGGACAGCGGCGAACACTAGGCTACTTCATTTGTGATGGACCCCGTTTTTGGGACAGTGGGATAAGGTGGTATTGGTTGGGTTTGTTTTTTGGGATGTGGCGGAGTGTTGGGTGTTCTGGACATGGAGGTTGCGATGAGCAGGAAACGTCGGGTGTTGGGGGGAGTTCTCAAGGCGAAGGTGGCTTTGGCGGCCGTGCGTGGGGACAAGACGACGGCTCAACTGGCGTCGGAGTTCGGGGTCCATGCGAGTCAGATCACCGCCTGGAAGAAGCAGTTGCTGGAGGGTGCGGTCGACCTGTTCGCGGACGGACGCTCACGCCAGAAGGAGACGCAGACTGCCGATGAACAGGAGTTGTACGAGCAGATTGGTCGGCTGAAGATGGAAGTCGAGTGGCTCAAAAATCCGCAGCTCAGTTAACACGGAAGGCACGACGCACATGGATCGAACCCGAACATGCTCATCTGAGCATCATCCGGCAATGCGAGTTGCTGGGTCTCTCACGCAGCACGTGGTACTACCAGCCCCGCGAAGAGACCTCCGAGAACCTGGCGTAGATGCGTCGCATCGACGCGCAGTATCTGGAGACGCCGTTTTATGGTTCACGCCGGATGGCGGTGACGCTGGGGGTGAATCGCAAGCGGGTCCAACGACTGATGCGGACGATGGGAATCGAGGCGAGTTGCGTCGGTCGTCGCACCACGCGGCCCCAGACAGGACACAAGATTTACCTCTATTTGCTGCGGAATGTGGAGATCCGATATCCCGATCACGTGTGGAGTACCGACATCACTTACATCCCGCTGCGACAGGGGTTCTTGTACCTGGTGGCGATCATCGACTGGTTCAGCCGACATGTGTTGAGTTGGCGTCTGAGCAACACGCTCGACGGGAGCTTCTGCCTGGAAGCGTTGGACGACGCTCTCTCCCAGAGTCGCCCGGAAGTGTTCAACAGCGACCAGGGGAGTCAGTTCACGTCTGTGAAGTTCACCGGTCGTCTGATCTCGTGCGGCGTGGCGATCAGCATGGATGGAAGAGGGCGTGCGTTGGACAACGTGTTCATCGAACGTCTGTGGCGCTCGGTGAAGTACGAGGACATCTACCTGCGAGACTATGCGGACGGCTGGGAAGCCGAGGAAGGACTCCGGCGTTACTTTCAGTTCTACAGCGAACGACGGATCCATCAATCGCTCGGGTATCGGACGCCGTTGTCGGTGTATCAGGAAGGTGGCTGCCGACGCAGCGCGAGTCATCAGAAAGGATGGGATCCCCTCGAAGCGTCGAAAAACACCAGCAAGTGTTTCGACTCACTGGAAAGCGAGCCAAGCAGGAGGTGAGTGGATGCCTCCCTCCTGGGAACGTGGCCGGCGACGAGGCCTATTGAAGGGCCTCGCCGGCCACTCCCCCCATACCACTAAACAACCCCCGCAACTGTCCAACACATGGGGTCCACCTCAATTCACCGGAAGTTTGAGTTGCCTGAAGTGCTCGATGAAATTCGCAAGTATGGATTTGCATCGGGCAACTATCAACGTGTCATAGTTACATGGGGGGCAACGCCTGCCGCAGAGGCGCTGGCGGCTGCGCACGGTATTCTCTTGTGGGACTTTCGAGTTCTCCTGCGAGAAATCGCAGCCGCAAACAAGGATCAGAAGACGTACTTTACGGATGACACCGCACGCACGATTCAGCTCTTTGCGATGGCAATCGAGGAGCAAGGCGGTACATAAAGAGAAACCACTCGACGTTGCGATTGCATCAGAACGAAGCGGAAACATTAGCCCTGCGTCACGAACGGTCGCACCACTTTCGCCAGCCGGTGCGGGTGGGTGACGTGCGGGAAGTGGCCGCTGGTGTGCATCCATTCGACCTGGGCATGCGGCAACAGCGCGGCGAGCTGTTCTTCCTGGTGGGTGAGGGCCGAGCCGTCCCCTTCGCACCGAATCAGCAGCATTGGCGTCTGGATATCGGCGAGCTTTTCGGGGGCGATGCCGCGAGAGGCGACGGCCATCTTGAGGGCAGCCGACGCGATCGGCGTGGAGGCGAGATTGTCCCGCAGAAACTCCCAGCGGGTCGGATCGTAGGGGGGGAAACAGATGCGGTGGTTCTGTTCCTGAATCTTGCTCCAACCCGGCAGATGCTCGACGCGCCCTGGGGCCATGCGGCCCGCGAGCGCGAAGAGGCGTTCGGTGATCGACCATTCCCGCTTGGCGAAAGCCCCTTGCAGGAGGGCACGATCGACGCGGCCGGGGAGTTCCCGCATGACGTTCAAAGCCACGAGACCGCCGAGCCCGCTGGCGTAGAGCGTGAAGGTGTCATCCCCCCGATGTTCGGCGATCGCGCGGACGGCATCGGTCATGCGGTCGAGCCACTGGGCGGGGGAGGGGGTCGATTGCCAAGCGGGCTCGTCGAAGAGAATGCATGTTCGCTCTTCGCGAAAGAGCCAGCAAAGGAGCATCCAAAGTTTGTCGTCTCCGCCGGCGGCGTTGAGAAAGTAGATTGGCGGGCCCTGGCCAAACTCGATCCCGCTGATGCGGCCATGGGCGAACGGGATCGACCAGGGTACCGACTGCTCGTCGACGCTGGCGAGCACCTGTTGCCAGGCCAGGGGCGTGGGGCAACCTTCCTTGCCGTCGGCTGCTCCGCGCAGGTGCGCGCTTAAGGGGCTGTCGCAGTCCATCCGCGGATCGCCGATGCCGCCGCAACATTCGGACTCTGGTGAAGCGGACTGTTGCTCGGGGCCGGCGTCTTCCACGGAAGCGCCGTTCTCTGCTGACTTCACGGATGACATTGGGCTTGAGTCTGGGACCAGTTTCAATAACAGCAGGTCTCGCTTGCCGTGCGGGACCGCAATCCACGTTCACCGAGTTGATCCAGGTCCCGTCCGGCAGACGGGACCTACTCGTTACTGTTGTTGTCTCAAAAGGCGTTGACGGTAGGCCTCTTCGTCGGCTCGGTATTCCGACGGAGTGGATCGGCGTTGGGCACCGAAGCCGCCGGCGTCGACGTCAATCGTGTCACCCGCTTCGCGAACGTCTCCCTCGGATTCGAAATCGATGCCGCGCAGGACGGCGTCGAGTTGATTGCGCTGCTGAATCGCTTCGGGGGATTCGGTCGTGTCGGCCAGACGGCGTTCGAGGTCGTCGGCGAACCGCCGGAGTTCCTCGGGCGTCGCGCCGAGTGCATCGAGTTCTTCCTGCGAAAGCTCGCCCCGTTCGAGTCGTTCCTGCAGCCGCTGCAGATTGAGGTTGATCGACTGCCGACGATTATCGGCATCGGCTGCGTCGCCAGGCTGTGCGTTGTCGGTGACTTCTCCCGGTGCGTCGGAGCCATTCTGAATGCTGTTGTTATGGAGGCCCGTCGCCGGATTTCCACTGTTGTTCGTATCGCCACTGCCGGCACCTTCTCCACTGTCGCCACTCTGGCCATCGCCCCCTTCAGACATTCCTTGCTGACCTTCACCCATGCCCTGGCCCATGCCAGATTCACCCATCCCTTGTTGGCCTTCGCCCATGCCCTGTTGGCCCTCACCCATACCTTGTTGGCCCTCTCCCATGCCGGATTCGCCCATGCCTTGTTGACCTTCGCCCATGCCCTGCTGACCCTCGCCCATGCCGGTCTCGGACATACCTTGTTGGCCTTCACCCATGCCGGATTCACCCATGCCTTGTTGGCCTTCACCCATGCCCTGCTCGCCCATCCCAGTCTGGCCTTCACCCATCCCCTGTTCACCCATGCCGCTGGGGCTTTCTGTGGGCGCGCCACCTTCGGAGGGTTGCTGGCCTTCGGGATTCGCGTCGCCGGGGTTCCCCATGCCGTTCTCGGAGGGCATGCCCCCTTCGGACATGTCGTTCATGCCGCTTGGGCTGCCGGTTTCGGAGGGTGCGCCGTTCGGGTCGCTCATCCCGTCGCCAGCACCGTCGGAGGACGGATTCATCGGATCCGACATCGGAGGAGAACCCGCGCCGGTGCTGCCCGGATCCCCTTCCATCGGGTTCATGGGATCCATCGGACTGGTCGCGTTCGGTTCGCCCGTTTCGGGCCGACCAGTCGGGTCGCCCATCGGGTTTCCTTCGCCGGTGGTTTCGGATCCCGGCATTGGCTCGGTCCCTTCGTTCCCCATGTTGCCGCCAGGGTCGGCACCTTCCATCGGAGTCGTTCCCGGCTCGCCCATGCCGCCGTCGGGAGTCATTCCGTTGGGATCCCCTTCCATCGGGTTTGCGGGATTCATCGGATCACCTGGCTCGGTCGGACGCGCCTCACCCTCGGAGCCAGTTTCGCCCATCTCGGTCGTGCTTGGCTGACCCGAGTCGCCGGGACGCTCTTCGGTTCCCGCTCCGCTGCCGTCTCCCATGGTCATGGGGTCGCCGGGCATCGGGCCTTCGCCTTCCATCGGAGCCGATCCCCCGTCGGGGTTGTCGCCCATGGGATCCGATTCCGTCATGCCGGGCTGGCCAGGGTTCTGATCGGGTGTCGTTCCCTCGTCGCCAGGCGTTCCCTGATTGTCTTCCGCGGGATTAGCGGGAGTCGTCGTGTTGTTGGGATCGCTGGTCCCTTCTTCGGGCATCTCACCCATGCCGCCGGCGTTGCCGGGCATCGGCTGATCACTGGGATCGCCGGAAGGCTGCGAGTTCGGATCGTTGTCGGCCGGTCGCGGTCCGGTTCCCTGCATCGGATTCGCGGGATCCCCTTCCATCGGATTGGAAGTCCCATCGCCTTCGCCCGGCATCGGATCACCAGGCATCGGGCCGCTGTCGGGATTGGAGGGATTGTTGCCCGTCGCGCCTTCCATCGGCTGCGTTCCTTCACCCATGTTGGCATCGGAGCTGGTGCCGTTGTTCATGGGACTGGCGGGATCGTCCCCCATCGACGGATCCCCCATCGGGTTGGTGCCATCGGGTGCCGTGTTCGATGTGGCCGGATCGCCGGTCATCGGCGTGCTTGCACCTTCCGACATGCCGGTGTTATCGGCGTTGTTACCCGCACCCATGGGATCTTCGGGATCGCTTCCCATCGGACTATCACCCATGGGGTTCGCCGGATCGTTCATGCCTTGTTGCCCCATGCCACTGTTGGCAGGGTCGGACATCCCTTGAGAAGGTGGATTCTGTCCCTCGGATGACTGGCTGTTTGCCGGATCACTCTCGGTGGCCCCGTTCGCGGGATCCTGCTCGCTCTCGCCGGGCATCGGATCCTGCCCTTCAGCCGGATCCTGGTTGGCATCGTCGCGCGGATCGTTGTTGGCGAGTTGCTCCTGTTGTTCGCGTTCCTGCTGACGCTCGGCCCATTCGTTCAATAGGCGAAGCTTCTCATCCTCCGGCAAGTCATTGAAGCCTCCTTCATTCTGAGGTCGATTGCCCTGAGCAGTGCTGTTGCCGTCTTGCTGCGTCCCTTCGCCGGAATTGGTCTGGTCGTTGTTCTGCCCTTCTCTCGGCTGATTGTTTTGCGGGTCGTTCCCTTCGCCCATGTTGCCGTCTTGAGGATCGGTCCCTTCGCCCGGCGCGCCCTCTTGAGGATCGGCCCCTTCCTGAGGCTGACCTGGATCGTTCTGCGGTTGGGGATTCTGGGGATCGTTGCCCGCAGGCGTCGGCTGAGTGTTCTCTTCACCCATGCCGTCGTCGTTCATGTTCTGCGGAGTCCCTTCCCCTTCGGTCCCCTCGCCGTTCTCTTGAGGCTCGCCCATACCGGCCTCACCCATGCCGTCTTGTGGGTCGGTCCCTTCCTGTGGCTGCCCCGTCGGGTCGCCCTCGTTTCCCTGTCCGCCGTTTTGCGGCTGGCCCTCTTGTCCGTCCTGTGGTTGACCTTCTTGGCCTTCGCCTTCCATCGGCTGCTGGTCGGGCTGACCTTCCTGCATCGGATCCTGCGGCTGCATGGGATCCATCGGCTGCTCTTCCGGCTGGCCCTGTTGTGGGTCCATCGGCTGCTGCGGATTCTGAGGCTGCTGGTCGGGGTTTCGCGCCTGATCGAGTTGATCCTGCGCCTCTTGCCGCTGGTCATCAAGCTGATCTTGTGCCTGCTGCTCGGGAACAGGTTCCACGATCGTGATGTTGATCTGCTGAGTCGTTTGACGGTTCTCACCACGGGTGCCGAAGGGGACGAGATTGTCCTTGGCCTCGAGCCAGAAGGTGATGACATCGCCGACTTTGGCATCGAGCGATTCCATCGTGACTTCGCGCGTGCCGCGTGCTTCGGATTCAAACGGCGGGCCTTCGAAGACGCGAACGCGCTCGAACTCCTCACGGGCCCGCATAAAGTGCAGGTCGATGGTTGCGAGCATGAAGTCGGGATCGCGGGCTTCGTAGGCGATGGGCAACGTGCCGTTGACGGGAAGTTCCACGTCGGCGACTGGATGCACGAGCGAGATTTCGGGCCGCTTGTCTTCTCGAATCCGCACCGCCTGCAACGTCGGTGCTGGATCCTGTTCGCCGCGTTCGTTGCGAAGTTGAATACGATAGAATCGCGGGTGGCTGCCGTCGGAACGGAGTTCGAGTCGCCAGCGGGCCGAGAGCTGTGTGCCGTCGGTAATGTCCATGGCGATCTCTTCCGCCTGGATCGACGTGTCTTCGGAGTCGGAGAAGAGAATCATTGCGTTCCGCACCGGCATGTTGGCCGTGGCCGTCACCGTGACCCATGTCCCTTCCCAGGCATCGATCGAACCGCCGAACTCGACCTTGTCGTCGAGTCCCATGTAATCGGGGTAGTCGTATTCCACCTGCTCGACCATGGCGGTCGGCGGTTGAATGACCTGCACTGCGTACACGTCGGATTCCGCATCTCCCGCGACGATGCGATAGGTAAAGCCCTGCAGAATGCCGCGACCGTTCTCACCCGTGATGAGCGCGCGAAATCGGTTGATTCCCTCACCCGTATCCCGCATCGCGATCGGCTCGTCAACGAACCGGCGGTCGCTGGTCGTGTAGAGGAGCGTGACTTCTTCCGGAATCTCACCCGACAGATCGACGGTCACTTGCAGGTCCGAACGGACCAGCACTTCCGTATGACCGGGTTCGATCTTCTCGATGCGCGTTCTCGTCGCCACCGTGACATCAGCCGACGGCAAGAGCGCGCGCAGAATCGACGTCGACATCTTCTTCGGCGAGAAGAGGGCGTACGCGCAGAAGAGCACGACGATCGCCAGCAGAATGTAAGAGAGCTTGAGCAACGCCTTCTTGTCGACGGCGTCGTCGACGTTCATGTGAGACAAATTGACGGCCGCCCGCTTTTCCATCGCCGTGCGAATCTGCTCCTGGCTGACGCGGCCGGCCTGCTTGAGATCGACGAGCGTCAGCAGGCTCCCCTTCATGTTGACGTCCGACTTCTCGAGTTCCCGAGCCGCATACAGCAGGCTGACCTGCTTGATCGCCGGCAACACAAGCTTCCAGATCAGGATCCCCAACACCGAACCGACAACGGTCGTCAACATGACGACACGCGGGATGTACCCCAGCCCACCGGAGATCACCCATTGGTCGAGCACGACGAACACGAGCAGATACCCGACGAGGATCGCACCAATGGCGACCGCGGCAGTCAGCAGGTCGGTGGTTTTGATCCGCGACTGCGTCTTGCCAAGTTGATAATCGATGAACTCGTCGAAGTTGAGGTATTTCCTCGCTTCAGCGGTCGTCGTCGCTTCCGTAGCCGTGGACATGGGAGCCTCGGGAAGTGGAATCGAACGGAAAATGGTCGCCACCGGCGGAAATCGCCGGTTTTCGACACTTGGGAGGGTCCAGACGCACTCTCAGCCCCCGGGCTGCCCCTCTGTATTCTAGTCGACGCACCCAGCGGAGGAAATGTTCCGAATTTCCGGATCAAGAAAGGAGTATCGCCAACGATCGTTCTGAGGCCGTTACAGGCGGACGGCCGGTGAATGTTGGTTGAGACGTGTTGAATCGAGTGAAGTCACGAATCGCAGGGGGCGTTCGCTGACTTCTGCATACGAGATCGGCCACCTAAACTGATGCGGGTCGAGCGTCTCTGTGAGATATCGAGGAATGGTTGAGGGCCTGATGAGCATCGAGCGAGAACTGCTGTTCGGTATTCTGGCTGTTCAGAACTCTTGCCTGTCACAGGAGGCACTCTTGATCGCCCTCAGGGATTGGCGAAATGACCCATCGCAAACGCTGGCCGACGTGCTGCGGCAACAGGGGGCGATGACGCATGAGGCGGTCGATCTCCTGCAACGGCTGGTGGAACTGCATCTGCAGCGACATGGTGATGATCCTCGGCAGTCGCTGGCGGCTCTGAGTGGATTGAGTGCCTTGCGGCATGAACTGGAACAACTCGGTGACGCCGAGATCACGGCAACGCTCACGCATATTCCTGACAAAGTGGCGGCGGAGACCGTCATCCCGTCGCAGATCGACTCTGAGCAGACGTTCGTGCCGTCGGAAGATGCGTTGACGGGTGAGGGTGCCCGATTGCCGCACGGGGAAACTCGCTTTCGCATTCTCCGGCCCCACGCTCGTGGCGGGTTGGGGGAAGTCTTCGTCGCCCGGGATGAGGAACTCAACCGCGATGTCGCCCTCAAAGAGATTCGCGGCGAGCACGCGGATAACAAAGACAGTCGTGGCCGGTTCGTGTTGGAAGCCGAGATCACGGGCGGCTTGGAACATCCCGGGATCGTGCCGGTGTACGGACTCGGTCAGTATGCCGATGGCCGGCCCTACTATGCGATGCGGTTCATTCAGGGAGATAGCCTCAAGGAAGCGATTAGCGCCTTTCACTCCGAGCAGAATGCCAACGCATCGGACTCAGAACGCTCACTGCAACTCAGAAAGCTGCTGGGCCGGTTCATCGACGTCTGCCAGGCCATCGGCTACGCCCATTCACGCGGCGTGCTGCACAGAGACCTGAAGCCCGGCAACATCATGCTGGGGAAGTATGGCGAAACCCTCGTCGTCGACTGGGGACTGGCGAAGGTCAAAGGGCGAGAAGAGGTCGGAGGTGCTGAAGCGGAACAGTCGCTGCGTCCCCTCTCGGGTGAGGGTGTCACTCCGACCATGATGGGGAGCGCCCTGGGCACGCCAGCCTACATGCCGCCTGAACAGGCGGCAGGCAAACTCGACGAACTCGGCCCCGCCAGTGATGTCTACAGCCTCGGTGCCACGCTCTATCACCTGCTGACGGGGAAAGCACCGTTCAGAGCGAACAACAAAGACGAAGTTCTGAAGCTGGTGCAGACGGGGCAATTTCCGCGACCGACTGAGATCAACGGCAACGTCCCGAAGTCGCTGGAAGCCGTCTGTTTGAAGGCGATGGCCCTCAAAGCCCGCGACCGCTACGCCACGCCGCAAGAGTTGGCCGATGATGTTGAGCGTTATCTGGCTGATGAGCCAGTGCAGGCGTTTCCCGAACCGTTCAGCGTGCGGGCAAAGCGCTGGGTGCGGAAACATCCGACGCTGACAACGACAACGGCCGCCGTCGTGCTTCTGTCGGCCGTCGGCCTGGGGACGTTCTCGACGATCCTCGGCGCCAAGAACACACAGCTCAGCGACCTCAATGACGAGCTGAAAGATCGCTACAACGAACTGCAAGTCACGAACAACGAACTCGCCGATGCGAACAACGAGATTACGCAGCAGGAAGCCGAGGTTCGTCGTGAACGCGACGTGGCTGTGGCAATCAACGAATTCGTTAGCGAAGACTTGTTGGTTCAGGCCTCTCCAAATGCAGAGCCGAATCGGGATGTGACGTTACGGACCGTGCTTGACCGCGCGGCGTCGGCGATTGGTGATCGCTTTCGAGATCAGCCACATGTGGAGGCAGCACTCTCTACGACGATTGGAAATACCTATCACGGATTAGGGGAGTGGGATCTCGCGGAACCATACCTCGTGCGCGCGCACGAGTTGCGTCGACAATACCTCGGTGATGACAACGCTGATACGTTGGAAGCTGCGAACAATCTGGCGTCTCTCTATCTGGCTCAGTCACGTAATGCTGAGGCGGAGCTTCTCCTCGTGGACACACTGGAGATGGCGAGAAGCGTCATGGGCCCGAGGCACTCTGCCACAAATGCGACGATCAATCACCTGGCGATGGTGTACATGTACCAAGGCCGTTTCGGTGAAGCCGAATCGCTCCTGCTTCAGGCTGTTGAGGCTACGTCACGCGAGATTAAAGAGATGCAACCAGAGTCTTTGCAGACGTTGAACATCTTGTCGGCACTCTATTACTTTCAAGAGCGTTACAACGAAGCAGGGCCCCTCCTTGAAGATCTGTTGGAATTAACTCGGGGAATGATGGGAGCGGAGCATCCCGACACTCTGACGCAGATGAACAATTTAGCAGAATACTATACGTCACAAGCCCGATACGCCGAAGCAGAGTCGCTCATCCTGCAGACTCTAGAGTTACGTCGGAGTGTGCTTGGTCGAGAACACCCTGAGACGCTGTCGTCTCTGAACAACCTTGCAGGGTTGTACGTGTTGCAGGCCCGATATAACGAAGCGGAGGTCCTCTATTCGCAGTCGTTGGAATCATTGAGAAGAGAAGTTGGTGAGGAACACGTTCACACTCTGGCCACAATGCACAATCTGGGACAACTCTACGACCTGTTAGGAAGACTGGCGGAAGCCGAACCACTCTACTTTCAATCGCTAGAGGCCATGCGACGAGTATTCGGAGACGAGCATCCAAGTACGCTGATCGCGATGCTCGATCTGGCGGGACTCCTCATGCAGCAGGAGCGTTACGACGAGGCAGAAGCACTCATGGACGCTGCGTTGGAAATCCGACGTCGAACACTTGGCGTCGATCATCCAGACACTTTGTTCACGATGAAAGTGTTGGCAGCCGTCCTCATCTCACAGAGGCGTTTCGCTGAGGCGGAAGCTCTTCTTGTTGAGACGCTGGAGATCGAGCGGCGAGTGTTGGGAGATGAGCACGCTGGCACTCAAGCTACCATGCGCAATCTGGCTGATCTGCGCCGATCTCGAGATGATCACGCAGAAGCCGTAGAGCAGCACCAGACGCTGGCAGAATACGATCGACAAGAGTTCTACGACGAGGCTCGCCGCTTCGCACTGATTGCGAATGGAATCGTTCCAGATGGAGATGAACCGTTATCCGAGAAACAACTGGATCGCCGACAGGATTTCATCAACCTCGCAATTCAGTGTTTGCACGACGCCTTCATCTTCGGCTGGAGCGATCTCGAGAGCATTCAAAAGGATAACGCATTGGTTGCGTTGCATGGTGTTCCAGAATTCGAGCGACTGATAGCCCAGCCGCCCCCTCCGTTGATGGGGACGGCCACGACAATGAATCTGCTCCGCCTTGTCGATGTGCAGAAACATGCCGTCTCAGGGGAATGGACGATGGACGAGGGTGGCCTTGAATCGCCGAGACAATTTGGCGCTCGTATCGAGATACCCTACTCTCCCGAAGGTGACTATCGACTAACAGTCGTGTGCGAACCACTCGATGATCCAAACGGACTCGTTCTAGGACAGGTTGCTTCAGGTAATCGGTTCATCGCGCTCGTGCAATTTGCAAACAGATTGAGTGCGCTCGAAAACATCGACAGCCAGAATGTAGGGAACAACCCCACGAGTACATCTGGGAACGCATTACAGCAAGATCGTGTCTCCCAAGTTGTGTGTGAAATCCACGGTGGCAGTGTGAGAGTGCTAGTCGATGACGCTGAGATCATTGAATGGGTGGGTGATCACTCTCGCCTCAGTCTTTCAGAATACTGGGAAACGCCCAATCCCGTCCTTTTTCTCGGTGCCTACGACTGCCGCTACCGCTTTTACCGCGTGATGCTGGAACCGCTGTCACAAGTACAGAGAACTGAGCAGGAAGTCGACTAGCTGGCAGCATTGAGGCCGTGTTGGAGCGGCGCCGAGATCTCGCACGCCCACTGCGAGGGCATCCGAGGCAGTTCACCACCTCGTTCGTCACTTCACTCCTATCACACGTGGCTTCAGCGCTTCGAGCGCTCGGGCGCGTTGTTGGCGGAGGCGCTGGTCGTCGGCGATGCGCTGTTCGAGCTTGCGGCAGGCGTGCAGGACTGTGCTGTGATTGCGGTTGCCGAAGTATTTGCCGATCTCGGTCAGCTTAAGATCGGTCATCTCCCGCGCCAGGTGCATCGCCAGTTGCCGCGGCACCACCAGCGACTGCAGGCGGCGCGCGGAATTGAGCATCTCCGGCTCCACCTCGAAGATTCGCGAGACGACGGCGGCGATCCGCTCAACCGAAATGGGTTGCGATGCCCGAGAGCGCTGCACGATCGTTTCAGCGGCCCGCGTGCGGTCTTTCGCCTGCTTGAGTTCCAGGCTCACATCCCACAACTCGCGCGGCGTGGCCGGCAGTTCGGTCGCCAGCCAGCGCAAGGCCGTGGTGTCCAACGGCACATGATTGACCGAGCAAAACTGTTCCAGCAGTTTTACGCGGCTCGATACGCCGAGAGGCTCGAGCGTGGCCTGCACTCCCGACTGCATGCGGTTCAGCAGTCGTCGCGAGAGTTTCTTCGAACGAAAGAGGGCGTCTCCCGCAGTCAGCAGCACTCTGCCGCCGGCTTTCTGCAGTTGATCGATCACCACGCACAACAGGCGTTGTCCCTCGGCCGAATTCACGATGTCGTCGACATCGTCGCAGATCAGGATCTTGATGCCGACGATCGTCCTCTTTGCCGGTTTGTCCGCAGAGGGCCGCGATTCGATCGAAAGGGCTTCGTGCAACTTGCCGGCAAAGTTCAAGCGTTTGAGGTCTTCCAGCAGGCGTTCCCCCGTCGTCAGGCAGAGGCCGACGTCGTTTTTCGACTCGGCCGACAGCGTGCGTGCGACCTGTCGCGCGAGATGCGACTTACCGCTCCCCGGCTCGCCGCGCACCACGACGAGATTGGCCGACGGCATGCCGTTGGAGAGATGCTTCGTCGCGGCCTTGTACGCCACCTGATTCTCGCGCAGCACCACATACGGATGGCTTTCGCGCGCGGCAATGTTGATAGATCGCAGTCGTCGCGTGTTCATCGGTCCCCTTTCGCGAATTCGTAGGCGAGTCTGTCCCAGACTCGCGGGACCGATGGAGAACGCGTTGTTTCGTGTCGTGAAGTGGCGATCCGACGAACTCGAACACGTAGTGTCGTCGCGTCTCGAAAAATCGTGGCTGATGGATCTTGAAGAACGGGTGGCATGTTGTATGTGGTCATTCTTCTGCCAGGCATTCTTAAGCAGTGGGGATCATGCTTGTGTCGACGCGACTTTCGCGGAGCGAAAGGCGACTTTCACTCCGGTGGCTCGAAGCGAAACCGCTTGCTCTGACGGAAGAACTCCAGCGGGTTCTCATACACGACTTTGCGAATCTTCGCTTCGGAGTGCCCGCGATGTCGCATCTCCTGAATGAAGTCGGGGACCGCCAGCGGATTCGAAGGCCCCCAGTCGCCGGCCGAGTTCACCATGATGCGGTCGTCGCCATACCGTTCGATAATGTCGGCCGCTCGTGCCGGCGTACACTTCGTCGTGGGGTAGAGCGTCATCCCGCACCAGAAGCCGCCGTCCTTCGCGATCTTCACCGTGTGTTCCTCGACATGATCGATGCAGACGCGATGGGGCGGAATGTCGTTTCGCTCCTGCAGCATGTCGACGATCATCCGCGTCCCTTTGTACTTGTCGTGCAGGTGGGGCGTGTGAATCAGCACCAGTTCGTCGGTCTTCGCGGCCAGATCGAGATGCTCGCGGAAGATCGTCGACTCGTTCATCGTGTTCTTGTTGAGCCCGATCTCGCCGATGCCGAGGACGCCCGGTCGATCGAGGAACTCGGGGATCATGGCGATCACTTCCCGCGACAGCGACACGTTCTCGGCCTCCTTGGCGTTGATGCACAGCCAGGTGTAATGCTGTATGCCGACCCAGCTCGACCGCTTCGGCTCGAACTCGGTGAGCTGGCGAAAGTAGTCGCGAAAGCCGTCGACGCTGCCGCGATCGAAACCCGCCCAGAAGGCCGGCTCGCTGATGGCCACGCACCCCATGCGGGCCATCCGCTCGTAGTCGTCGGTGACACGCGAGACCATGTGAACGTGCGGGTCGATGTAATACATAGCTGATATCAAGTCTCGAAGCTGCAGGACGGGCCACGTTGAAGATACCACGCCCGCACGACAGATCACAGGTCGCGGGAAAGACGCCTCGCTTCTGTAGCGGGCGCTTCTGGAAAGCGGGGAAATTCAGGAATCCGCCCCCATCGACAACTGCTCGAATCGCAACCCTCGTTTGTGCCGCGAACGGGTGATGCATCGGCGTCAGAGTGCCGGCCGATCGTTCGGGTCACGCTGCACGATGTCGCTGTCGTCGTCGTCGATCGCGGGAAGTTCGCAGTGGAGCATGTGCTTCAGGTCTGCGAGCGGCATGTCGCTCAGACTGTCGTCGGCGTCGTTCGATGTCGCCGACTTCTCGAAGTGACGCAGATAGAATGTCTGCGCATTTACCTTTCCTTCGAGGGCGGCTTTGTACAACGCGGCAGACACGTTGCCGATGAGTAGATTCTGTACGTCACAGATTCGCTCGAAGAACGTGTCGTCGTGGCGCATCGTCGCCAGAAAGAGGCCGTGCTCGACGCCGACCTCGCGACACGCCAAGACTGGCGAAGCTCCACGAGCGAGGAGGGCGAGAACGGCGGACTGTTGATCGGCGGTGAGCATGGCGGGGCTGGAGGCTTGAGACATGAGGCTTGAGGAAGAGAGTGATTCAATTGGTCAGTCGTCGGTATCGCATGAGCAGCTTCCGTGTGAGACCTTCTTCCCGAAGCCTGATGCCCGGTGCCCGAAGCCTCTGTTATCCCTCACATAATAAACGGGTTCGCTCCCCGCGCTCTTGCGATGCGACTCTTCCGACAGTTGTCGGCCGTAGAGGCGGGAGTGTGCGGTGCGCGAACCCTTCGGCGTGCGCGAGACGCCGACACGAGTGAAGCCGGCCTTCTCGAAGAACGGATGAATGTGTCCCATCCGCGTGAGCGTTTCGATCCAGGGATAGGGGCACAGCTCGCAACTCCGCTCGACGAACGGCACCGCCACGCCCGCGCCGCGATATGTGGGATGCAGCACGACTCGTTGCAGCAACACGAGCTGACGATTGAGAGATTTCAACACGGTCGAGTCCCAACGTCCGCGACGGCCGAAGTAGCGATTGCGTTGTGACAGCGACACCGGCGGCGAAACGAAGACACAGATGCCGATCGGCTCGTTGCCGTGCCAGAGGAGCGTCATCAACCGCACGAGTCCGAGGTGATGGCTGCGATAATGCCACCGCGCGAAGTACGGCCAGTCGCGACGGGTCGCGAGGCTGATCCACAACTGGTCGGCGAACGATATCGTTTTTTTTTGACCGGAAGATGGTGGGCAGCGAGAGCGCGGCCCGAAAGTGTGATCTCTCCATCGAGTCGGCAGTGGACATGCAGATCGGGATTGAGGTCGGCTGCGACGTCTTCGTGCGTCGTCGACAGCAGAAAGCCCGTCCTCGTGCGGTCACATTGTCGACGGATGTTGAACGCCATCACTTTCGCCAGCGTGCGATCAAGGGTCGCGGTGAACTCATCCGCCACGACCCATTCCGGACGCTGCGACAACGCGAGCGCCAGTCGAAAGCGGTATCGTTGACCATCCGACAGTTCGCTCGGCGTGCGCAGCATGAGTTGCGCTTCGCCCAGCCCGCAGGCGGAGAGCAACCTCATCGCCTCGGGGAGCGGCAACGGCAGTGCCTCGATGAGGATCTGGTCAGATAGAGTCAGTTCATCAAGCGAGCAAAGTCGCCTTTCGCTCCACGAAAACAGCGTGGGAGCGGCATCAACGCTCGCATCACGACCGGTTGAAGTTCCTCTCTCCATGCTTCTCGCTCCTTGCTCCAGGCTCCGTGCTACTTCCCGCAGCAACGACGACTTCCCCGACCCGCTGGCTCCGGTGAACAGAACAACCATGCCGGGCGAGATCGGGAGTTCGATGCCATCGGCAATGACGTGCCGACCCTGTTCGAAATCGACGCCGAAATGATCCATCACCTGAGCGGCCCTTACCGACGGTTGTTTGGGCAGAAACTGATGAGCGACATCGATGCGCATGGCGGGTCTCCGGGAAGTGTGAAGAGTGAAATCGTTGAATGGGCTTTCACACTACCCGTCGCGGTTGCGCCAGTCTTCACTGTTGATGCCTGTGAGGAATGCCACTGCCTCTACATGTATCTGATCAACAATCCGCGCGAGTAGGGCGACGCCGCGGAGGCGAGAAAGCCCAGCAGCAGAAACACCGAGACGGCCCAACAGACCAGAGAAAGGGCCTGAGCGCCGTGCTCCCACTTCCCCTCGGAAGATTCGCCCCCGATGCAGGCGGCAATGCCGTAGATGACGGGTACAAGCAAGGCCCATGTTCCGTGCTCTCGGAGGGCCACCGGCATCGGCTTGAACCGCACTGCGGGATTGTCGTCGGGATAGCCCTCGAACTTCATCACGGTGGCGAGGGCAATCCAACCGCCGACGATCAGCACGAACTGCAAGAGGGCCAGCAGCGCAACTTGGCGATGGTACTCGTCACTGGACATGAATGCGGACGGAACGATCTCGATAGCGGAGATGAATTGCTTCGGCTCTCGAATGGATACGTTGTCCCGAACAATTCCGTTGGAACAATTCGATCGAAAGAGATGAACGAGCCAAATCCCCTGTCGGGAATGGCCTCTGTGCCATTCCGCAAAGATGGACGTTGCGATCAATCAGGTCGACGAGTCCTTGCGACTGGAACCAGGCGTGGTTCATGCCCTGCGGGCAAACAGCGGTGTCCTAACATGCTTAAACAAACAAAAACCCAGCCGGGATAGGTGTCCCGGCTGGGTTGTGAGCGAACATCATCAGATGACCGTCACCGATTCTGAAACTACCGGAGCAGAGACAGAATGTTCTGAGGAATCTGATTCGCGTTGGAGAGTACCGAAGTACCCGCCTGCACCAGCACCTGCTGCTTGGTGAAGTTCGCGATTTCCTCGGCGAAGTCGGTATCACGGATGATCGACTCGGCACTCACGGTGTTCTCGAGGGTCGCCCGCAGGTTATTGGCGTTCGATTCGAGAGTGTTCTGCTGGAAGGCACCGAGATCACCACGCAAGTTGGTGATGTCGTCGATGGCGGAGTCGATAATCGAGATCGAATCCTGTGCTCCAGAAGCGGAGGTGACGTCGATCGACGACAAGTTGCCGAACTGGTTGCCGGTGACTCCCAATCCCAACGACGAGGCATTCACTTTGGAAATGCCGATCGTCGCGGTCTGATTGGCGTTGGCACCAATCTGGAAGACCAGCGAGTTGTCGGTAACCGCGATGCTGCCTTGAGCACCGGTGACCGTCGAAACGGCGTCCGAGGGATCGACGGCGAACTGCACCGACAAGCCCTGGGCGGCCCCGGAGGTCGCGGTCAGGATGTTGCCCGTTCCGTTGAACGAGGTGCCACCGATCGTACCGACGACGTCGACGCCGGCATCGGTGATCGCCGACGTTCCGAAGCCCGAGCTGTCGGCGGCCGCGGCCACATCAGAGACCACATTGATCGAGGCATTCGAGCCAAAGCCGATGCTGTAAAGGCGGGTATCACCGGCAACGTCCTCGGCGACCACACCGGTCTGCGAGGTAAATTCGTTGATCCGATCGATCACCTGCGTTTGAGTGAGGCCGGCGTTGAGCGAAATCGCGACGCCGTTCACGGTCAGTTGTTCCGCACCCGCCAAGGCCGAAGTCTGGTTCGTGCCGTTGGAGGCTGTCGCACGCTCGCCATCGGTGGTTACCACGACGGCGTATGAGCCGGCCGAGGTGTCTGAGGTGGCGTTGAGGAAGGTCACGTCGGTGTCGGTGGCGACGCCGTTCAAACCAGCCGAACCATCGAGCAGCTTCTTGGTGCCGAACTGCGTGTTGTTCGCAATTCGGTTAATCGTCTCGAGGGCGTTGGTGATTTCGGCCTGGTTGGCGGCGAGCGAGTCGGCATCGTTGACGCCGGCGTTTGCCGAATCGATTGCCAGCGAACGGACTTTAACGAGCAGGCTGTTGATCTCGTTCAAAGCTCCTTCCGCGGTCTGTACGACCGAGACGGCCTTTTCGGAGTTCTGAATCGCCGCCTTGAGTCCGGAAATCTGAGCACGTTGCTTTTCCGAGATCACGAGGGCCGCGGGGCCATCGGCACCACGGTTGATCTTCAAGCCCGAGGAAAGTCGTTCGACCGACTTTCCCAAACCAGTCGATGCACGGCCCAGATTGGTCTGAGCAGTCAGTGCAGCAATGTTGTTGTTGATGACGAGTCCCATGACGCCCCTTTCAAGTCAAGAATAGTGGTTAAGTTTGTCGCTCAATCATTCACTTGATCGAGTCGTCCAAAATCCCAGGGCGTGACCAGGTCTCCTTCCCGACGATCGTTCTTCCTGAACGCGTACACGCTAACGTATTTACGATGCCAGTCCGTTTTCTCCCGTTGGCCGCAATCGGCGTTCGAGAGCTGCTAAACACCTCCCAGTATGGCCTTGGCGGTGGCCTCGGCGGCTGATTTGGTGAAGTAATCACCGTTAACCAGTGCCGCTCGCACCTCCTCGATCCGTTCCGTTCGCACTTCCGGAATGTCCCCCAACCTGGATCGCAGAATCCCGATCAGTCCGCCGCCGGTTCCGTCCGCCCGCTGTTGGTCAGCCGACGAGACGACTCCGCCGGCCGACGTCGCGTCTGCCGATCTGGTGTGAGGCCAGTTTCCGGATGGTGTGATTCCGGTGTGTGCACCATGAACTTGCATCGTGTTATTCCTCGATTCATGGCCGAATTCAGTTATCGAACCGCTTTCTGACTACTTGCGTACCGATTTCTGTTTCAGCAGGGCCGGGCGTCGAGTCGATCAGACATAACAGTTGTATCGGTCGTAACGCCCTTCGAGCGTGAGACCCCTCACCCGTGCAAGGTTTTCATGCAGGCCCTCGCGATTCTTCGGTCGCTGATTGGCACACTGACGGCTGCCGCCCTCGGGCTGCTGCTGGCATGGATCCTCTTTAGTGGGTGGATCGGCATCACGGCCGGTCCCTCAACAGTACAACACTCCCAGCCGCCAGTACCCGCGATCGATCCCCCTCCACTGCGGAATACCGAAGTGAGCCTCTCACAGGAGGCGAGCGCCCCGAACATAATCACGTCTCCCCCGGCGGCTGTTCGTTCCGACATCGTGCTGGCTTCCGGCGAAGAGACTGCCGACGCGGTCCCCATTCCTGTCGACGAACCGGTCGAGATCGTGACGGAACCTGCTCCGGTGGAAGAGTCGAGCGAGACCGACGCCGTCATCCGCCTGCTGGATGTTGCTGACCAGCATTTCGAGCGGGGAAATTTCGTCGAGTGTCTGCAGCGATATCAGTTCCTGCTCCCCAACACACAGGGGAACCAGCGGAGGATGGTCGCGGTGAAACTCGGAATCACCGCGGAGAGTCTATCGGAATTCAATATCGCCGCGCGGGCCTACTCGATGTCGCTGGAAACCCATCCACGGGATGACCTGGCCAATTTGGCTCGCCTGCGGATCGGCATGATTCTGGCCACTCAGGGAGACTTCGCCGGCGCGCGCAGCCATCTCTGCGACTGGTGGCTCTCGGGAGGGATGCAAAACCGTTCCAACTACGAGCATGCCGCGATCCATCTGCTGGCCGAGGTTCAAGCGAGAATCGCCTGCGGCTCCACACCCGAAGACCGCACGATCGACATGAATTGCCTGCGGGATGACTACGTCGCGTGGCCTTTCAAGCACGACCCACCCCTCGTGGAAATCGCCGCGTTGGAATCGGCGACCGCGCTAGTCAACGCCGTGCCCGCGGATCACGCCACCCGAATCGAGATCATCGATCAATTTTCTCACTCGGTGGAAGACACGTTTGCGTCGGTGCATGTCGTCGCGCGTCCCTTGTCGGGCGTCTGCGATGCCGTGTTGCGAAAGGCCGGTTTCTCACTCGCCTGGTCCGAGGCGGGTTACCGTCGGGCGTCGGCCCGAAATATCTCGCTCGAGCTGTCCGATGTGAGTCTGGCGGTGATCCTGGACGTCATCACTCGCGGGACTGGTCTGATCTGGCTGGAATCGGACGACGGTCTCGTGATTGCCTCCGAAAACGATCTGAACCTCGAAGACTTGAGAGTCCTCGATTCCGCAGCCGCGCGACGGTTGACGCAGTATGCCATCAACACATTTCCCGAGAGCGAACGACAACGGCTGACGACGCTCTCGTTGGCCAACCTCGACTTTCACGAAGGTCGACTGACCGAGGCCTCTCATCGCTACGCGCAATTGCTCGAACTCTCCGCCGAACGAATCTGGGCGACAGAGGCGGCCTTCAACCTCGGAAAGGTACGGCTGCTGCTGGGGGATCTTCCTGGTTCGGCCGAGGCCTTCCTGCGATCGAGCGATGGATCAATGGGTCACCCGTTGCAACCCGCGGCCCTGCTTTATGCCGGGCGGCTGCATGTATGCCTCAACCGTCTTAGTGAATCGGTACCCCTCTTCTCGCGCGCCTGGACGATGTCTCGCGGCGGGAAGCTGGAACCCGAAGCGCTGATCTGCCTGTCGTCGATCTACGCCTATCTCGGCAACCCCGTGGGCGCGAATCGCATTCTCGTCGATCATCGGGATGTCGTCCGCGATGTGGAGCACTATCACGACCTCGCCGCCTTTCTCGGTTGCTATTGCCGTTTCAGCCTTGCCCGAACCGACGCCCGACGCATGCGCGACGCCAAGGACTTGCTCGATTCACTCGGCAACGTCGATCCTCATCTCTTCTTCTCTCCACACGGATGGGCTCTCGTGATGCGGGCCTATCACGAACTGGGTCTCGACCAAGAGAGTCGGGCGACGCTGCAAGATTGCCTGCTGGCGTGCGAAGACTCTCCATTCCGCAACGAACTCGTCCGTGCCGAAGCTGACGGCTTGAGTATCCAGGAAGGAGTGGCGCGTCCCCGTAATACGACAGAATTCGAACAGATCTCCGCAATCGTCGGCGACGAGACTCTCCATCGGATGGAGCGCGTCAAGGCTCTGCTGGGTGAAGGGAACCACGCCGAACTCGAACAAGAAGCGGCCCTGCTGCTGCAAGAACCACTTCCGTCATCGATGCAGATCGAGTTGCTCGACATGCTGGGCCGCAGCTATCAGCGCAGCGGCGATCACTACAACGCCGCGCTCTGCTTTGCCCGCATCAATCCATTCAGTGATCGGGCCAATCAACTGCGCGACGGCTATCTCAGGGAACGCGTGCTCGAATGGGGGGGGCCACAACCGTGAATCGTCAATCTCTGATTCTCACCGGCAAGATTGCCGTCATCGCGCTCTTCCTCGGTGCGGTTGCATCGGGCCGAGGAGACGATCTGAATGATCCTTTGGCCAGCCCGTTGCCGCTGTTCGCGCCGCCCGATTCGATTCGACTGATGCCTCCAGGTTCCGAAACGTCGAGCGGGAACTCTCCCATCGAATCGAACGACCAACTGTACGATCGCTTGCGGCAAAGTCTGCTCGACCTGGAACGACGCCTGCAGGCAGAGTCTGAATCACCCGTCGTGCCCGACCCGCCGCTGGTCGAATCGCCGTACATTGAGGAAGGCACACAAGGCGCGCCGGTGGTTCCCGAACCCGACACTTTCATCGGGCCAGAGTCAACAACGCCTGCGTTCGATCCAGAGGTCGAAGTCATCCCACCGATGGAGTCGACCGATACCACAACACCGACCGTCGAACCCGTTCCATCAGAGACTGTCGAGCCGTCAGTCCCCGCCACAACAACGCCGCTGGCAGCTTCAACGCTTTCCAGTCCCAACGTTCCGGCGCTGGCCGACAATCTCTACGCCTTGGGTGAGTACGATCTGGCATACAACAGTTACGAACAACTCGACATGGAAAGCCTGTCGACTGAGAACCAGATCTGGGTGACGTACCAGCTTGCCGGCTGCCTGAGGCACCTCAATCAAGTCGAAGCTGCCGCGGGCCTGTATCGAAATGTGCTTTCACAACATCCGGAGCATCATCTGGCGGGCGTCAGTCGCTGGTGGCTCGACGCGATGGAAGACCAGGCTGAACAATCGCAGGCGGCTGCCGCCTTTCGAGCAACGCTCGAGCGCATGAGGGAGCTACAACAAAATGCCAACGCCACTCCGTGATGAACACTCGATCCGCGAACGCATCGCGTTGCTCCGCGCGCTGTACGATCGCGGCAGGCGACGACTGGCCACGCTTTCGAAGTCGGCTTCAGCCGCGAATAATTCCACGGTCTCGGTGGAAGAGCTCTCACGTGTATTGAACGACATCAATCAGGCCGAACCAATGTTGCAGGAACTTGTCGACGTCTGGTCGGCGTGCCACGCGACGTTGCGGCAACGACTCTCCTCCGAAGTGGAACAACTGCGTCAGAGCGCCGCGGCGTGCCTGGCTCTCGTGTCGGCGGCCGAGCAGGAGTACACACAGCGCCGCAACAACGTGACCGGTCAACTTGATGAAAGTGCCAACCGAAACCGGGCGGTGCGCGCTTATTCGCACGCCATGCGTCAATAATCTCTTCAGCGCCGTACGCACTCCCACATGATACTTGTCTTTCAATCCGAACAGATGCAGTCGCTCGTCTCGCGCGCCGAGATGTACGCAGCGACCGAGGCCACCATTCTGCTGACGGGTGAAAGTGGCGTCGGCAAGCGGACGCTCGCACGCCAGATCCACGACTGGAGGCGGCCTGCCGATCGGCCATTCGTCTGTGTGCAGTCCCTCCCAACGTCGCGACAAGAACCCGTGCCGAGCCTGCGCCCATCGCAGGCCGAGGGCACGATCGAACCGCGACGACTGCAGGACTGCATCACCGCCGCGGCAGGCGGAACGCTGCTGATCGACGAAGTCACGAACCTCGACGTCTCGACACAGCGCACCTTGTTGGAACATCTCCAGCGCCGCGAGTTTCCCGCGACATTGTCATCCGGCGCGCAGCGGATGCCGCCGAGACTTGTTTGCACTTCTTGCCTCTCCGTCGCTGATTTGGCACATCAAGGACGGCTCTTGGAAGAACTGTTTCACCGCGTTTACGTGCTGCATCTCGCCATTCCCGCGCTGCGCGAACGCATGGATGATCTTCCCGGACTGGCCGCGCACTTTCTCACGCTCTTCCGCCAGCAACAGATGGTGTCGGCGGTCTCACTCGACAGCGCAGCCATCGATCGGCTGCGTCGCCACGACTGGCCTGGAAACATTCGTGAACTCCGCAACACGCTCTATCGAGCATGTTTCGTCTCGACCCGCGAAACGCTCGGAGACGAAGAGATCGAGGCCTCTCTCCTGCCGTCGGCCGTCGAATCGCCGCAGCAGTACGACGAACTCAAACTGGCTGAAATCGAACGGCGCATCATCCTGCGTCGGCTCGACCGCTTTCACGGCAACAAGGCACGAGCCGCGATCGATCTCGGCGTCACCGACCGCACGCTGCGCAACAAGATGCGCCAATACCGCGAACACGGGTTCGTCGAGTAAGAGCGACTCGCAATGCGCTCCCAGAAAGAGCCGCGTGCGATTCAAACTACGCGACGTCCGCTTACTACGTACGCGGCTCTTTGAGAAGCGACGAGCCCCGCATAATCCGCAGAACCACTTCCACCAGAACTGCTTGCGCGCAACGAGAATCAGACCAGCGCTGCGTTGCACCGGGCGTGACGTAGGTTTTCCCAGATCGGTCCAACATTCACTGCAACGAGAACGACGATGAACTGTGCCAACTGTGCTGCACCACTGACGGCGACCGCTCAGGGAGGAAGTTTCGTTTGCACCTATTGCCTGTCGCATCAGGTGTTGCATGACGTGCGGATCAGTGAAGACGGCATCATCGACCTGGAGCATTTCGGCGATCACGACTGCCCTGCTTGCAACCAACGTCTGCATGCCGCATTAATGGACGAGGCCAGCGTGGAACACTGCCCGGCGTGCCGCGGCGTGTTGTTGCCCGGCGACCTCTTCGCGCAAATCGTCGAGAACCGACGCCGCGCGTATCAAGGTGCCGAAGAACGACCGGGGCCGATCGAGCAGGCACAACTCGCCATTCGGCGAGACTGCCCCGTCTGCCATCAGCGGATGGAGACTCATCCCTACTACGGTCCGGGAAACACCGTGATCGACGCCTGCAGCCGATGCGACCTCATCTGGCTCGACGCCGGCGAAACCGTGGCTCTCGTCAAGGCTCCTGGCCGTCGATAGACCGTGAGACTTAAGAGCCGCACACGCAGTCAGCAGAACACACTCGCCGGCTTCCCCGGTGACGGCGCGCAAGTACAAGACACTTTTCGCCGATCAGCCGTTGAAACATTCGCGAAGAGCGAGTGAAATCGCGATTTAATATAGCCAAGACGGATGTCCAAAAGAGTGAAATACCGCGAGGACGACTTCCCGGTTCCGGGGACGGTTTTCGTTGCGCCGACGCGCGATGGTCGTCTGTCGGCCGGCCGAGTGTTACGCCGAGAGTTTCACGGCGGCGCACAGGGTGTGTTGATTGCCGCCAGTCCCTGGCTGGGTGACGAAATGCCCTCTCTCGATTTGCCCGTGTTGAGAGAGACGTTGGTTCTCAATCATCACAGTTGGAAGAACCGCCGGGAAATTATCTGGGTGCATGATGTCATGCCTTCCGATTTCATTATCGTGGGAGAGATCGAACTTTCGCCAGACGATCTGGCGGCATCCAGCGATTCATATTCAAGTTGGCAGGGCGTGCCGATTCAGGCGTTGCTGCAATGGCGGTGGGATCACGATCGCGAGGCTCTTCTTAAAGACGAGGCCCGACAGAAGGCGGAACAAGCCGAGGCTCAACGCCGACGCGCGGCGGCTCACGCGGAACTGATGAAGTCGCTGACGCTCGAATCGCTCACGGATCGAACATGGTTCGCATCCTGGGAGGACGTCAACGACAATGTGCCGCTCGTCGAGTGCCGAGCATTGATGGCGAAGCTCGTGACGGAACTGCGGGCGGCTCCCAAGCTGACGATGGGGCTCGTGAAAAAGCACCTGAAGCAATCGGTCAAGGAGTTCAATCGCCTGGACGCAAAGCAGCACTTCATCTCCACGATCGAGCGAGAAGACCTCTGCGAAGCCTACGAACACATCCTGTGCGCCGCTCGATTCCCACAACTCTCGGATCAGATCGACAACTGGCGGGAGTGGTGAGTCTTGCTGCCTCCGCGCAGCCAGTTCATTCCAATCGCCAGTTGCAAGCAGTTCAGGCCGAATGGTCGGGATCGCGCGCTGCCGGTACGATGGCGGCGAACTGTACTTTTGGAACAATCGAATGCAGATTCCGCATTGTCGATCTGAGGGTTATGTGATGTGTCAACACTCACTTGCGAAGAAGATCCTACTCGGCATTACCGTCATCACGTTCGTGGTCGTTGCCGCGCCGTTGCCGGCGGCCGAGTTGTCCCCGTTGAACGTTCGCGGACGGACGATTTGCGATGCCGACGGCAACACGGTGGTCTTGCGCGGATTCAATCTCGGCAACTGGCTGGTGAACGAAATCTGGATGATGCCCGTCGTCGCCGGCCCCGCGCCGGCCGATTACGCGGGAGTCACGCGAGCCATCGTCGATCACGACTCTCTGTGGCGAGTTGTTCAAGAGCGTTTCGGCAACGAGGGGCGACAACGTGTTCAGGACGCATGGAGGGATGCATGGCTGAAGGAGAGCGACTTTGCGTTGATGCAGGCGGCAGGCTTCAACGCCGTGCGTTTACCCTTCATCGCCGACAATCTCCTGGGCGAAGATGCAACTCGCGACATCGCCGCCATCGATCCAGACGCCGTCACCGCGGAGTCACTCGACTGGCGGCGACTCGATCAGGCGCTCGACTGGGCACAACAGCACGAATTGTACGTGATCCTCGATTTGCACGGCGCGCCGGGCCGACAGAGCATCGAACATCACACCGGCCGTCAAAATGAGAACCGACTCTGGAACGATGCCAACGCGCAGCGACTGACGGAACGACTCTGGACGCTGGTCGCCGCGCATGTGGCCGGCAACTCGACTGTGGCCGCCGTCGACCTGCTGAACGAGCCCCGTGCTCTCCCCAGCACACAGGAGGATGCCAACGCCGCGCGGTTGCATGCGCTGCATGATCGCCTGTATCAGGCGGTGCGAGCCGGCGACCCGACGCGCATCGTGGTGATTGAGGACGGCTACTCGGGATTCAACCGCATGCCTCAACCGACTGAGTACGACTGGACCAACGTCATCTACAGCTATCACTCCTACCCGGAGAACCCCGAACGACTCGGGCATACGTTGAATGACTGGGAATCGAACGACTGCGAGCAACGCGGCGTGCCGTTCTATATCGGCGAATTCTCGCTCGCGATGCATCCCGATGGATTTACGTTGCCGGAGGATCTCGTCAGCGCCATCGCCGAGATGGATGCGAACGGAATTTCCTGGTCCGCCTGGAATTTCAAGATCGTGCCGGGAGCCGACGGCTGGCTCGGCACTCATTGGGGATGGTATCGCAACGAGCACCCCGTCGATCGGCTTGACCCGTGGCACGACGACCTCGATACGCTCGTGCGCAAGACCGAGGGAGTCGCGACCGAGAACCTGCAAGCCGACCCGGCATGGCAGGCGATCATCGGCAGACCATAAACACGCCCTGTTGCCGAAGATGAACTCGCGAATGTGTGTTTTTGGCGGTATGTGGTGAGCCGGTTTACTTGTAAACGAGTGAGAACCAGTTAGAGTCTGGCGCGCGGCCGATCGGGCAGATCGAGCCCTCGTCGGCGATCCATTTCAGAGCAGGATTCGCCGTTGACGACAGACGACAATCGAATTGGTGAAAGAGACTGCACGATGAGCGTTGACTACGAAGCCGTTGAGGCCAGCTACGAGAGGTGCTTCAAAGACCCTGGATTCTTCGATACGTTCTACGAGCTGTTTCTCGTGAAGTCCGAAGAAATCCCGCCACTTTTTGACAGCACCGACTTCGAGAAGCAGAAGCAGGTCGTGCGCGTTTCGGTGATGATGATGATCCGTTTGGGCCAGGGACGTCCGGAAACGCGCCATGCGGTCGAGAATCTCGGCGAGTCCCACAGCAGTCGGGGACACAACATTCCTGCCGGGATGTACGACCTCTGGCTCGACACGCTTTGCGAGTGCGTGAAGCGGTACGACCCCGAATACACACCCGAACTCGAACAGAAGTGGCGCGACACGATGAAGCCGGGCATCGAGTTAATGATCTCGATGTATTGAGCGAGGTTTGTCGGTAAGAGCCTCGCACGCAGTCAGCAGAACACACTCGCCGCCTGCACCGCCACGTCCGCTGACGACGTGCGCTCTTCGAATGCACGCGACACTCAGAATGCAGGCAGATTGCCACCAGCATCGAACGTCATCGGCCGCGCTTCGGTGAGGATGTCGATGTCCTCACGCTCCTTAATGAACGGCACGCACGCCGTGCTCACTTCGAGTTCTTCGAGGTGGAGTGTGTCGAGCAGTCGAATGACCTTCGCGTTCGGAGGCTCGACAAGGCCGAGTGTCTGGAGGGCGGCGGCGATCGCGGCCTGATCGTTGTCATAGATGACGGGGATCATCGCAGCGGTCGGATGGCCGGCGGTCACGCAGTTGACGTACGTCGCCTGCCAGTCGATGGCATCGACGGTGCGGCGGTTGGTGAACTCGGCCAATCCAATACCGGTGGCGTTGCCGTGCGTCCCCTCGGTGATGCCGCGAACGTAAATGCGTCTCACGCGGCACAAGTCCTTATCGGTGCCGGCGTGGTCGTTGAATTTGCGTCCGACGATGTTGGCATCCATCCCCGTGCCGCTGATCTCCTTACCGATGCGATCGACGATCACGAGATCGAGTTCCGCGACCGGCAGCTTCGGCAGCCACTCCTGCGATTGCTTCAGCAAGACCTGTTCACGCTCGAAGAAGTTCTCGGGAAGGAGAGCTTCAATCAAGGCCGTCTCATCGAGAGCGTTCTCGACGATGGCCACACCGGCGAGCACGCCGGCAGCGCTGAATCACCACGTCGGC
The DNA here is from genome assembly GCA_942492405.1 of uncultured Planctomycetaceae bacterium. Taxonomy (GTDB): domain Bacteria; phylum Planctomycetota; class Planctomycetia; order Planctomycetales; family Planctomycetaceae; genus JANNSB01. Next base: position 230,863 of record CALOES010000024.1, read on the forward strand.
CACCGCGCGGATGATCTCCATAAAGCTGAAGTCCTTGATCGCCTTATGATACACCTCGGCTCCGTTCTTCTTGCCGAGGCCGATCAGCATCATCTTGTGCAGCCCCGATTCGATTTCGCCGACAAAGCCGGTGTGCGGCTTCACGCGCCCCATCACGATCACATGGTCGGCTCCATAAGCGTTGCGATCGAAGTGGACGGGAATGCCCTGTTTCGTCTGTTCGACGATGACGGTCTCCATCGACGAGCGAATCTCGCATCCGACGAACTCTTCGGTGACGCCGTACCCTTCGATCACTTCGCGCTGCCCCTCGGCGGTGCCGCCGCCGTGACTCCCCATCGCCGGCACGATGAAGGGTTTCAGTCCGAGTGACTTGAGATGCGTCACCACACCCCGCGTGATGTTGTGAATGTTCCTCACGCCGCGGCTGCCAACGGTGATGGCAACCGTCTGCCCTGCAGTGACGCGCCCGCCGAGTTCGAGCCGTTGGAGTTGCTCGACAACAGTGCGTTCCGGGTCATCCAGTTTCGGCTGATCGAACCGCTGCCGGATGCGGTGCATCAATGGGAGAGTGGGAGTGGTCATCGGAAGATCGTGTGTTCGGGCCCTCGTAGCGGAACTCGTGAGAGTTCCGATGTCTGTCCAGTTGATGTTGGGTACATGCGCGATCCGTTGCCATTGTCGGAAGTCTCACGACTTCCGCTACGGGAATGAAAACTATTTCCACCCCATCACGGCGGCTTCGCGATCGCGGTAGTTATGAAAGCGTTGACCGAGGCCCATCATTTCGATCACTTTGTAGTTGTGAGGGGAGAAGCCGGTGAGACGAAAGAATCCGCCGGGCATCTCGAAACGCTTCTTGAGCAGAATGAGCTGCCCGACGATCCAACTGCGGAGCATGGTGTTTTCGTCGATTTCGAACGCGACGTGGTTCTTGCCTGCCTGTTCGGCCAACTCCCAGACCGTCTCCGCCAGCGGCGGCTCGGCATCCTGCTGGTCCCCCTGCGAGGAGAGGCGAACGAACATCCAGTCGTCCCCGTTTTCGACTTCCAATCCCCAACCCGGTGCAAGCGCGTGCATGGTGACCTTTCGATGATGCTGGGCGTTTCATCAATGATGATACCGGGCAGGTCGAGCGGAGTCATTGGACAAAGGGGAGCTAGGGCCAAGTCGCCGTGAGGGAGCGCGTGCGTCAATGAGCCGTGATTGGCAATCTGCCGCAGGACTCAGGATGCACCTCCGGCAAACACTCTGCTTGGTGCTCCCGCCGGTCTTCACTCAATGCGACTTCCACCTATTCCACCAGCGGCGGTGGCGTGTGCAGCAGTTCCTCGAACTCCGGCAGGTCGCGGAGGACAATCAGGTCGGGGTCTTGTTGCATGTGGTCGAAGTCGCTGTAGCCGGCGGCGATCGATTCGCGGAGGCAGGCGAGGGCCAGGTCGATGAGTTCTTGCCGGCGGGTCTGTTGGTCTCCGCTCAGAGACTCGCCTTCTGCAGCTTGAATCGCACCGGCACACACAGCGTATCCGCAGGCGGCGCTGTAGAGGTTGGTGGGGTTCTCGACGTAGAGGGAACGCAGCATCGCGGCCGTTTGCGGAATCTCGTCAAAGCGATTCGTGCGGGCGAGATGCCTGATGCGAAGAGACAACCGCCAGCGTGCGGTGGGGTGGCTGATGAATGTCTCCCAGTCGGCCAGAGTCACACGAGCTTTAGCCGCTGCGCGTTCGACCGTACGGAGTGCGTTGGCCAAGGCCGCACGCTCCTGCTGCGACTGTTCGACGTTCTGGCCGTTGGCGATCATGCGGTCGAGAACAGCGATCGCGGTCGTGTACCGCTCGACCGCGGTGTCGTACTCCAGCATCGCGGCCGCCACTTGAGCGAGCTTGTAGTGCGAGACCATCAGATCCCGCTGCGCCTGGCTATTGGACGGATCGGCCGCCGCCAGACGCTCATCGATGTCGAGTCCCTGCTGGTAGAACCCCAGCGCCGACACTGTGTCCCCCAACTGGAGCTGCACGTCTCCCAGCTTGTTGTACGAGACCGACAGACTCCGCTGCGCCTGGCTGTTGTTCGGATCGGCCGCCGCCAGACGCGCACACAATTCGTTGTAATGCTGGTAGAACTCCAGCGCCGACTCCGTGTCCCCCAGCCGGAGCTGCACGTCCCCCAGCCTCCCGTACGAGACCGACAGATCCCACTGCGCCTGGCTGTTGCTCGGATCGGCCGCCGCCAGACGCGCGAAGATGTCAAGTCCCTGCTGGTAGAACTCCAGCGCCGCTTGCGTGTCCCCCAACTGGAGCTGCACGTCCCCCAGCCTCTCGTACGAGACCGACAGATCCCGCTGCGCCTGGCTATTGTTCGGATCGGCCGCCGCCAGACGCTCACGGATGTCGAGTCCCTGCTGGTAGAACTCCAGCGCCGACTCGGTGTCCCCCAACTGCAGCTGCACGTTCCCCAGTTGGTTGTACGAGACCGACAGATCCCGCTGCGCCTGGCTATTGGCCGGATCGGCCGCCGCCAGACGCGCGAAGATGTCACTGCACTGCTGGTAGAACCCCAGCGCCGACACTGTGTCCCCCAACTGGAGCTGCACGTCCCCGAGTCTGTCGTACGAGATCGACAGATCCCGCTGCGCCTGGCTGTTGTTCGGATCGGCCGCCGCCAGACGCGCACACAATTCGTTGTAATGCTGGTAGAACTCCAGCGCCGACTCCGTGTCTCCCCCAACTGGAGCTGCACGTTTCCCCAGCTTGCTTGTACGAGATCGACAGATCCCGCTGCCTGGCTATTGGACGGATTGGCCGCCGCCAGACGCTCGCACAATGTCGAGTGTACTGCTGGTAGAACTCCAGCCGCCGCTTGCGTCTCCCCCAACTGGAGCTGCACGTTCCCCAGGTTCTTGTACGAGATCCGACAGATCCTCTGCGCCTGGCTATTGTTCGGATCGGCCGCCGCCAGACGCTCAGCGATGTCGAGTTCCTGCTGGTAGAACCCCAGCGCCGCTTGCGTCTCCCCCAACTGCAGCTGCACGTTCCCCAGGTTGTGGTACGAGATCGACAGACTCCGCTGCCCCTGGACATTGGACGGATCGGCCGCCGCCAGACGCTCACGGATGTCGAGTCCCTGCTGGTAGAACCCCAGCGCTGACACGGTGTCCCCCAACTGCAATTGCGCGTTCCCTAGTAGTTCGTACGAGACCGACAGATCCCGCTGTGCCTGGCTATTGGTCGGATCGGCCGCCGCCAGAGCTGCGGCGATGTCGTGCGACCGGGTATAGAACTGACGCGGCCAACGTCCACGGCGGACGCTGCTGGTCAGCCGACAGTTCCGGGGCTGGCGTCGAGCATCAACCGGCAGCGAATCCCGCTCCTCACCGACGCCGAACTGCAGGATGACGTCCCCCATGTCCATCAGCGCCGTCAACGTGTTGCGATCGATCGTCGCCTGCTCGACGTATTCGGTCGCCACCTGTTCCAGCTTCTCCAGTGATGTCGTCAGCAGTCGGCGGCGGACTTCGCCGCCGCCGGGGAGGTTCTCGAAGCTCCGCTGCACGTCGAAGATCACGCTCGTCAGAGTCTGCAAAGCCAGTTGGCTCTGCTGACGGGCTGATTGTTCGTTCGTCTCGGCCAGTGTGCGGGCTTCGTGTTCGCGGGCGTTGGCAGCAGTGAGGTCTTGATTCGCTTGATCGAGTTCGACGTTCTTGTCCGCCAGTTCGATGTTGCGATCACCGAGTTCATCGTTGAGACCGCTGAGCTGTGTGTTCTTGGCACCCAGGATCGTCGAGAACGTCCCCAGGCCCACAGCCGACAACAACACGACGGCTGCTGTTGTGGTCGTCAGCGTCGGATGTTTCCGCACCCAGCGCTTCGCCCGCACGCTGAATGGCTCGGGAAATGCCCGCACGGGTTCATCAGCCAGATAGCGTTCGATGTCGTCGGCCAGTTCCTGCGGAGTGACGTAGCGGTCACGAGGACGTAGCGCCATCGCCTTCAGGCAGACGGCTTCCAGCGACTTCGGGACGTTGGCGTTGATCTCAGTGGGACGCGGGAACTGCCCCGGCTGCACGACCTTGAGTACTTCGTCTTTGGTTTCGGCCTGGAACGGCAGCTCTCCCCGTCAGCAGGTGGTAGAGCGTGGCCCCCAGACTGTAGACGTCGCTCGCAGGACCGAGTTCATCGAGTTTGCCTGCGGCTTGTTCAGGAGGCATGTAGGCTGGGGTGCCAAGGGCGCTGCCGATCATGGTGGGGGTGACGCCTTCGCCGGATGTGGGCTTCAACGTCTGTTCATTCTGCGTGCCTGCGACATCGTCTCTCCCTTTGACCTTGGCCAGACCCCAGTCGACGACGAGTGTCTCGCCATACTTCCCCAGCATGATGTTGCCGGGCTTCAGGTCTCTGTGCAGCACGCCGCGTGAATGGGCGTAGCCGATGGCCTGGCAGACGTCGATGAACCGGCCCAGCAGCTTGCGGAGTTGCAGTGAGCGTTCTGAGTCCGATGCGTTGGCATTCTGCTCGGAGTGAACGCGCTAATCGCTTCCTTGAGGCTATCTCCCTGAATGAACCG
>CALOES010000025.1:0-74917 GCA_942492405.1 uncultured Planctomycetaceae bacterium
GGGGGTCTTGACAGTTGGTCTATGATTCCGCTGTTGGATGTCAGCATCAGTGTCAGGGAGGTGCGCATGGCTTTGGGACGCAGTGGTGGGGAACGGCAGGGGGAGTTGTGGCTCGCGACCGATCAGCTGGTGTTGGGTAACGGACACGTCTTCTACGATCGTCTTAACCAGGTGTTGCGTGAGGCCGGGTTCGACGCGTACGTGGAAGCTCTGTGCGAGGAACACTACCACGCAGGCGGCCGACCGGGGATTCCGCCGGGCCGCTACTTCCGCATGCTGTTGATCGGCTACTTCGAGGGGCTCGATTCGCAGCGGGGGATCGCCTGGAGGTGTGGCGACAGCCTGTCGCTGCGGAGCTTTCTGGGGCTGGCGCTGACCGAGAACGTGCCCGATCACAGTTCGCTGACCCGCATCCGCAACCGCCTGCCCCTCGCGGTGCATGAGCAGGTGTTCGCGTTTCTGCTGAGCGTGGTCGACCAGCACGGACTGCTCAAGGGGAAGACGGTGGGCGTCGACTCCACCCTGCTGGAAGCCGACGCGGCGATGAAGGCCATCGTCCGTAAAGACACCGGCGAGGATTGGAACGAGTATCTGAAGCGGCTGATGCAGGCAGAAGGCCTGCTGGAGGAGGGCCAGGAGCCGACGGAAGAAGAACTGCGGCGATTCGACAAGCGGCGGGCGAAAGCGGGGAAGAAGAAGGTCTCCAACGCGGAGTGGGAATCTCCCACCGATCCCGAGGCCCGCATCGTCAAGATGAAGGATGGCCGCACCCGCCTGGGTTACAAGGCCGAGCATGTGGTCGATCTGGAGAGCGACGTGATCCTCTCGGCGCAAGTGCACCACGGGACCGAGGGGGACGCACAGACACTGCTGGTCGCCGTGGTCGATGCCCAGAAGAACGTGATCCTCTCGGGAAGTGACGCGGAGATTCAAGAAGTGGCGGCGGATAAGGGCTATCACGCCAACGACACCCTGGCTGAGTGCGAGCGGTTCTCGCTGCGGACGTACATCCCCGAACCCTCTTCTCCGCACGGGGAGGGCGCTGGACCGACAAGCCCGAGGAAGTGCGGCATGCGGTGCTCAATAACCGTCGCCGCGTGCGACGGAAGAAGGGACGGCGCCTGCAACGCCAGCGGAGTGAACGCGTGGAACGCAGCTTCGCTCATGTGTGCGACACCGGCGGGGCGAGACGAAGCTGGCTGCGGGAACTCGAGAAGATCAACAAGCGATACACGATCCAGGCGGCGGCCCATAATCTGGCGGTACTGATGCGCGGCGTGTTCGGCATCGGCAAACCGCGGGGCCTGGTAGGCGGCTGGGCGGCGGCCTGCGCCGCGATCTACGCCCTCAGACTCGCCCACCTGCGCCCGCTGGAGCCGCTGCTTCTTCAAAATCACCTCAGCGCACTCATTCCACTCGCGCGCTACGACTCTCCAGACCACCCACCAGCAATCATTACATTTAAGCCCCTCAATGAGCGCTTTTTCAACGGGCTGCTAACCACCACTTACAGGATGTCCGGTAACGTGCCTCATTAGTAGTTGACCTGCACGTAAATGTTTCACAACGACCTTTTCAGTCTGAATGCTTTAAGTGCCTTAAGACTACGACGGCGTTCCAATAGTCCCATATACTTGAAGAACAAGTCGACAGACATTGCTATCAGCAGAGCGAAAACAAAGGCGATCACCCCCGGAATGTGCCACGCGATCAGTAGTATCCAATGGGCGAGAACATCGAGGCCAGTCATCAATACTCTATGCCTCTTGGCACCAGCCTTTCGATTGCTGGAATGCGGAGCATTCGACCTCAACCAGTAGATATGCACGAAAGCGCTTGCCGAAAGTACGAGTAATATCGCTACGTAGGTGCATGTCACAGTAACACTCGCTCGATTGGGAAGTAGCCTACGCATTGGCTGCTCTAACAATGCCGTTGACCACCACAGAATCATGGACAGCCCCGCCCATAGGAGCAAACCGCCCACTAGGCTCCTTCTTTGGAAGCGTCGAACTTGGGCGAGACGCAGAAAATCAGCCCAAACAAGTCCAAGCCGGGTATCTTCAGCCGCGACACACACTGCATTAGCCGAGATCGCCTCTGTGGCCAACGTCGGAAAGATTAAGAACACGCCACGCCTTGACGTGTGAAATGGATTAAATGAGAAACGGTCCATGGCAGGACCTATGTAGTAGGCGCATTCGTACAATCTCCATTGCTCATTCCTACCGAATCGCGATACCGTAACGTCCCCGTTGGCGACTGTGAGACCAACTCTCCCAGTCAGCGATTCAATTGCCAGCCAAGTGGCAAAACCCAGGATAAACGCGATAGCGAATCCCGCTGACAACCCGAGTATTTGCCAGCCATTCACTCCTGCGTTGCGCCCCACTATTGCAATAACTAATACCGTTGCCACAGCGGCTACAAATACATTGTGTCGACTCCGCAGGGGAATCATATCGCGTAATGGTTGCAATACAGATTGTAGCACTGGCGATGCCATTGCGTGTTCGTGTAAAGCAGGCGATGTGGCGATTATCTTGTGTTCGCTATATAGCCTTCCATCCCATAACAGAATTGCACGATCTGACGGTGCTAACCGGTGGTCCATTTGAGCGGTGAAATCCTCGTTCATTTGAAGTAGTCCGCAATTGGTTGGCATTCCCCACGGTCAACCTTGCCTGCCCACCTCCAACATGTAGGCGCATCGGACTTCCAATTGACGCATAGGCCGGGAGGCCCAAAGCCGTGATTCCCTTCAAGAATAAACTGTTCAGCGAGTTCAAATGCTAGATTCCAACTACTGAATGCCTTTCCAAAGCCGGGGTCTACTGCACCTCCGATCGAAACCCCACAATCTAGAAGTCCAATGTAGGCGTATCCAATGACACCTGGATCTCCCTCGCATCCCTTCTGAAGTACGGTAAGTGCCTCACAAGCGCATTCGAAAAATGCCAAGAACAGTTGCGCATGTTTAGGAAGTCGTTCTCCAATTGCAGTGCTCGGAAGAAAATCTCCCGCCATGAAGCAAGCACACTGTATAAACTCTCGCATACATTCATCGCCAAACGCACTCGCTATCCGACACGGAACGCCAGAAACGTCGTATCCATTTCCTGCACACTGGGCGTAACACGAGTCAATACACCACATGTACTGCCACTGTGAGGGCGGCCACCACGAACTGTAGTAGTTGGAGTAGCAGAAGTCACCGCATGAAGATTCACAGTTTACCTGTTGTTGAGACTTTAGCCCAAAGGGATCTAGGCGGACGAGCGGATTTCCTTCGACGTATTGAAGAATACTGGAGGATGCTGCATTCAAAAGCGGATCTCTCTGGCACCACGTCCCGATCACCGAGTTGAGCACGCGATGCCTGACATGGAACAGCTCGGTCGCCGTCTCCCACCGATACCCGGCATAGAGCGTCTCCCAGTTGAAGCTGGAACTTTCCTGCGGGGCGAATGCCGAGGTTAGGAACAACGGCGTGCCGTATGCCGAGTAGGCGAACCGCTCCTGCACATCGCCTGAGGCGTCGATCAGGCCAGTAACGTTCCAGTTGGCGTCCTGCAGGGCGTAGAGTCGCTCATCGAGGCTGCCGTCGCCGCCCGTGTCGCGATCCCTGAGGACCAGATCGTCGATGTACCGCTGGCCCCACACGAACTGCCGGTCGGGATCGGTCTCGGCATCGATTCGCTCTTCGACCACCTGCCACTGGCTCGGCTGCGTGTAATACAGGTGCCGTGTTTCATCGAGAACGCCTCCCACATAGGTCTTCTGCACCGTGCGGCGGTTGGCCCCATCGTATTGATACTCGGCCACGGTATCGGAGGTGTCGTCATCGACCAGCTTCACCAGCCGGTTCCAGGCGTCATACGTGGCGGTGTAAGTCTTGGTCGGATCGCTCGGCTGGGGGACGGTCGTCATGTTCCCGGCAGCGTTATACGCGGGAGTGGCCCAGGTGGGACCGGTCGACTCGCTGATCCCCGTGATCTCGTTGACGGTGTTGGCCGTGCGCGCCTGGATCAAGTCCCAGTTTCCATTCCCGTCATCATCCTGACGGAACCCCTGCCAGTTGCCGGTGGCGTCTAACGGCCCGCACTCCTCGAAGCTCGGGTCGGTGACGGCGTCCTTGTTGCCGTTGAGGATCCCCCGACTCAGTTCCTTCAGCCGATGGATCAGGTCGTTGCCGTAGAGTTCATCAAAGGGCTTCGAGACAGCCTCCGCGACGGTGTTCTGCCGCCACACCCTGTTCCCCGCGCGATCATAGCCGTATTTAGTTCGACTCTTAGCGTTGTTTAAAAACTGATTGCGTAACCCTCCAGGCAACGCCAACTCCGGGCACCGGCACGGGCTCTCCCAACCCGTCTTCCGGCCGTCGATCAGCAGCAACCCTTCATCGCGGTTCCAGTCAGCGATATCGAGACGCACGATCTCGCCACGACGCGCCCCGGTCCCGTAGAACAGACTCAGCAGCGTCACCCACACCCAGCGGTGATAACTCGTCCGGCTCTGGACCGCCGCACGCCACAACTCCGACAGCGTGTCGCGACTCACCCGCCGGGGCAGCCGGGACCGAGGATCCAGCCGCGGACCCTGCATCCACCGCAGCGGGCTCGACTGCCAGATCCCCTCCTGAGTCAGAAACTCGCCCCAGCACCGCAGCTTGCTCATCACGCTCGACAGCATCGACTTGCCGTGAAAGGCCGAACGCCCTTGCAGGTAACGCTGTACCAGGTCGCTGTTCACATCCTCAAGCTTAGGACGTGGACGACGGTTCCTCAGCCAGACGCCGAAGCGATCCAACTCCCTGCGACGCCCTCGATCGTCGTGTCGGCCCGCCCCGTAGCAACGTACCGCTCCTCGATGTAACGATCCACCAATGTCTGCCATCGCCGCATGTGACACCTCTTCTTAAGGGGCTAAAGCCCAGTCAAAGACATGCCACCTGGCCAACACACACGCCAGATGGTCGACCGATCTGGCCAACCAACCGACTTCACGTCAACCATACTTACACAAACAATATGACGCCCAATACGACGCCCTGGACCCGCCCAAAAGGGCTGAATTGAACTAAAATGGAGTTTTGACCAGAACGTGGCCTTCATCTCCATGGAGACTTGGATGGCGGCCCGAGACCGGCTCGCGGAAGCGCGCCGGAATTCTCCACTCACCGGCAAGCCGCGGAGCCGCAATGAGCGAAGCGCGACCACGCTCTTTAGCGGGACTCTCTTCTGCGGCTACTGTGGAAAAGAGATCGTGCTGGACCGGTCCACGAAGAAGTACAAGGTCATGGGTTGTCGTAATGGACGGATGGGAAGCCATGACTGTCAGTTGACGACGTCGAAGAGCACCACGATCCTCGAAAACTGCCTGTTGGATTTCATCCGCAATACCTTGTTCACGGATCATGCGATCGACGAGGAACTGGTGCATAAAGCCAATGCGTACTTGGCGGCGGAGGCCAGCAAACCGCAGATCGACGTGGCGCCGCTGCAGAGGCTAGAAAAGGACTTGGTTTCCAAACTGAAGAAACTGCTGAACGCCATCGAGAACGCGAATGATGACGCCAACCTGGACAGTCTCCGCATACGCATCAAGGAGCGGCAGCAGGAACTCGACGGAGTTCGTCGGGAGATCAAGTCCTTACAACGCGACAAGTCCGCGAAAGTGCGTCCCTTCCACAGACGAATCACCGGTCGCAAGAGATCTTCTTCGTATCCCAAAGCGCTGAGACTCGCCGTGCTCAACAGTAACCGCCTCGCGTTAGTCGTCGCTTCCAGTCCGATCCAGCGAGAAGCCAGCACGCGGATAAAGTGCCCGCTGGAAAAGACGAGCACATTTCCAGCGACTTCACGCAACCGGGCGACAACCCGATCAGCCCTGGCGCTCACCTGTCGCGGTGTCTCGCCTCTCGGACATCCATCCCGAAACAGTAACCAGTCCGGACGTTCCGAACGGATTTCTGCTCCCCGACGTCCTTCATATTCGCCGTAATCCCATTCAACCAGGTCGCGATCGATTTCCGCCATTGTCAGATATCCAGTGAGTTCGCAGGTTCGCCGTGCTCGCTGCAATGGACTCGTAAATACGTTCGAGATGGTCAACTCACGTAATCGTTCGCCGAGCCGTCGTGCCGTGTGCTCGCCACGTTCTGTCAGGGGTAAGTCAGTGAGTCCGGTATGCTGTCCTGTGAGACTCCAGGCTGTTTCACCATGCCTCGCCAGATAGACGATGGGGAGCGTCTCATTCATGGGGCGCCACCTTCCCGCGCCAATGAGTGACGATACGATTGGTGAGACCGCGAACAATCAGATATGGAATGATGGCGAGGAAGATTGCGACAATCAGCGTTTGCCCCGGCCGGATTCGTGAAAAGAGAATGACCTGATAGATCACATCGAGAACCCACGCGGTAACAAAGATCTTGCCGATGTCGTTCCATGCGTCGTGCATAAGACGGCGTCTCCTTGCCGGTTCCTGCACAACGGCCCAGAAAAACACCGATCTGCCTTCCCGAGCGTCTTTTCGTCCAGCCAGAATCGCGAGAATCGCGGCCATGAGCGGCTGCAGGATGATACGAAGATGCAACGGTCCGCTCTTGCGGCCGATCAGCTCCTCCCATGTTTGGGTCAGCAACTCTCTCACGAACTTTTCTCTCCGCGCCACAAGGCGGGTACAGACAGTGTTCTCCAGCCCGTCGTTCTTCTGACCGGACCAGGGTCCATGGCGGCAATTGGCAAAAACGAAACCTGTGCCGATGACGCATGATCCGGCCTGAGGTAAGTAAAAACCATTCGCAAAACTACGCAGCTCACACTGCGCAATGCGCAACGTCCGGTGCTCGAGCAAACCACTGCCTTGAGAAGCGTCGTTTCTCGAATCCCCTGCGATCGACCGCCCTAAGACAGCCCACAAAACCGCCGTAATCCCTCAAGTTTGCCCAATCGACAAACCGATGATCGACGATGAGTGCATCTACGGCTCCGGGGATTCCTGCTACTCGGAAGGGATTTTCGTCGTCGGGAAAGTCTCATGAGATGTGTGCATGCGTTTATATTACCTGTGCCCGTTCGCAGCCTGGCTGGTGGTGCTGACGTGCCTGCTGCCCTCGCGCGTGATGGCTGAGGATTCGCTGTTCGCAACCAGCGAAGGCGATAGTGAACTCCTCACGAGCCTGCAAGTTCAGCTCGACAAGATCGAGCAGGAGAACCAGGCGATTCAGGCGGAGAATGCCCGGCTCCTCGGTGAGATTGAGAACAGTAACCGTGGTTCTCTCAAGGCTGTGCCGCCAGCCCCACCGACGAATGTGCCCGGCGAAGGTGCCACGATCTCGATGCTGAACGACACGACTCGGCTGACGATCGGAGTGAACTTGTCGGCTCTGGCGACTTTCAGCACCAGCCGGCCCTTCTCGTCGAGTCTGCCGTTGTTTCTATTTCCAGAATCTCCGGCTGGCTTCGACACAAACACATTCGACCTCCATGCGAGACAGAGTTCGATCAGCACTCGATTTACGGCACCGGAGGTTTTCGGTCTCACACCCGGAGCCGAAACCCTCACTCTCTTCTTTAACGACAACATCACCGACGACAATTATGGTCTGCTGGTCTACTACGCGTATGGCGAACTCAAGAATGAACAGATGCGTTTCGCTGCGGGTCTTCAGAGGGACATCTTTAACCCAGTCGGCCCCACGGTCTTGCCGGTCAGTCAACTCTATGGTTCGGGCAATGCAGGATCGTATCGCGGCCAGATTCGATTCGAGCGGTTCTTTCATCTCGACGACGACTTCCAGTTGACGGTTCAGCTCGGGTTAAGTAACCCCATTTCCACCCTCGTCCGCGGCTCGCTCAAAGACCCCCTTGTCGAGGACAATGGTTGGCCCAACGTCGAAGGTCGTATAGCACTTGGAGTTGGCGAGATAGAAGAATTGATGGGGGGACGCAAACAGCGTCCGGTCGAGCTTGGTATTTCCGGTGTTGTAGGGCAATTGCGAATTACCAAGCCAGTCCCCGGTCCCGGTACGCCTGGCCCCGATCGAATCGTGGACGATGTCTGGGCGGTGGGATGCGACTTGCAGTGCGCAATGACGGACCGCTTGGGAATGAAGGGCGAAATGTTCGTCGGCCAGACCCTAGGCGAATACAATGCCGGTGTCCTGCAGAACTTCAATTCGGAAACGTTCGGCCCCATTCGAAGCAGGGGCGCCTACGGTGAGTTCTATTATTACCTGCACCCACAGTTTCACCTCCACTGCGGCTACGGCATCGACGATCCCTTCAATATTGATCTGGCGGCTGGACAGATCACGAGCAATCAGACGTTCTTCAATACACTTCTGTGGGACTTCAGCAAGACGTTCCAGGTTGGCCTCGAATTCGACTACCGAAAGACCGATTATTGCAGCGCCCTCGCAGGACGCTGATGGCTCCTCGTCATGACTCAGTTTCTCTGGCGTTTCTAATTTGAATTCGTGTGAGATCGTGACAACATGCCCCCAGCCAAGTTTCGCACTCTAAAGCCGTTTTGCAACAGGATTCGGGTGGCGTAGTAGGCGCGTTGCCCGGATCGACAAATCACGAAGATCTCGCGGTCGCGCGGGAGCTCGTTCAGTCGCGAACGAAGTTCCGGCAGCGGGATGTTGAGCGCGCCGGGAACTGTCTCCACCGCGAGTTCCGCGGGATTGCGGACATCCAGCAGGAACTCGCCCTCCAGATCGCTCCAGTGGCTTTGCGGCATGTCGCCGCGAAGAATATCCGCCGCGACCATGCCAGCAAAGTTGACGGGATCTTTGGCACTGCCGAAGGGCGGAGCGTAGCAGAGTTCGGACTCTTCCAGATCATAGACCGTGCAACCCATCTGGATCGCCATCGCGAACGAATCAATCCGCTTGGGCACACCATCCTCGCCAAGCACCTGCGCCCCCAGGAGACGACCATCCGATTTCCGATACAGAACCTTGATGGCCAGCATCTTGGCACCCGGGTAATACCCCGCATGTGAATTGGGATAAAGGTAGATCTTCTCGTAATCCTGATCCCCAAGCTGCTTCAGAGTTTTCTCGCTGACGCCGGTCTGGGCGATCGCCGCCTCGAAGATTTGGCAGATCGAAGTGCCTTGAGTGCCACGGAATCGCGAATCGCGTCCAGCAATCACGTCCGCCGCAATCCGCCCTTGACGATTCGCCGGTCCAGCCAGGGCGACAAGCGACCATTGGCCAGTCACGAAATCTTTGACCTCGACGGCGTCTCCGACGGCGAAGATATCGGGGTTCGTCGTGCGCATGTGTTCATCGACGCGGATTCCTCCACGCTGGCCGATCTCGATCCCGGCCATTTTCGCCAGCGAGGTCTCCGGCCGCACGCCAATGGCAAGGATCACGATGTCCGCCGGATGCGCCTTACCGGAACTTGTAAGCACTTCGAGCGAGTCGTTCGCCGCTTTTCTGAATTCCGCCACTCCGTCATTGAGTTCCAGCCGGACGCCATGCTTGGTCATGTAGCGTTGAACGAGATTCGCCATTTCCGGATCGAGCGGGGGCATGACCTGATTGAGCCTCTCGATCAGTGTCACTTCCATTCCACGATGGACTAGATTTTCGACCATCTCCAAGCCAATGAACCCGCCACCGACCACCACGGCCCGCTTTGGCTTTGTGACGGTCTGATAGCCCGTGTACGAGTTCATTCCCGATTGATCAGCCGCAGCGCGGTCAAGCCACTCGCGCATATTTCTGGCGTCTGGCACGGTTCTCACTGAGAAGATCCCCGGAAGATCGATGCCGGGCAAGGGTGGACGGATCGGTGCCGCCCCAGGCGATAGCACAAGCTTGTCGTACTTCTCGGTGGTCACTTCACCGGTCACGTGATTCTTCAGGTCCACCGTCTTTTGTTCCGACGCGACTCCAACCACCTCACAAGGCTCCATGGCTCAGCGGCATGTCGCCGCGCAGATATCCGCCGCGACCATCCCCGCAAAGTTGACCGGATCTTGGCACTGCCGAACGGCGGAGCGTAGCAAGCTCGGACTCTTCCAGATCGTAGACCGTGCAACCCATTTGGATCGCCATCGCGAACGAATCAATCCGCTTGGGCACACCGTCCTCGCCAAGCACCTGGGCGCCGAGCAGTCGACCATCGGATTTTCGGAACAGCACCTTGATGGCCAGCATCTTGGCCCCGGGTAATACCCGGCATGTGAATTCGGATAGAGGTAGATCTTCTCGAAATCCTTTCGCCGAGCTGCTTCAGCGTCTTCTCGCTGACGCCGGTCTGAGCGACCGCCGCCTCGAAGACCTGGCAGATCGAGTGCCCTGAGTGCCACGGTACGGATCGCGCCCGGCAATCACTCGGCCGCAATCCGCCCCTGCCGATTCGCCGGCCAGCCAGCGCGACGAGCGCCATTGGCCGGTGACGAAATCTTTGACCTCGACGCATCCCCCACGGCGAAGATATCGGGGTTGCTCGTGCGCATGTGTTCATCGACGCGGATTCCGCCTCGCTCGCCGATCTCGCCCGGCCATTTTCGCCAGCGCGGTCTCCGGCCGCACGCCGATGGCAAGGATCACGATGTCCGCCGGATGCGCCTTGCCGGACTGTAAGCACTTCCAGCGAGCCGTTGGCCGTTGCCGGAACTCCGCCACCCGTCATTGAGCTCCATCCGCACGCCGTGCTTGGTCATGTAGCGTTCGACGAGACTCGCCATTTCCGGATCGAGCGGCGGCATGACCTGATTGAGCCGCTCGACCAAAGTCACATCAAGCCCGCGGTGGGCCAGGTTCTCCACCATTTCCAGACCGATGAAGCCGCCTCCGACCACCACCGCGCGCTTGGGCGGCAGCACCGTCTGGTAGCCCGTGTACGAGTCCATCCGATGAGTCGCCCCGTCGCGTCCAGCCACTCCGCATATTCCGGGCGTCGGGCACGGTTCTCACGGAGAAGATCCCGGAAGATCGATGCCGGGCAGCGGCGGACGAATCGGGCCGCCCCGGCGAAGCACCAAGCTTGTCGTACTTCTCGGTGGTCACTTCACCGGTCACGTGATTCTTCAGGTCCACCGTCTTTTGTTCCGACGCGACTCCAACCACCTCACAGCGCGTTCGCACATCGATGGCAAACTGGTCACGAAACGTCTGTTCCGTCGCCACCAGGAGACTCGATTCTTTTTCAATCGCGCCCCCGACATGGTAGGGCAACCCACAGTTCGCGTACGAAACATACGGGCCGCGTTCGACCATGAGGATTTCGACCTTTTCGTCCAGCCTGCGCAACCGCGCGGCACACGATGCTCCGCCCGCCACTCCTCCAACGATGATGACTTTCACTTTTTCTCTCCTGAGGTTTGATTTCCTGATGTGCCTTTTCCCAGCCCATTAAAATGCGGAATCTTGCGAATCGCCAGCGCAAGCATCAACCAACTCCCGCCATTGAATAGCAGATCTAGCCCCACGAACGTGCCAATCACCCACAAACTCGCTTCGGGCAGATCGCGTCAGATGAGCACGCCCAAGAGCAGTGTCACGATGCCGTTCAGCAGAACCCAGCCCCATTGGGCAAATCGCAACATGAGCGGTACGATGATCCGAACCAGTCCGCTGACCATCAGAAACAACGCCAGCATCAGCGTAAAGCCGGTTGCAGTCAGCCCTGGGCGATCGACCATGATGATGCCGACGACCAGGTGCAAGACCCCGCTCAGAAGGTGCAGAAAAAAAACGCTCCACTGGCTGGTCCAGAAAGCACTGACGATCTCCGCTGCCACCGACGAAAAGCAGGACGCCAAACAACGTGACAGTGGTCAGCGTCATGACCAGTGGTGCTCCGAGCGAAAAACTGCCTAACACAATCAGCAGGATCCCGAGCGCGAGGAACCAGCCCCATTTTCTCCGCAGCGTCTGCAACCCGTAGAGCAAGGGCCTGTCGGTCAAAAGGGCTTCCGGGCTTGCCACAGCGATTTCCTCCTTAGTTTGGAAAGTGAACCTGACCACCGCATGCATAATGGCAAGCGGTGAACTCCAGGGCCATCCGCAATACTACGACACCGGCCATGCGTAAAGCGCACTTCCCCTTCACGCCGCGTTTCCGGTCAAACGCAGGCCTCTCAGCCGGAAACACCATTCGCAAACTACGATCAGTGCGTTGTGCTCTGCGCAATGCCTCGTTCTGCCGGATACGCTGATAACTCCTCGATTCAGTCGACCGAGATGATGCCGTTGCGGATGGCGTATTGGACCAGTTCCGCCGTGCCCCGGAGTTCCAGTGCGTCGAGGATATGGGCCTTGTGGGCCTCTGCGGTCCGGACCGAGATGTTGAGCGCCGCCGCGACTTCTTTGGCCGTCCGGCCTTCGGCTGTGAGTTGGAGGACTTCTCGTTGCCGTATCGTGAGTCGCTGCGCTGCGTCCCCCGACAGGGCGTTTCCACGGTACGATTTCAGCAGCTCTCCAGCGATCAACGGGCTGATATAGGTTTGTCCCCGGAGTGCTTCGCGAATGGCCGAGACCAGTTCCGACGAAACCGAGTGCTTGAGCACATAACCTACGGCCCCGGCTTCCAGGGCCCGGCGGGCGTAGGCGACATCGCGGTGCATGGTCAGAAAGACAACCTTGGCCGGCACGCCCGCGTCTCGCAACTTCACGGCAGCCTCGATCCCATTGAGGGACGGCATCGTGATGTCCGCAACGATGACATCAGGGTGTTGCTTTGTTGCAGTGGTTACAAGTTGCCGGCCATCAGATACCACGCCGACGACCTCGAACTCAGGTTCAAGCAAGCTGCGTATTCCCTCGGCGAGAATCCGGTGGTCGTCGGCAATCAACACGCGTGCTCTGCTCATGCTTGATGTCCCAGCAGTGGAACGCGGGCCTCGACGATCGTGCCCTGCCCGAGTGTAGAAGTGATAGAAAACTGTCCCTGAACCAGGCCGACGCGTTCTTCCATGCTGGATAGCCCGACTCCCGCTTGAGCACGCCCGTTATCCAAATCGAATCCGACGCCGTGATCTTGAACTCGCAACACCAGTTCATCCTCGGTGGCGACCAGTATCAACGAAGCTTCCCTTACGCCCGCATGTTTGGCAATATTCCGCAGAGCTTCCTGCGCAACTCGATAGACGCACAGCGCGACATCGTTTGAAACGTTGTCGGGCACTTTGGCTGGAAGGTAATCGACAGCGACGTCTTCTCGCCTCGAAAATCCGGCGCACTCGGATCGCAGGGCTTCGACGAGCCCCAGGTCGTCCAGGATCGAAGGGTGGAGTTGCCGCGAGAGATCATGCACATCCTCGGATAGTTTCACCAGTTGCTTTCGGATCGTGTCCAGCATTGGCAGGGCCACAGCCTGCGTGTCGAGGCAACTTTCCAGCTTGGCACTCTCGATCCCCAAGATCGCCAATCTCTGCGCCCAGTCGTCGTGCATCTCCCGGGCAATCCTCCGCCGTTCTTCCTCCTGAGAATAGATGAGTTTCGTCGCCAGTTGCCGAAGCCCATCTTTGGCTCGCCGCAGCGACTGTTCCTTGGCACTCAGTGCTTCATCAGCCCGCTTCCGTGCCAGGGCATTGGTGAAGATGTCACCCATCAGGCGCAGCCTCGGGATGAGTTCGTCCGGTAAGCGAAGCCGCGAGCGAAATGAGGAGAACCCGATTCCACCCACAACGGTTCCCATCGCCATCAACGGAATGGTCAAGTTGGATTTCAGCCCAACCTGGCGAAGGTACTCTCGCTCTTGAACTGCTTCCGGCGGCATATCGTCGGGCAAGCGGATGACCAGACCTTGGTGGACCATCCTGGCGTAAGTCGGAAACTGCGAATCCAGCATGAGCTTGACCGATGGCGGGATTCCCGGCAACTGGTAGGAGTGCGTGACCAATAGTTGCTTCCTGTCGGCCGACACCTGCCCCAAGCCGCACCGGTCAATCCCTAAGAATTCCACGATACGCCGCAAACCCCACTCGATTTGCGAATCGACTTGGCTGGCCGAAACATCGACAAACTTAGCTGACAGCTCCGTCAACAACGTTTCAAACTGCAGGCGATGATGCACATCCGTAACCAAGGGGCAACCGGCATCTTCCAGTGTGCGGTACATGCTAGAAGTCAGCGCATCGTTTCGCGCTGGCAGCGCCGACAAAGGACAGGTAATTCCCGCCTCCGAGCCACGGACCAACGTCTCGACATCAGCAATGTCTTTCTGGAGCGCAGGACGGTGGTTCATCGGTATCTGCTTTAGTCAGAATGGATTCAATACCTAACGAGGCTTCGCCTCAGGCCGACGAGTTTTAGCAGTCAAAGGCTCCGGTCGTGCCTAGACGGGGTATGCTGATGCATCCCCAATTTGACCGCTCGAAGCGGTAGTTGTCCCTGACGGGACGGTGACGACTGGAGCCGATGATGAGTTTACCACGAACGGCAGCGGATGTCCTCAACGAGCATGTGACGCTGCAAGTCGCGTGCATCGACCGGGTGCATCGTGACCATCAAGTGCCGGTCCAATTGTCGATAGCGACGCACTCGTCCGTCAAATGGTTCGGACATCTGTCGACTGATCCGAATGGTTCTTCATGCATGTCGTCGGACAAGCACCAGCCGAAGGCGGTTGTTGCGGCATCAGCCCCACGATCTGTCCCGATATCGACCTGGCGATGGCTATTTCGGGCCAGATGACGCCGCCTCTGCGTGCGAACGTTCTAAATCACTGCTCCTCAAACCCGAACTCCGAGAACTTCAGCGTTCGACAGTTCTCGGTCACATCGCGAACCAGCTTCTCCTCTGCCCCCTCTGGTAGTTCGGCGTGAATCTCCAAAGTGATCTCAACTCGCGCGCCGACGAGTCCGGTGAGGTGCTGCACAACTTCTTGTGCGATCTGGGCTGCGTCCCGGACGGAGACGTTACCGGATCAAGAGGAAGAGTCGCCTGCAGCAGCCGCTGTTGCGGTTCACACCGACCGCTTGGGCCAAGCTGCGGTATCTGCGTGACCTCGGTCCGACCGAAGTGGGCAGCTTTGGGATCAGTGCCGATCGGGACGATCTGCTGTGCATCCACGACATCGTGCTGATCCCCCAGGAATGCACCGAGGTCTCGGTCGCATTCGACGATGAGGCCGTCGCTGAGTATTTCGAGCAGCAGGTGGCAGAGGGACTCCGGCCCGAGCAGTTTGCCCGGGTCTGGATCCATACGCATCCGGGAGACTGTCCCTTACCGAGCGGTGTGGACGAAACGACGTTCGCCCGTTGCTTCGGCGCGTGCGACTGGTCGGTCATGTGCATCCTGGCCGAGAACGACGCAACCTATGCCCGGCTCCGCTGGCGGCATCCGGCGGCAGCGGAACTGGAGATCGAGTGTGCGGTCGAGTTCGCGAAGCCGTTCGGAGCGTCGGAACAGGCTGACTGGCAGATCGAGTTCCCGACGGCGGCCGATCAGTCGCTGAATCTGCTCAGCGGTGAACTCAGCGAGGTGTGAGTCACGTTGCGTGTTGACCGGAAGCCGAATGGAGCTGCACGACGGATCTTCAACGATCCATCCGTCATCGTGACTGCACCTATGCAGGGCGAGCCCAGCTTTGATCTCGAGCGTTGGAAAGCGATTCAAGAATTTGCCGAAGGTAGAGGCAAGTCTCAGAAGGGGATTCCGAAAGTGAGGGATCCGGCCAAGTATCCTTTGTCATGCCTGGTCTATGATCTGACCAACGGCTGTGATTCAGTGATGTATGGCCGACCGCATGGCAAGCGTCTTCGTTACGTTTGCGGTCGTTACACAAGAACTGGAGGGGCCGACTGCGAGCACAACGGTGTCGACGCCGAGGCCATGCTCCGGTTCTCGCTACGGCATTTGGTGGGTCAATTGGATCGAATGGGATGCCACGACAAACTGCGAAAAAAGCTCTTGGATCGCGTGTTTCGAGAAAATGCGAATCCTGTCGACCTCGCGAGCCACCGGCGCGCCGCTCTTGAAGCTTCTGCCAAGCAGCTGGAGCACGAGCTCCAGGCTGCCGGCAGGAATCTGGCTGTCGAGGAAGACGAGCTTCTTAAGCAGGTTGTTCGTTCCGAATACCTGCGTATCAAGTCCGAGCTTGACGCGGTTCGTTGTGAACTTCAGGGATTGTCGGCCGATAGGCAAGTGGATCGAGATCTGCAACCGGAGCAACTGGTTGAGGCGGCCATGAATCTCCTCGACGAAATCCGTGATGTTGCACAGAATGCAGAAGCCCGAAGCAGAATCGCTCCCGCCTTGTGCAAGCTAGGCTTTGAGGTAGGGCTGCGATTCGTAGACGGCATCAAGGGAAACGCACGTCGCGTTCGACGTCTTGTGGGAGGCGTCGTTTCGGTCGGTGGTCGCCTCGGCAAGCAGATTGCGGAACGGCAAAACTCCTCTTCATCTACTCGCCGAGATAAAGGACAATTGTCCTCGGAGTTTGAAACACACGCCACGAAAACTCTGAAGTCTCGCCCCAAAAGGCGAAAAACTCCTCGAAACGCCGTGGGGAAGGCATTTCGTTCACAAAGGAGAATCGGGACGACAGGATTTGAACCTGCGACCTCTTGACCCCCAGTCAAGCGCGCTACCAGGCTGCGCCACGTCCCGTTGTGGTTGGTGGGTAAGGAGTTAGGAAGTCTGGCGATCGACCGAAACGCTAAGGGTGGTCATCGCCCGTTTGCCGGCGGTTGGGGATGGTGTCGCCGAGTCGTTCCTGCATCCTTTTCCCATGGTGCCAATTCGACATCGGGAGCGGGTTGTTTGTTCGCCTGGATGTCGAAATCAGCCCCATTTCATCAGGCCCACTTATGGTGAAACGCTGCCCATCCGTCAAGCGAACTCGGCATGGCGGCGGTTTTTGAGCGTGTCCCAGCAGTGCGGATTCCACCGCCGGTTGCATGAAAGATGACATTCGAGGGCAACGAAAAGTCATCGTCCGGCAGTGCCGGCGTGTGGAACCGCGTCCCTGCGAGCATCGGGTTGGCATGGATCATGAGGTGGTCGTTCGCATCATGATTCCTCGCCTGCGTACGGCTCTGTGCATTCCGATCGAACTGACACTGCACGCAGGCCATGCACAGCGAGCGAGAAACGGCAACCGGCATGCCGAGCGGCGGCAATCGATAGAAGTGTTTCGCTAAGCAGTGTCAGATCAAATGGTTCGGATTATGTCTGCCGATCGCGGTCGTTCTCGTCGTCGCGTGTCTTGTCGTCAAACTGGTGACGAGTCAATTCAATGCAGCCACGGCGCGTGACTGCGCGCCAACCCGTATGGAAGCGCACGGTGCCTGTTTATCGATCGTCGAACACTTGTTGAAAGCGAATCATGCGCAGACGACCGAACACGAAGAGATCAGTCGCCGGCATTGGAAACTTCATCAGGAGGGAGCATGTCGCGCACATGGGCTTACACCAACCAATCGTGAAGTGGGATGTGAGTCAACTTCGGAACGATCCATCCTTCGAGAAGTTCGACGCGGTCCTCCTCGGTGAGGATTCCCTGCTCGGCCAGATGGCGGTATTCGCTCACCGACCACCGCCGCACCGGGTACGGCGGCGTGGCAAACTGATCCAGCGACTCGGTCTTGTTACGAATGAAGCGTCTGGTATCGTGATGTGAACAACATCGAGATGTCGGCTGAGTATGGTCGTGTTCAATTCCATCAAGGAGGATAGGCCGATGCGGTTCGTTTGCGTTTGTGTGTTCGCGATATTGATCGGTTCCCGAACATGTGCGGCGTTCCAACAGGGTGGGGAAGCGATTGCGACGTTTCCGGTGTCAGTCAGCGAGGACGGTCGCTACGTCGCTGTTACGGAATGCGGTGACTATCGAGTCGCGGTGCTAAGCACCGGTTTCGGTTCGATTCTCTGGGAGCATACGTTTCCGCATCGCGTCTACCTGGCCAGGTTCACTCCCGACAACAGCAAGCTTGTGGTGATCGGTCAACACGGCGTACTCGATATCGTCGACTGGTCGGAGCAAGACGTCGATATCGAGACCACGATTCACGAAACGGAACCGAACGAGGCGATCGCTGCTCGGGCCTACGAGAATTCCCACATGGGTTTCAGTTCGGACGGGAGTCGAATGGCGTATGCAGCAGTGGATTGGCAGGTGGTCGTTGTGAATCTCGAAGGAGAAACCGCCCCGCAAGAGTTCGAGGTGGAGCACAACTCCGTCGCCGCTCTCACGTTTGTTGGGGATCGCGCCGATCAACTGCTCGTACTGTCACACAAGATTCAGCGGATTCAGAGTGTCTATGTGTTGCAACTCTATGAAGAGACCGAGATCGGCTGGGCGCGGACGAACACAGTCAATCTGTATGAGTATGGCGCGGTGGGCGATGGATTCTTCTCGCGGGATGGCCGAAGGCTGCTTTGCCGTTGCGAGGATTCACAGGAAATGATGCTCGTGAGATATGACATCGCAGCCGATCACGAAGAGTTACGAGCGACGCCTGTGGGCGAACCATTCGCAGCGGATGTTACCAGTTTCACCGAGACCGACGATGGCCGAACGGCGATCTTTTCTCGCGTTCTACCGCCTGACTTGGGATTTCCGATCCGTGGCATGGTCTACTTCTACAACGCCGAAAGCGATGAAGAATGGGCCGTGCGTACGACGACGGGGCCTCGTCCCTGGAGCATGGCGACATCCCCTTCAGGCGACGCCATCGCGTCGGACGATCTTGGGAACGTCTACTGCTTCTCCACACGAACAGCCGACGTCCAATGGGTGACGCATCTAGTCGAGCCAGAAGAGTGAGCGCCGTTGGTTCATCCGGATTTCGCTGCGAGATACCTGCCATCAGCCATCAACCACATACAGATAGTCCGCGTGATCGTACCCCGGCAACATAACTTCGCGTTCGCGGTGCATCCCGAGTTTCGCAGCGACTCGCAACGAGGCCGTGTTGCTTGGCTCGATGAGTGACACGAGTCGCGACAGGCCGAGTGAATGGAAGGCGTAGTTACGCACTCCACGGGCAGCTTCGGTCGCGAAGCCCTGACCCCACCAGGCTCTTGCGAGTCGGTAGCCGACCTCAATCTCAGGCTGTCCTTCGATGTCGGAAAAATGAGTCAGTCCGCAGTATCCGATCGTCTTGCGCCTCGACTTCTCGACGATGGCCCATAGTCCGTAGCGATGTGCTTGATAGCTTGCCTGTTGCGATTGGATCCAACATGCAATCGCGGTTGCATCCATCACACCGTCGCTGAAACGCATCACTTCGTTGTCGCCCAACACCGATAGCATCGGAGCGACGTCGGCCGGTGTCAGATCTCTCAGCAACAGTCGTTCGGTTTCGATAACGCTCATCGTGCCGTGAGTCGGAATGTCGTGAACGAACTGAACAGAGTCTATCATGCGTGATTCCGGACACACCCTCTGACTCACTCGCTAAAACACCTGCATCGCCGACGACTAGGCGAAGTGACTCCGCATCGCCTCGTCCGACTGATAGACTCGCCCCTCGAATTGAGCGATTTTGGCAGCCGTGACGATTGACCGGATGGAGTGATGCAGCGCGCGGGTGAATTTCTAGTGAGGCACCAGTTATGGATGTGGGGGGTGGTGCTACTGCTCAGCGTGCCGCCGGCGTTCGGTTTCATGGGCTTCCGCTGGCTTGAGGTCGACGATGATAAGTGGGCGGACATTGAAGACTGGATCGACCTGAGCGAGGTCGAAGAGAGTTTTGACTTCGCCGGACTCCCTTGCGTACTGGTCGCAACATCCGACGACTTCTTCGTCCCGCAGCGCGTCACTGCGTTGCAGAATACCGTGCGACGGCTGAAGGAGCAGGACGCCGTGCAGATGGTCGTCTGGGCGGGAGAGTTTCCCCATTGGACCTGGCGCGGACTCGAACCTTTGCTGCCGGAGGATGTAAACGACGAGACCGACCTGGAGCAAGCTCGCGACGCCATGCGGCAGCATCCCCTCGTCGAAGGTCAACTCCTTTCCGAGGACGGCACAGTCTTGATGATTCCGGTGGTCATCCATTGGGGATCGGAAGGAGTCGAACAGGTGCAAGCCATCGTCGACGAAACCCTCGCCGGAACCGGCGTCGACGGGCGTTTGACGGGAGCCGTCCCGCTGTGGAATGCCAATCGCGAGACGCAACACGCCGAACACGAACGGATCCTCTTGACCGCGATGGCCCTCGTCGTGCTTTTGGCGTTGACGATCTTTCGTCGGCCGTCGGCGATTCTGGTGGCGTGCGGCGGACCGGGCGTCGGCGTCGTATGGACCGAAGGCTGGCTTCAACTGCTGGGGCGCGATCAAAACGAACTGGCACAGATCATCGTGCCGGTAATGGTGTTGATGATCGGTTTTACCGACAGCGTGCATCTCGTCGTCGACATGCGGCAACGGCGGGCTGCGGGACTCAGCAACCGCGATGCGGCGGCGCACTCGATCGGTCATGTCGGAATGGCGTGTCTTTTGACGTCGATCACGACCGCGATCGGATTTGGGTCATTGATGATCGGGCGTTCCGAGATGATCAGGGGATTTGGACTGGCATCCTCCATCGGAGTGCTGGTGACGTTTGTGGCCGTCATCCTCGTCGTGCCGTTGCTGGGATGCTCGTGGTTGGGACGGCGCATTCATCGCGGGCACGAACACGATCTCATCGGACGCAACATCGAACGACTGTCGGGGTGGATGACGCCCGTCGTCAATCACGCGGCGTTGATTGCGTGTGGCGGCGTGTTGCTGACCGTCGCCTTCATCGCGGCAGCAGTCAGGCTTGATCCTGATGACCGACTGGCCCATCGTGTGCCGAATCAGAGCGCGGCCTATCAGGCGTTGCTGGAATGTGATCGCGCTCTGGGTGGCATTCGTGTGGTGCAGGTCTTCATCGAATGGCCGGCAGGCAGCGAAGAGGCGGTGTGGCAGGTCTTGAAAGATGTCGAAGCGGCTCTCGAACAGGAGGAGCTGATCAGTGAGCCGATGTCGATTCGCAATTGTCTGGAGTTGCTGCCGGGGCCCGACTCGTCTTTCAAGCTCTGGTGGGGAGCCGCGACGATTCCGGAACAGCTTCGGGGACAATTCTGGCAGCCCGAGTTGCGGCGGACGCAGATCGTGGTGCGTCTGCAGGACTTGGGAATGGCCGCCTACCGACCGGCGTTTGGTCGTATTCAACAGACGATTGATCGACTGGAAACCGAACACCCCGGCATGCAGATCACGCTGACGGGCGAAGCGCTGGTCGACAGTCAGATTGTTGCCCGCAATGTTCACGAGCTGATGCAGAGTCTGATGCTCGCCGGCGTGGTGATCGTACTGGTGATCGCCATCGCCTTTCGCTCGCTTCGCCTGGGACTGATTTCGATCATTCCCAACGTCCTTCCTCTCGCGGCGGCAGCGGCATTGAGAGCCACGATGGATTTGTCGCTCGACATTGCCAGCGCCTGTTCGTTCGCCATCTGCCTGGGAATTGCCGTCGACGACACGATTCACTTTATGACGCGCTTTCAGCACGAGCGTGCCGGTGGCCATGATGCACCGACGGCGATTCGCCGCACGTTTGTCACCGTGGGGACGGCACTCGTGATGACCACCGTCGTGATGGTGGCAGGCTTCGCCAGCGTGATGACGAGCCAGCTTCCCACTCACACGCTCTTCGCCGCGATGGCGATCACCACGATCGGCATCGCCCTCCCCGCCGACCTGTTCATCCTGCCCGCGATCCTGTGCTGTTTTCCCGGGAAGGATGCGACCAGCAGGGAGATCGAGCCACCGCACGACGAGGCGACGTGATGTCTCGACACGCGCCCGCTGCCACGTTCCCAATCACAACGTCCAGGGAGTTCGGTAATTCACTTCAAGCAGAGCTTCGGCATCGGGATCGTGGACAAATTGCTCGTTGGCGGGATTCCAACGCACCGGTCGTCCCAGTTCTTGCGACACGTAGGCGAGGTGTCCCGGCGTGATCGAGCGGTGTCCTGTCTCTGCGGTGGCAATGCACTGTTGTCGCGACTTCACGCAGTCGATGAAGTTCTGCAAGTGATTGTCGGAGCGTTCCAGCTCCACGGGACCAGGAATGAATTCCTCGGCCGTCCAGCCGTCGTGGGAGCATTCGAGCTTGCCTCGGTCGGCATACACCCAGCCTCCTTCGCCGATGAATTTCACTCCCATGGCGTGCCGAGACGCGATGCTGATCACAGTCCCTCCGGCATAGGTCGAGCGGACTTCGTACTCGACGGGTGTGTCGTAGACTTCGGTGTCGGGCCAGGTCCAGCCGACGGCTTCGACTTCCAGTGGACCGCTCTGATCCATGCCGAGTCCCCAATGAGCGATGTCGTTGTGATGGCCGATCCAATCCATCAATGTGCCCCCTCCATAGGCGCGATGCCCTCTCCACCAGCGATGATGCCGGGCGCGCATGTACGGGAGCATCTCCGCGGGACCAGTCCACAACTCATAGTCGAGGTGCTCGGGAGGGACGATGGCAGTCGCGTCCCCTTGTGATTCGAGATAACCGATCGGCAGACCGACTTCGACGCGCGTGATCGATCCCAGAAGCCCGTTGCGGACGATCTCCGCCGCTCGGCGAAAACGGGCGTCGGAACGTTGTTGCGATCCGGTTTGAAAGACGGCCCCACGCTCGGCCACTTCTCGCACAAGTTGCCGTCCCTCGCGAAACAGATGCGTGATCGGTTTTTCGCCATACACATCCTTGCCATTTCGAATCGCTTCCAGATCACACAGCGCGTGCCAATGGTCGGGTGTCGATACGACGACGGCATCGATGTCGTCGCGCCCGCATAACTCGCGATAGTCGCTGTGGCCATCGCACGACGCTCCCGATCCACGCGATTGTGAGGAGGCGTGCTGCGAAACGACCTGTTGAGCGGCTTCAAGCCCAAATGTCTGACGTGCATCAGCGGACAGATCGCGCTGATGCAGCCGATCGACATCGCACACCGCGACGATTTGCACATCGGGCATCGTCACGAATTCCCGGATGTGGGCCATCCCTTTCCCACCGCAGCCGATGAAACCGAGATGGACGCGTTCGCTCGGCGGGAGTCGATCGTCCAGTCCCAGTACGTTCGCAGGAACGACGAGCGGTGCCGCGAACGCCGCAGCCGTCTTGAGAATTGTTCGACGGGAGATGTGCTGCGGAGTTGACGTCATGCGTTTGGTCTCCAGGGCAGGGGGTGATCCACGGCGAATTGAGAGACGAAGGAGCCGATCGACGCATCAATATTCGCCTCGATGTTGCCAAGAGGGGCCGGTTAATGCAAGATTTGGTGGAATTGTCGAGTCGCGCCATCGATGAAAACCCGAAAGAGCATGCAGGCGCGAGTTCCCCGTTTTGAATCTCTAGAGACGCCAGAAGCATGAAGCGACCCATGCATCGTCGCAGGTTTCTTGCCGCATCCTCCGCTGGACTGGCGGGTCTGGCGTTCGGTCGACCCTCGCGCACGGCGACGGCGGATGTCGCCGCTCCCGCCGCCGGCACCGCGCGGTCGACGATCCTCTTCTTTCTTTGCGGCGGCGCATCGCACCTCGACACCTGGGACGTGAAGCCGCTCGCTCCCGCCGAGTATCGCGGGCCATTCCAGCCGATTGCGACGTCGGCACCGGGACTCCTCTTGAGTGAGCATCTGCCAATGCTGGCTCAACAGGCACATCATCTCGCGCTGGTGAATTCGGTGGGTGGGAGCGTCAGCACGAACGATCATCATGCCGGATACTATTACAATCTCACCGGACACGTTCCCGATGTCACGTTTCAAACGCTCGGCAACAACCGCACGCCGTTTGCCGACGACTGGCCCTTTATGGGATCGGTGGTGGCGGCCAGGCGGCCCGCCCACGAGTATTTGCCGAATGCAATGACGTTGCCGCACATGCCGAGCAAGGCTCCGTACACGCGTCCGGGCCAGTTCGCCGCCCGCATCGGAGTCGAACACGATCCGTTGTATCTGCAGGGGAGTCTTGAGGAGCCATCTACGTTTCAGGCACCCGCTCTGATTCTGGATGGAGATGTCACCACGCACCGACTGTTGCAGCGCGATGGATTGCTGTCGCATCTGGATGGTGCGCGCTATGAACTGGATCAATTCGCCAACACACAACTCTGGCAGCGTCAACATGAGCGGGCGTTGTCGTTGTTGATGTCGTCGCGCACCACCGCCGCCTTCGATGTATCGAGCGAACCGGATGGAGTCCGTCAGCGCTATGGCGAGACTGTCAACGGCATGAGCCTGCTGCTCGCGCGGCGACTCGTTGAAGCCGGCGTGCCGTTTGTCACCGTGTTCTGGATGGAAGATGAAGAACGACTCGCCAAGAAATGCGCCAGCGCCGGCGGCTGGGACACGCACGGTAACAACTTCAATTGTCTGAAGGAGAACCTGCTCCCCGAATTCGATCGCGGGTTCTCGGCATTGATCGAAGACCTCGCCCTGCGCGGCATGCTCGACTCGACGTTGCTGCTGGTCACCAGCGAGATGGGTCGCACGCCCCGCATCGGAGACCCGCGCAGCGGCGGCATTGAAGGGGCGGGGCGCGATCACTGGACGCACTGCCTGACCGACCTGCTGGCGGGCGGAGGAATTCGCGGCGGACAGGTCTACGGGTCGAGCGACCGATTGGGAGAGTATCCGGCAGACAGCCCGGTCACTCCGGCTGACATTACGAAAACGGTCTACCATGCGATGGGGATCAATGATCTGACGGCATTCGACAACCAGAACCGCCCCTTCAATCTGCTGGATGAAGGGGAAGCGCTGGTGTCGCTGTTCTGATGGATGCACATGTCACCGGCCGTCGATTTCGATGCGACCAGAAGGACGCGGACTCGACTCATCCTGAAAACAGAGGTTGCCATGGAAATCGATCCCCGTCATCCCATCTCGCGGCGAAGTCTTTTGCAATGCTCGACGGCGTTAGCGGCCACGACCCTGGCGGGCGGCAATGCAGCAACGGCGGATGACGCAACATCAGCACTTTCCGGTGAGGTTGCCGCGATCGATGCGGCGGTGTGTCCGCATCCGTACTTCACAAATGCTGACGAGTTTTACACCGTCGCCCGCGGCAATCCCAAACCGCACACATTGATGGGAGAAGCCTTGGCGGATGCACGGATGACGCCCGAAACATGGCGTCTCGAAATCGCCGCGGATCCCTTTGTCGAAGAACCGCACGTCAGCGTGCCGGCAGAGATCACGCGACCGCTGACGATCGCCGACGGCACCGCTCTCGATATGGAGGCACTCATGTCGCTGGGAGAGTCGCACGGCGTGAAGTTCGTTAAGGCCCTGCAGTGCCTCAACATCCCCACGCCGCTGGGGCAAGGGTTGTGGGAAGGGGTGCCGCTGCGAGACGTGCTGCGGTTGTGCGGGCGCATGAGCAATGTGCGGCGAATCTACTTTTGGGGGTTTCACAACAACGATTCCGCGCAGGTCTTTCAGGGATCACTCAGTTATACGCAGGTGATGGAGACTCCACCGGGAGAGTTTCCTGTGTTTCTCGCCTACCGACTCAATGGCGCGCCGATCCCGCCGGTGCGCGGAGGGCCGGTGCGGATGATCGTCCCGTGGACTCACGGGTTTAAGAACGTCAAATGGCTCTCTCACATCTTCCTGACGAACGACTATCGGGCGAACGACACTTACGCACTGCAGAACAACGATCCCGAATCGACCTTGAAAACCGCTGCGTATGTGGACGAAATCCCAGAAACAATCGTGGGGGGCGGGCCGATCGTCGTTACCGGGCAGGTCATCTGCGGCCGTTCGGGAGTCGATCGCGTCGAGTCGTGGCTCCGACGTGTGGACGAAGACTCGCAGCCTCTTGCCGACGATGATCCCGAACTGCTGCACGGACCCTGGCTCCCTTGCCAACTGTTCCCCCCACCGGACTGGAACGCCGTGCTGCCTGCGAACACTCGGCCTCACGACATTCTCGGCTTCAACCGCGACACCGGCGAGCCGCTCGCGTGGCCGACGATGTATGGCATGGCCGCATGGAGAACGGTGTTGCGCGATCTTCAGCCCGGCAAGTACGAATTCCGTGCCCGCTCGGTCGACTTGAACGGGTTCGCTCAACCCGAACCTCGCCCCGCTCACAAGGCCGGCAAGAACGCGATTCAAGTTCGCGCGTTTGAAGTGACGTAAAGGCTTGCGTCTGGAAGCATCTCAGTTGCGCATCCAGGTCCCGTCCGGCAGACCGGACCTACACCTTCCCGGCGTAGAGGACATCGGGCTCGCTGGAGCCGGGGCGATACAGGACCAGCCCGCCGTGAACGTCGTTCACGCGCACGATACAGTCGGGTTCGGCGGCGGCGGCGCGAGCAAGGATGGCCTCGAGAGACTGCACGGTCGCGACCACCTGCCGGTCGGCTGAGAGGTCGTTGTAGTTCAGCTGGCGAGCGGCCTTGAGCCGATGTGAGCGTTCGATCGACGAACTGCACGACTCGATCATCGCGACTTCCCGCACGAAGCGGTCGATCACCTCGACGCCGTAACCGCGCTGGCTGCGCTGGCCCCACGGTTCGAGAAACTCGCCGTTGTAGTGATTGTTGATGGAGATCTTCTTCTCCATCGGCGTCTTGCCTTCAATCGTGCATTCGACGCCGCGTCTGCGGGAATGACCGTACCAGACGCCGTTGTCGAATCGGAACTGCACTTCTTGTTCAACGTAGCCGGGAAAGTTATCGGGGTTGACCCATGATGTATGAATATCGAACGCCGCCTCGCGGCCGTCGGGGTATTCGTAAATCATGCGCAACTGAGTGCTGTCCCATGTGTTGCCTTCGGCTGGTCCGACGAGTCCGCGCTGGCCGGTGGCGGCGACGGTCTTCAGTCGGCCTCCGAAAGTGAAGTCAATCAGCTTGATGTAATGGACCGCGACATACGTGCCGGGATTCCGCCCCTGAATCCATTCGGAAAACTGCGCCCCGCTGATCTGCTTCGGTTCGAGCAGCGTGCAATAGCCATTGTTGACATGCTTCAGTTCGCCATCCGCCACGAGCGTGCGGAGTTTCTTGTGGTCGGGATCGAGCAGCTTATGGTAGACGACCTTCGCCAGCACGCCGTTCTCTTCGGCAAGCTGCGTGAGCTGATCGAGTTCCTGCAACTTGAGGACCGAAGGCTTCTCGACGTAGAGATGCTTGCCGGCCTGAAGCACCTGCAGGGCGGCTTCAAAATGGCGGTCGTCGGGAGTGGCGACGCAGACGAGGTCGACATCTGACGCAAGCAGATCGGCAACCGCGTGTTCGCCGGTGAACGACTGGCAATCGCCGACGAGGCCTTGCGAGCGCGCGCGCTTCAAGTAGGCATCGGCCCGTTTGCCTGTTCGCGAGGCGACGGCCGTCAGTTCAATCTCGAACGGGCCGAATCGGCGATCGTACAGGCCGGTGGCGCGTGCCTGCTCGAAGAAGGGACGGTATGTGTCGTCGAAGATCATCCCCATGCCGACCATGCCGGCGCGGAGGAGGCTGGGATTCGTGTCCGTCATTGATCAGATGGTGTTTCGAGTTGAGGAATGACGGGCAAATCGATGGGAACGCGATCGATGGCTTCGTTCAAGGCGGCACCCACCTGCTGAGTCTCGCCGCCGGTCTGCAGGTAGAACGCTTCACCCGCGAGTCCGGCGTCGATGTTCGCGGCACTACTGTCGTCGGCGGTAAATGTGGCTCGCGTTAACGCCAGCCATTGACCATCGGCCGCGTGAATCCATCCGTTGCCGTATGTGGCCCGCCTCATCAGCGTGGCCGATGTATAGTCACGACGAAAGTCTTCGACGAACGAATAGAGCCCGCGCAGGCCGTACTCGTGAGCGAACGTCGTAAACGTCGCCATGCGGAACCATTCTCCTTCTTCAGGCCGGAAGAACCACGCCGTGTACGCCGTGCGTTCTTCCAGCAATTCGGCTGTGAGGAGAAAGCGGTAGGTCTCGCCGACCTGCCAGTCGAAATCGAGAAACGACTGGCCTCCGGTCCCCTCGTTGCCGAATCGGCCGATGCGCACTCCCTCTCCCTGATGGAGAACTTCGACCCGTTGTTCCTCGGGAACGGCATTGGGATCGTTGCCGTCGTGGTCGTCCCAGACCGAAAAGATCAGCACTTTTTTGCCTTCGTCCAACTCCTGCAGGCCGAAGTAGCCGCGTCGAAAACCGCAGACACAGAAGTAGGTGCCGGGCGCGGACTGTTCGATCGTCACTTCGTTGTAGAAGGCGATGGCTCCCGGCGTGGCGTACTGCAGGTGTACGGAACGACAGGCACGTTGATCGGAAGCGGCGAGCGTCGCGGGCATCACAAGGCCCAACATGACCAGCCAGAAGAGCTTTCGAGACATCATCATGGTAAATACGAGGTGGAGAATCTGATTGTGGTGAAACAACTACGAAGGTAGAGAAGCCGACTCCGACCCCATTGTTCGAGTTTGGGCATTCGCTCCAGGGCTGTCCAGTATCAACCCAGAGATCAACGAATGTCGTTGTTGGAAATTGCCACAGCGGACGGGGAGTGATAGGATCCCGATGGCGGAACCGTTCGGCGGTGTGACTCCACATTCGGACCAGGTCCGCCCTGTCTTCGAGGATGCGAGGCATGGAATCTCGTCAGTCATTTTCGCCCGCGTTCTCCCTGGGTGTCTGGGGAGGGACGAAGGTGCGTGTCAGCTTCTTGCTGATCCTGCTCCTTCCAATTGCCTGGAGCTATTTCGACTGGCGATTGGGGACCGCGATCTTCGTGTTGCTTTCGCTGTCGGTGCTCTACCACGAATTCTGCCACATTTGGGTGGTGCGCTATACCGGGGGCGAAGGGGACGAAATCCTGCTCTGGCCGTTCGGCGGATTGGCCTACTGTCGGCCGGCAGACTCGTTTCGTTCGGAATTCTGGACGGCGTTCGCGGGACCGCTCAGCAATCTGCTGCTGGCGGCGGTCTGTTTGTGGCCGGCGATTCAATTCGGGACCATCTCTCATCCCGTGGACTTACTCGAGCAGGCGGTGTTTCTGCCAAACGTTCAATTGGAATCAAACCTGCCCCTGGAACTCGGGGCGTTGATGTTCTCTCTGAACTGGAAACTCTTTCTGCTGAACCTCTTGCCCGTCTATCCGTTGGATGGCGGAAGGATGCTGCAGGCGATTCTCGTGCAGCGCATGTCGCGGAGCGAGGCGCATCGCCGATGCATCATCACCGCCATGGTGGTGTGTGGGATCGCGATCGTGGTCGGGTTCTGGGTCGACGACGTGCTGGTGGTCTTTATCGGATGTTTCGGCTTCATGACCAATCGCATCGAGTGGATGGTCACGACCTCAGCCAGACAGTTTGACGAATCGTTCCTGGGCCACGATTTTTCACAGGGTTATACGAGTCTCGAACGCGAGGAGCCCGTTCGCGAGCGACAACCGGGATACTTCGAACGCCGCAGGCTGGAGCGCGAAGAGCGCAGGCAGGCCAAGGAAGAACAACTCCGCATCGACACCGAAAATCGCGTGAACCTGCTACTCGACAAGATCAACACCGAGGGGATGGCGTCGCTCTCCAGCGAAGAACGTCGCTTTCTCTCCGAGGCCAGCCAACGCTATCGCCACAACAAACCGCTGTGACTGCTGGAGAGATGAGAGTTGAGTGTAGAGAGAGGTGGAAGATGCATTCGTCCATATGCCGTGTTTGATTCGTCTGGCTTCTCAACTCTTATCTCTCCTCTCTCGACTCACATCCTTCGACTAACTACTCTCGGCATCATGGGTAAGAAGAAAAGTGCTGCTCCTGGCGTTGGTTCGCGAATTCAGGTGCTGGACGGCGTCACACTGCCGGAAGCGCCGCAGTTCGCCATTGGGGGCTGGACGGGTATGGTCGTCGAAGTCAGCGGCAAGGGGTCGGCTGCCAAGCTCATCATTCAATGGGACGACGCCACCGCCGCGAAGATCACTCCCGATCTCCAGCAACTCTGCGACACCAACGGCTGGCTCGCCGAAATGGTCTGCCTGCCGGTCGGCGAGGTCGCCCTGCAATCCGCTGACGAGGCCTAGGCTTCGCGTCTTTGGGTCAGCCGGTCATGCCGCAATGTGGCCGCACTGGCAACCGCAGCTGGACTCTGACGAGTAGCAGGCGATGGACACATGGGGCCAAATCGGTCTTGCCACTCGGATGGCCGAATGACGTGGCTCCACGACTGGGTTGCCGAGCAGTGCCGGTCGTAGCTAGCGTGTCTGCTGAAGGTTCTACATTCATTGTGCATGAGAGTCATGCCGGTGCGGAATCAGGATCAACAACCCAGGTAGGGCAACTCCCGATGACACAAAAATCGTCCCGGCGTGATTTTCTGCAAGCGGCGACGGCTCTATCGGCTGGTTCTGTCATTCTGTCTCGCTCGAAGATGGCATTCGGCGACGACGCAACGCAGGCCGCCAATGGTCTGATGGATGGTTATCTGGGCGCACCCACTCAGCGGGTCGAAGAGGCCTTCGGCGGCGGCTTCTCGATGTATGTCGCCGCCTGGCCGCTGTTGGGACAGTATCCCGGTTCGCAGTTTCAAACGGGACTGTTCGGAACCTGGATGCACGCGAAAGTCGATGGTTCCGAAACGGTCGGTGAACTTTACTCCGACATCGAAGGAGGACTCGGTTGGTGGCGCGACACGCGATTCGCCACCGAGACTCCGAAGTTCATCATGGGGGGAGTGGCTCTCAACTTCAGTGAGTGGGCAAACGGTCCGGGAGCGGGTAAGGGACGAGACTGGGATGATCCTTCCGGAAAGTACGGCGTGGCCCAGCTCAGCCCCTGGGTGTTGTGGCCGCCGGATGGACTGAATCTGCAGCAGGGAACATTGGGCGAATTGTTTGGCTACGGATACCTCCCATTGCCGCTCACCGAGCCGAAAGCACAAACGGCTGGCGTCGATGTACCGACGGGAAATCAATGTTGGACGTTGTTTCTCAACACAGCCAACTTCAAGGGACCTGTGGCGTTCTTCACGCCCTATTTCTTCTCGAACGTGACGGTCAAGCAGCCGAAACTGGCGGGAATGTTTCTCGACAGCCGTCCCTCGGATCCGAACCGTGCCTTGCAGATGGAGACGCAGTATGTGCCGGCAGTCATTGCCGAGGACAATCAAGGCAAACGCTACGCGCGCGTCGCTCCGACGCGATTCCCAGTCAGCCCGGAAGGCCATTCGACGCTC
Source organism: uncultured Planctomycetaceae bacterium (assembly GCA_942492405.1). Taxonomy (GTDB): domain Bacteria; phylum Planctomycetota; class Planctomycetia; order Planctomycetales; family Planctomycetaceae; genus JANNSB01. The sequence goes on from CALOES010000025.1 coordinate 31,116, forward strand.
GTCCACCAGATCACGTCGTATCGCAAAGAGGCGCTTTGGGACAGTGTGAGCGGCTGGTTCGATACCGGTCCGGAGGCGAGCGGACGGATCAATGATGAACACTCCGTGATCCATCGCTTCGATGGTTCCGGCTGGTCGACGTGGCGCATCAGCACGCCGGACATGGAGGGGGACGAGCGAAGACAACTCGATTGGGAGGGCTTTGCAACTCCGTTTACTTCAGATCCCCATACGTTTGGTTTCCGTTGGGATGAAAGTCTCGACAGGTCGGGTGAAGGAGAGGGTTCGCTCGTTACACTCCCCGAATATTACGTCCTGGAAGGGAAGGGGAATTCCGCGCGCTGGAGACCGATCGCAGAACAAGATGGTGAGATTCCCGAGTCGCTGCGTGCTCGAATCGAGCCTGGTCCCGTGGACGACAGTAGTCCCTATGTCACGCCGGAAGATGGTTGCTGGGCGAATCCAGGTCCGGTCGCCGGTCCCTTCGAAGCCGAGCTTGGAGATGGAAGCATCGCGACCTACAGTTGGTATCGCTTTGCCGATCAGCCTGCTCTGCAAAACGCCGACCTGTCCGTAGAGGAACGCGAACAACTCCAGGAGCGGGTTGAAAAGCTGCACCGTGAGTGGACGAAGGATCGCGAGTACCTTCCACCACCGCAGTCGGGATCCCTGGCATCGCTCGATCCCGCCGTGATCGTCGAGCCACCAGCAGGTCTCGAAGCCGGCTACGTCCCGATTGTGACTCGTCAGGGGAAACGATAACTCGATGATGCAAACCCGCATGACAGAAATTCACCGATTGATCAGAAGTCTCACCGTCATCCTGGTACTGAGCCTGACGACCTCATTGTTCGCTCAACCGGAAGACGATCAGACCGTCCGGGTGTTTGTCTTCGCCGGTCAGTCCAACATGGTCGGTTCCGATTCGCGTGTCGAGGATATTCAGAGATTCCCACCGTTCGCGGGTCTGGAGAATCCGCAAGACGACGTAAGGTTCTCTTACTGCATCGGTCGCGAGGACAAGTTCCGATCGAATGGTTGGGTCGACTTGCAGCCCGTCGACAACGTGGTCGGGCCGGAACTCAGCTTCGCGCGCATGGTGACTCAAACCATCGACGCGCCGATCGCCATCATCAAGTGCGCGGCTGGAGGCACGCATCTGGGAGGTGACTGGAATCCTGATGACCCGAGCGGTTTCGAGATGTACCCGCTGCTGCTGGAATTGATTCGCGATTCACTCGCCGACCTGGACCAGCAGAACATTCCCTACCGGCTCGAAGGCTTCATGTGGCACCAGGGGGAGAACGACATGTTCGACGAAGAGTACATGGCTCACTACGGTGAGAATCTCGCCAACTTCATCGACTGTGTCCGACGCGACTTGCTTGCACCAGAACTGAACTTCTACATCGGCGAACTCTGCACCAAAACGATCTGGGGCATGGACCTGCGACCGCGGATGTACGCCATCAGTCTGGGACAGCGCGCTGTGACCGATTCCGATCCATTGGCCCATTACATACCGACGGCACACGTCGGCGTCGAAATCGGAGGGGGCGTCGGGCTGCATTATCACTACGGGACGCTGGGACAACTGGAACACGGCGTGAACTACGCCGAAGCCTATCTGGATTCCATCGGCCGACTGCCATCAAGAGAACGTGTCCTCGCGACCTGGCCCTATCCGGAGGGGAGCAAGATTAAGTTGTTTGTCCTGGCGGGACATCGCAACATGGAGGGCGAGCGGGCATTCACTCAAGAACTCAGCCAGTTGCCGGGCGGCGACGAGTTACTGTCGGACAACCCAAACATCGCCTTCAGGTACAGCTTGGGCGGCGGCGTCAAAACGTCGAACGGTTGGGAACCATTGGGACCAGCAGGATACTACGACACGTTCGGTCCCGAACTCAGCTTCGCGGCCACATTGCAGGCGGCCATCGAGGAACCGATCGCGATTCTCAAGTTCACACACAGCGGTTCGCAGATCATCGACTGGACGCCCGAGGGGAGCGAGGCCCCAACTCGGAATCTCTATCCAAAGTTCATCGAGTCGATCCAACAGACAATTGCCGACTTGTCGCAACGGGGGCACAAGGTCGAACTTGTCGGCATCTTCTATCACGTCGGCGAGAACGACATGTCGTTCGGCCCCTACCGTCAGGCGGCTGCGGAACGACTGCAACATCTGATAACTCACAGCCGCGAAGACCTGCAACAGCCTGATCTCGATTGGTACGTCAGTCAGCAACCTCCCACCGATCATCAAGATGTCAATTCGATTGACGTCGTCGCCGATGTCGAAGCGCTGGCTGCTGCCGATCCACACCTGATTCATCTGAAGGCATTCAATCTGCCCGATCAGGAACTGCAGTTGGTGATCGACACCGAGGGAATCGCGGCGCTCGGTGAATTCATCGCACAGGAATTCCTGGAAAGGCACGAGTGATTGTTGGACTCCGACTCCTTGCGATAAAAGCAGTTTCACGTCGATGAAGGTGCGTACGATGCAGAAACGTGATTGCCATTCATGGTTCATTACCGCGACCGTCATTATTGCGTGTATCAACAGTTCAACCGCCGCCGCTGTCGAACCTGACACTCTGCCGCCGCTTGTCGACGGACAGTCGCCGCGGAACTTCGACGAAATGTGGTCGGGATTCGACCCTCGGGCAGAACCGCTCGACGCGGAGGTTCTCAGAGAGTGGAACGAAGAGGGGGTCACGCTGCGGATCGTTAGATTTCGCATCGGCGTATTTCGAGGGGAGCGAGCCTCCCTCGCGGCGGTCTATGGGTTCCCCACGAGTGAGGCTGAAAGTGGATCGAGACTTCCCGGGCTTGTGCAGATTCACGGTGGCGGACAGTACGCCGACTACCGAGCCTGCCTGCGGAATGCCCATCGAGGATACGCCACGGTGTCGATCGCGTGGGCCGGCCGCATCAGTGCTCCCGCCTATCACGTGTCGCCGACCGAAGTAAGGCTGTTCTGGGATGGAATGACAGAAGATCCTGCATATCGGTTGACCACCGACTGGGGCAACGTTGATGGCTATCACGCCCCCAGCAGGAATCCGGGCAATAGTTTTCCCAGTATCGCCCCTGAGGCCTGGACGCTCGACGATGTCGAATCACCGCGCAACAGCGGCTGGTTTCTGTGTGCATTGGCCGCTCGACGAGCACTCACATTTCTGGAACAGCAGCCGGAAGTCGATCCCGAACGACTCGGCGTCTATGGGCATTCGATGGGGGGCAAGCTGACGGTGATGACGGCAGTCGATTCACGCGTTCGGGCGGCTGCGCCATCATGTGGAGGCATCAGCGATCGTGACAACAGTAGCCAACTGTTTCGAGAGACGCTGGGGGACGATGTCAGCCTGCAGCAGGTGTCGTGTCCGATTGTCTTCCTCAGCCCCGCGAATGACTTTCATGGACGGATCGGCAACCTCCCTGATGCCGTCCGCGAAATCCAAAGCCTTGAATGGCGAGTGACCTGTTCACCGCATCACAACCATCAGGACACCGCCGAATACGAAGTCGCCACTTTGTTGTGGTTCGATCAGCATCTCAAGGACTCATTTGCCTTTCCGCAGACGCCTGAATCCGAGATGTCGCTCGACACCGTGGATGGCATTCCCGTCTTCACCGTCAGGCCCGATTCCTCGAAGCCCGTTCTTTCCGTGAATGTCTTTTACACTCAACAGGGAATTGCCAACGAGCGGCCCGAGGATCGAGAGCACACGATGCATCGTTTCTGGCACCATGCCCCTGCTACCGAAACCGACGGCGATTGGATCGCGAAGTTGCCACTAAGCGGTACGGACCAGCTGCTGTGGGTGTATGCCAACGTCGCCTATCCACTCGACGAACCGGTCATGGGCGCTGGTTACTACTACGGGACATACACGGCCGATTCATTCAATGTGTCATCTCTGATCGAAACGGTTGATGCCGGGGAACTGCGCACAGCTGGATCACGCGCGACACTCACACCATCACTATTGATTGAAGACTTTGAAGGTGATTGGGAGCGGGAGTGGTTCACGTACAACCCCGAGGAATGGTCGCGAACGACGCACAAGCTCTACGACGAAACCTGGCAGGCTCCCCCGAACGCGATGCTCGCATTGGACATTCAGTCGACGGAACGCAACACGCTCGCGGTTCTGATCGATGGCTATGCCGCCGAAGTCCAACTGACGGGGGGCGACGATTGGCAGAGTGTCGCTTTGTTACCGCACGACTTTCATGAATGGACAGGTGAGTCGCTTCCGAGTTGGGAGAACATCCGACGGCTGAAACTCTGTCCTAATGAACGTCTCAGTCCACTACGCGGTGAAGAGGGAGAGCCGCGCTCTGTCGGTGCAATGTGGCAAGGTGCCCCTCCTCGTTTTAGAAATCTACGCTGGCAAATCAGACCGCAGTAAGCGCTCTCCACTCGGCGGGATGGCCCTTTGGTGTCGAGCGGGTGGTGCCGAAAGCTGGTTCCCTACAAGAGGGCGCAAGGGCACCGAGTACTCTGGTTGAGGTTGTGTGTGCCACCCGCGCAACCGCGCAAGTTAGGGTAGGCGGAACGTGTAGACGGACGAACCTTCGACCGTGCGGGCCGACAGTCGAAGAGCAAGAGTATCGCAAGAGTATCACCAAGTGTGTGTCTCTACGGTTGGACTTACCCACGTTTGGTGGGCGCTCTGTGGGGAGTGTAGACTCCCGTGAAAGGAGCGACAGGGATGAATCAAATTGAAACGTCAGTGAGCACACGTCGGAGGTATACGTCGGAGTTCAAGCAGGAAGCTGTGCGGCTGGTCACTCAGCGAGGTTTGAGTCTGGCGGAGGCGGCTCGGCGATTGGGGATCCATGCCAACCTGCTGCGAAATTGGAAGCAGTCGTTGGAGAAGCACGGGGCGCCGGCCGGTCCACAGCAGCCTTCGGCCCTGGAAGCGGAGAATGCGCGTCTGCGAGCCGAGAATGAACGGCTGCGGATGGAGCGGGAGATTTTAAAAAAAGCGACGGCCTTCTTCGTCAAGGAGTCGCGATGAGATATGCCTTCATTGAAGCGCATCGTGAGCGGTGGCCGATTGCGGTTCAGTGCGCCGTGCTGCAGGTCTCCCGCAGCGGGTATTACGCCTGGCGGAAGCGTCCGCCCAGTGCCCGGGCTCGGCGTTGGGAGGAACTGACGCAGCGCATTCGGGCGATTCACGAGCAGCCGCATCACGACGTTTATGGAGCGCGCGAGTGCATCGGGAATTGCTGGCTCAGGGTCAGGTCTGCAATCGCAAGACGGTGGCCCGGTGTATGAAATCGGCGGGCATTCAGGCCAGGACGGTGAAGAGGTTCCGCGTGACCACGACCGATTCGAAGCATTCGCATCCGGTGGCTGCAAACATCGTGGATCGGGAGTTTTCTCCCTCTGAGAAGAACCAGACCTGGGTGGCGGACATCACGTACATTCCGACCGATGAGGGCTGGTTGTATCTGGCTGCCGTCGAGGATCTGTTCTCGCGGAAGATCGTGGGCTGGTCGATGTCGGAGCGGATCGACAGCCGTCTGGTGGTCGATGCCTTGCAGATGGCGCTGCAGCGGGAACTGCCTGGAAACGACCTGGTGGCCCATTCCGATCGCGGCGTGCAGTACGCCAGCGAGCACTACCAGCGACTCTTGAGCCAGCACGGCATCACCTGCTCGATGAGCCGCAAGGCCAACTGCTGGGACAACGCGCCGATGGAATCGTTCTTCGCCACCCTCAAGAAAGAACACGTGCATCACGAGCATTACAAAACCCGAGAACAGGCCCGTCAAAGCCTGTTTGAGTACATCGAAGTCTTCTATAACCGCGTCCGTCGACACTCAGCACTCGGATACCAATCCCCGCTGAACTTCGAACAGGCCGCATAACCATCAACCGCGCCCACCAAACGTGGGTAAGTCCAGGTTGTACTCTTGGACTCTTGACCCCCAAGAACGCCTACAGCGATGTTACGCGTTCGGAACTTTTCCCGTCCCCTAACCACGATTAGGCAAATTACCCGGCAAGGATTCGAACCTTGACTAACAGAACCAAAATCTGTTGTGCTACCGTTACACTACCGGGTATCGCAGCTGTCTGCGGGAAGTCTAATGAATCCCGTCGTTGTGGCAAGATGGCTGTTGCCGTGGTGAATCGTGGCAGATGCCGCGAATCGGGAACGGGCCTGCTCCCTTCCGGCACCTCGCACGCTCGGACAACAACGGGTACAGTAGGGTTCGCACGCTGTCGAAACCGCTGTAATTCCCGGTGAAATCATGCAACATCCCGATTCCAAAGCCCACTCGAAGACCACTCTTTCCCGCCGCCATCTGATCGCGGGGGCCGTCACCGCGGGGGCGGGACTCGGAATGTCAAAAGCCTTGCGAGGCGACGATTCTGCGGGAGCCATTCGGCCTCGGCAGGGACGGATTCATCACTCGCTCGTCAACTGGTGCTACGCCTCGTACTTCGCATCGGTCGCCGAGTTCTGCCAAGTGGCGGCTGACCTAGGGTGCGAAAGCATCGAACTGATCGACCCCGAGCATTGGCCCACGCTGCAAGAACATGGACTGACGTGCGCGATCGCCGGCAGTCATGGCTTTAGTGTCGGGTTCAACAACCGCGGAGAGTGGGAGGAGTGTACCACGCGCCTCAAAGAGCGTATCGACAAATGCGTCGAGTTCGGCGTCGAGCGAATCATCACATTCACCGGAATGGCGAACGGCCTCAGCAAGGAAGAGGGAGCCGACAACTGTGTCGAGGGGCTGAAGCCCGCGGTTGAGTACGCCGACGAGAAGGGAGTGACGATCTGTCTGGAGATGCTCAACACTCGCGACGACACGCATCCGATGAAGGGACATCCGGGGTATCAGGGAGACCATACTGATTACTGCATCGACATTATTCAACGAGTGGGATCCGATCGACTCAAGCTGCTGTTCGACATCTATCATGTGCAGATCATGGATGGCGACGTGATTCGCCGACTGCATCAACACAAGGACCACATCGGCCATATTCACACGGCCGGCAATCCTGGTCGCGGTGAGTTGAGCGACACGCAGGAAATTCACTACCCGGCCGTCATGCAGGCATTGGTCGATATCGGATACGAGGGCTACGTCGGACACGAGTTTATCCCGACGGTCGATCCCCTCGAAGGTTTGTCGCAGGCCGTTACGTGGTGCGACGTGTAAGGCGGAGCCGACTGCTCATTGATGCCGAGGGTTCGCCGCCAGGGACGGCGAACAGTTTCCACGATTCACTTTAACGGACTGAGATTTCTTTCATGGCTCGACAGAATGTCAACACGCTGACTGATGGAACCTCGGTTTCCGAAACCTACTTGCTGATTGATAAACAGCTCCGCGCCAATAAGCATGCGGAACTCTATCTGCTCGCCCAGTTGCGAGACCGCACCGGCCAGGTGAGCGGCTTTTTGTGGAACGTAACCGAAGGTTCGAGCAACCACATTCAGGCGGGGGATTACGTCAACGTTCGCGGCAAGGCGCAACTGTTCCAGGGGAATCTGCAGATCATTCTCTCGCACATTTCGCCCGCCAGCGACATGTCGATCAACCCCGAAGATTTTGTCTTCTCGCCGGGGATCGATGTCTCGACACTCTACAATCGACTCTGGGAAATCCTCGGCGGCATTCAGTTGGAGCCGCTCAATCGATTGCTCGATCAGTTTCGTCGTGATCCCGAAATCGAACACGGCATGCAGGCTGCCCCCGCGGGAGTGCGGATGCATCATGCCTATCCCGGCGGACTCTTGGAGCACACCGTCAACATCATGGAGACGGCTCTGCGGATTGCCGACCTCTATCCCAAGATCAACATCGATCTGCTAATCGCCGGTATCTTCCTGCACGATCTGGGCAAGGTGCGCGAACTCACCTACGACACGACGATGGGTTACAGCGACGAAGGGCAGCTCATCGGTCACATCGTGATCGGCGTCGAAATGCTCGACGAAAAACTGGCCGAGTTCGAGCAGACGGGAGGTTTGCCCTTCCCGCAGGATGTCGCGTTGCGGCTGAAGCACATGATCTTGAGCCATCACGGCACGCACGAGTATGGCAGTCCGAAGGTGCCGATGACGCCCGAGGCGATCGCGCTGCATCATCTCGAAACTCTCGATGCCAAGGTGAATGAGTTTTCAGGATTGATCGAAGCCGACCCGAACTCCGAATCGCGCTGGACTCCGTACCAGGCGAGCATCGGACGCCGGCTGTTTAAGGGAGACCGCGAGACATAGTCGCCTTTCGCTCCGCGAAAGCAGCGAAGCGCGCCGCGGGTTCGACTCTCATTTCTGGATGTATCGCGAAAGACAGGCTGTGATTGGTTCCACCGCTACTTTCGCGGAGCGAAAGGCGACAGACTGATGAATCGCTCGACAACACCTGAAAACGACGTGCGTCAATCGCCGAAAGGGATGCCGCTGCGTCGCTTGGGGCGAAGCGACCTTTTCGTGACTCCCGTGGCGATGGGATGCTGGCCCATCACGGGGATCACGAGTGTTAACGTCACCGAAGAACATAGTCTCGCGACGCTGCAGGCGGCGTTCGATGCCGGCATCAACTTCTTCGACACCGCCTACATCTACGGATACGAGGGCGAAAGCGAACGGATGGTGGGCCAAGTGCTCGGCCCCCATCGCGATGAAGTCGTGATCGCCACGAAATGCGGTCTCCATTGGAAGGACAAGGTTCAGCAGCGCGACGCCCGGCCTGAGACGATTCGCCGTGAATGCGACGAGAGCCTGAAGCGACTCGGCATCGACGTGATCGATCTCTACTACCTGCACGCGGCTGATCCGAATGTGCCTGTGGCCGAGTCAGCGGGAGCCATCCGCGAGTTGCTCGATGCCGGCAAGGTGCGGGCCGTGGGGGTTTCAAACATTCATCACATCGAACAGTACGAAGAGTTTCATGCCGTCTGCCCGATCGATGTCGACCAGCCTCATTTCAACATGCTGCAACGGGAGATCGAAGCCGATCGGTTGCCTTGGTGTCGGGAGCATGGCGTTTCGACGAGTGTCTATTGGCCTTTGATGAAGGGGTTTCTCGCGGGCAAACTCGCTCGCGACCACAAATGGGATCCCAAGGATGGTCGGCAGAAGTATCCGGTGTTCGTCGGTGATCAATGGACGAAGACGCACGACTTTCTCGATCGCATTCGGCCAATCGCGGACGAAGCCGGCATCACGCTCGCTCAATTGACCATCGCGTGGACAATCCAACGTCCCGGCATCACCGCCGCCCTGTGTGGAGCGAAACGTCCGGAGCAAATCACCGAGACGGCAGCGGCGATGAAGGTCACGCTTTCGGAAGAAGAGCTTCAACAAATCGACGACGCGATTGCCGCTCGTGGGGAAGTGAGTTCGAGGCCTGCGGTGCAGTGAGAGCGCGACTTGCCATCCACCGCTCTTTCGCGGAGCGAAAGGCGACTATGTCCAGTCGAAACCGATGTCGAGCGCGGGGGCGGAGTGGGTCAGGGCTCCGATGCTGATGCGGTCGACGCCGGACTCGGCGATGGCGCGGATCGTGTCGAGATTCACGCCGCCAGAGGCTTCGAGGCGAATCGACTTGGATGACGCCGTTGCATCTCGCATGGCGACGGCTTCTCGCAGTTGGTCGGGCGTCATGTTGTCGAGCAGCACGATGTCGGCATGGGCGGTCAAGGCTTCACGAAGTTGATCGAGTGTGTCGACTTCGACTTCAATCGGAATGCCGGTGGGAGCGAACTCGCGGGCAGCCGCGAGCGAGTCGGCGATCGAACGATGTGAGTCGGCGGCCGATGCGAGGTGGTTGTCTTTGATGAGGACGCCGTCATACAGCCCCATGCGATGGTTGACGCCGCCACCGCAATGGACCGCATACTTTTCGAGCACCCGCCATCCCGGCAACGTCTTGCGGGTATCGAGGACGGCGACCTTGATGTCGCCGACCGCATCAACGAACTGCGACGTGAGCGTGGCGACGCCGCTGAGATGCATCAGCAGGTTGAGCAGTGTGCGTTCGGCGATCAGCAGCGCACGGACTGGGCCGGCCAGGCGGGCCAGACATTGCCCGGGAGTAAGTCGGTCGCCATCGGCAGAACGCAGCTTACACGAGATGGGCAACGTGGGCATTCCGGGACGCTGGGCCAGTTCGTCAAACACCCACGGGATGGAGATCAGGCCGGCGGCGGTCCCCTGTTTTCGGGCGACGATGTCGACCTGGCCGGTCGTTTCCGGAGCGATCAGCGAGCAGGTCGTCAGGTCGACGCCGTCGGCCAGGTCTTCGTCGAAAGCGAGACGAATCAGTCTTCGAGCCGCTGTTTCGATGTCGGAATGGGGCGTTTTGAGAGTGTTCATGGATCGAGAACCAAGACGAATTCGAGTCCCAAGACTGACGAGGCAGAGTGCTAGACCGCGGATTCGGCGGAGGACGCGAATCTTCGCAGATCAATTGGCCTGCCGACCTGATCTTGACCCGTTTGCACCATATGCGGGAACATCCCGTCGCTCAATCCTTGGCGAGGTCAGGATTTGGGCGAATCAGACTTGATCGGACCGGGAACGCAACCGGTTTCGCAAGCAATGATTCGAAGGGGCGGGTGTCTTGCCAGAGAAAATGTACTCCAGGGACGGAGTTGTGAATGACCAGCCTTGTGATGGAACCACCGACGGTGCAGCCGAAACGGACGTTGTCGACCGAGCGCAGCGTCGAAGAGATTATTCGTCGTGGACGCTCGCGGCGTCCGTCGATGCGCGGCGTCTGGGGCCTGGGAGCCTTGAGCGCGGCGCTGATGTGGTGCAGCTTCACTCCACTCGATTGGGGGTTTTTGGCGTGGATCGCACTCGTGCCGTTGATGCAGGTCATCCGGCTCAAGACGCGAACCGCCTGGATGTACACCGCGATCTATGTGGCGGGGGCGGCGTACTGGCTCCCCACGTTGCAATGGATGCGTTTGGGCGATCCCTCGATGTATGTCGCCTGGGGAGCGTTGTCGCTCTATCTCGCGTGTTACTGGCCCGTGTTCGTCTGGCTCAGCCGGGTCGGTGTGCATCGCTTGCGCATGCCCCTCTACGTCGCGACGCCTGTCGTCTGGGTGGGGCTGGAATACGTGCGTGGTTACATGTTGAGCGGGTTTTCCTGGTATCTGCTGGCCCATAGTCAGTATCGCTTCGCGACGCTGATTCAGATCAGCGATCTGTGCGGCGGGTATCTGCTGAGCGGACTTGTCGTGTTCTGCTCCGCGACGTTGGCGCTCGTCATTCCGACGCGCTTCTGGCAGAAGCTGCGAATGTTGTCCGTGACCAGTGGTGATGCGGGAACCGAATCATGGATTGCTCCGACAACGTCGAAGCAGGTGCTGATTGCTGTCGTCTCAAGCTGCGTCCTGTTTCTGGCATCGGTGGGCTACGGCCGCATGCGACTGGCTCAAGCCGACTTTGAAGCCGGCCCGCGCGTGGGGTTGATTCAAGGCAACTTTCGAGCCCGCGTGAAGTCGGAACCGAATGAGTGGGAAGAGATCTTCAGCACGCATCGCTACCTCAATACGGTCGCGAACTCGTTTCATCCCGACCTCGTCGTGTGGCCCGAATCGATGTATCGCGTCCCCTACTTCGAAGTCGATGGCGATTTGAGTGATACACAGCTTCGCAGTGTGGCTCCCGGCATCCCCGAAGAACGCTGGCGCGAGAATGCATCGAGTGCCGACCTGTTCACGCTGGCCGAAGAGTCGCGGGCCAACTTGATCATCGGAATGTCGTGGCTGACCGCTCGTCGCGACGGTCTCGATCACTTCAACTCGGCTGTGCTGGTCGACCCGGCTCAGGGAGTTCTCGGGCACTACGACAAGATCCATCTCGTGCCGTTCGGCGAGTATGTGCCGATGCAGAACGCGATTCCGTGGCTCAGCGATTTCACTCCGTATGGCTACGGGTTCGGGTTAACGCCGGGCGATCACGTGGAAGTGTTCAAGGTCAAGGATTGGAATCTGGTCCCTCTGATCTGTTTTGAAGATACCGTCCCCCATCTGGTGCGCGGCATGGTCGCCACCGCGCAAGAGACGATCGGTGGTGATGTCGATTGCATCGTGAACCTGACCAACGACGGCTGGTTCGTCGGCTCTCATGAGTCGGAGCAGCATCTGATTACCGCACAGTTTCGCTGTGTCGAGACCCGCACGCCGATGGCACGTGCCGTGAATACCGGCATCTCCGCCGTGATCGACGGCGACGGATTGATTCGTGAGCCGGAATCGTTCATCGAGATGGAGCGGTTTGAAACAGGCGAGCCGCAACCGACGACGATGCGCGATCCCGAAACTGGGGACTATTGGAAAGAAGTCAATGCGTCGATCGTGGTCGACGTTCCGCTCGATCGCCGCTCCAGTTTGTACGTGTGGTGGGGAGACTGGTTTGCCGCGATGTGTCTGGCGGCCTGCTGCTTTATCGCGATCTGTGAACTGGTTTCGAGATTCAAAAGGCGAAACGCTGCAAGCGTCGCGTCAGCCGTTACGTGATGGGATGAGAGTGGATTCCATGGGAAGTCGTCTATTGATTTGCGCCCTGCTCACATGGTGCAGTTCGGCACGCGCCGGCGAAACCTGCGTGCAAATGGAGTTTCTCGATTCTCGCGACGGGGCTGGGTTCGTTGTGAGCACCGTCATCTCGATCGACAGCGACGGGCTCGTGCGCTGGATTGAACTGGGTACTTCCGAGACGCGGCAGGCACACATCAGCGTTGAACGCAAAAACGCAGTGATTGGAGAGCTGGTTGACTCGCTGCGCATCGATGAGATCGACTCCGAGGAAATGTGGGACGACATCGTCCGTGAGGGGGGCCGCACGGGGCTGTCTCCACGGATTCAAGGGGCGGGGACGACGCGGATCTTCGTCAAGCTCCCGAATGATGACGCGGAAGTCGGTTCGGAAATCGTGGTCGAGTGTCCGGCGTGTCATCTCCTGGCGACACGTTATCCCGAAGTGGAATCGCTGCAGCGGTTCGCCCAATGCCAGGTGGTCCTCGAGAATCTACGGGCCATCATGCAAGTGGGAGGCTTCGAAGAGTCGCAACATCTGGCCGAGCAGGCGAGCGCCTATCTCGGATTGCTGGGAGTCGTTCACGATCCCTTAACATGTCGCGACCTGCGATTCGTCCGCAGTCTCCCCGGCGGGGCAATGTTCGCGACGTTTCATCGCGACTCGCCTTCGGCGTGCAGCATCAATGCCACGCTCGAGCCGGGCCTGTCGCCGGTCTTTCAGTTTGTGGAATGATGCGGGCCCAACGATCCTCTTGCTGAGAACTTGAGCGATCGAGGCTCCTCGCAATCGATGCATCAATAGCAAGCTGCGCGTGCTCGAATACCGCTCGACGTGATCGACGACTACACTGAGGGTCGAATGATTCGCTCGACAGATCGAGCCTTCTCAATCCGGCCAGGGAAAAATGACGGACGATTCCATTTCGGTCCCTCCGGGGACGCCGGTCGTGGTGGTCAGGCAGCCTCCCTCGCGGAGATGGCCAGTGCGCCTGCTCACGGTGCTGCTCATCATTTCGATTCTGTTCAATCTGGGTCAGTACACGGCGTATCGGGACTACATCTCCGACAGTCCCCCAGTCGAGACGTTCGATTCCGGCGATCTCTCGGCCAGTGACAAGATCGCTTTGATCGAAGTTTCGGGAATCATCATGCCCCCGTTCACCGAGGGCTGGATTGCCACGATCGAGCATGTGACCGAAGCCGACGATGTGAAAGGGGTCGTGCTGGTCATCGACAGTCCCGGCGGGCTGGTGGCCGACAGTCATCAAATCTATCGGGCGTTGCAGGAACTCGCGGCCGCGAAACCGATCTACGTGGCGATGCGGCGCATGGCCGCCTCGGGAGGCTACTACATCGCCATGGGAGCAGGCCCCGACGGCATGATCTACGCGGAACCGACCACCTGGACCGGATCGATCGGCGTGATCATTCCCCGCTACGACTTGTCGGGACTGGCGGATCAATTTGGAGTGCAGTCGGATTCCCTTACGACCGGCCCGTACAAGGATTCGCTCAGTCCGTTTCGGCCATTGAGCGATGAAGAACGCGCGCTGTGGAACGACATCCTGATGGACGCCTTCGATCGATTTGTCTCGGTAATCGACGCCGGCAGGGACGAACTCAACGAAGAGGAAATTCGTGTTCACGCCCAAGGGCAGGTCTTTACGGCCCAACAGGCGTTGGACAACAAGCTGATTGACCAGATCGGTTACGAGGAAGATGCCGTGGCCGCACTGCAGGAGAAACTCGGAATTTCGAGCGTGAGGGTTGTTCGCTTCGAGCAGCCTCCGACGACACTGGAACTCCTGTTGGGATCAGTTCGTGAACCGGCGGTCGATCCCTTCGCTCAACTGTTGCAGTCGCAAGTTCCCCGGGCGATGTATTTCTGCGGCTGGGGAACCATTGAAGGAGGGCTATGATGACATCCCGGGCCAAGGCCATTTCTTTGATCGGTTATCGCGGATCAGGCAAAAGCAGTGCCGCTCCGCTGTTGGCGGAACGTCTGGGATGGGAATGGGTCGACGCCGATACTCAGATCGAGATGCTGACAGGCAAGACCATTCGCGACATCTTCGAATTCCAAGGAGAGATCTCCTTTCGCGATATCGAGTCGGTGGTGATTTCGAATCTGGCTTTTCGAGAGAGCGTCGTGATTGCCACTGGAGGGGGAGCGGTGCTTAAGCCCGAGAACCGCCAGCGTTTGAAGGAAGCAGGGCCGGTGGTCTGGTTGCAGGCGTCTCTGCCGACATTGTGGGAACGTATCCAGAGCGATCCGAGGAGCGCGTCTTTGCGTCCGTCGCTGACTGGTCGGGATCCGATGACGGAGATCGAAATGCTGCTCGCTGAACGCGAACCCCTTTATGCCGAGGCGGCCACAGTCGTCGTGAATACCGACGGGCTCTCTGTCGAACGGATCGTTGATGAGATTCTGACCGAACTTGCGCCCGTGTTGGCCAAGGAGACCAGGGCGTGAACTTTCTGGGTCTCCCGTTCTGGCTCATCTCCATCTTTCTGTTCGCCCTCGGGGGCGTGTGCGGCAGCTTTCTGAATGTCTGCATTCACCGCTTTCCCCAGCAGACAGGAGTGTGGCAGAGCCTGAAGGGGATCACTTGGCCGCCGTCGAGTTGCCCGCGCTGTCGTGCTTACATCCGCTGGTACGACAACCTCCCCATCGTCGGCTGGCTGATGCTTCTCGGACGCTGCCGCGATTGCAAAATGTGGATCTCACCACGCTATCCCGGCATCGAACTGCTGAACGCGCTCTTGTTCGTGCTGATCTACTGGCTGGAAGTTCCGCAAGGCTGGTCGCCCGACACGAGTTGCCTCTACACCACCGTCGGCCCCGCCGCGCACCCGGGACTCGGGGGCATGTCGCAAAGCACGATGTTCAACCTGCGGTTTCTGTTTCATCTGGTGCTGATCGAATCGCTGGTGGTGGCCAGCTTCATCGATCTCAAGCTGCGCATCATCCCCGATGCGTCGACTCTGCCTGCTCTTGCGGTTGGAGTGTTGGGGAATGTCGCGATCGGCCGACTCCATCTCGTGCCGGTCTGGATGGAAGATCCCCTCATTCTGCGCGAGCTGTGTCGAATCTTTCCGTGGCTGGGAAGCCCGCCGACACAACTCGTACCCGCCTGGATCGACGCGCATCCCCATTGGCATGGGCTCGCGGTGAGTGTTGCCGGCATACTGGTCGGCGGCGGTGTGACGCTGATGGTCCGTATCATCGGACGCTGGATCCTGAAGAAGGAGGCCATGGGGGACGGAGACGTCGTCCTGATGGCCGTTATCGGCAGCTTCCTGGGCTGGCAGGCGAGCCTGATCGTGTTCGCACTGGCCCCCGCGTGCGCCTTGGTGGTCGTCGTGGCACAACGGTTGTGGCGGTCGGACTCCGTCATTCCCTATGGCCCTTACTTGAGCCTGGCGGCATTGCTGACGATCCTCAACTGGCAATCCGTGTGGGATCGCATGCAGCAATACTTCCTCGCGGGCCGAGGACTCGTGCTGGTCGGGTTGGCAATGACCGTTTCGTTCGCGGCGTTGCTCTACCTGATGCAACTCGGCAAGCGATTGATGGGCATCGCCGACGACATCGATAACGAATCACGCGTGTGGACAGCAGCCGACCAGAATCACTTCTTTGCCGGCGAGCGTTTCGACCGTCATCAGGGAAACTGGAAGCGCGACGGGGAATGGCCGGGCATTCCCGCCGGAAGCGGGACGCGGCATTACGAGCAATGGCGGTAAGCGTCGAGTTTCCGCAGCTGCGGGTTGATCGGCTTACTTGCTGTCGAGCGAAGCCAAGGGGCTGACCTTGAAGGCCTTGTCGCGAAGTTCGTTCTTCTCGGTTTCGGTCTTCGAAGCCTCGAAGCGCGTGCGAAGTCTCTTCAGCTTCACTCGGCGTGATCGGCGGCGGGCCAGTTCGCGTTGTCGCTCAATTCTTCCCATAACAGTTTCAAACTCAATAAGTGCCAGTGGTTGAGGCACGAACGTTAGCAAAGAGGTGTCGAAGGGTCAACGATTGAGGATCCGATCGAAATCGGAGGTTTTGGAGCGGAATTCTGGAGACGTCGTCTCCGAAGGCTTCTTTCACGGCAGATTTCGCCACTGGAAGCGGCTCTGCGACTGTCGGTATTGACCGCAGGCTTGAGCTGCAGGCATCATGGCTGTGTTACCAAATCCCTGGAGTTTCCCGTGGCTCAGTGTCTGCGTGCCGTGCTGTTTATCCTGCTGGCCGCCGTCTCGCCGGGATGTGCGGCGCTCAGTCTGTTCAGCCAGGATCACACCCACACGCACCATCATCACTACGACACTCATGGCGGCGAGATTCTGACGCGGCTTGAATCGATCGAGCGACGCGTCGGAAGCATGGAGTTCGGGCAGTATCCGTCGTCGGCTCCCTATGTCGCGCCGGCACCAGCGCCTTTTGCCGCGCCTGCGAATTGAACGACACGCCGGATGCAAAAAAGGGAGCGAATCTGCGGTGAACCGCATCTTCGCTCCCTGAGAATTCAGGCAATCCGTCCGTTTACATCGCGCCGACGGCCTCCGGCTCCAGTGTCGCCGCCGCCTGCTCGACTCCCTCGGTGAAGAGGGTTTCGACGAAGCCGCGAAGGTGCTCGGCACGCGATTGGTGCTGCAGCTTTCGCAGGGCCTTCGATTCGATCTGGCGAATACGTTCCCGCGTGACCTTGAAGATGCGTCCGGTCTCTTCCAGCGTGTAGCTGTAACCGTCGCCAAGCCCATAACGGAGCTTGATGATCTCGCGTTCGCGATACGTCAGGCTCTTGAGGACGTGATTGATCTTGTCCCGCAGCATCTGGTGCATCGCAGAATCGGCAGGCGTCCCCTCGCTGGAATCCTCGAGGAAGTCGCCGTAGCTCGAATCTTCGCTTTCGCCGACAGGCGTATCGAGACTAATGGGATGCTTCCAGGTCTTGATGATCCGTTCGGTCTCCTCGACCGACAATCCGACGGCCTGAGCCAATTCTTCGGTGGTTGGTTCGCGACCGGTGTTCTGACGAATCTCTTCGCTCTTGGCCTTGAGCGTCGAAATACTCTGGAACATGTGGACGGGAATACGAATCGTTCGGGCATGATCGGCCACCGCACGAGTGATGGCTTGCCGAATCCACCACGTTGCGTAGGTCGAGAACTTGTAGCCGCGACGGTACTCGTATTTCTCGACGCCGCGCATCAGGCCCGCGTTTCCTTCCTGAATCAGGTCGAGGAAAGACAGTCCGCGGTTACGGTATTTCTTGGCGATGGAAACCACGAGTCGCAGGTTACCGCCGGAAAGCTGCTGCTTGGCGTGTGTCCAGGCGTCGAAGCGTTCCAGTACCTGTTGCATCCGGGTGCGGAACTGGGCCGGCGTTTCGAGCGTCATCTGCACGAGTTCATCGAGCTCGCGCTGCATCATCTCGACTTCGTTCGCGGCGGCGGGGCGTCCGGAAAGACGGCGGACTTCACGTTCGAGTTCCGTCATTCGCTCGGAGACCTGCTGCATCCGCTTGTAGACGGGCTGCAGTCGATGCGTTCGCACGGAGAGTTCTTCCGCGAGCGAACAGAGCTTGCTGCGACGAATCGCCATGCGCTTCAAGATGGCGTTCTGTTCTCGCTTGCCGCTGGCTTCCTGCAACGCGGCGAAGTCTTCGCGATTCTCCGCAAGCAACACGCGCAGCGTCTGGAGGTTGAGTTTCATGCGGCCGAGAATCTGCTCTTTTTGAGTGTTCTCGGTATCCGACGTCCGCAGCGTGCGCTCGAAGGGGAGTTCGCCATTGTTGACCTTCTCCAAAATGTCGACGGCGATATCGAGGGCAAAGTCCGATTCCATCATCTTTCGGCGGAATCGTTTGCGGGTGATCTCGATCTCCTTGGCGAGGAAGATTTCATCATCGCGCGACAGCAGCGGGATGTTTCCCATCTGACTGAGATACATACGAATCGGATCGCGAGCCGACATCGGCGTCTCGGATTCGATGGCTCGCAGTTCGGGATGCTCGTCGGCGTTGTGGCGATGCTCAAGCCGCGCCTTGTCGGCGACCGTGGCGGGAGCATCGGGGTCGTTGATGAGCGGAATCTCGGTCTCTTCGAGCGCCAGAATGATCTGGTCGATCATCCGCGGGTCGCCCCCTTCGTCCGGCAGGTACTCGTGGACAGCCTGATAGGTCAAGAAACCTCGCTCCCGAGCGCGCTCCATCAACGCCTTGAAGTCTGGGACCAAACGATGCACGGGTGTCTCCTTAAGTCGAATACAGTGGGAATGTGTGGTGTGCGATTTGAAACAAACTCTTCAACGGGGCATAACTGCTGCCGACGTTCTGACATGGGATCCCGATCCCGCCAAATTGAGGAATCCGTCCGAATTGTCAGAGGGTTTTCGTAGGGAGGAAGCCGCGCTCAACATAACGGGGCCGTCATGCTGAAGTGGGAAGGTTTGAGGCATGAAGAGGTCTATCCCCACGCGAAGGAGCTGCGACGAAACGTCCATGTCTCATCCCATCCTGAATGGTGACACATTTTAAAATGTTGCCACCATTGGGTTAATGTCGCTTTACCGTTGGTGAAGGCTCAATGTTGTAACCTCGATACTACCAGAAGGCCTCACGCGGTCCATGATAAAAAGCCAAATCACTAAGAATTTCTCATGAAGTCGAAAAACGCGACGCCCTCTTTGCCATTAGTAGCGCTCAACCTCTGCCCGGTCAAGTGGTTCGGGTTTCCGAAGGGTCCGATTGAACCACGACACGGCGGGGTTTCTCCTGTTCCAGTTTCTGGATCGTCACCCGAATCACGCCGTTCTTTCCGACAGCTTTGATGGACTCGGGATCCAGTCCGGGAGGGAGCATGATGACCCTGGAAAACGACCCCTCTGGACGCTCGGTGAGTTGCATCCGGGACCCTGCGGGAACTTCGGTCTTCGGAAAGTCCCCACTCAAAGAGAGCGAATGGCCGCTGACTGTCAGTTCGATCTGAGAACAGTCGACTCCGGGCAGGTCGAAGGCGACTTCGAGCGAATCGGCATGCTCGATCATATCGATGTCGGGTTGATGGTTTCGGCCGCGCAACCCAAAGACGTCCATGGCACGTCCCCCTTGCGACCAGGCCGCTTCGAGCCAGCGCTCGAACTCATGGCGGACACGCTCCATATGAGGCAGAAAAGGGCGGGTGTGAGAATCAGCAGGCATGGGAACCTCTCGAGATGGAATCACGCAATCAAGGGCATCATACACTCTCTGGTGGACCTTCGTCTTGCAAAATGGCAGACTGCCCGCATGGAACGCGAGCCTGGCACCCCGCTGTTGAATGTCGTGCTGTATCAGCCCGATATCCCTCAAAACGCGGGAAATATTGGTCGAACATGTGTCGCCGTCGGCGCGAAATTGTGGTTCGTTCGGCCATTGGGCTTTCAGCTCGACGACCGCTACCTCAAACGGGCGGGAATGGATTACTGGCAGTATCTGGACTGGGAGGCGGTCGACTCCTGGTCCGACTTGACCAGCCGACTGACCGGCTGCCGCTGGTGGTTTCTCACAAAGTTTGCCGCGAAACTCGTTTGGGACGCGGATTTTCAGCCGGGAGACGTACTAGTCTTCGGCAGCGAAACCCGAGGATTGCCCGAATCGATACGAATCGAAAACGCGGCACGCTGCCTGAAGCTTCCCATGCGCGAGACGGTGCGCAGCCTTAATCTCGCGAGCACGGCCAACACCGTGGTTTATGAGGCACTGAGGCAGTTTGGGGGCTTGCCGACGGAGTAAACGCCTCTTCTGCGTGGTCCTTCGCAAGAATTCCGAAACGAACGATCGTTAACAGGGTTAGAATTCATAGCCTTTCGATTTCTCGTCAAAAAACCATATCAATGAATCTGGCTCATCTTCTCGTGGAACGCGGACTGGTCACCAAGGACCAGATGGAATCCATTCGTCCCATCGCAAACGGCCATCGCATCGACCGTGTCCTGATTGAACAGGGAACCGTCGACGAAGGCGAACTGCTGAAGGTGCTCGCCAAGGAACTCGGGATGAAGTATCTCGAACTCCAGCAAACCGAGATCGACCTCGAACTCCTCACCAAGTTCCCCACGACGGCGGTCTTCCGGCACTCCGCGCTGCCAATTCGACGCGAAAACGGGCGCGTGCTCGTGGCTGTCAGTGATCCCTTCGACCTCGAAGCTCTCGACGAGTTGAGCACGGTCAGCGGACTGCGACTTGTCCCCGCATTGGCGCGTCAATCCGATATCGTCGAGCAAATCAAGAATCGATTGGGCGTGGGCGGCGACACGATCAATCAACTCGTCGCGCAGCGCAGCGACGAAGATGTCGAACTCCTCGACGACATCCCCAGTGAGTATGGGGAACTGGCGGCCGACGCACAGGCACCCTCGGTCATCCGGCTGGTCAACGAACTGATCATCGAAGCTCTCGACCAGCAGGCGAGTGACGTTCACCTGGAGCCGCAGGAGAAGACGCTCATCATCCGCTATCGCGTCGACGGCATGTTGCGCGTGCAGCCGTTGCCGGCGGAGATCAATCAGTTCTTCTCCGCGATCGTCACGCGACTCAAGATCATGTCGCGCCTGAATATTGCCGAGAAACGGTTGCCGCAGGACGGACGTATTCAACTCCGCGTCGCAGGACGAGAGATCGACGTGCGTGTTTCGATCATCCCCATGATGCACGGCGAAGGCGTGGTGCTCCGCTTGCTCGACAAACAGCGGATGACGTTCAACCTCGCGAGCGTCGGCATGCCCAAGGAGATCTCGGATCCGTTCAACGAACTCATTTCGCTGCCGCACGGCATCGTGCTCGTGACCGGTCCGACGGGAAGTGGTAAGACGACGACGCTGTATAGCGCGCTCAACGAGATCAAGAGCCCGACGACGAAGATCATTACCGTTGAGGATCCCGTTGAATACCACATGGACGCGATCTGTCAGATTCAGGTCCATCCGCGCATCGGACTGACGTTCGCCGCCGGCTTGCGAAGCATTCTGCGGCATGACCCCGACGTCATTCTCATCGGCGAAATTCGAGACGGCGAGACCGCGACCAGCGCCATTCAAGCATCACTGACGGGCCACTTGGTCTTCAGCACGTTGCACACAAACGACGCCCCGAGCGCCTTCACACGGCTCGTCGACATGGGTGTCGAACCGTACCTTGTCGCCAGCACGGTCGAGGGAGTTCTTGCCCAGCGGTTGATTCGCCGACTTTGCACCCATTGCAAGCGCGAGTTTCTGCTCAGTCCGGACGATGTTCCGCCGGGATGCTCCGGCGAAGGGATCGAAAAGCTGTGGGATCCCGTCGGCTGCCGTCATTGTCGTGAGACCGGATATCGCGGACGGACGGGCGTCTACGAATTGCTGATTAACGATTCGACGGTCCGGCATCTTTGCGTCGAGCGTGCCAGTGCGGCCGACATCCGCGATCATGCCGTCAGTCAGGGGATGCTCTCGTTGCGCGATTCGGCGTGGCGGAAAGCTCAGCAAGGTGAGACGAGCCGCGAGGAGGTCTTGCGAATCACGCGCAGCTCGGTGTAGAGACTGAGGCGTGTGCGGTTCGCTCGGCGACTATTCGATCTCGCCGGTCAACCAAGTCGGTGTCGAGGCGCTTGTCGATTCGGCAGCCAGCGTGCCGCCTGTCAGTTCGACTTGCCGTCGGTTGTCGTGCGAAGTCGACCTCTCTTGTGCAGTGGCTGAGGTCCGTGCAGCCTGCGCAGTGATGAGTTCCCGCACGTCGATCGGTTCCGTCTCGCGCGAGTTCGCAGCCCGGCTCGATTCAGAGGCGCTCCATGGGGCACCATCCTCCAGCCACGTACATAATCCCCAACCCAGCGTGATCAGGCTGAGGAGCAACATCAGTTTCGAGCGGAGCTGTGTCATGCCTTCGGTTCCGGCGGAAAGTGCCGCTTTGCAAAGTCGAATGCCGTCCGACAATCGTCCCTTCTACTCAGATCGGAAGCCCCAGCGACTTGAATTGAACGCATTCAAGTCGATTGCGAAGTTACCCGCCAAGGAGTTGATCGAAGTGAAATCCGTCGACCCGTGTCACTGTCAACAGACAGCAAATGCCCTGTGCGACGAGCAACGTGAGCCAAGCCCGGTTGCTGTTCTCGGACGATGCGTCATCGGCATCTGCAAGAGTGGCGTGCCCCGCAAGAGCGATCAATGGCCAGGGAGAGAACACCAGCCACAGCCGGGCCGCCTCACCCATGTTCTTGCCGCTCAGCCACAGAGCGGCCATCACGATACTCCATGCCATCAAGAGGCAATACGTCGTCGCGCGGGAGGGTGACCGAACTCCTTGCCAGCAACACACGATGCTGAAGCAGGCGACCGGAAGCCCCAGCGTCATCGCGAATTCGAGCGGGTTTACCAGCAGCCACGCCCACCATGTGCGGGGGTTATGGTCGTAAAACAAAGCGTGATTGTGCAGGTTCCAACTCCAGACAGCGAAGAGATTCATCCCCGACCACCACCAGATCGCCAGCGTCGGCAACAGGAATCCCAGCGCCCCCCACGCGATGGGGATGATGAGCCGATGAAGAATCAACGCGCCTGTAGCGGCGCTCGTCGCGACATCGTTCTCCACGGCATGCCAGGGACGCCGCCAGAGCGTGGCGAGGGCAATGACGACGAGAACGGGGGCGATCGCCAGGCTGAGCATCATCGCGGTCCAGGCGATTGCTCCCGACAACGCGCAGAGTACCGCCGACCGCCGATGGAGTCCGTGAAACCAGCAACAGGCGCACGCTAATCCCAGCGTCGGGAACAACAAATCACTCTTCGGAAAAAAAACCAGCGCGCCCGGAATCAAAGGCCAGAACGCCGCCACGCGCCACGCCGAGGTCGGTGGATAGTCGAAGCGCAGCAACCCATAAAGTGCAACGGCACCCAGGAGAAACACCCACTGCGTGCAGAGCGCTGCCCCGACCAGGCAAGCTTCCTCGGCGGACTCAAGCTTCTGACCATGCACAGCGAGGTTGGTCCGAATCTCACTCATCGACTCACGCATTGCAGTCGGTTCACACCACAGGAGCGTCGATCGCAGGGTCCCATTTCGTCGGCACTCCTCGAGCAGCAAGCGATAGCACGACGTCAGTCCCGGGGGATGTGTGCCGATGTGAAGGTAGTCCTCTTCACTGAGCAGTTCTTCGTAGTCATTCAGGAAGGCTTTGAGGTCATCGGCCTGATCGCGGGCCTGCAAGAAGTATCCCGATGAACCAGGGTAGTAGAGCACGAACGGTGCCCTCGCATATCCATAGATGCCAGGCATGCTTTGCAGAACGGCCCACCACCAGCCGCAAGCCAGCAAGACAAGCAGAACGAGCCAACAGACTTGTGATCGTCCCGAGCTGTTGCGGCGAAGGGCGGCATCCCCCCTCCAGGCGGCTAGAACGTAAATCGCCAGACCGATGCCGCTCAACGACCAGGTGATGGCGGTCTCAATGCTGAAGGGCGTTCGCGACCAGGTCCACTCGCCCGGTATTCCCAGCGGAACACTCAACAACCACAGCACCACGACTGTGATGGCGATGCAGCAAGCGGCCATCAGCAACCCGCTTGCGAACGTCAACCGCGAATTGGTCGGTGTTGGTGAAATCGCGCCGCCATCGTCCTGCTGTTTGGGGACATTGCGGGAGGACGGCTCCACGTTCACTCCGCAAGTCCTTCCTCGATCGCCGCAGCCGGCAGTTCCTGGCCCGTGATGGCTTTGAACTGGGCGCGAACGATCTCCAGAAATATCGAGTTGGGGTCGATCACGCGGCAACCCCGCGCCTTGGCCTCGGTCGCCAGTTCATGCTCTTGTGGAGGGTTGGTGACATCCAGAATCGTCATCCCCGACTTGAACAACGAACCATTGATCTGCCCCTGAAGCATGCCGCAACGCAGGTTGGGATCGGCAATCACGATCACGTCGACCAGCGTGCTGTACATGTTCTGATACGGGACGAACCGGCAACCAAACTCGCCGGCGACGCGTTTCGCGATCTGGTCGTTCTGCGCACAAATGCTGACGACGCCCTTCTTTTGAGTGATCGCGTACGTCAACGCCGACGCCGACCCGCCGGTACCGACGACCATAATGCTCAGTTTCTCGAAACGCCCTTTGCCTTCGGCCGAACTGCCCAGTCCCGCTTCCAGGGCCTTCAGTCCGCTGCGCCAGAGTGCGTTGTAGCCATGCCAGTTGTCTGACTTGTTGAGCAGCAGATCGACGTAGCCGGTCTTGGCGTCTTGCTCGTCGATCTTCTGTGCGAGCGGAGCGAGTTCTGACGCCAGGTCTCCGCTGGCGACGATGGCGCGAATCTTCAGCGTGTCGAGCATCTTCCGCAACTGCTTCAGTTCGCCCACCTGCAATGGCAGACAACGCACGGGCAGATTCAAACTGCGAAACGCGGCATTGAAGATGCGAACCGTCGCTGATTGCGTCGGTCCGAAGCCTGCCACGGCCACGAACGTCGTCTTCTTGTCGATGTCGCGAAAGGCGTATTGCTCGATCAGCTCGAACACCGTTACCTGGCCAGGATGGGCCTGCATCCCCTGCTCCAGCGCGGCATACACCCAGGGGGAGCCGTACTTCTGGCCGAGCAACGAGAACGTGAGTTCAGCCTTCCCGAGTCCCATTCCCACGATGGGCAGGCGACGTTTCTGGCTGACTGCCACGAGCAGAGGCCAAGCATCGTCGATTGTCGGCGTCGGCCATGTGAACTTCACCACGTCGGCATTGGCCGTTGCCGCCTCATCAAAAATGCGGTCGATATCGACTTCGGGGCGATCGAGTCGGGTGAAACTAATGACCCGTTGCACCTTGCCAAACCGGGGAATCTGCGGCGCGGTCTCGAGATCGAGTTCGATGTAGTCTGGACCGGCGACAATCGCCTGACGCAGGAGCATGATGCGCTGCTCTTCGGTCCCTTCCCACTTGCCGCCATCTTCCTTGCGTCGGCAGGAGATGATGATGGGCTTGCTGATCCCCTCGATCAACTCCTTAACATCGGGCTCCTTGGCGAGATGGTCGAGACACAACTCGATGATGTCGCCATAGCGCGCCGCGTTGAGCAGGTCGACCTTCGCCAGCTTGCGCGACGTGGGAGTGACAGTGACGCAGATCATGTGCAGCCGCCTCGCTGGAATGCCGAAAAACGCAACACGCCCGTCATCGCACCGCGATCGACAGGATGTCGACCGAACACACCTTCGTCTGGCTCAATGTGATCCGATCGCAAGTGGCCACGTTCATTGGGACGACTCGCCGCTTTCGGAAGCCGCTGCATCATCATGTGAGTGCTCGTGGGCTTCTTCACCATCGGAATGGTCGTGAGAGTGGTCATGAGCATGCGCGTGATCTTCTGATTCCCCATGCGTGATCGCGCCGGTATATTCCTCGCCTTCAATCGTCGCGATGATCTCGCCATGCAGATCCTCGGCATCATGAATCCCGTCGGGGACATTCTCACGCGCTAGCACGAACCGCGACGACATTCCATCGGCTTCACTCGGTTCCGGAGTCGCCGGCAGAGTAAGCTCGACTTCCTCGCCTCCCAGTTCGAGATGCACCGCGACCTGTGCTTCGCCGATCGGCTGGGGCGTGCGAGCGTCGGGGCCGATGATGTAGACGGTCAGTTCCCCTGATTCTTCGTTGAAGACGATCTCTCCGTGATAGGCCTCGTTGCCGAACACGACGAGATGCCCATCGTGCGGCCCGCTGGAATGGTCGTGGGCTGCGATCGGGGCGACATTCACGACGTCGTCTTCCTCGCTGAACGTCCGTGCCGGTGGATCGCTACTGCAACCGGGCATCGCGCCCAGGGCGAACAACATCAGAAAGCTGCTGAGCAATGCCGCAGAATCGCAATTCCGTTTCATGGTACTTGTTGAATTCAAGGAGGACTTCGGGTGATCGACAACGCCGGTGGCCGCGTCGTTGTCACGCGCTCACGGTATTGCAGACACGTCGGAAGTGCAAGCCTGCAGGCGGGTTATGTTAGACGACGTCGAGTGGGACTTCCCTTCCCGTGAACGAAACCGATCTGGAGGCGTTCTTCGGAAGTTCCTAGACTTCCGCCGGTTAGCGCGAGACCCAATGACCAACATTCGAGCACCAGGGAAGGGGCCCGAAAGTGACGAGCATAACGCAGAATTCTCGGATCAGCGTGCCGGGGAGTGCCGCACCGCAACCTCATGTTTCACATCACGGCACTTCGGCGTGGAAAGTCGTCGTCCCCCTGCTCGTGCTGGGGCTTTGTTCCTATCTTTGGGTCGACCACGCCGTCTCGGCACGACTCGTCGAACAGGGTGGGCTTCCCGGTGATCTCGACAAGCTGCTTGACGCCGCCGAGCACTATGGTACCCCCTTTGGACAGGCACTGATTCTGTGGCTCGTCTTTGCCGTCGATCGGCGTCGGGCCTGGCGCATTCCCCGTCTGGCGGCGACAGCCATCTTGGGTGGACTGGCTGCCAATTTGGTGAAACTGAGCATCGCACGCGTGCGTCCAAAATATTTCGACTTCACTGGCGTCGCTGACCGTTTCAGTGGATGGTTTCCGCTGGGCGACGGTGGTTCGCGGTATCAGAGCTTTCCGTCT
The DNA here is from genome assembly GCA_942492405.1 of uncultured Planctomycetaceae bacterium. GTDB lineage: Bacteria > Planctomycetota > Planctomycetia > Planctomycetales > Planctomycetaceae > JANNSB01. Next base: position 58,240 of record CALOES010000025.1, read on the forward strand.
GCTCACACCGCATCCGCCGTGGCGTTCGCTGTGGCAATGTGCTGGGCTTATCCGAAGGGAAGAACCGTCTTCCTGACACTCGCGGGACTGGTCGCGCTGCAGCGGATCGAAGCCAATGCCCATTTCATCAGTGATACCTGCGTGGGGGCCGCGTTGGGTTGGATGATCGGCTCGTGGTCGGTCGGAAACTCGCGATTGAGCCGCTGGTGGGATGCCGGTGAAGAACGCTGGAAGCCGGCGAAGATCATTGCTCCCACCATTGATGTCAAAGCGGAAACGCTCGACCTACCTCCCGTCATTCTCAAGCCCGATTTCAAAGCCGCAGACACCAGGCGCGCCGCATGAAACAGTCGCTCGCACATCAACTGATCATCGCGGCCGTGGCTGCGTTCGTGTTCTTCACACGCCTGGGAGTCACACAACTTTGGGACGAGGACGAAGCCTTCTTCGCGGCGACGGCTGCCGAGATGCATCATCGTGGCGAATGGGTCGTCCCCTGGTACAACGGCGAGGTCTTCAGTCACAAGCCGCCGCTGATGTACTGGATGATGCGCATCGGCTTTCTGACGTTCGGCGAAAACGAACTGGGCGCCCGCTTCTTCTCGGCTGTGTTCGGAGTCGCGACGGCGTTGTTGACCTATCACGTCGGCCGCCGACTGTTTGATGCGCAAGCGGCATTCTGGTCCGGGCTGGCGATGAGCAGTTGCCTGATGTTCTCGGTCGTCTCACGAGCCTCGACGGCCGACAGCTACCTCGTCTTCTTCACGATGCTGGCGTTGTGGGTCTATCTCAGATCCGCGCCATGCTTTGGGTCCGGGAGCGAGAGCGCGACACAAGATGTAGAAACAGCGTCACCCTTTGCGGGACTCCTGCCGACGAGACTTTGGCAGTGGTTCGCGATCTATGCCGTCATGGGACTGGCGGTGCTGGTCAAAGGGCCGATCGGCGTCCTGCTTCCTGGGATGACGATTGGACTGTTTCTGTTGTGTCGCGGCACGGTCGCTGCCTCAAAGAAAGACGATGCTCTATCTCAATCGCGTTGGCGAGCGACAATCGGCTGGTTCGTGACGCACTTCCACCCACGTCGGTTCGCCGCCGCGGTCTGGTCGATGAAGCCTCTGATGGCCATTGCCTGCGTTGCCCTGGTGGCGGGGCCGTGGTTCATTCTCGTCGGCATGCGGACCGAGGGTTCGTTCCTCTCTGAGTTCTTCGGCACGCACAACTTCGGCAGGTTTATGACGCCGATGGAGAATCATCGGGGACCGATCGTCTACTACATTCCCGTGGCGCTGGCCGGGTTCTTTCCCTGGTCGATCTTCGTGCTGCCGACGATCGGCCATCTGGTGAATCGACTGCGAGCAGGCAGGAACGAACAACCTGCATGGTTGTTTCTCGCCTGCTGGGCGATCGCAATAGTAGGGTTCTTCTCGATCGCCAGCACCAAACTTCCCAACTACATCCTGCCGGCTTATCCAGCGTTCGCACTCATCACGGGTGGCTACTTGCGAGACTGGTTGAAGTCTCCCGCAGCACAATGGCGTCACTGGCCAAAGCTGGCGTATGGATCACTCGTCTTTGTTGGAGCCGCGATCACGACGGCCATCATCGTGCTCACGGGCATCGAGTCTGACGGTCAGCCGTTGATGACGCGCCTCGATGTGAGTCCCGCCGTCGTGGCCAGTGCCGCGAAACTCTGGTGGCTGGGTCTCCCTTTGATGATGTTTGGAGCCGTATCACTCTGGCTGGAACGCCGTCATCGACTGAACGACTCGCTGAAGGTGTTTGCCTGCTGCTGCCCCGTTTTCGTGGCGGCCTTGCTGATTGTCGCGGCCGAGCGCATCAATCCCCATCAGACGAGCCTGCAAGTGACCGACTTCATTGAAGGTGACGCTCCCTATGCGCCGATCGCAGCCTATAGCCACAAGTTGCCGAGCTTGGTGTTTTATGCCGGCAAACCGGTCACTCGGCTCAGTAGCGACGAGGATGTGAGGGCGTACTTCGAGTCGCATCCCACCGGGAGCCTGGTGACGACCGACGCAGGCTGGGCACGGCTCGGAGAAGGGATCGCGGCGACCGGCGTGGTGGTTCACGAAGTTCCACGGTTCCCCCAGTCGGGCTCGGTGCTGGTCATTCAACGCAGTCACTTCTGGTCGCCATCGGTCGTCACGCAAGCGTCCGCAACGGCAGAGCCGGCGGAAGTTCGATAGGTCGATTCTGCGACAAGGAATTCCGTCATGCCTCCACGCAAGCGACCGGTGAACAATTCGGCGCTTCAGCGTTCGCAGTATCATCCCGCGAATTTCCTGCAGCCGTTTCAGAACTATCTGCGGGCTGAGTGCGGCATGGCGGCCAACACGCTGGAGGCTTATGCCACCGACCTCAAGCAGTTCACCGACTGGCTCGATCTGCAGAACGTGGCGACTGCCGAACAGGTCGATCTCGATGTGCTGGGGAAGTATCTGCAAGAGCTTCACAAGCGAGACCTCGCGGCGACGACGATCGCCCGGCGGATGGTCTCGATGAAGACGTTCTTTCGGTTCCTGGTACTCGAAGGAATCCTCACCGAAAGCAAAGCCGACCTGTTGTCGTCGCCGAAACTGTGGAACTACCTGCCGACGGTCCTCAGTCCGGAAATGGTCGACCGGCTGCTGATGGCACCCAGCGGCGAGGATCGACACCCACTGCGTGATCGTTCGCTTCTGGTGGTACTCTACGCGACCGGCTGCCGAGCGTCGGAGGTGTGCGGCCTTAAGCTGCGCGACATGCATCTCGAAGAGCGATACTGCCGCTGCCTGGGGAAGGGGAACAAGGAAAGGATCGTGAACCTGAACCCCGTGGCCGTGGCGGCACTCGAAGCCTATCTGCATCACGAACGGCCGGGACTGTCGCGGAGCAATGAAGAAGAGTACGTCTTTCTCAGCCGGCGCGGAAAGGTGATGGACCGCATTACCGTGTGGAAGATCGTCAAGAAGTATGCCGGCCGGATCGGCGTGGCGTCGAAGGTCAGTCCGCATACGCTGCGTCACAGTTTTGCGACGCACATGCTGGCCGGCGGCGCGGAGATTCGCGCCCTGCAGGAGATGCTCGGCCACGCCAGTATCCGCACGACGCAAATCTACACGCAGGTCGAGCACAGCCGACTGAAGTCGATCCACAAGCGCTGCCACCCGCGCGGCTAGACTGCTTGAACTCCGGTTTGCAATCGCCAGGCTGTTGTCGGATGATTGCGCGCTATCGCATCACTCATGATGAAGGCAGTCCACGCATGGCTATCAGTTTTATCGGCATTCTCGCCTTGGTGATCGTCGTTGCGGTTGTGGTGGCCGTGATGAACACAACGCTCAAGCCTTCGGGGGACGGCAAACCACGCGGCTTTCCCTGGCTGCTAATGCTGTTCGGCGTCGTGATCATGGGGGGCATCGCCACTTTGATTATCAGACAATCACAACCAATACATTATGTGTTGCACATTCATGTCCCTTCAGGCCAGGAGTTTCTGGGTGAAGTGACCGTGGATGGCCAAAGGACGCCTATCGATGGAGAGGGGGACGGCGAGTTCGAGTTCACCGGCAAGTCGATTTCGTGGGTTGTTCTCGTCGAGGACGAGACCGGCTCCGAACTCCTCGAGAGTTGGATGACAATCGGAGCGAATACATCCGGCATGACGACGAGCTATTGGGGCACGACAGGTGTTAGCGAAAAACAACTGATGGGGAACAACACCTCGTTCCGTACGCTGAATGAAGACGGCTGGCGACTCAACATGCAGCGTCTGCGACCAGATGTTGGCGGGAGTTCGATCCTGCCAGGTCCCTCGGCTGCGTCGAATCCAGTGGATGGCTCCGGAAGAAATGAGAGTACTCCAGAAACTGAAGACGCCGCAACTCTCCCAACGACTTCCGAGTGACACGCACGCGGGTCGGGCCGGTTTGCAATCGTCCGGTTGTTGTCAGATGATGAATCGCGGTCGCTTCATTCATTCGACGAAAGCAGTTTGCTCATGGTCGCTGTCGGCCCATTCGCCATTCTCCTCTTGCTGATTGTTGTCGCGGTTGTGGTGGCTGTGATGAACACGACCCTCAAGCCCTCGGGGGATGGCAAGCCTCGAGGCTTCCCCTGGCTGCTGATGTTGTTCGGCATCGTGATCATGGGGGGCATCATTACGCTCATCTTATATCGCGCGAGGCCCGACGAGTTCCTGCTTGAGGTCAAAGTCTCCTCAGGGAAGGGATTCGTCGGCGAAGTGATCGTCGATGGCCGCCGCGAGATCATCAACGGAGACGGAAGTGGAAGCTACCCATTCACCGGACGCAACATCTCCTGGATTGTGCTGATCGACGATGCAACAGGGACTGATACGATCGAAGCATCGGTTGACGGAGGAATCGGAGGTGCCGCTGCGAGCGACTGGGGTTGCCGTGGATCATACGAAAAGGGCTTCTTCGGAAACGGTGGCATGTTCACCACCATCGGCGAAGAGGAATGGAACGCATTGATGCAGCGATTGAGACCTCCGAATGAGGACTTCGACTCAATCTTGCCCGGCATCTCGTCCCCTTCGAATCCCGTCAATGAATCTGAGGAAACGCTCGAACCGCAAGATACTTTAGGCACTCCGGAAGCTGCGACACCTGAGTCGACATCGGATACGTGGCTGCGAGTTGCGTTCGAGACCGCTTTCACGTGAGCGAGCTGCAGGCATGAACATCTTCTTTCTGCTGGTGCTTGCCGTGCCGATCCTTGTGATCGTGGCGGCCATCGTAAACACGACCTTCCAGTCGACTTCCGAGGGGCGGCCGAAAGGATTGCCTTGGATTCCGCTTCTGTTCGGCGTCGTTGTCATCGGAGGCATCGCGACGTTTCTGATAACCGCCATGCGCTCCCAGGAACTCGTCATTCGCGTCACGGGGCCAGCGGGTGCCGAGTTCGTGGGCGAAGTCTTCGTCGACGGCATCAGACACGAACTTGACGGAGTCGCCCCGAAGTCCTTTGAATTCACCGGAAATGTCTTTGATGCGATCGTCCTTGCAGTCGAACCAAATTCTGACGATCCACTCGTCGTGGATTTCAGCGGTGACTTTCATGGCATGGGCGCGATGGATCCGTACGGCGTGCGCTTCACCGCATTCAACAAGATCGTAACCAGCGGTGCCGGCTGGGATGTTGTGAAAGCTCCTGAATGGGAGGATTGGATCGAACGACTTCGCCCGTCGGAGACAGGAACTGATCCACTCTTGCAGGGGATTTCGGCACCCTCCAACACACCGTCGCCAAATACCACGCCGTCAGAAGACGAGGTGGACTGATTGTCTCGCAACGCTCAGGTTGCACCTATCGAATCGACGGGACCGGCTTGTGCTCGCTGATGGCCGCATCCTCTTTCGGCTTCTGCGGAATCGTGTTGCGACCCGCAGCGACGGCGTCGCCCAGGTAGTTCAGCAACAAACGAATCGAACGGATGCTGTCGTCGTTTCCAGGGACGACCAGGTCGACCAGGTCCGGATCACAATCGGTGTCGAGAATCGCCACGGTCTTGATACCGAGCGTTCTGCATTCCTTCACACAGTTGTGTTCCTTGTTGGGGTCCACAAGGACAACCGCCTCGGGAAGGCGATTCATCTCGCGAAGCCCACCGAGGTTGCGGAAGATCTTCTTGCGCTCTCGGTTCAGTCGCGACTGTTGCTTCTTGGAGTACGTCGCCAGTTCGCCGGTCTTTTCGAGGGCTTCGAGCTCTTCGAGCCGCTTGAGGCGACGACGAATCGTGCCGAAGTTCGTGAGCGTGCCGCCCAGCCAGCGTTCGGCACAGTAAGGCATGCCCGATCGTTCGCCGACCAGAGCCACCGTTTCCGCCGCCTGACGCTTCGTACCGACGAACAGAATCAGACTGCCGTTGGCGGCGACCTTCTGCAGGTACTTCTGAGCCCGCAAGACGCCGCGCACGGTTTCCTTGAGATCGATGATATGGATCTTGTTGCGACGGCCGTAAATGTAGGGCCGCATCTTCGGGTTCCAGCGGCTCGATTTATGGCCAAAATGGACCCCTGCCTCAAGGATGTCCTGCACGACGATGTCGGACACGTACTGCACTCCATGGATAGAACTTGACTCATCAAGGGTCGCCCGATCGATACGCACCGAGCTCGGGAAACCTGCGAAGGGTCAGATGGTAGTGTGATTGCCGAAAACCGTCAAATCAGACCGATGTCGAGTGGATATTCGGAACCTCGGTTTGGACAATGTGTTCAATGGATTGCCTCTCCCCCGCATTTCAGGGGACATTTCAGCCACTCTTGATGGGACGATCGCCATGCCCTCTCGCCGACGATTTCTGCAACAGGCCGCCTTCACAACGGCTGCCTTCACGACTCCGGGACTCTTTGCCGAGGAATTGTCGCTGACTCCCAGCCAGACCGAGGGGCCGTTCTATCCCGACCACCTTCCGCTCGATACCGACAACGACCTTCTGATTATCACCGATTCCATCACGCCGGCCGTGGGCGAGGTCACCCATCTCACGGGGCGCATTCTCGGGCCCGATGGGGAGCCGATTCGCAATACGCTGGTCGAAATCTGGCAATGCGACAACAACGGAGCCTATCTCCACACGGGAACGAGCAACGCCGACAAGCGCGACGCGAACTTCCAGGGTTACGGCCGATTTCTGACCGATACCGAGGGTCGCTATTACTTCCGCACGATCAAGCCGGTTCCCTACCCCGGTCGCACGCCGCACATCCATTTCGCGTTGTCGAAGGGTGGTGACCGCATGCTCACGACGCAACTTTATGTGAAGGGACATCCCGGCAACGAGCAGGATGGCATCTTTCGTTCGATGGGAACGCCCGAGCGGATGGAAGCCGTCAGCGCGGAGTTCACACCCTTGGAAGGCTCCGAAATCGGCGAACTCACCGCCAATTTCGAGATCGTGATGGGCCTGACCCCCGAAGAGCCGGGAGCCGGTGGTGGCCGTCCGCCGATGCGACGTCCCATGGGGACCGGTTTCGGCCCCGGACGACAGCCGAACGAATGATTGACGCGCGGTGACGTGGACCGTTCATGTCGCCGCGAGGACGTGGTGCATCTCCTCGACCGAAGTGACGCCCATCAACACTTTCTTGATGGCGGCGTCCTCGAGCCTCAGCATGCCGTTCCGTCGACCGATCTCGGCGATTTCGTTTCCAGAACGGCCATCGAGGATCGAGCGCCGGATCTCTTCGGTGATTTCGAGCACCTCGAAAACTCCGGTGCGGCCAAAGAAACCAGTATGGAAATTGGCATCGGCAGGGATGCCGCGTACCAATTGAACCGATTCCATTTGTTCGGGACTGAGTTTGAGGATACGCGATGTCGGCTCGTCCGGCTGGTAGAACTCCCTGCTCTCGCTGCAGACCTTGCGGAACAGTCGCTGCGCGATGACGGCATTCAAACTGTCGGCCACGAACATCGGCGGCACACTGAACTCGCGAAACACGTCGACGACCGATCCCGTGTCGCTGGCATGCAACGTACTGAGGACGCGGATACCGCTCAGCCCCGCTCGCGTGGCGATGTGGGCCGTTTCCGGGTCGCGGATTTCGCCCACCATCATCACATCGGGATCCTGTCGCAACACGCCGCGCAGCGCTTCGACAAAGCCGAACCCGATTTTCGATTCGATCTGAATCTGATTGACCCCCTTGATGCGTCTCTCGACGGGGTCTTCGATCGTGACCAGGCTACGCGCCGGATCGTTCAGCATGCCCAGGCAGGCATACATCGTGGTACTCTTGCCGCACCCGACCGGTCCGACGGAGAGGATCAAACCATAAGGAGCGGCAAGGCTCCGGCTGACAATTTCAAGCTGTTCGGGTTCAAAGCCCAGGGATTCCAGATCGGTCAGCGAGCTGCTGTCGGGCATCAGCCGGAGTACCAGACGCTCACCGTGAATCGTCGGCCCGCTCCCGACGCGGATATCGCGTCGATGTCTCAAGACGGCGTTCGAGATGTGTCCGTCCTGCGCAACCCGGCGTTCGGTAATGTCCATCCCCGCCATCAGTTTCACGCGGGAAATGACTTGCGGCGCCAGCGTCGGCTCGATCGTCAGCACGTCGTGCAGAATACCGTCCAATCGCAGCCGAATGTGGATGCCGTCCAGCCAGGGATCAAAATGGATGTCGGTCGCACCGAGTTCGAACGACCGTTCGAGAAGCAAGTCGACGAGTGGTCCGGGACTGACCACGTCCATCAGGCTGCGGAGTTCTTCCTGCAAGGCCCGCTGCCGAACAGCGGGACGTTCGTCGGCAGGCTTGTCGGGCGCATTGCCACTCGGGGTCGCGTCGCTCATGAAATTTCTCGCAATCGATCAGCGATGGATAATAGTGTTACCTTCGACCTTCAACCCGCCAAGTTGTCGAACCACTTCAGATAATAACCCGTGGCCCCCAGGATGCCGACGATCAGCGATAAGAGGCCAATCCAGCGGCCCGCTCCTCTCACGAGGAATGTCGACAAGAGACCAAGCAGTGCTGCCGCTCCCGCGCCGCCGTAGACGAGCCCTTGGATCACATTGGGGTCCACTTCGTTCGGGAAGACGTGCAGGCCGACTCCCGTGCCGGTGACAATGGCTCCCAGCAGCGCCAGGATCCAGAGGACGATCGCCGCACCGGCTCCCGAGGTGGGCTTCACTCCCAACGCCTTGAGCCCCTCTTCCTTCGTTTCGACGATCGTCCAGACTTTGTCGAGCCCGGCGAGCGTAATGACCTGCAACACCAGCTTGTTGTCGCAAACGACAGTGATCTTGCCGTTATCCTTCTTGACTGCTTTCCAGATGCGGACGATCAGCGCGACAACCGCACTTCCCATGTGATCGAGCGGAGTGAGGTCGATCAAGTAGCCTTTGGCGTGCCGACGTTCGACTTCACCCAGTACCTCGGATCCCACCTTTTCGATATCGGCCCAAGGGACGGCATTCAAGCCGGGGAGGAATCGTATCTGGCAGTGGGATTGCCACGATTCGAATTGATAGGGCAGTGTTGCGGCGCTCACAGAGACGACTCCCGGATCGATTGCGACAAGCCGTGCAATCCCTTGTTAAATCTTCATCCACTCGGTTGGTATCCGAACGCGACGACGCCGACCAGCCAACCACTGGTCAATTCATCGAATTCTTACGAAGTGCGTATTTCGAAGTGAATCGTCAAAGCTCAGTCGGACGTGCCGGCGGATTATGGGCCGGTGCCGGAAGACAGGAATTACTGCATTTCAATGCCTTCAATCTCCAGACGCAAGGATCAGAGGGCTTTCACTCTGATTTAAGGAAGACCTCGATCCGAAACGATTGAAGACGCAATGGCGATCTGTTCAGATGGTGTCCCCTGGGATTTCGGTGGAATCCCGCAGGCCAACGACCTCTCCGACCGACGAGCATCATGCCCAGCACCAGCATTCTGTTAAGCGCTTTTGCCGACGAAGCCGCCAATCATAAGTCGGCTGTCGAGCAGTTTTCCGTACTCGCCGCCCTGGGTCTCAAGCATTACAGCCCGCGGTTCGTCGACGTCGTCGGCAGCGGAGAAGTCAAGCACGTCGTCGACCTCCCCGACGACGAACTGGCCAGAATGCGAGACCTGCAGAACGAATACGGACTCTCGGTCACCAGCATCGGTGCCCGCATCGGCAAGGTTAAACTCCTCAATCAGGAGGACGGCTCCCATAATAAATACGTCGAACCGCAGGCGTACCTGGATGGTGAGGTTGCCAGGACGATTCACGCCGCCCACGGACTGGGAGCGAAAATGATTCGCGGGTTCTCGTTCTATCATCCCAAGGGAGAACCGCCGGAACCCTATCTCGAACGCGCGGTCGAACAACTTGGCCCCATCGTCGATGCCTGCCATTCAAATGGGTTGATCTATGGACTCGAAGTCGAAGCCAACCTTATCGGGCAGAATGGTCGCATGCTTGCTCGGCTGAGCGAAATGCTCGATCGACCCAATCTTGTCTGCATCTTCGACGGCGGCAATCTGTCGTCACAAAACCTCTCCCCTTTGCAGTGCTTCGATGAATACGTCGCGATGCGCGACCACATCGGCTGGATACACATCAAGGACTACGCCGTCGACCAATCGCTGGAATGGAAAGGCTACGTCGACGAAGAACGACTGAAGAACTTCGTCCCCGCCAATCAGGGGGACTCGGGACACGAACTGATCTTCCGCGATCTGCGAAAGCATCTTCCGAAGCTCAACGCGCGCATGGAATCGCTCGGCGCGCCGGGGGTCTACATGGAACTGGAACCGCACCTCAAAGGAGGCGGCCAGTTCGGCGGCTTCAGCGGCCCCGACGGCTTGGGTGTCGCGCTGCGTTCGCTGTGTAAACTGCTCGACTACGTCGACATCGACTATCAGTTGCGCACGATGGACGACATCCGTGAGTCACGCGGGTTCTAACTGGTTGCGCGTCGTTCTCCGCAAGCTGAGGTTTGCTTCGCCGAGCGTCCAGCGTCACGTCGTCCTCGCTAGCGCTTCGGGCTAATGTCTTGCCTCCCAGCGCACGTCCCAACTTCCATCGGGCGACTGATCCAGCACGCAGATCCTCGGATACTTCGGCCCGGCGTTCACGACGACGGTGCTGCCGAGCATCTCGTCGCGTCCGCCGCTGTCGTGAATGTGGCCACACACGGCAAGGGGCGCTCGAGAACGAAGGATCGCCTCGCGAATCGCCACAGCTCCCCAGCCCCTTGCGAGTTGATGAGGCATCGACCACATCCTTCGGAGGCGAATGGCTCACGAACACACAGCCGGGCGGACAAGGCTTGAGCAACTGCTCGGCTGCGTCTTCCGAAAAGTCGTAGCTCCACGAGCCGAAGGGCGTGACGGGAATGCCGCCGCCGATTCCAAAGAATGGGATCCCCTCAATCGTCACTGCGGTCCCATGCAGGATATGGGCGTTTGGCCAATTCGCGCAGGCACCCAGCAGTTCGTCGGTTGTCTCGGCGTTGCCGGGGACAAGAATTGTGGGACGATCGATGCGACTGAGAATGGCAATCGCGGCATCGAGTCCGCGATGCATGTTGCAGAAGTCGCCGGCCCCGATCACGACGTCGACCCGGTCGGAGTCGCGAACAATGTCGTTCGCGGCTGACGCATTGTTGTGCAGGTCACTGAAGAGGAGCAGTCTCATCATTGATCCTCGGACCTCGGTCACCTTCCGTTTGCCCGAGAGTTCGCTAGGCTGACGTTTCCAGAAGAGTTTCTCCCATCAGAATGAGACCTGAGTGGTTCAAGATCAATCCTCCGCGAATGCCGGCACCTGGATGGCCCTGGTTGCGCTGCTGCTGGTCGGCGCGGGACTGCTCGGCGTCATGTTCGTCGTGCTCCCCGACATCGTGCTGCTGGTGTCGGTCGTGCTCGGCTTCGCCCTGTTCATCTTCCTGCACTACATCACCTGGGGCGTCTGGCTGATGCGCGCCTGCAAGAAGTGGGAAGAAGACGAAGCTCAATCCTCCAAGCCGGAGTAAGACCGATCCTCTATCCTTGCGGCAGTCGGCAGCAGTAAGGATTGCAGGGCGGGGCGTCCATCGGCGGACAGCCGGCCATGGGAAGCTGGCTGCTCGATGCCTGGACGGCGGCGGCACTCATCAGCTTTTCAAGGGCTTCGCTCTGACACTGCGGACAGACCGGCTTCTCGCCACCGCGAACCAGCAGTTCGCAGACGCCACCACACTTCGCGCATCGATATTCAAACAACGGCACGTCGGGATCCTTTAGTGATCGAATCAGGTCAGAACGTCATCACAGGGTGATTATCGTCAGACTCCGGTCTGCATTCAACGGAGGAATTGGCCTGTCCAGCGTGAAAACTCGGCTACCCGACGAATGTCTGTTGGCCGTAAACTGCGTCGAGAGAAATACGACAGGAGTTCGCTTTCGACTCGGAGGAGTCTCATGCTTGGTCAGCCCACCTGCAGTGGATCGATTCGACGAATCACAAGTTGGACCGCATTGGCGGTTGTGTTCCTGGCCGGTCGCGTGACGGCGGATGATTCCGCGAACGTCGGCATCGACGAAGTTCTCACGCGCTGGGCCGAGGCTTCGGTCCTGGAGGGGGCATTCGAAATCCGCTTCGAGAGTTACGAATACGACAACTCTTTCGGCACCGAAACACGGCAAAGCGTGAGATTGCGCGGCGACGGCGCGGGAGCGTGGGAGTACCGCACGGATCCCGTTCCTGTCACGAAGGAGTTCAACGAACAAAAGCTGACAGCGGAGGGCGAACCGTACAGGGTGCGACAGGGACGATCGACTTCTTGGATCGTTACAAGTGACATGGTCATCAGTGCCGACCATGAATCGCGAACAAGAGCCACGCTTCATCTACATGCAGATCTGAGCGATTGGCTGGCTGAGCTTGCAACGCCGCCTCCTTGCGTCGCGTTGAACACGACCGTCGATATCGATGAATTGCAGAGAGACTTCCATTGGGAAATCGCAGAACCGTTGGGCCCAGGTGTCCACATTGTCGGTCGGCCTCGTGAGGAGCGACTGGCTCGTCAGGTCAGCTCCGTGGAACTCATTCTGGATGAAGCGACCTGGCTGCCATTTGCCTATCGCGAGATCGGCGGCGGTACTGAGTACGTTTTGATGGTGCAGGATCGCATCGTTCCGATCGACTTCGACTGGAAAATAGCCATTGAGGCGGTCAGCGAATACATGGAGCTTTAGTCCAGCGGGAGCCCACAGCCGAGCGGTGACTGAGTGTGGCGATGCGGCCTGCTGGGGGCAGGTTGCCGATGACAGTCATTGATGGCGCCGACGCTGACCTCCGGCAACCTGACCCCAGGCACCCGGCGAACCTCTTCGGTGTACGATGATGCCGGTCGGATGGTGGCCTCCGTCAATCCACTCCTGGAGCGAAACACGTCGGTCTACAACATCGCCAGTCAGGTGATTGCTCAGGTCAATCCACTCGGTAATCGAACGACATCGATCTTTGACGCAGCAGGAAAGCCGACTGTTTCAGTCGATGCCAAAAATCGACGAATGACGACCATCTACGATGCATTGGGGCGTTCACACGCCGTGGTCGATCATGCTGGGGATCGCACGACAACGGTCTACACTCTCGACGGCAATACTTCGGCTCTGGTTGATGCCGACGCGAAGCGATACTCGTTCACGTACGACGCCGCTGGCCGACGCACCTCGTCGATCGATCCACTGCTACGTCGTGTCACTTCGGCCTACGACTCTGTTGGCAGGCAGAAGACCCGGCTGGACGCTCGTGGCAACCGAACGACGTTCTCCTACGATGCGGATGACGAACTTATCACACGTCGATATCCCAATGGGGAGAGAACGTCGTTTAGCTATGACCAGAATGGAAATCGTACTCTCAATGAGAATTCCGCGGTCTCAATAACATTGGTCTACGACACGGTTAATCGCAAGGACGATCTCACCACCGACTATATGACGTGAGAAACCCCCTGTTTTCTGAGAGCGAAACCCCTATTCCCTCACTTCCGACATTTTTCGTAACCTATACCGACGAGGCACTCTCATGCCAGCAACGAAACGACTCCAATACCGCTACACGTCTACGGGTCAGCGATCGGCGATGATCGACCCGGACGGGGGACGGTTCACCTATTCGTACAACAACGTCCAGCGGTTGACGCAGGTCATCAACCCCGAAGGAGAGCGGACATCCTTCCTCTATGATGCGGCTGGTCGCAGGATGGTCAAGAAGATCGCCAACGGCAGCCGGACCTCGTTCACCTATGATGCGGCCGGTCAGGTGACCGAGGTGGCCCACCTCAAGAGTGACAACTCGGTGCAGGCCAGCTTCAGCTATCAGTATGACGAAGTGGGAAATCGCACCAGCATGGTGGAGTCGGGTGGCTCCCGCACCACCTGGAGCTACGACGACAAGGACCAGTTGACCGGAGAGCACCGCACCGGCACCAATGCCTATCGCCATACGTTCACTTACGACAACCGGGGAAACCGCATCCTGAAGAACCTGGACGGCCAGCGGACCACGTCGACCTACGATGCTGCCAACCAGTTGAAGTACAGCGAAGACGCCTCAGGCCGAACGACCTACACGTTCGACGCCGATGGGAACCAGCACGTGGTGCAGGCTCCCAGTGGAGACCGCACGACCAACGTCTGGGACTACGAGAACAAGTTGGTCGGCGTCCAGCACCCCGCCGGCAGCCGGGAGACGATGGCCTACGATCCCGATGGCAAGCGGGTCATGCTCGAGGAGTCGGCCACCACCACCAAATACGTCTGGGATGAGCAGAACTACCTGCAGGAGACTGATGCCAGCGATGTGACCCAAGTGACCTACACCAACGAACCGAGGACGTATGGCAACCTGATCTCGCAGCGGAAGTCAGGCGCCAGCCATTACTACCTGTTCGACGCCCTGGGCTCGACCCGGCTGGTGACCGACGCCAGTGAGAACGTCAGCGAGAGCCTGCTGTATGACGCCTGGGGCAACCTCATCGGCTCGTCCCCCACCATGGTCGTCCCGTTCCGCTGGGTCGGGGAACTCGGCTACCTGTTCGTCCCGGTGACCAGCGACTACTACGTCCGAGAACGGATCTATGGACCGAAGATTGGAAGGTGGATCAGTCAAGATCCGCTGGGGTTTGTTGACCGTTTCGATAATCTTTTTGAGTACTCTGCGAATCAGATAGTAGATTTGATTGATCCGTCAGGGGCACAACCTCAGTTGCCAGATCCGCCTGGACACGTAGACCTTGGTGGACCGGGAGTGGACTATGTCCCGGCATATCTGATCGCCAATCCCGCATTCTTTGACAACTCCCCGGGCTTGCATTCGTGTCTTCAGGTCACAACGTGTGCCAAGTGTGTTGATGGCTGGGTGGTTGAGGGTGAAACCTACTCAATTGAGATTCAAGCTTTTTGGGGCTACTTTGATCTGGATCTGAATCCCCCACCGCCATTTGGAGCGGATCCAAATCTCGGATGGAACCCAGACTGGCGAGTTGGCTCGGGACCCGCGCAATTCGGCATGGAATGGTACTCACGTCGGCGCGGTAGATTTGTACATTTTCCACCTCTACCCCGTTGGCGCAGAGTCAGGAACACATTTGCATGGGGAGCGTGGGTCATCCCTGGTGGACGATGTGCGGGAGAGTTTCGCCGCCCAATCGGTACCTCGCTCATCACCGACATTCTTGGACCTCCGGACTTCCCGATCGGGGATTTCATTGGACCAATTCAGCAAGACCCTGTGCATCAGATCGTGGAGGATCGTTGCCGGCTTGCAGAGTGCTTGGTTGAGGCAGCTACTGATGTGGGGTCTGAAGCAACGGCATTGAATGTCGGTTACGACATCTACGGCGAAACTGCAATTCGTACGTTGGCACGATTTTGCGGCGTTGTGGAATTAGTATTCCATCCGATGAAATGCACCGATTCGGCCCACGCTGGGGAGCACCGGGTTGGGATAATGACTTTGTTCTTGGCCCACATATCCTTCCGGAGGTAGACAATGATCGGTAGTGTTATAGTATTCTTCGTCCTCTTGGTGCCTTCTACCGCTTTTGCGCAGTCAGTTCGCGTTGCTGTCTCGACTCCTCATCCCCCCTCCGGCTGTTACACAACAATTTCAAGGCACGACCTTCCACAACAGCCGCATATTCATACGATCGAATTCATCAGCGAGTCAACTCTTGTCATTTCCGCAGGATGCGATCTATTTACCTACGCGATTGAAACAAGCACTCTTGAATGTGTATTACGCTTGGATAGAGGGTCAGAGGGAGCAGCCTACCATTTGGAGTATAGCCCAAGCATGAACCGATTGCTGATTGGTGCGACAGGAGTAGTCTTGGCCGTCAATGTAAATGACTGGAGCAGAAGTTGGTCAAGAAGGCTAAGCCGTTTTCCTTTTGAATCTTTCGACTTAGCACTAAATGGATCACAGCTTCTTCTGTGTACACAAGAACAAGAAACAATTGTACTGGACTGTCACTCTAATGAAGAAGTCGTCCGTTTGCCTAGCGACAGTATTCGCACCGTAGGGGCCATTAGCGAAAGCGGCAACATTATCGCAGTAGGGATGGGAAACAGGGTAGTGGTTCGTGATGTGGATGAGTCCCTAGACATAATCTATAATGTTACTCACATGGGATTCATTTATGAACTTGAGGTCGTTGAGGCTGGCAACGAAGTGTACGTTATTTCAGTGCACTATCCCGGAGTTGTTCATGTGGCGGAACTGACACAATCAGATTTCTCATGTAGCTTTGCGTATGATTATGGAACAGTTAAGTGCCTCGAAGAAGCGCCAACACAAGGAACTCTTCTTGTAGGGTATGACTCCGGTCGACGAAGAGAGTCCGGTGTCCGTATTCTGAACTACTTACAAGGAGAAGTGTATTCATGCACGACAACAACACAACCATCGATGGTCACGGGGATGGACCATTCGGCTTGTGGGAATATGATTGCGGCAGCGTCTAGGAATGGGGTACAGATTTGGAAGGCATCGGGCAGCCATAGTGGGGAGCATGTCGAATGACACATGTGAATGGCAGATTCGTGCATCATGGAATGTGTCGGTTCACAGCACTGTGAGCGTTGGACGTGAATGGCCACCTACCGCTGTCTCGACGACCGTTCTCTATGACGAGATCAACCGTAAGGATGATCTGTCTGACGAC
>CALOES010000026.1:0-10771 GCA_942492405.1 uncultured Planctomycetaceae bacterium
TCAGATCGAATGCTCAATTGATGGCGGACGGTCGTGGCAGTCTGGTCGTTGCCGACTGGCGGATCTCCGGCAGGAAAGCGAGCCGGAGGATTTCTGGTAGGGGATTGCTGTTATGGAGAATGTCCATGCCGATCGCCGGCCCGCGGTGCGGGTATTTCGCAACGATGGCGGCAAGCGGTATCTGCGTGCCGAGATCATCGAATACCGGTGCCATGCCGACGCGTGTAGTGACGTTCGCCTGGTCCGATGACCAAAGCGCGATACTTCGCAATGCATCTCTTCGTAACCAATGACGACGACCTGGGCCGATCCTCCACGGGATCGAACGTGGTGATGCACTGGATCAAGTTCACGCTGCCTGCGTTAGTCGCAGCCGAGCGGAACGCCGACTACTTGCAGAAGCCACGACGAGCGACATGTTTCAGGGCCTTCCATGCTGGGCGACTTCTCGATGTTGACATCGCCTTAATGCCGGCGACGGTACCTTCGAGAACCGTGCGTCCAACTTCGTGGTGCGTTCGCGTCTTCCAGAACTGAATGGTACGAACTTGACCTTGTCCTTTTCTTCCAGAATCGCGGGCGAGGCGGATCTTGAAGTCGACATCGTGCTGGCCGATCTTGGGGCCGCAAACGGACTTCGCCGAGCACTGCCTGCTGGGGCGGACTCCTTCTGGGACATCTTATTCTGTTCGTCGTTGAACTTGCCCGTCGTGAATACGGCAGATGGGTGGACGCTCGCGGGGGGCGACTTCCACAAGGTCCAGGCCGGCTTCGAAAGCCAGTTTCATGGCATCGGTGGTGGGGATTACTCCCAGCATTTACCCATCGTGACCGACAACGCGAATGGGTGTGATGCGGATTTGCTCATTAATTCTGAAATTGGTATCGATCGGCAGGTTCCTTTTCGAAAAACGACACCCAGACATACCTCGGCGAACGTCGCCGAAAGCGCGACAGGTGATGTGTTGTAGGTGGAGATCAGTCTCTAGATGTGAATTCCCAGTCCCTCTTGTAACCAGGAATGAATTTCTGGTCAAGAAATGCTGCGTTCCTGCGTCGTTTTCCGCTGCAATCGAGCCAGCCACAGAAACGCCACGAAATCGTACAAGGCATGACAAACGATCGCCCTCAACAGGTTCGGTTCCCCAATCCCCCAGGTGATGAGGCTCAAATAGGCCCCGAATAGCGTGGCGATGGCGAAATAACTCCAACTCACCGCGTGCAGCATTCCGAACAGGAGGCTGGTTCCCACGAATCCGATCAGCCAGTGCGACCCCGTCCACCACGGCTCCAGCACCCCGCGAAACAGGGCCTCTTCACAGACTCCGGCCAGCAGGGCAATCAAGGCCAGTTGAAACAGCGAGGCTTCCGCCATCGCGGGACCGAGCAGCCTGCGGACGATCTCTCGCAGGTCGCGGGCCAGAACAAACACCAGCAACATCGGCCCCACGGCCGCGCAGCCGATGGCGGCGTCGCTCCACGAGAATCTGATCCCCCGCCAGAAGTGCTGCCCCGACAGATACGCCAGCCCGATCGCAACCAGCAGCGTCGCCAGTTCGATCGACACACCCCAGACGACGAGATCCCGGCGAGTGAACATCGGTGCGTGTTCGACTTCGCGATGCCCGCTGATCGCTGCGGCACCTTCGCCGTCTTGTAATTCGTCGACCTCATTCATGCCGACAGTCTTCCTGGTCGGATGAGAATGTCAACACGCCATGGCCGTGAGACGTGATGAGACACGACGCCGACCACTATCCGAACAGATCGAGCAGCGGGTCACCTGTCGACAAGGGGCGCGTGAAGCCGTCGGCTCCCAGTCGCGTGTCGAGCGGGATGCCGAGCGAATGGAAGACCGTGGCTCCCAGGTCTTGCGGTCGCACCGGGCGGTCTTTGACATACGCCGCGTGTTGATCCGATTCTCCGTAGAGGGCACCGCCGCGAATGCCGCCACCTGCCAGAATCGCCGAGAAGCAAGTCGGCCAATGCTGACGGCCGGGAATGTTTCCATTTGTGTTGATGTTCGGCGTGCGACCGAACTCGCCGACGACGACGACGAGCGTTCGTTCAAGCATGCCACGATCTTCGAGATCGGTGATGAGGGCCGACAAGCCTTCATCAAGTCTCGGCAGGCAGTACCCCAAGCCGTAAGAGCCATTGCCGAACGCGCTCCCCATTCCCATTTCTCCGCCGTGCATGTCCCAACTGGAGCTCGGCGCGCCGCCACCCCCTTCGGGCGATGTGCCGGTCCAGCCGTTGACGGTCACGAACCCGACGCCGGCTTCCACGAGCCTGCGGGCGAGCAGCAGATTTTGACCGAGCGGATGCATGCCGTAGCGTTCGCGCACTTCAATGGGTTCCTCATCGACTTTGAACGGTTCGCGAGCCGCTCCGCCACTGGTGAGGTCGAACGCCTGACCATAGATGTCCTGCCAATCGCGAGAGTTGCGGTCGATCTGATCGGCAGCACTATCGGGGCTGATGCCGCTCAGCAACTGGCGGCGCTGCAGCATACGATCGACGGCGACAGCCGCCTGCAGTTCATCGGGGGGTTGAAACTCGGGCATCGCGGGATGGTTCGTCGCCGACCCGACGAAGAGCGGACTGTAGGCCGCTCCCAAATGCCCGCCGGTGCCGATGTTCGCCGCGCAAAAGACCGGGTCGCCCACGCACTTGATGAGCCACATGTAGGGAGCGATGGTTCGCTCGCTCGGCCTGACCTTGGCGGCGATCGAACCGAGGTAAGGGGCGTCGGCCGGCGATCCCGACTGACCGCTCAGGCAGTGATGCATCGCATCGAAGTGATTGCTGATGTTGCCGACATGCGTCATCGAGTTAATGAGCGAAAACTTGTCGGTCAGTTCGGCCATCCGTGTATGCAACTCGCTGATTCGCATCCCCGGCACGCGCGTCGCGATCGGCTGATAGGGCCCGCGAATTGTATCGGGCGCGTTCGGCTTCAAGTCCCACGTATCGAGTTGAGCCGGTCCGCCACAGAGCAGAATGAAGATGCACGAGCGATCTGCCGCTTCCCCGGTGAGGCCGCGCGACTCATCAACGCCGGCCGCCACCATGCCCGGTACGCTGAGCGGCAGTGCTCCCAGCGCGGTCGACTTCAACAACCGACGACGAGTGAAGGGATTGAACAACTGTGTGGAATGACTCATCGTGGAATGACTCATCGACCGTTCCTCGAAACAACCGAGCGACCGCCAACTCACAACGGCGTTGATTGATGGCGAGTTTGCAGCGATACACGTAAACGTCCCATGCAGGTCGATCGATTCCCCGAGAGAAGCAAAACTCAAAAAAACCAGAAGCCCCACAGAACTGTTTGTCGGCTTCGTCTCCTGTCGTGGGTGAACCTTCGCGGATTGCGACATCAGGCGACATTCGGCTGGGGGATGAGCGATCGGCACATTACAGTTCGTTGCCATTTCGTCGCATCACCCGATCCGAAGGGATTCCATCGACATGATCCGCACCCTCATTTGCGACCTTGGAAACGTCCTCTGCTTCTTCTCGCACGAGAAGATGTACGCACAGATCGGCTCACTGTATGGCGTCTCGGGGCAAACTCTGAAGCAGACCTTCGCGACAGAAGGCTGGCTGCGCGAGTACGAGACCGGCAGGCTCTCGTCGCGGCAGCTTCGGCGGTTGCTACACGAAACATTCGAGGTCGATGTCGAAGATGAAGAAACGCTGCTGCAGGCGTCGGCCGACATCTTTGAAGTGAATCACGCGATGCTCGATGTACTCGATCGACTCAAGCAGGCGGGCATCCGGCTGGTGATGCTCTCTAACACAAGCGATGCCCACCGCATCTGGATCGAGCGACACTTCGACGTGGTGCCTCGGTTCGACGCCCTGGTGTTCTCGTACGAGGTTGGTTTCGTGAAGCCCGAAGAGGGAATCTACCTCGCCGCCCAGGAGCTGGCACAGTGCCGACCCGAAGAGTGCTTCTACGTCGACGACATCCCCGAATACGTCGCCATGGGCCGCAAACAGGGCTGGCACGCGGAGGTCTATCAGTCCACCGACGAAATCGAAGATCGCTTAAGGTCGTTGGGCGCCCTGCCGCCGATTTGACAATCGTCTCGGCCTTACCTGTTCCTCATCGGCCTGAAAATCGGTTGAATTGTGACCGGGGGCGTTCCAGACTACGATTCTCTATTGCGCATCCGTGAGCCGCCTCAAGCCGCGAACCTGCCGCCGGGACGGAATCCTAGAACCTAAAAACAGTTACGCCAATCTTTCGTCGTTGAATTGGAGCCGTGAATGTCGAGTTTTATCTTTACCAGCGAATCCGTCAGCATGGGACATCCCGACAAGGTGTCGGATCAGGTCTCGGACGCAGTTCTCGACGCCTTGCTGAAGCAGGATCCGACCTCGCGATGTGCCTGCGAAACGCTCTGCACGACCGACTATCTGCTGCTCGCCGGTGAGATCCGCTCGTCTGCCGACGTCAACTTCGAACAGGTCGCCCGCCAGGTGGTGCGCGATATCGGCTACACCAGCGACGACATCGGCTTTAACGCCGACACCTGCCAGGTCGACAACCGCCTGCATCAGCAGAGTCCCGACATCGCTCAAGGAGTGGACGCCGACGGAGCCGGCGACCAAGGACTGATGTTCGGCTACGCCTGCGATCAGACCGCCGAGCTGATGCCACTCCCCATCGCTCTGTCGCATCGGATTCTGAATCATCTCACGGAGAAGCGACAGCAGAAAGTCGTCGATTGGCTGCGGCCCGACAGCAAGAGCCAGGTCTCTGTCGAGTATGTCGACGGCAAGCCGACGCAGATCACGGCGATCGTCGTGTCGACGCAACATGCCGAGAGCGCGAGCCGCAACACGATCGAAGACTTCATTATCGAGCAGATCATCACCGAGACTGTTCCTCCGGAACTGTTGACCGCCGAGACGAAGTTTCACATCAATCCCACCGGACGATTTGTGGTCGGCGGCCCTCATGGCGACACCGGATTGACGGGCCGCAAGATTATCGTCGACACCTATGGCGGCTGGGGCCGACATGGTGGTGGAGCCTTTAGCGGCAAGGACTCGACCAAGGTCGACCGATCGGCAGCGTACATGGCCCGCTACATTGCCAAGAACATCGTCGCCGCCGGCCTCGCGAAAGAGTGCGAGATTCAACTGGCCTACGCGATCGGCGTGGCCGATCCGGTGAGCGTGCATGTTGACACGAATGGCACGTCGACAGTCGATGAAAAGAAGATCGCTGCTGGAGTGCGCGAGATCTTTCCGCTTACGCCGCAGGGGATCATCAAGCATCTGCAGTTGCGTCGTCCCATCTTCCAGAAGACCGCATGGGGAGGACACTTCGGCCGCAACGATCCCGACTTCACCTGGGAGTTGACCGACCGTGCCGACGCACTCCGCAAAGCCGTGAGCTGATTCGCGGCAATCGACGTTCCGAGCAATCGCGCTCTCAGCCGCGTGCCGACTTCATCTTGTCGACATAGGCGGCGGCGAGAGTGCGAATGCGGTCCATGTCGCCGTTTTGCAGAGCCTCTTTTTCGACGAGCGCGCTCCCCAGTCCGACGGCGCACGCGCCGGCTTTAACGAACGACGGCAACGTGTCGAGGTTCACGCCACCGGTCGGCAACAGTTTGATCTGAGGGAAGGGACCGTGAATGGCCTTCAAATAATTCGCCCCGCCGACATCAGCCGGGAAGACCTTCACGATGTCGGAACCGAGTTCCCAGGCGTGCAGAATCTCGGTCGGCGTGAAGGCACCGCACATCACCAGTTTGTCATACCGCTGACAGACTTCGATCACATCGGGCCGCACCGCCGGCGTGACGATGAACTCGGCACCGGCCAGCATCGCGGCGCGAGCTGTCGCGGCATCGAGTACGGTTCCCGCCCCGAGCAAAATGCGGTCGCCGATGGCGTCTCTTACTTGAGAAATGATGTCGAGCACGCCCGGCACCGTAAACGTCACTTCGATGACGTCGATCCCGCCATCGAGCAGCGCCTGCGAAACCTCGACGAGTTGCTCGCCCGACGGGGCGCGGATGATCGCCACGATCCCCAGGTCGAGAGTGCGCTTAAGGTCTTCATGTCGGCTCATGGGGCGGGAGTCTCCTCGGGAACAGCTTCCAGTTCAATCGTGACGGGCGAACCTCCTTCGACGGCATAGGACTTGAGCTGCACGAACCGGGCGGGGAGAGTCGTCGCTCCATCAGCAATCTGGCCGTTCGTAAGACTACCCGCAATGGTCACGGTCTTGCCGACCACATCTTCCGGCCAGGCGTCGATGCCGCGAACAAAGACGATGTCGTCTTCGGTCTCGATGTAGGGGGGCTGCGATTCATCGTTGAAAGCTGTTCCAGTGAGCGTCACTTCTTGAGGGGCCGCGGGACGCACCAGGATTCGCGCAGGCGTGACAACGCGCGGACGGACAAGCGTCGATGTCGTGAGCGAGTTGTTCTCGAACGATTCCCAGTCGACCTGCCGACCGAGAGTGGCACCAAGGTAGTTCGCGCCGGCGTTGTTTCCATCGATCCGTAAACGGAGCGTGTTGTCGTTGAGCACTTCCCAGACGAAGTTCGGCATCGGGTCGTCGTCGTGTTCGACGAGCGTCAGCGTGCGCCCTTCGAGTTCGTAGGTGCCATTGAGGTTGCCATGCCCGGGGAGGCGATATCGACCATCCTCCAGTCGTTCGATCGTCGCCCGCTGTTGCCAGCCCGCGGGTAGCGTGAGGAGCCAACTGCCGGCAAGGTTCTGTTCGGCCGATTGCACGAGGCGAGTGCCCGTGGATCCCCGAAGTCGCAGCCGACGCTCGGGAATCTGCACCTGAATGACGGGCCGGCCCCCTTCGATCGATTGGCGAATAACGGGCGGCGCTTCGTCCTCGCGAGGAACGATCTCCTGGGCGTGTGACGGCACCACGAAACGGCACCACGAAACAGACCGTCACCGCGAATACGAACGCAGTCAGCAAGGCGAAGCGACGCATGTGATTCCTCCAGGGCAAGTGTCGTAGTCGATTCGGCCGGCGGTCAACCAACCTCCTCCGATGATAACGGGCGACACAGCGCCAGAAATAGGGAGGTCTTAACGGAATCCAACAATCTCTCGTCTGTTTAACGAGGGCGAGAGAGTGTTCTGTTGTACGATCGGACATCTCACGACTTCCGCTGCCCAACTCATCAAAACAGCGAATAGAGCGGGCGGCCTTCGCTGATGCGGTGGGGGCGGTTTTGCTGGTCGTGGATCATCGTCTCCGGTGGCAGGCCCATCGCATGGTAGACCGTCGCGATCATGTCTTCGGGCGAGACCGGATCGCGTGATGGATACGCAGCCGTCGCATCGCTCGCTCCGTAGACCTGTCCTCCTTGAACGCCGCCGCCGGCCAACACAACCGACTGACATGCCCCCCAATGGTCGCGGCCCATCTCTGCGTTGATCTTCGGTGTGCGCCCGAACTCGCCCAGCATCACGACGAGCGTGTCATCGAGCATGCCGCGCTCTTGAAGGTCAGCAAGGAGTGCCGAGTAAGCTCGATCGAGTGGCGGCAGACAGTAGTCGGCCTTCAACATGTCGTAGCCCGACAAACCGCCGAGACTTCCCGTGCCGCCGTGATTGTCCCAGACGTTGGCGACATTGCCATCGGGGCAGACGTAGTACCAGACCATCGTCACCAGTCGCGTGCCGGCCTCGATGAGACGCCGAGCCAAGAGGAAAGACTCGCCATACTCGTTGCGGCCATAGCCATCGCGCATGGCATCACTCTCGGCATCGAGCGAGAAGGCTCCCTTCGTTTCGGGGGCGGTCAACAGACTGAAGGCCTGTTCCCGCGATCGATCGAGACCCACCATGCCAGGACCAGAGGAGAAGGCTCCCGCCTGACCCATCGCGTCGGCCTCATCGAGCAGATTGAGCAAGCCACGCCTTGCCTGCAGGCGACCGACATCGAGACTGGGAGGGAGTTCCATCGAATGGGGCGCGCCTTCCGTCACTTCGCCGGGAGGTTCGATCTCGACGGGATCGAATCGCGCGCCGAGAAAGCCGGCGTAGGTGCCGGTGTAAACGACGCCGTCGTGTCCGATCGGTTTGGGGATCGTGACGCTCGCAGGCATCACGCTCGCCGGACTGAATCGCGACACGATGCTTCCCATGTTGGGAAAGTCGTTCCGGTTTCGGCGGTTTCTCGGCACGGCCAGTGTGTTGTTGATTTTGCCTGTCAGTGTGTGATAGACGCCGACTTCGTGCGTGTTGCTGGGATGCGTGTACGACCGCACGACCGCCATCTTGTCGGCGTGTCGGGCCATCAACGGCAACTGGTCGGTGAACTCGATGCCGGGAACATTCGTCGCTATGGGAGGGAAGATGCTGCGGATGCCTTCGGGAGCGAACGGTTTCGGATCCCACATATCCATCTGCGGCGGCCCGCCCCAGAGGTAGAGCAGGATGCAGTTCTTCGCGGTGCCGGTGCCGGCAATCGGGTCTCGCAGCATGCCGCCCACTGAGGACTCTGCCGACAACAAATGGGGCAATGCCAGCCCGCCGATGGCGGCCGACCCCAGCCTGAGGAGTGCATCGCGTCGATGAAGCACAAGCGACCTCCGTCACGAGGAGGATGAAGTTTCAAATCCGATTCAACAAGTTAGCAACTTTTGATATGAGTTGGGTAGGTATGAAGTTCCAGAGAGATCCCGTCTGCCGGACGGGATCTGATGAACTCTCTCAATGTGCCGCAATCAATTCCGTCCGGTTGCGCGATGCGTCACCGGTGCCAACCCGGCGACCCGCCGATTGGGGGTCAAGAGTCCAAGAGTACAACCGTAGAGACACGCACTTGGTGATACTCTTGCCGTACTCTTGACGATACTCTTGCCATACTCTTGACGGCCCGCGCGGACGACGATTCGCCCGTGTACACGTTCCGCCTACCCTATGTCGCGCGGTTGCGCAACGTCCAGTAGGTTCCGTCTGCCGGACGGAACCTCGATCGCGCGTCGAACTCTCAACGTCAGCCACACGCGGCGCCAGGTTCCGCTCGGCACGCGGAACCTACCCGGGAATGTGTAGCCCCCATCCGGGTCGCTCTTGAGCGCCCCGGATGGTTGCGCGCGCCGACTCGCACCCGCGCCACCATCCCGGATGCTTCGGAGCAATCCGGGATGGGTCATTCGTCGAGCAGCAAAGGGCCTAAATCGACATTCACCGCATCGAATTCGCAGAATTGACGGTAGCGCTCGGGCGTGCCGAATTCACGCAGGATGATGGAGGGGCTCGACAGCGTCCCCGCGCGCCTGCCGAGGTAGTCGGGGTAGCTTGAGAACTCCCAGTCAGCGGGGTCGGCGACCAGACGTGCGTCCAGCGGATTCCGATGGATGTAACGCGACAGATGCAGCAGATACGACTCGTCTTCGACGGCAATGGCCTGGAATCGGCCTTCGAAGAGTGGGCCGGGCGCGACTCCGCCCGGTTGATCGCTTGTGCGTATGACTTGCAGAGCGATTTCATGCGATCCGAGAAATCGTCGCAATCGAGTCGCACCAGGAAATGGAAGTGGTTCGGCATCAGGCACCAGGAGAGGATGGCGACCGGACGCCCGTTTGATTGAGCGCTGGCGACACTATTCGGATCGGACATCCGCGCGAATTCAGACTCGCCGAACAGGTACTGCCGCGTCTTTCGCAGGAAGAAAAGCGAATTGTCCCTGGTGGGAAAGATCGTTTGCCGGTTCGCCCCACGATTATAGACGTGGTAACAGTTGCCTCGCACGAACGATACCTCGCGACGAGGCATGGCACCGGCTCTCGTTTGGTGATCTTAAAGCTCCCACTTCACGAGTCGCGAATATAGCACACTTCGCGCCAACCATCACCCCATCCGGGTCGCTCTTGAGCGTCCCGGATGGTGGCGCGAGGCGACTCACCGTTACATGGTTCTGCGCCGACTCGCACCCGCGCCACCATCCCGGATGCTTAGGAGCAATCCGGGATGGGTCATGCATCTCCAAGTGATGAATCTCATCGGTCCGATCAACGACCTCTGGCATCAAGAAGAATTCGCGTGATATCCACGGCTG
Organism: uncultured Planctomycetaceae bacterium; assembly: GCA_942492405.1. GTDB lineage: Bacteria > Planctomycetota > Planctomycetia > Planctomycetales > Planctomycetaceae > JANNSB01. The sequence goes on from CALOES010000026.1 coordinate 10,067, forward strand.
GAAGCCGCCGATCCATTAGGAATCAGTTCCGAGTCGAAATCCAGGGCCAGCGAGGTGAGACATGTCGCCCAAACTGCGTATCGCTTTGGTCGGTAGCCTCTGTGCTTGCCTGTTGACAGGCTGCCTGCGCTCAATTCATCCACTCTACACGAGCGACGACATAGTCTTCCGGGAGGAGCTTCTGGGAACCTGGAGCATCCAGTACAACCACGGACCAGGCAATTCGATCGATCTGAAGTTTGAATCCGTGGACGACGAGATGTATCGGATGACGGTGACGGCCTTAGGTAGCGACCTGCTTTACGATGCCGCACTCGTTGAACTTGGCGGTCACATGTTTCTCGACTACCGACGGACCTTCGAACGGGAGAATCCTGAGGCGAATCTTCACTATCGAGACATGCTGCCAATGCACATCCTCGTTCGAATACGTTTCGAGGATGAGTGCCTGGTGACCGAGTTTCTCGACAAAACCTGGCTTGATAACCATCTGAGGCACCATCCCGAGGCTCTCGACCATACGTTCATCGGTGACCGACTGTTGCTAACGGCCGACACTGAGGACCTGCAACAATTCTTCGTCGCTCATGCGGAAGACTGGGAGATCGCCGAGGAACGCAAGTGGCCCAGAGTTGATCCCTAAACTCTCACTCCGTCGTTGACCGGACGTCCGGTCAACGACCTCGGGCACGCGACACCCAACAC
>CALOES010000027.1:0-9722 GCA_942492405.1 uncultured Planctomycetaceae bacterium
GCTACGCGCCGCGTCGGCCTCGATGTCCTGCGCGCGCGCCAGATCGTCCAGCTCAGCGAGCAGAACCTGACCGCGCTACCTCCGAGGTTCGTAATGACATCCAGTTCAAGCTCGAGCGCGGCGGCAGCGACTCCGGCGACCTCAACCAGGCCGAGGCGCTGGGTCGCGCTCTCCCGCACCCGTCCTGAACGGCGCCCGCGGCCGGCTGCACGAGGCCGAGGCCGGCTAGCATCATGGAAGGCCAGTCGGCCAGAGCGCCGGAACATCTCGAAGCCCCCGGCCGCTCATACGACGCGCGCTGCCCATCGACCATCGACCAGGCGGAGGTCCTCGCCGGCCAGCAAAATCCGTTCGTCCTCGCCGCGCGGGTCGTCCATCGACGCGCGCGAGACAGCGAGCGCGCGGCCGACCCGCTCGACGTTTCTTCCCGAGCGTCGATCTCAACCGCGAGTGCCTATGGCGACGAGCTATCACCGGTACCGTCGAGGACAGCGACATCCATGCCCAGGTGTACCTGGTCGTCGCGACACTCCAACCTCGGCGAGCGGCGGCGCCGACACCGCGCGGGTACGCCGGGCGAGCGAGCGGGCGGGCGAGGCGCGCCAGCGTCAGGCCGAGATCCGCCGCCTAGGTCGAGGAGCGGATGCGCGTCGAATACACCCTCGATGCTGACCGCGCGCGAGAACCTGCTGCTGGCCGAGGCTCGGGCCAAGCTCCGCGTGCCTGGGTAGTCTCGGCCTACCTCGATCAGTTCAGCATTGGCCGCCGCTCGCTGCTCGATGTTCTCGACGTCGTCAACGAATTGTTCGAGGCCAACGTCGGCGTCGTCGGCACTCGACACCGAAATGGATGCGTGCCTCCTACCGGGTGCTGGCGATCACCGGCGGATTGCGCTTCGACGCTCGGCGCGGTGAGGGTCGCCTCCGCCGCCGCCCCGGCGCCGCGCCGACGGCTGACGCGGGGCGCAATGAGTAGCGAAGACCGCCGGATGCGCCCGGCGGCCTCCTCGGCGGTTGTTGCTTATTGGATTGCACGCCGATTCCGGGACGGATACTGACCGCGCCGGGGGTCGAGCCTCGAAGCTTCCTGGCGCCCTCTTTAGTCATTGACTGAATCTCCACTATCTGCTAGAAACACGGGCAGTCAAGCCAGCTGCGCCGTGTCGGAGCCAGCCTCATGCGCAATTCTTTCATGACGAACGAATTCCCTCCCCATACCTACGGCGGCGCCGGGGTTCACGCTGGAGTATCTCTCGCGCGAGTTGGCCAGGCTGGCGCCGATCGAGGTTCGCAGCTTCCACGAGCAGTCCGGCAGGTCAAGGGCAACCTGACCGTTCGCGGCACCAAGATCGACGGCGGTCAGTTCTCCGGATGCCCGGTCCCGCTCATTTCGCCGCTGCAGGCGCTGGCGACCTGTCTGACCTTCAACGGCCAGGGCATCGACGCCGACGTGGTCCATTGCCACACCTGGTACGCTGCACTTCGGCGGCATTCTCGCCAAGCTGTTGTACGGCATTCCCTTGGTTGTCACGGTACACTCGCTTGAGCCGTTAAGACCCTGGAAGCGCGAGCAGATTGGCCGCGGTTACGACCTCTCGTCGTAGGTCGAGAGGACGACCCTGGAAAATGGCCGACGCGGTGATCGCCGTCTCCCGCAGCCCGTCAATCACCCTGCCGTGGTGACGGCTGTCGAGCGTGCGTGTGAGGCGGCGAAACTGCTGAATTGCAAGAAGGCCACCGTTGTCGCCGGCGACGATGTCGAGGGGATGACTCAGGAAGAGATGCATCAGAACGTCATCACCGCGCTCAAGATGGTTGCCCCCATCGCCGAGGAGAACGACCTGATGCTCATTCTCGAACCGATGAACATTCGCGTCGATCACCAGGGGCATTGCCTCTTTGGCAGCGCTCCGGCGATACGCATCTGCGATGAAGTCGACTCCTCGCATGTGAAGATCAATTGGGATCTTTATCACATGCAGATCACCGAGGGAGATCTCTGCGGCCACTTGAAGGAAGGCTTTGACTCCGGCCGCATCGGCTACCTGCAACTGGCCGATCACCCCGGACGACACGAACCCGGCACTGGTGAAGTGCATTACAACCGCGTCCTCAAGCAAGCTTACGACCTTGGCTACCGTGACTACGTCGGCCTGGAATGCCGACCGATGGACGGCGAAGTCGCAGCGGCGCGCCGAGTGGCGGCGGCGGACGTGTGGTAAAGAGCCGCGCACGCAGTAAGCGGTATTTCGACTGAACCGAATGCTTCGCGGTCCGCTTACTTCGTGCGCGGCTCGTGAACGAATTACGATTCGTCGCGTGGCGGCCGACCCCAGCCGGTCGCGCCAACCTCTTCTTCCATAATCGGCGTCCCATCGATGACGGCTCCCAGCCGGTAGAGCAGCATCCACGTGCCGCATTGCCAACGGAACTGCAGCAGGTTGCTGGCATGCTGGCGGACGTAGCGCTTACTGGCCATCTCGACAAACAGGTCGAGCCCGCGTCGCAACTTCGCTTCATCCGAGTAGTCAAACGGTCCGGGCGTGTAGTAGGGTTCCCAGCAGAAGCGTCCGAACTCGGTGTAGAGCCGAATCTGGTCTGCATTCTCGGGAGTGTCGCTGACCCCGCCCCACTCGATCATCGCGCTGCGAATGTATTCTTCCTTGCCGGTCGTGATCGCCCAATTGATGCGGCCGAGAAGTTCCCATGTCTTGGAGTCGGTAAAGTCGGTCACGCTGCCGAAGTCGATCAACCCCAGTCGTCCATCGGGCATGAAGATGTAATTCCCCGGATGCGGATCGACGTTTTGCAACCTGCCGACATACATCACGCGGCACGCCGCCCGCTGCAGTTTGCGGGCATATTCGTTGCGGTCTTCTTGTGACGGTTGCGTCGCGAGATAGTCTTCGAGGTGAATGCCCGGCAAGTACTCCATCGTGAGAATGCGTTTCGTGGAAAGTTCGCCGTAGACGCGCGGAGCGACGATGCCGTCTTCGTCGTGAAACAGCTTGTGAACGCGCGTGAGTATCTCTGCCTCACGCACATAGTCGGTCTCCTGTTCGATTGATCGGCGGAGGAATTCGACCTGCTCCTTGAGGTTCTCCCAGTCTTTCGACAGTCGATGTGGCAAGAGGGCTGGTGCCAGATTGCGAAAGTCGGCACGAATGGTGCGTGCGATCCCTGGGTACTGAATCTTGACGGCGACTTCTTCTCCCGACTTGAGCCGTGCGCGATGGACCTGGCCCAGTGAGGCAGCGGCGAAAGCGACTTCGTCGAACTCGGCGAAGATGCTGTGAGGCTCATCACCGAGTTCATCGATGACCATCTCCCTCAGCAGCGAGAAGTGCATCGGCGGAGCCTGGAAGTGCAACTGATCGAGTGTTTCGACCAGTTCATCCGGAATGATGTCGGGGAAGTTGGCCAGCATCTGGCCGACCTTCATCACCGCCCCGCGCATGTAGCCCATCGAATCGAGAATCTTGACCGCCACGCGAAAGTGCGTTTCGGCGGCGTCTTTCTCTCTCGCCGCGGCATTCTGAAACCAACTGCGAATCCAGCGAAACATGTAGGCCGCGGCAACCTTCGCCTGCAACGACCCCAGGAGCGTGAACCGATGCAACTGCCCGATGGGGACGTTTCGTGATGAAACCAGCTCCGCCAGCGGCGAGGCAGGGAGCGGTACCGGGCTCGCCGCATCGTCGGTCTCGGAAGGGAGCGCCTTCAGCAGTTCAGCAAGTGTCGCGGACATGTCGGTCTCCGGTCTCTGTTCAATACTGGATCATTGGTCAAGTTGTTGCAACCAGTTCACGTACATCTGCACCGTCTGGTCGAGCATCGCGTAGGTGTCTTCCTGTTTGGGTGAACTGTCGGCAGCCCAGAACGACAGCAGCCCATGGTAGAGCAGCCAGTACATTTGCAGATGCAGCCCGTTGAGAGGTTCGTCCATGCCATGCTCCGAGGCGAGCCTTTGCACGGTTTCGAGATGCGAAGCTCGCACTTCTTCACCCGGTTCGTCGGCGTTCGCATTTCGCGCGGGGCTGAGGCTGATATCGAGTGCGGGCCTCAAGAACGTTCGCAATGCCCGCAACTGACGCATGCCGGTCGAGATATGCAGGAAGATGTCCTCTTCGAGACCCGCCCCCTGGCGTCGTCGTCTTTCAAAGACCGACTCGGCAGACTCCAGAGCGTCGGCCATCAACTGCATGACGATCGCCTCTTTCGTCGGGAAGTAGTTGAAGAGCGTCCCGACCGCGATGCCCGCCTCCCGCGCGATGTCGCGAGTCGTGACGGCTTCGAAACCCTGCGACTTGAATAGCCCGACAGCAACCTCGAGGATCTTCGACCGCGTGGCGCGCTTCGTTTCTTCGGTGACTCTCACATCCGACTCCAATAAATGAGCATGCTCACATAATATCGGGATGCGAGCCGAGTGGCAAGAGTAAAATGAGCGTGCTCACAAAAGTTCTCGCATCGCGGACACGCTCGATCCGACTGCGAGAGCTGATCGCTGTCACTTGTACGACATTCGGCGGCAAGTTATGTTCGCGTCCGCACTCACGGTTTTGAAACTGCTGCTGCGGAATTCAATCACCCCAGTTTAGAGAATCGAATGGTTCGCTGTACCCCCTGGTGCTTCACCCTGTTGTTGGCCTTCACACTCGCACAACTTCTCGGCTGCGACTCCGCCGGAAATATGGGTGGGGGCGGGTCGAGCTCGGGGAGTTCCTCTTCAACGAGCAATGCCGGCACCGACGACCTCCGCAGTTTTCGCCAAGTCTACCTCGACTATCACGACGTCAATGGGAAAGGACCGGAGAGCTGGGAGGCAGCGCTCGAATTCGCCGGACAGAGTGACGCCTACGACCCCGAGGCGATCCAGCGATTGCGCGACGCCGGCTATCGGGTGACGTGGGGAGCTAGTGTGCGAGACGCCGTCGATGGGGCCGACCGATTCGTGATCGCAGAATCGCCATCGGGCCGCCCGAAGCTCATGATCAGCGGAGCGATCGAGGAATAAGGCGTCGTGGGAGATGCGATGCCTGCGGCCCACTTGCGTGAATTGTCAGGCAATCACGCCTAAGGGCTTCCGTCTCCGGCCTTGCCGACTTCCATGATGTCGAGCAGGCCGAGTTCGAAGACGAAGTTCTTCTGACTGGCCTTCGATCCCAAACCCCCAGCCGACTGGTCGAGGTGGATGAAGACGATCTCGCCCTCAGCCACGAGGCGGTCGCCGACCTTCGCTTCGACTTTGGTCATGCCCCCTTCTTCACGGGCTTCAAGCAGGTGGGCGGTGTAGATCAGCGTGTCGCCGGGGCAGGCCCAACTGTGATACGTCATCTTCGGCACTTTCGCCAGAATGACGACGTGCTTGAACTTATGGGTCTCTCCCAGCAGGATGCCCCCCGTCTGCGCCATGCCTTCCAGCATCAGCGAGGCGGGCATCACGGGAAATCCCGGGTAGTGGTCGTGCAAATGCTCTTCGGCGAGAGTGACGTTCTTGACGGCTTTCGCCATCTTGCCACTCTCGAACTCGATGAACTTATCGATCCAGAACCAGCGCATGCCGACACGTTTGCATCAGCCGGCAGGTCCGGTCCCTGGACTCACTCGGCACATGAGGAATGGAGTGGTTCCAATCCACTCAGGCGGAGAACCGCCGACTAACTCTTCAGCTTCGCATCCAGGAACTTGCAGATCATGTCGACCGTAAAGAGATCCTGAATCTTTTCGACGCGCGGATCGGCGGCGAAGGCGGCAACGTCGGCATGGGGCATCTTGGATTTGAGTTCCTCGATACCGGCCGGCGTGACCTTGCCGTCTTGAATGAGTCCCGATTCCGCCTGGGCGATGTTCTCGGGGAAGAGTTCGCCACGAGGGATCTTGATGTCGAACGCCTTTTCGAGGCGGAAGACGATGTCCAGAAAGTCGATCGACTCGGCCCCCAGGTCGCCGATCAGGGTCGACTCGGGATTGACTTCGTCGTCGTCGACGCCCAGCGCTTCAACCAGGGTTTCGCGAACTTTTTCGAAGATCTCATTCTCAGCCATTTCAAACTCCTCATCAAATCATTGTGAATCTATTGTTTGCGGCCCCATATCCGGCGACTCGCGTTCGAACACTCAATAATTGAGTGTCTGTATTGTCTCGCGCTTTCGCAAATCGTGGTCGGTCTTTGAATTGTCGGCATCCGAAGGGCTGGATCGTACCTTGCCAGTCGGAAAACGTGAATCTCGCCGCCCACCAGAGGCAAAAACTGCCTGTCTAGACTCCGCCGAGGGTCAGACCTCCGTCAACGGTCAAAATGTGGCCAGTGATATACCCGCCCCCGTCGCCAGCCAGAAACAGTACGGCATTGGCGATGTCTTGGGGCTTGCCGAGTTTTCGTAACGGTATTTGCTGCTTGATCTTATCTTCGGCCGCATTGCGGATGGCTTCGGTCATATCGGTCTCGATGAAGCCTGGTGCGATCGCGTTGACCGTAATTCCACGGCGGCCCACCTCCGTCGCGAGGCAACGTGTAAAGCCCTGCAGCCCCCCTTTGCTGGCGGCGTAGTTGGTTTGCCCCTGATTACCAAACTCAGCCGACACGCTCGACATATTGATGATGCGCCCAGAACGCTGCGACATCATCGGTCGCATGACGGCATGGCAGAAATTGAAGGCGCTGTTGAGGTTGGTGTCGATCACTGAGTGCCAGTCCTCGGGATCCATCGCCGCCAGAAGTTTGTCGCGGACGATGCCGGCATTGTTCACCAGAATGTCCAGCCTGCCCCACTTGTCGATGACCTGAGTGACGGCGGCATCGCACTCGTCTTTCTTGGCAACGTCGCATTGAATGGCAAGCACTTCGCCACCGGTGTCCGTCAGTTCTCCGACCAACCCGTCGGCAGCAGCCTGATTCGATCGATAAACGAAGGCCACCTTGGCTCCCTCGCGGGCCAGAGTCTCAACGATGGCTCTACCGATTCCCCGGCTCCCCCCGGTCACAAGGGCGATTTTGTCTTTCAACTGCATGTCTTCGTTTCCTATGGAGTTGGATTACGTCAGCTTCACTCGATCGCGTTCAAGCGGGGGCTGGTGCATTCCAAAGTGAGGCGAATAGTTCCCTCATGCTCTCAACGCAGCGCGTGTCTGATCGAGCGAGAGACGGGTTCTTTTCCGCCAGGTTCATTTGTTCCAAAGTGATCTTCGCGCTGATGGCCGACTGGCCGTCGACTGTACCCGTCCCTTTGAATGTGTAAGTCCGCTCGTCCCGCTTCAAGACTTCGCAACTGACGTGTAACGTCTTGCCGGGAGCCACGAAATTGTTGAAGCGCACCGCCTTGGCTTCCTTCAACAAGATGTAGGCGTATTGGAAGTCCTCGGTGTGGCGCATCAGCCAGCCTCCCGATTGAACGAGAGCTTCCACAAGGAAGACACCAGGTAACACCGGGAAGCCGGGAAAGTGATCGGCGAGGTATTCCTCCGCCATCGTCACGTTCTTCACGGCCTGAATCTTGACGCCCGGTTCCAGTTCGGTGATCCGGTCGATGAGTGAGAATCGCACTCTAAACCTCGATGAGCACTAATGATCCGTTGCCTGGACCAAGCGGCAACCACCCGCGAACTATAGGCAGACTCAGCAGATTCCACAACCAATCACGATCGCATCGACCGAATCTCTGGAGATCTTTCTTTGGTGCAGAAGGTTTTCGGCGCACGCCGTAAAGCATGTTGCAGAATGTAGATAGGTCAGAATATGAAACCCGTGCCCGAGGCGTATCAATGTCGTTGCGAATACGTTCCCTATTGGTAGTGATATTCGCCCTCTTGCCGGGAGTGATCGTCGCGGGGACGCCGACACTCGTCGAGCTAACACTGGGGGATGAGGCGCATCAAGGAACTTCGCTCTGGCACAACGAAGATGTCTGCGTACTGCAGCGACTCGATGGGAGCCTCGTCAATGTCGCCCTCGCCGACGTGACGGCCTTCCGACAAGTCTCGCCCAGATATCGGCCGATAAGCGTGACCGAGCTGCGTCGCGAGTTGCGACTGGAGTTCCGCCACCTGCAGGTCGAGGCCGCTGGTAACAGTATCGTCGTCGCTCCCAGCGGCATGGCGCGGGATCTCGCTGAACTCCATCACGACACCTGGAGCGTCTATCAGGATTACTTTCGTCGCCGGGACTTCGACGTCAGCCGGACCGAGATGCCGTTCGTTACGGTGGTCTATCCCACGGTCGAAGAGTTCGTCGAGGTCGCGGAATCGCATCGCGTTCCCGTCTCTCCCACGATGAAGGGCTACTATCACGCGATCTCGAATCGCATCATCATGTTCATTCCGCCGGCAGTGACGCTGTCCACGGAACCGGACGGGCTGCAACTCATCGATGGCGTGTATGCCAACATCGACGACGTCGACTTGCTTCAGACACTCGCGCACGAAGCGGTGCATCAGTTCGGTTTCAATACCGGTCTCCATCGTCGCGTTGGCGACAATCCGCGCTGGGTCGTCGAAGGCCTGGCGATGCAGTTCGAAGGGGAAGCGGGTCTGGCATCGAACACCTCGACGCGTCAGCAGCGAATGAATCGCGACCGATTCGTGTGGTACGTACAAGGCGTGCTGCCGCAACAGAGTCCCGAACTGCTGGCCAGCCTGCTGACGGGCGACGAATTCTTCTACGTCGCGGTACACGACGCGTACGCAATGTCGTGGGCGCTCTCATTCTTCCTGATGGAAACGAAGCGGGCGCAATTCGTCGAGTACCTGCAGACACAAGGGGCTGTCCCTCCCGATCAACGTCTGGATGGCCCCAATGCCATTGATGCCTTCGAGGACGCCTTCGGCGATCTCGACAACGTCAACGATTCTCTCGTCAGATTCATGCACAGCTTGAATCGCTGAATTCCGAGAGGACTTGACGCATCGCGGCACTCACGGTCCCATAGTCAGACAGGAATGTCTGGGCCACCCGACAATCACTGGTTGACCGACGACAGGGAATCTCAGATGAATCAATACGTACTCTCCCGCCGCAATCTCCTGGGGGCCACGGTTGCTGGGCTCTCTGCCAGCTTGTTCATCAACGAACCGTTGAGGGCCGATGACCAGCCGCGATCGGCCAACGAAGAACTGGGCGTCGGTGCCATCGGGCTGAGGTATCAGGGTTCGGTCATCACCGAGAAGGCGAGTCACTACGGAAAGATCGTTGCCTTGTGTGATGTCGATCGGCACGTCCGCGAACAGGCGCGCGCGGCATTCGGCAGCACCCCTCTCATCTTTGAAGAGTACCAGGACCTGCTGGCTCGTCCTGATGTCGATGTTGTGCTGATCGGCGCTCCCGATCATTGGCATGCCAAGATGCTCATCGATGCCTGCCGGGCTGAGAAGGATGTCTACGTCGAAAAGCCTCTTAGCCTGACGATCGATGAAGGCAAACTGATGCGGAAGGTGGCGGAAGAAACCAGCCGCATTATTCAGGTCGGCTCGTGGCAGCGGAGTGATCACAACTTTCGACTTGCGGTCGAGATGGTCCGACAGGGCAGGATCGGCGAACTTCGGCAAGTCGAAGTCGTACTGGGGAAGAACGTCACCGGTGGTCCGTTCCCTTCTTCAGCACCGCCACGACATTTCAATTGGAATCTCTGGCAGGGGCAGACACCCGACGTGCCTTACATTGAGGAACGCAGCCATTACACGTTTCGCTGGTGGCAGGAATACTCCGGCGGGCAACTCACCGACTGG
>CALOES010000028.1:0-94052 GCA_942492405.1 uncultured Planctomycetaceae bacterium
AAAGAGCCGTTAACACTCGGTTGCGGCCAGACGATGGGGCTTCTTGTCGCTACGCGTCCCGACCACTACTGGTTCTACGAACTCTACGGCCAGAGGCTCTCCGGCTGGGCGTTCAACGCAATGCCGAAATCCACTCCCTTACCACCGACTGCGTGAGAGGCTCGTTCAGCATTGAGACCGGTCGGCAACTGATCTAAGGTGAAGAGACTCCGTCACTTCGCCGGATTCTGAATTCCTCCTCGATTTCTGTTGCCCTTTTCAACGGCCTGCAATGCTCTGGTTCGTGACGGCCTGTTTTGTGCCTGCCGCTTTGATTTCGCTGCTTGTGACGGCACTGATGCGACGCTGGGCGCCGCGCTGGGGGCTGATCGATCAGCCCGCCGCCCGCAAGGTGCATGTCACACCCACGCCGCTCGGTGGCGGAATCGGTGTCTATGCCGGTTTTGTGATTCCCATCGTCTGCGTGCAGATGATCGCCATCTGGCTCTCGCGATCGGAAACCTCCGCGACATGGATTCCCCCCGAAATCGCGGTCCATTTGCCAGGCGTCCTCTACAAGTCGGGACTGCTGTGGGGCATTATCGCCGCCGGGACACTCTTGACGGCGATGGGGCTGCTGGATGATCGTTTCAGTCTGGGGTGGCGTTCGCGACTGGCGATTCAGTTCCTGGTGGCGATCTCACTCGTGGCGGCGGGAATTCGTGGCACTGTCTTTGTCGACATCCCCTGGATCGGCGCGGGGTTAACGGTGATCTGGATCGTGGTCCTCATCAACGCATTCAATTTCCTCGACAACATGGATGCGTTGTCGTCGGGAATCGCATTGATTGCCAGCCTGATGTTCGCCGCCGTCATGCTCTTCCTGCAGAGCGAGCCGCGCTGGCTCGTTGGGGGTTGTCTCCTCACGCTCGCGGGGTCGTTGACAGGCTTCCTTTATCACAATCGGCCGCCGGCCCGCATCTTTATGGGCGACTCGGGAAGCATGTTCGTCGGTCTGCTGATGGGCACGCTGACCGTGCTGGGCACGTTTTACGATCCGACTCAGGAGAGCCGGCACGTCATCCTCGCACCGTTGTGCGTGCTCGCCATTCCGCTTTATGACTTCTGCAGCGTGATCTGCATTCGACTGCTGGAAGGTCGCAGCCCATTCTCGCCAGACAAGCGTCACTTCTCACACCGGCTTGTGGATTTGGGATTCAGTCGGACGCACGCGGTCCTCGTTATTCATCTCGGCACATTGACGACCGGCATCGCCGCCCTGGTGTTATACAAGGTTGCCGACTGGACGGGAGCGATGTTCCTGGTCGCAATGGTTCTCTGCGTGCTGGCCATGATCGGCCTGCTCGAAACAGTGGGGCGACGAAGCGTCGAACGCGAACGGACATTGAGGAATGGCCCGGTGAACGATGTCACACAAACGACGATTGAGTCCGATCGCGTTGCAGAACAGTTACCGGACGTGCCGAATCCACCGACGCAGGCGTCCCTACCGTGAATCGATCGGCGTCCAGCACACCGGAGTCGCAACAGGCCGAGTCGAGTAACGCACTCGAGCCGATGTCGTCGATGTGGCTCGTCGGCGCCATTGCACTTCTCGGCGCGCGATGGTTGACTCCGACCGAAGCTCCAGAGCAAGGACACACGTTGTGGATCGTCGTCGGATGGATGGCACTCGCCGCAGCCTGGTTTTGGAGGTGCTACCGACTCAGAGTTCCGCTCGGAGTCTGGGACCGATGGGACGGATTGATCTGTGCTCTGAGCGGCGGGTTTATCGTCTCTTCACTCCATGTCGTGATCGCGGGAGGGCAGAAGCGCGCCGCCCTCACCATGCTATGGGAATGGATCGGGCTGGCCGTGGCGATGCTGCTTTGCCGCCGGTGGTTTCGCGACCGTTCCGCCAGGCAGTCGTTGATCGTGAGTCTGGCATCGCTCGTCGTCGCGCTTGCGGGTCTCGGAGTGTGGCAACATCACGTCTGGTACGCGAATCTGGGTGAGTTGTTCACCGAGTACGAGTCGTTGTCGTCGCGTTCGGGACTCACATCAACCGAGGAACAGAGGCTGCGTGAACTTCAAGGCGAATTAGGAGCCGATGTCGCGATACTGGAAACGACAGGCCGGGAGTCGTTGAGAAACCGAGTCTTGAACAGCACGGAGCCTGTCGGCCGTTTCGCGCTCGCGAATTCATTCGCCGCGATTCTGCTGTTCGGATTGATCTTGGCGGCGGCACAGGTAGCGTCGGCGTCGGCGGGGCGACGCGACAAGGTGACGCTCTTCACAATGATCGCAGTCCTCGTGTTTCTCGGCTACGTCTTACTGCTGACCAAGAGTCGCAGTGCATTGATTGGCTTGATTGCGTCTGTCGTCTTGACAGGGGGCTGCCTCGTCGGACGACGGTCTGGCGGCCGGTCGGCGCGAATCTTGGTCGTTGCGAGCGCGGCGGCTGCGACTTTGTTCGCGATCACATGGCTCACCGGCGGACTCGATCGCCTTGTACTCTCCGAGGCGGGTAAGTCGTTCAGTTACCGCCTGGAATTTTGGAAAGGGACGTCGGGCGTCATCCGGGAGAACCCCTGGCTGGGAACCGGTCCGGGAAACTTTCGGCAACACTACCTGCGGTACAAACTGCCTGGAGCGAGTGAAGAGATCCTCGATCCGCACAATCTGTTTCTCGAAGCCTGGGCGGTCGGCGGGATTGTTCCGCTCCTCGCATTGGTCGGAATCTTGGTCGGCGTCGGTTGGTCTGTTGTGCTGAAGCGGAAGGAGCCCTTTCGGCATGAGTCTCCGAACTCGAACATTGTCCTCATGGGCGTCCTGGCGACGGGCCTGGTTCCATTTCTTGGGAGGGGGATTCTCACTTCGACGTGGGACGTGCAGTTGGCGACGCTCACGTGTGGAGCGTTGTTGGCAGCTGTCGTCTGGCTCTGGTGGAACCGTTCAAAGAAGCTGTTGGCTTTCGATCATCCCATTGTCTTGGGGGCAGTGTTGACAGGCCTGATCGTGCATCTCCTCGTCTCCGGCGGGATGGGAATGCCGGGGATCGTGCAGTTGATGATGCTCGCATGCCTCTTCGGCGTCGAAGGTCCGCGGCGAGTCGCGGCTCAATCATCGACAATCTCGGAGAAGGCATGCTTGGGGGCCGCGATTGTAATGGCCGTCGGAGTCGTCGTTCTCGTTTGGACAGGTTTGGTGCCAGCGTCTTCGGCGACCACTCTTGTGCAAGCCGGCGATGTGGAATCACTTCGGCAACGCAGTTCGTCCAAGGCGATGGAATATTATACCGAGGCGTGTGAAGCGGACCCGCTGGACCCGATTCCCTGGAGTCGCCGCGGCGCGCTGCTGATGTCGCGCTGGGAATCGGCACGCAGCAATCGCGACCAATTGCTCGATGAGGCCGCCGCGTTTCAACAGGAAGCGATCTCCCGAGACCCGTGGAATCCCAGGCTCAAACACGAATTGGGAAGCTGGTATTGGCAGGCGTTTCGCAGAGATCAGAACGAATCGCATCTATCGGCAGCGATCGACTGGCTCAGTCTCGGAGTCGAGGGATATCCCAATTCCTGCTTGTTTCAAGGCACATTGGCCTGCGCGCTCGACGCCGCGGGCGAAGTGCAAGCGGCGAAAGCTCATGCCGCGTGGGCCATTGAACTCGATCGCCTGAACCGAACGGCCGGCCATACCGACAAGCTACTGCCCGAGCCGGTCCATCAGGAATTGTTGATCCTGACAGGCGAGAACGAAGGAACCTCAGAACGCGATTGACCAACACCCCTTGTCACTTCAAACTGTCGGCAACAAGACCTCGGCTGAAATTGATGACTGACGCAGAGAAAACAGCACACCGATTTCCCTTTCGACGATTGCTCCCGTTGGGAGTGGTGCTGCTTGCGTTTGTGCCGATGCTCAGCGTTCATGCGGTGCAGCTCTGGTCACGGTCACATTACCAGTTCTTTCCAGCGGTGCTTGTCGCATGCGCTCTCCTGGTCATGGGACGCTGGCCAAAAGCTGGCTGGCAAGATGACTCGACAACTCGGGCGATTCTGGCACGACTTGCCTACGCTCTCGGCTTGGCAATGTTTGTCGTCGCCACAGCCAAGATTTCTCCACTGCTGGCGTGGGGAGCGCTGCTGGTCTTACTGGCGGGCGTGCTGATTCATGGACGACTCCGATTATGGGGGCCTTGGCTCCTGTTGCTGCTGTTGCTAAGGCTGCCGCTGGGTTGGGACGACCAACTCATTCAATGGCTGCAACGCGTGACCACCGGCATGAGCGGCATGGTGCTCGATGCATTGCACATCGAGCACAACATCATCGGAAATGTCATCAAGCTGCCTCATCAACCGCTCAAGATCGAGGAAGCCTGCAGTGGCGTCGTGTCACTAATGACCCTCGTTGCGACCTGCGTGGTTTTCTCCGTCTGGTCGCGCCGCTCGTTCCTGCACGGGCTGCTACTGGCCGCCAGTGGCGTCGTTTGGGCGGGCGTGATGAATATCTTTCGCATCTGCGTCATCGTCGCCGCAACAGCGTGGTACAACGTCGATCTGCTGAGTGACACACGTCATGCCATTTTGGGAACCGTGTCATTCATACTTGGCGTAGGACTGATCTTGAGCACCGACCGATTGCTCTTGTTCCTGCTCGCCCGCATCCCGGCTGATCCGATGTCGCGATTGTACGATCAGGTGGAAGGCAATCCGCTGGTGGCCTTCTGGAATTTCCTCGATGCCGAACCCGCGCCACTGGAGATGGAATCGCCCGCCACGGGCGAAGTCGTTGCCGCGGATCGTGGACTGGCTTGGAGAGCATTCGATTGGTCGCTGGCGGCGATCGCGGTCGTCCTTGCGGGTGCGCAGTTCTACGCCGGAATCGGTCCGTTTCGCATGACTTCAAAGATCCCCGCGGTTGTCAGCACATTCGAGAAAGAGTTTTTGCCTCCGGAGATGGGAATCTGGCAACTCTATGATTTCAAAGTCGAAGACCGCGGCACCGGGAGTGATTTCGGCGAATTCTCGCGAATCTGGACCTATGCCGACGGGACATACAACTTGACTCTGTCGGTCGACTATCCTTTCCAGGAATGGCACGAACTGAGCGCCTGCTATCGCGGTGACGGGTGGACGATTGATTCCAACACGACGTCCGAGCAAGGCTATCGTGAGGTCTCGATGTCACGCCTTTCGACGGAGCAGGCAGTCTTGATTTTTGACCTTTGCGCAACGGATGGCAGCCCATTTCAAGTCCCGGAAGGCGAATTCCTGCATCCGACGTGGCGACGCGTCTTCAATGGAGGGAGCCGCTGGACGATGCCGACCTATCTTCAAATTCAGACGTTGTTGATTGCCCGAAACGGCGAGATGACCGACGAGTTGCGGGACGAAGCACGTCGAGCGTTCGAAGACTTCCATACCCAGATCGTCCACGCGGTCAAGCCCTGAAGGTGCCGGGATGTTGAGTATCGCCGAGGCCTTCTCACGCGTGGATCAGTCCATCACGTTGCTCGAATCTCTTGAAGTGTCGATTGTCGACGCCGTCGGCATGCGTCTGGCGGGCGATATTGTGAGCGACGTCGATTCGCCTCCTTTCGACAAATCGATGATGGACGGCTTCGCGATGCGCGCGAACGATGCGTCGAGCGTCCCATTGAAAGTCATCGGCACCCTCTACGCCGGCAGCGCGCCGACGATTGCAGTGAATGTGGGCCAGTCGATCCGCATCATGACGGGCGCGCCCATCCCCGAAGGGGCTGACTGTGTCCTCCGCAGCGAGGACGCCGAGTTCGATGAGTCCGCGATGGAACTCCGTCTGAAAGCACTTCCTTCCCGAGGTGACAACATCATCACGCGTGGAACATCCATGCGCGCGGGCGACGCTGTTCTCGGCAGCGGTCTCCGATTGAATGCCGCGTCGGTGGGCGTGCTGGCGGAACTTGGTCGGCCGACTGTCAATGTTGTGCGTCGACCGGAGGTTGCGATTCTTGCCACGGGCGACGAACTCGTGCCCATCGACGCCGTTCCGACACTTGGGCAGATACGCAATTCGAACGAACCGATGTTGTGTGCCTGCGTGGCCAACTGCGGAGGCTCGGCCAGACCGTTGGGAGTGAGTCGCGATGTCGCGACAGACCTCGATCTCGCGATTGCCAATGGGTTGCGATCCGACATCCTTTGTCTTTCGGGAGGCGTGTCGGCGGGAGAAAAGGATCTCGTGCCGGCCGCGTTGAAGCGCGCCGGCGTGCGGGAGGTCTTTCACAAAGTGAATCTGAAGCCGGGTAAACCTCTGTGGTTCGGAGTTCATTCCGCGAGGATTGGACGCACCTGCCTTGTTTTTGGCCTGCCCGGCAACCCGGTGAGCAGTCTGGTCTGCTTCGAACTCTTCGTGCGGCATGCCATGGAAAGGATGCAAGGCGCACCGGTGAACTGGCGCCTGCCGTTGCCGGTGCGACTTGCGGGGGAGGTAAGACTGCAGGCAGAGCGACCGGTTTATCATCCGGCGAGAATGCGCCACGATCCGAAAAAAGTCGTTATTTACGAAGGTGGGCGACCCATTGCGCGAGAGCTGCAGCGGGTCGAGATCCTCAATTGGCAAGGCTCTTCCGACCTGCGAGGCGTGGCCTTAGCCGAGGGAGTCGTCCACGTCCCGGTGGGCAATGGGATCTGGCCCGCCGGGAGCATCGTCGAGTTCCTTCCGTTCGCAGGAGCATGCTGATCGCTCGGAATGCGTGGTTTGCCTGGTCGACGCATGCGTGTTGATTGACCCTGCCATCGGCCGTGTCTATTCTCAATTCTGGCATCCCACCTTCCATCCCGCCTGAATGAGGAATTCCATGAAAGCGCCTGTAGCCACTCTCTGTTTGATCGCACTCTACGCCGCCCCCACTTTCGCGGAGGATCCCGTGGTCTTGAACGTTGGCGACCCTGCCCCCGCATTTGTCGTGCAGGATGACGAAGGGAATGATTGGAACTCTGAGGAGCATTTCGCCGAAGGGACGACTGTCGTCTACTTCTATCCGGCTGATTGCACTGGTGGTTGCACACGGCAGGCACAAGGTTATCGCGACGACCTGTCGAAACTCGAAGACCTGGGTGTCGCGGTTGTCGGAGTCAGCGGAGACACGCCCGAGAATCATCAGAACTTCAAGATTCAGCAAGAACTCAACTTCCCCCTGTTGGCCGATGTCGAAGGTGTTGTTGCCCAGGCCTTCGGCGTCCCATACACCGAAGGCGAACGCACGGTGACGGCGACGATCAACGGGCAAGAGGTCAACCTGGTTCGCAACATCACCTCGCAGCGCTGGACGTTTATCGTTCGTGACGGCGTCGTCGTCTATAAAGACACTTCGGTGAATGCCGCCGAGGATAGCGCCGCGATTCAAGCCGCGTTGGCAGAGCTTGAATAGTCTTTTTTGCGATGTCGACCAACCACGCCGGAATGATGGGCATCAGTCCCTCATTCCGGCTTCTCCATTGGTGAACCAACAGGTGATGACCATGTCGACCGATCTCCCGTCGTCAATTCAAAGGGAACTGACATTCAAGAACGGCGTGGCGATCGGTACCAGTCAACGCTGGCAGGGAGGACAGTATTGCGCGATCATCACTCGGTACGGCATCGTTGGCTGCGGCATCTACGACTTGAAGACGGCCGAGGAGTTCGGGCAGGCGATTGCCATCGCCAAAGGGACACCGCAGCATCCCCTGGTTCAACCAGAAGACCTGTTCGATGCCAGGATCGTCGGCATGACGCCACATGCCGCCGCGTGTGGTATCACGACCGGCATGACGGGACGCGAAGCCGTGGAGCGCATGCTGCAAGCGCAATCGCCGGCCTAGCCCGAGACTGCTCCGGGTAGCGTAGACTCTGTTGTGAACGGATTGACCGGTCAGAATCGGATGTGGAATGAGAACCACGCCGGCGCTGTTTCACGTCTACCGAGGGGCGATCGTGACGTCGCACCAATGCCAGCCACGCACCGAAGAACATCGATTCCGCTTTCTACTCGGTCAGTTCTCGAATCACACGGCACGGATTGCCTGCCGCGAAGACGCCTTCCGGGACGTCTTTGGTAACGACGCTACCGGCTCCGATGATTGACTTGGGGCCGATCTTCACGCCGGGGCAGATGATGGCACCGCCGCCGATCCAGACGTCGCTACCGATCTCGACCGGATTTCCGAACTCCTGTGTACGGCGTGCTGCGGCGTTCGTCGGGTGCATGGCCGTGTAAATCTGCACGGCGGGGCCGATCAGCGTGTGGTCGCCGATGACGACATCACACACATCGAGGACGACACAATTGAAATTGAAGAAGACCCGCTCGCCCAGCAGGATGTTCGAGCCGTAATCGCAGTAGAACGGAGGCTGCATCCAGACGGTGTCTCCTCCATGACCAAATAGCTGTTTGAGTATGTCACGGCGGCGCACTTCATCCTGTTCTCGAGTCGCGTTCAAATCCCAGCAGAAATCACGAGCACGCTCCCTGGCCTTGGTGAGTTCCGCATCGAGTGGGTCGTACAACTCGCCGGCGAGCATCTTCTCCCGTTCGGTTGGCATGCGTCGTCTGGATCGGTGGAGTAGGGAGTTTCAGTGAACGTAGCGAAAATCGACACTGGCGATCACGGCCTGGCAGATGTCGGTCCACTGGGCCGCTTCGTCGACTTCGGATGGTGACGCCAGGAACGTGGCGATGCGATCCCTCTCGGCCGGTGTGGGGAGGCGGCCGAGTCCTTCTTGATAGAGGGCTGCGATGCGTTGCTGAGGATCTTCGTACGCCGCAATCAGTCGGGCTGCCGTCGCTTGCGAGCGTTCACGCACGAAGGGACTGTTGAGCAGGAACAACGCCTGTGTCGACAGTGTGCTGACGTTCCGACGGCCCATCGAAAGGTTCGGGTCGGGGAAGTCGAAGACTGCGAACAGGTCGGGGAGTTGATTGCGGAAGACCGGCAGATAGACCGCGCGTCGGCCCACCTCGAAGTTGTAACTGTATTCGCTCTTCGTCCCCTCGCGAACAGTGTTGCCCCCCATTGTCAGGTCGAGTTCGCCGCTGAAGGCGAGCATCGAATCGTAGATCGCTTCGGCATCGAGTCGACGACGCGAGTGCCACGAATTCAATCGGTTCTCGGGGTCGGCAGCCAGTTGTTCTTCGGATGGCCGACTACTGAGTCCGTACGCGTGGCTGAGGACGATGTCGCGAATCAGTTGTTTCGTCGACCAGCCCTGCTCGATGTATCGCCGAGCCAGATGATCAAGTAACTCCGGATGGCTCGGCCGCTCACCCGTCGTGCCGAAGTTGTCGACCGTTCGCACGATGCCGACGCCGAAGAGGTGGTGCCAGACGCGGTTCACATAGTTGCGTGCGGTGAGCGGGTGTCGGGGATCGGTGATCCACTCAGCCAGTTCGAGTCGACCGCTACTGGGAGCGGCAATCTCGATGCCGTCGACCGTGTTGATGACCGACAGAAAGCCTCTGGGCACCACTTCTCCGGGGTTGTGCGGATTGCCGCGAATGCAGATCGCACAGTCGGCGACTTCGTCTGCTTCGCGAACCGAGGGAACCGTCGGAGACGCGGGTGGAGCCGACTCGTTGAGAGCGGCCAATTGTGATTCCAGTTGCTGAACGTCCAACTCCAATGTCCCGATGCGATCGAGGACTGCCGAGATGGCGACTTCGTCGACAACCTCATCAGCGACACCATCGTCGACGGCCAGTGCCGGATCGTTCGTAGTGTCCTCAATTAACAGAAACTGCACGGCATCAACGATCACGTGTCCGCGCGTGCCGACGTTGGAAATCATCACCTCGGCGGTCTGGTCGTTCGTAAACCGAAACGTGCCGAGTGATGTGAACAAGCCATCCAGTCGCGGGACTTCGCGCTGATCGAGAGTGACGATGCGTTCGCCATCCGCCGTCTGCAACGTGATGGGAACGTTGGGCGCACGGCTCTCGCCCGGGGTATACGACATCCGCACTTCGTACATGCCACCCGTGGGGAGGTCGGTGCGGAAGACGACGTTGCGTTCCCCCTTCGCGGCGTTGTCATCATGGATGTAGCCGACACCAACGAAAGACTTGTAGTAGACAGAGTCGACCCAATCGCCCGTTTTGATGGCGTCAGTATCATCCAGCACAATCCCGGGGAGCGAGGCGGGATTGCTGACGATGCGTCCCGCGCTGGTGCTGTTCCCTTCGGAGATGAACTGCGGAATGAGTTGCACTGAGTCGGCAATCACGTTGCCGCTCACGCCTCGCGTGCTGATGGTGACGACCGCATTCTTGCCATTCTCGAACTCGAACGTCCCCAGACTGACGAACGCCCCTTCGATCGGCGCGGGCTGCTGCTGGTCAATCATCAACTTCTCGGCCCCCGCGGCATCTTCAATGACAACGAGAGCATGCGTGCTGCGATTCTCGTGAGGCGTGTAGGAGACCCGCACTTCGTAAGGCCCCGACTGCGGAATGCTGAACGTGTATTCGACTTCTGGAACTTCGGCGTCTCCGGTGGCTGACGCGACTCCGCTAGCATAAAGATAGCGAGTACCCACGAAGCCTTTAACACCCTGGCTTTCCTGCCAGTTTCCGCGACGAACAACTCCTGATGGTGATTCATCGTCAAGCGCCAGGATCGGTATCCGCGAGCGGAGTTGGGCGAGTTCCTGGCGATGCGTTTCCAACTCACTTTGGACGGCTGCGACCTGAGCACGATGTGCATCCAACTGCTGCTGCATCTCGGGAGTGACGGGGAGTGAGCGCTTCACCCAGTTCGAGACGTTGTCGTGTTCGAGCGTCGTCGTACTCGTGAAGATGCCGGCCAGTGCGTAGTAGTCGGCTGCTGGGATGGGATCGAACTTGTGATCGTGACAGCGGGCGCAGCCAATCGTCATTCCCATAAAGGCCCGGCCCAATGTGTCGAGTTGCTCATCAATCACGTCGTATTCGAGTTGTGTCTTGTCCTGCAGTTCGTAGTTGGTGGGACCGATGGCGAGGAAGCCTGTCGCCACTGCTTGACGCCGACCTTGTTGGTAGTCGTCAAACGGGAGCAGGTCGCCCGCCAACTGCTCGGTGATGAATGTGTTGAAGGGCGTGTCGGCGTTGAAGGCGTCGATCACGTAGTCGCGGTACTGCCAGCTTGTCTCGAAGAGCAACGAACGTCCTCCGCCGGTGGATTCGGAGTACCGGGCAACATCGAGCCAATGCCGCCCCCAACGTTCACCGAACCTCGGTGACGCCAGCAAGTGGTCGACAACATTGGCGAGGGCATCGTTGTCGTCGCGGGGATCATTCACGAAGGCAGCCACTTCGTCTGGTGAAGGTGGAAGTCCGATCAGGTCGAAGTAGAGGCGGCGAATCAATGTCTCACGGTCGGCGTCTTCAGCAGGTGACAATCCTCGCGACTCGATAGCGTGCAGCAGAAATCGATCGATGTCGGAGAGGGGCCAATCGACGTTGGCCACGTCTGGTGGTTCGGGCGACTGCAACGGTTGAAACGCCCAATGCTGTCGCTCGCGTTCCATGTCGATCACACGACCAGCTGAGGTCGCGGTTGCTTCGCCGTCGGGAGCAGGCGCGCCCATCACGATCCATTGCTCGAATAGCGAGATGGCATCGTCCGACAACTTCCCCGAGGGGGGCATCTCATACGATTCGTATTTGAGCGATTGCAGCAAGAGACTGTCGGCAGGCTCTCCCGGCGTGAGAGCGGCCCCGGAGTCACCCCCCGCGAGCCAGCCTTCGCGGTAATCGAGTCGCAGTCCGCCACGCAGGTTTTTGGAGTCGGCCGAATGGCACTCGTAACAATGTTCGACCAGCAAGGGACGGATGTTGGTCTCGAAGAATTCGATCTGTTCCGGAGCGAACGCGACTTCGTCTGATGAGGCCACATCGTCGGCGTGCAGGCGATCACTACTCAGCGAGAACGCGATCGCAGCAATCAGGCAACTTGACTGACGAACGAACATCGACATCGATTCTCCCTTATCCATGAGCCACAACCTCTATGTGATAAGTTCCTCAGCCAGGGAACGCAATGTCCAACCCCTGTAGGCACATGCGCCGAACTGACGGGAATCTTTCGTGCTGCGCCCATGATTTGCAGTAAAGAGGCGTGCGGCGAGTTGCTGCCAATCTGGCAGACTCTCGGCACACTCACCTGGATTTGTACTTGATCTCTGACAGAAATCGGGGATCAATGGATTCCAGCAACGCGATCGGCATCACGAGGACGCCGATGGCACAAGTCGCGGACACCACGAGATTGACCATGCGCGAGAAGGCACGTTCCACCACCATCCTCTGTGTCCGTCATAACGGAACCGTGGCCATCGGCGGCGATGGGCAGGTGACCTATGGCTCGCAGATCCTCAAGTGCGACACGCGCAAGATTCGGCGCATCCTCGATGGCAAGACGATCGTCGGCTTTGCCGGTTCGACAGCCGATGCGTTTGCATTGCTCGAACGCTTCGAAGCCAAGGCGAAGGACTATCCCGGCAACATTCCCAGGGCAGCCACCGAGCTGGCACGCGACTGGCGCACCGATCGTGCCCTCCGCAGATTGGAGGCGATGATGATCGTCACCAATGCCGATCACAGCCTGCTGGTAACAGGACAGGGAGATGT
Source organism: uncultured Planctomycetaceae bacterium (assembly GCA_942492405.1). Taxonomy (GTDB): domain Bacteria; phylum Planctomycetota; class Planctomycetia; order Planctomycetales; family Planctomycetaceae; genus JANNSB01. The sequence goes on from CALOES010000028.1 coordinate 12,608, forward strand.
CGTGGCACCGAGTGACGGCATTCTGGGAATTGGATCGGGGGGGCAACTTGCGGTCGCCGCTGCTCGAGGGCTGATGAAACACTCGTCGCTCAGTTCGGTCGACATTGTCCGCGAATCGTTAATGATCGCATCGGAGATCGACGTTTACACGAATCAGAACATCATGGTGGAGGAATTGTCGTGTCCGAAATGACCCCCAAGGAAACGGTTGCGAAGCTCGATGAGCATATCATCGGACAGGACGATGCCAAGCGGGCGGTCGCGATCGCGCTGCGCAATCGCTGGAGATGGTCGCGCCTCTCGGAGGAATTGCGAGGCGAGATCACTCCCAAGAACATCATCATGATCGGCCCGACCGGAGTCGGCAAGACCGAGATCACAAGGCGACTGGCCGTCTTGACAGGGGCGCCGTTCATCAAAGTTGAAGCGACCAAGTACACCGAAGTCGGTTACTACGGCCGCGATGTCGAGAGCATGGTGCGTGATCTGGTCGAGTCCGCGATCCAAATCGTTCGCGCCAAGAAACGCGGCGAGGTGGAAGAACAGGCTCGCCAACGTGCCGAGGAACGGCTGGTTGATTTGCTGATCCCCGCCCCCGAACGGCGTTCGCGCATGGATCCGGCAGAAGACTTCGAGGCCAAGCACACCCGAGTGCGCGAGAAGTTTCGCGACATGCTCGCCACGGGGCAGTTGGAAGATCGCAAGGTGGAACTCAAAGTCGACCAACGGCATGTGCCAGTGCAGATCCTCTCGAACATGGGGATGGAGCAGATGGATGTCGACTTCCAGAACATGTTCGAAAAGATCATGCCCAAGCAGCAAAGCAAGCGCGAGTTGTCGGTCGCCGATGCACGCAAGGTGCTCTTCGAGCAGGAGGTCGAGGCGTTGCTCGACAAGGGAGTGATTCACGAACAGGCGATTCACCTCGCGGAAGATCAGGGGATCATCTTCATCGACGAGATGGATAAGATTTGCGGCAGCGAAGGCTCGAAGAACGCCGACGTTTCTCGACAAGGAGTGCAGCGAGACTTACTTCCCATTGTGGAAGGGACGACGGTGCAGACGCGGTATGGGAGCGTCAAAACCGACAAGGTGTTGTTCATCGCGGCGGGAGCATTTCACAGCACGCGACCGAGTGATCTGATGCCGGAATTACAGGGTCGGTTCCCGATTCGCGTGGAACTCAAGGATCTGACGCGTGACGATTTCTTAAGAATTCTGACGGAACCCACCGGCTCACTCACGCGCCAGTACATCGCGCTGCTCGAAACCGACGGAGTGTCGGTCGACTTCACGCCCGATGGACTGGAGGCGATCGCCGACATCGCCTGGCAGGTGAATCAGTCGACCCAGAATATCGGTGCCCGCCGACTGCACACGATTCTCGAACGCCTGCTGGAGGATGTTTCGTACCATGCCCCCGACATGCAGGGAGCGACCGTGAAGGTCGACTCCGCGTATGTTCATGAGCGACTTGATAAAGTGACTCAACAGGAAGATCTGGCGAAGTTTATTCTGTAGGTAAGAATGTTGTGATCCTCTTAGAGAAAGGGATCGTTCGCTGGGGGTATGGAATCGTGCCCTACTCATCGCCACGGAACACCGAATGATCACCAAATGCATCTCGGAGCGGTTGACTGCGGTATTGTCGTTCGTCGCATTATTTTGCGTCGGCCAAGTGGCAATGGGGCAAGACGACGATTCTGGATCTACGGTTATCACCGTCACTCCGTGCCGGATCGACGAACCCTTTCTTCGGTATCGAATCTTTCCCGACGATGCACAGCGGCACGAGTCGAATGCCGCGGTACTTATCCAGCGTTTGTGGGCCGACAATCGGCGAGCGATGGAGGTGTTGTCCACGAGTGCCGCTCGCCATTTAGAGATTGATCTGCAGGAGTTTGACCCAAACGTTGCACGACGCGAGGCACCGCTGCTGTTTCTTGATGAAATGCGCCGGGCGGCCTATTGCCGCAATGCCGATTGGGATTATCCCGACGATGGCACCGAGCCGCTTGATAGGGTTCGCATCAGCGATGTGTCAGACGCGAACAAGGTGCTGCGCGGGCTGGCTGTGCATTGCCGGGCCGACATTGTGGAAGGCAACATCGAAGCCGCGATTGACAAGCTGATGATCGGTCTGGGCTGCACCGTCCATCTGCAGACTCCTCCCTTCGTCGTACAAAAGCTAACGCAAAATCGGAACTACAAGATGTTTCTCGATCGGATCGAGGAACTCATTCAGCACGAAAACTCGCCGAACCTCTATTTCGCGCTGACGGCGCTCCCAGATCAGTTGATCGAGATCGAGTGCCTTGCGGATTGGCTCCGGCGGAATCCCTGGCACCACATCGAAGGTTTCAACAATCTAGAGCAGGAACGAACCGGTCAGGAGTGGCAAGATCTGCGAATAGAATTGGAAATTGGTCGAAGGTTCGACCACATCGTCAACGGCGTGTATGTCGACAACAACGCACCCGAAATGGTTCGAGAACGATTCCAGACCTATGTCGAGTCGGGCGTCGCCAACTTGCCGAGACTTCAACCGGAACTCGAATCGCGAATCGTGTCCATATCGGACGATGAGATCGCCGTCCGCTACTTCAAGGCGCAATACGAAGCCCTCGCCGACTATTACGCCTGTATCGTACTGATGCCGCCGGAAGAAGCCCTTCCATTGCTCACAGAAATCGCAGACCAGCTCGAAGACGAGGAATGGGAGGAAGTGCAGCAGAAACTGCCTGCAATCGTCCACTTCTATGCAGATGTATGGGCCGTTCGCCGCCGCGTGGCCGCACTTAGGGTCATCGAAGCACTGCGGGATCATGCGGCACGTAATGATGAGATGCCCGCTTCGCTCGATGAGATCGTATTTCCACCGATTCCCAACGATCCGATGACGGGCGAGCCGTTTGGTTACACACTCAATGCCGACGGTATCGCCGTTCTGACGGCCGCACCGATCGTAGTCACTAATGGCCGCCGTGAACCGTTCGCGCTGACCTACGAGTTGCAATTGACGGCGGAATGACGGCGAGCGGCTACAATCACGCGATGCATCCCTCCCTGCAATGGATCACCGACGAACTCGCCGCGCTTGATGAAGCGCAACTGCGGAGAGAGGTTCGAACGTTAACGCCGCTGGCGGGTGGACGCTGTCTGTTGAATGGCCGTGAACTCGTCAATTTTGGATCCAACGACTATCTCGGACTGGCGTGCGATCCGCGTTTGCGAGAGGCAATGAATGAAGTCAGCGTGTCGGGGGCTGGCGCGAGCCCGATTGTCACGGGTTACGGCCCCTGGCAGGAACGGCTCGAACACGAGCTTGCGGCCTTCGAGGGAACCGAGGCAGCGATTGTCTTTCCGAGTGGATATGCAGCCAACATGGGGACGGTGGCCGCCCTGATGGATGGTCCCGGCAGCATCTACTTCGATCGACTGATTCATGCCAGCCTGGTCGATGGTTCACGCGCTGCCAGAGCCGTCCGACTGCAGGTCTATCCGCACAACGATGTCGCCGCCCTGAGTGAACTGCTCACGAAGGATCGGGGACGCGATGAAAGGAAGCTCGTTCTGACCGACAGCCTGTTCAGCATGGATGGCGACTTCGCCCCGCTGGGTGAACTTTGCGAAGTGTGTGATGAGTTCCAGGCGATGTTGCTCGTCGATGAAGCACACGCCACGGGCGTGATCGGCCCCGAGGGACGTGGTGTCTGCGAACTGATGGATGTCGAGCAGCGAGTGAGCGTGCGAGTCGGCACACTCAGCAAGGCACTCGGTGTTCAGGGAGGATTTGTGGTCGGGGACAAGCCGCTGATCGACTGGCTCCGCAACAGAGCGAGGACGCAGTTCTTTTCCACTGCGATCTCCCCCGTTCTCTGTGCGGCGGCTATTCGTGCCCTCGGAATCGCGAGAGAGGAACCGTGGCGGCGAGAACGTCTTCAGGAAATGCGACGACGCATCCTGGATGTTCTGAATGAACTCGATCTCGCGCCTGGTCATGAAGTCGATGGCCCGATCATTCCGGTCGTTCTTGGAGAGATCGATAGAACAGTAAACGTCAGCCGACAGCTAGAAAACGCCGGATTGCTGGTTCCCGCGATCCGTCCCCCTTCAGTCAAACAGGGGACCGCACGGCTACGCATCTCATTAAACGCGGCGCAAGATGAAGAGGCAATCGATCGATTGATCGCGGGACTTCGTCAGTCGCTCAAGTGATGAATTGGCGCGCTGCATAATCGGCACGATCGTCCATCTCGCCTCAAACGGGCATTTCCGCCCCGATTCCGCGAGCGTTTCAGGGGTCCGGGTCATGCCCCTCTTCTCCAGGTGGCATAGTCAACGGGATGGATTCTGCGATCTGCATCATCCGCGCGTCTTTGCTGCTTGAATGCAACACCGCGGAGAATCAGGAGGTGATGCGCCCGGATTGTCCCCTCATCCCGGTTGGAGAATAACATGGTCGAAAGAGCTGAACTGACGACGGATCGCAGAGACAGAAGTCGACGACTCGCTGAGCGTCGCGTCCGCAAGGATGCCCCCGTCGGCGGGGTAGATCGACGGGAGGATGACCGTCGACAAGTTGAACGGAGACGACAAATCGATCCCACCACTTGTGAACGCGATTACAAGGACGAAGAGATCGAATTCATGATGGCCATTGACGACTACAAGCGTCGTAGCGGCCGTCAGTTTCCGACATGGAGCGAAGTGCTGGAAGTCTTGCGTGATTTGGGCTATCGCAAGGTCGCTCAGCCACAAACGACGTACGATGGCGAAGGCTAGAGTTCGTCGCCGTTCGCTCCGCGAAAGAGCGCCACGGATGGGACCACTACCGTACTGCAATCCAACAACCCGCACGGGGTCACATCGCTTCGCCGCACTGTCGCGGAGCGAAAGACGACTCACGGCGGGTTGTTTCATTTCTCACTTGCGCTCGCTGGCGGAATACTGCGGCCATGCGGGTCGGCGCTGGGACGGTCGAGTTCCTCGGTCAATTCCGATCGCAACTCGTCGTCGATGTAATGCTCGACCGAATGGGCAGTTTCGTGCAAATGCGAGGCGGAAAGCTCGAAGTGCTTCGCCATATAGCTTTCCCAGAGCCGATGGGCTCGGACCAGCGACTGAGCCGTCTCGCGACCAGTCGACGAGAGGGAATAGACGCCGACGGATTCCTCGATCAACGATCGGCGGCGCATCTCTCGCAACGCCAGGACGCGTGACCAAGTTGGTTTAACGGATTCCAGTTCGGATCTCGAGATGGTTTCGCCGCGCTCTTCAAAGCGGTACATCATTCCAAGAATGTCCTCGGAAGCGATCTTCACCTGCAGGGAGAACCAGTCGCGAAGTCTCACGAGCACCCCGTCGCGCGGCGAGACCACCCAGGAAGCGGCGAACACGATTCCGCACGCGACGGCGATCGTTCCGGCGGCCCCTGCATCGGTGACATTCTCAAAGCCCAGTCTGGGAAAGATGACGGCTGGCAGCGACTTCGCCATCGCGTAACCCAAGACCACGGCGGCGATCGAAAGTCCGAGGCTCCAGAGGAAGACCCGGCCCAGTTTCTCGGACATCATCCGTCCCGATGCTGCCGGCCCCACGAGCAGAGCGATCACCAGGATGCTCCCCACGATGCGAAAGGCAGAGACGACGGCGATAGCCGTCATCGCCGCCAGGATTTGTTGAATCCACGACGCCCGGAGTCCCAGCGAGCCGGCAAACTCCGGGTCGAACGAAGTGACCTGCAACTCTTTGAACGCCACCAGTGTTGCCAACGTCAGCACGACGAACATGACGGAGTTCGCGAACAATGCCGAGGGGACGCGCCATTGTCCAATTTGTATTGTCTGATGAATCGATGATTCGAGTTGTCCCATCAGCACACAATCGGCATCGATATGCACATGGTCGGCGAACAATCGAATCAACAGCAGTCCGAGTGCAAAGAATGTGCTGAACACGACTCCCAGCGCCGCTCCCGCTTCAATGCGTCCGACTCGGCTCACGAGGTCGGTCAGCATGGCCGTCAGTACACCGGCGATTGCCGCGCCGATCACCAGCAGCGATTGCTCGACGAGGTTGGTGCGTTCCGCGGAAATCCAGCCCGCGGCCTGCATGCCGTTAACGAGCAGAAACGCCCCGACCACTCCGGGCAGAACGGTATGGCTGAGGGCGTCCCCCAGCATGCTCTGACGCCTCAAAACCAGCCAGACACCAGGCACGGCGCAAACCAAGGCCGTCGTCGCGGCCGTCAGGAGGATCCACGTATCCACCCGCGACCAGTCGAGCAACAGATCCCAGCTCTCACGCCACATGATATTGATCACTCCGCACGCCGCCCCGGGCCGCACGCCGCCTGGGTGCGTCGCCATCATTCCAGCATTTTGAGCGGGATGCAATGGGTGGTGTTGATTCGCCGGCCAGCGGCTATCGGACGCCGCTGATGGTTGACAACGGGCAATGAAAACCGACATTGGTGCGCTGTGTGACGGCACCGAGCATCAAGTTAATATCTGCATGACACAACCCGCTTCGATCCTGTATTGCGGCGATACTTCGCTGACGACAGCCGCCCAGTACCTGGCGGGGCTGATGACGGCATGGGGTTGGACTTTTCGCTATGTTCCAAGCGATCAGCCATTGTCCGAGGCGGATTTGAGCCATGCCGATCTCGTGATTCTTTCGGATTACCCCGCATCCCGTTTGACGAGCGCGTTGCAGCAACAACTTGTTTCGATGGTGTCCGATGGCACCGGACTGTTGATGATCGGCGGCTGGGAATCGTTCCATGGCCTGGGAGGCGACTGGGATCAGACGCCGATCGCCGCAGCGCTTCCCGTGGTGATGCAGTCAACGGACGACCGAGTGAACTGCGATCAGCCCGCCCTGGTGCGACAAGTGGCAACGCATGCTGCCGTCGATGGCCTCCCCTGGTTGGATCGACCTCCGACAATTGGTGGATTCAATCGTTTTCAGCCAAGACCCAACGCGACTGTTCTGCTGGAGATCGACCGGTTGCATTCGTCGTTTCACAAGGGAGTCTGGAGCGTCAAAATCATTGAGACTCATCCGTTGCTGGTGATCGGCAGTCACGGCCATGGCGTCGCCGCAGCGCTCGCCACCGATGTTGCGCCTCATTGGGTGGGGGGCCTTGTCGATTGGGGGACAGAGCGTGTTGCCGCTCAAGCCCCGTTGGCCGATGCCATCGAAGTCGGCGGCCTGTATGCCCAGTTCTTTCAGCAGTTATTGTCGAGCATTCGTCGTTAGTATTTTTAGTCCGCAGTGATCGGGAGTCTCAGTATGTCGAAACCCAATGCGATCGTTGGACAGTCGGGTGGACCGACGACGGTCATCAATGCATCGCTCGTCGGAGTGATCGATGCCGCCAGCGAATCGGGCCAGATCGGCCAACTTTATGGCATGCGGTTTGGAATCGAAGGGGTACTCAAGGACCAGCTCATTGATTTGTTCGGCCAAACGTCTGACGTCTTGCAGGGACTGCGTACCACGCCGAGCAGCGCTCTAGGATCGACTCGGCTGAAATTGCGTGACGAGCACTTCGATCCCATTCTTGAAGCCTTGCGGCGGCATAACATCCGCTACTTCTTCATGATCGGCGGTAACGACACGATGGATACGATTCATCGCGTCACCGATTATGCGACGAGCAAGGGATTCGAGTTGCAGGGCGTCGGCATCCCCAAGACCGTCGACAACGACCTCTACGCGACCGATCACACGCCGGGGTTTCCCAGTGCCGCGCGTTTTGTGGCCTTGAGCGTCATGCAGGCCGGCTTGCTGGCTCGCGATATGCAAAAGGTTGACCAGTTCTGCATCTTCCAGACCGTCGGGCGCAGCGCCGGCTGGCTGCCTGCCGCGGCGGTGGCCGGCCAGCGACACGACGGCGAACCGCCGCATCTCGTCTTGCTGCCGGAACGACCATTCGACCGTGCCGCGTTTCTTGGTGCCGTCGAGACGTGTCACAAGGAACATGGGTACGTGTCGATCGTCTGCGGCGAGGGGATTACCAATCAGGACGGGAGTCCCGTCAGTGCCTCGGAAACTCGTGACAAATTCAACAACGTCGAGTTCGGGGCCATGGGAGGGACGAGCGCCGCCATGGTGCTGCACCGCATCATTTCTAACGAGTTTGGTTGGCGCGGCGAGTTTCAGGTGACAGAGTCCTTACAGATGTGTGCCGCCGACCGGGCCGTTCCGCTCGATTTCGAGGAAGCCTATTTATGCGGGAGGACGGCGGTCGACCGAGCGCTGGCCGGACGCAACGGCGAAATGGTCACACTCGAACGCGAAAGCAATTCACCCTATCAACTGCGGTTCGGTTCCGCGGAACTGGCAAGCGTCGCCAATCACGAACGTCCCATGCCCAATGAATTCATCTCTGCAGACGGCATGGGTGTCACGCAGCAGTTTCGCGATTACATTGCCCCTTTGGTCGGCGAACTGCCGAAGTACTCCGGCCTGACGATTCCAGCCAGTTTTGGTTGATCGCGGATGATCTTCTCGCGATCAACGACCTACAGGATTCCATCAAGATGATTCCCAACGATGCACGCTACGCCAGTCATGGTTTGATCCAGGACATGCTCTCCGTGCCGGAGCTGATTCGCTCGTTCGATTGCGATCGCATGCAGGAGACCAGCCGCGAGATTGCCGCAGCCGGTCGATTGCTGCTCAGCGGCGAAGGGTCGAGCCGGCTCTTCCCCGGCAAGTGCGTGATCGCCGAAGCGCGTCGTCGGAACTGGCCGTTGACCCTGCACACCGAAGCGGGACTCCAGGCGCAGGAGTACGACCTGCGTGACTGGGCAGTCTTCGCTTTATCGAACTCGGGCCGCACCGCCGAGGTCATTGGATTGTTCAATGCACTGCAACAGACCAAGCACTCGCATCTCTACAGCTTATGCGCGTTTCCCGATTCGAAGCTGGAATCACTGGCCAATCGCGGATACGTCCTCGAATGCGGTGCCGAGAACGCCGTGGCGGCCACGAAAAGCGTCATCGAACAGGCTCTCTTTCTTCGAGCATTGTTGGAGCATGCATCTGGTGCACCGACCTTGAGTGGACGACGCGACCAGTTGGCCGCAGCGGTGCACACCGCCCTCACGACGCGCATCGATCCGCAACTTGTCCAACGAGTCGCCAAAGCACGCACGATTTATTGGGCGGGCAGGAATGACGGCGTCGCCGAGGAGCTCACGCTCAAAACAAACGAGATCGCTCGCAAGTCGGCTGACTATCTGGAGGGCACCTATGCCGTGCATGGCATCGAAGAGGTCATGGAACCGGACGACGTCCTGATCTGGATCGACCCTTGTCCCGGGTCGGAGGAAAAGTTCGATACTGTGCTTTGCCAGGGTGTCGGCGTCAATGTGATCGCGGTGGCCTCGCGGCCGACGCGGTTTCCGACGATCACCCTGCCGGAAGCGGGAGACCTCAATCCCTTTGTGCAAATGGCGGCAGGCTGGAACCTGATCGTCGAAGTCGGATTGGAACTCGGAATCAACATCGACAAGCCACTCCGGGCACGCAAGGTCGGCAACGAATTTCAATGAGTTGAAGCCGAACCACATGTCCGATCCATTGGAACTTGTTGAGATTCGCTGCCCCCTCTGCCGCAGTTCCGATCACAGGTTCTTTCTGAAGGCGAAGGACTACGCTCACGGCATCGGTGGCGAGTTCACGTTGGTCCGCTGCCGAGCCTGCGGTCATGTCTATTTGAATCCCGCACCCACCGCGGATTCGCTCGCGGCATGCTATCCCGAGGACTATGCGCAACATCGCGACCAGCAGGCGGCCTCAACAGTTCAGTCGGAGGCCGTTGCTTCGACTGAAGAAGACGTCGCGCCATTGGAAACCGCCTCTCGTCCATGGTATCTGTCGGCACCAGTCCGCAAGATTCCGGGACTGAGGGCTGCGTATTACTGGATGACGGACCGAAAGTCGCAGTGTTTTCCTCCCGTCGAGCCAGCAGGGAGAGCGGCGCTCGAGATTGGCTGCGCGACGGGAGAGTTTCTTAAACAACTTCAGGATGCGGGTTGGAGGGCCGAGGGGCTGGAACTCGTCGAAGGACCGGTTCAAGTGGCGCGACAGCGCGGGTTTCAGGTCCATCTGGGGGATCTCAAGTCGGCGTCGTATCAAGACGAACAGTTTGACGATGTGTTTGCATGGATGGTAATGGAGCACTTGCCCGATCCGGTCGAAACCCTCGCGGAGGTTTATCGCATCCTAAAGCCGGGGGGATGGTTTTGTTTCAGCGTTCCGAACTTTGGCAGCCCCGAACGCGTCTCGTTTGGCAAGTACTGGCACGGATACGAATTGCCCCGTCACCTGCAGCACTTCACAGTGAAGCGCATCAAGGGTGTGCTGCAGCGCGGCGGATTCACGTCGCGCAAGGTTGTGCATCAACCCTGCTTTCTCAATTGGCTGCGCGGTGCCGGTCTGACGTTGGAACGCTGGTTCCCCTGGTGTCCGCTGGGGCGCACCTTGAACCATTGGTTCTGGAATAACCCTCCCCTCTGGGTCTATTTCGTGTTGGGACCATTCGCCCGTTTACAGGCGGCACTGCGACTGAGCGGCAGACTGACGATTGTGGCACAGAAAGACACTCGCTGACGTCGGGATCTTTGTGTTCACACTCACGGTGCCTTGGCCGCACGAAAGCTTCTTCAACGAAACTGACACGCCCCGAAACGACGTTCGGAGCGTGTCGGTTTGTGCTCGATTGCGATGGATGACGCGTCGTTGGCAGTTGCCGTCAGGACGCGATGAACATCCCCGAATCGGGACACGTTGTCATTTCGATGTCCTGCTTGATCGTGCTCCTGCGGGGAAGACCTTGAGCCGATTGGGCCAGAGACAACTCCTCTTGACCGAACAACAGGACTTCCGACAGGGCCAACGCAACGAGAGCAGAAACACTGGTCAGGCTGATCAACAGTGAAACGAGGATCATGGGACGATCTCCTATATTGGTCGTGTGTGTGTGTGTGTGTGTTGATGCGGTTGTTGGGCAACCGCCTCCGTTGATTCTCTCAGCGAGCCTGCGTCCTTCATGGGGACAGTCCGTTCGCGGGGTTTCTCGATCCTGGTCAGCGATTTGGTCCCAAGACGCGTTGGTTGTCTTCGAACTTCGCCTCAAAAACAGGGAATCGCGAAAGAGTTGAACTGGCATGCGACTTCACAACGCTGGGGGGCGGGGATTACATTTCCCTGCAGTCAACGCCGCTAGGCGTCGGCTCCTCCCCTTTGGGAACGCGAACGGATCTCGCCAACCTCCTGCCTTTGAGTCCTCAAACATCACCCCTGTTTCGGCGTAAGCCTGGAGTTCAGCATGCGGATTTATTTCTTGGGCGTCCTGACGTGTCTGGCCGGCCTGTCGTCACTCATGGCCGCGGATTGGCCGCAATGGCGCGGTCCCGGACGCGATGGCAAGTCGACTGAGACGGGGCTGAATCTGAACTGGAACGAGCGCGCCCCCGAACTGCTGTGGATGGTCGACGGCATGGGAGCCGGATATGCCAGCTTGGCAATCACCGAGGGCATGCTCTTTACCACAGGCAACCGAGACGATGGTCAATACGTGGCAGCCTTTAGCGCCGACGATGGAACCGAAATTTGGGCCACGCGACTGACCGACGGCAATCCCGACCACAGTTACCCAGGATCACGCTGCACACCGACTGTCGATGGCGACCGTGTGTATGCCGTGACATCGGACGGACAGATCGGCTGCGTCCGTTTGAGCGATGGCGAGGTTGTCTGGAAGCGGCACATGGCTGAGGAGTTTGGTGGTCGCATGATGAGCGGCTGGGGTTATTCGGAATCACCTTTGGTCGACGGCGATCTGGTGCTGTGCACGCCCGGCGGGCAAGACGCGATGATCGTCGCTCTCAACAAGTTGTCGGGCGAGGAAGTCTGGCGGAGTGCGGTTCCCGAGATCGGTGAGGCAGGCAGGAACGGCGCGGCGTATTCATCCATTATCGTCACCGAGGCCGCGGGAGTCAGGCAATATGTGCAGATCATTGGCCGCGGAGCGATCGGCGTTCGTGCCAGCGATGGCCAGTTCCTCTGGGGCTACAACCGTATCGCCAATGGAACCGCGAACATCCCGACGCCGATCCCGGTCGAGAACTTCGTATTCGTTTCCACCGGCTATGGAGCAGGAGCAGCACTCCTGGAACTCATCGCGAACGAGGATGGCAGCGTTGATGCGGTGGAACAGTATTTCCTGGGACCGCAGACATTTGAGAACCATCACGGCGGGATGATCCTCGAGGGCGAATACGTTTACGCGGGTCACAAGCACGGCAATGGCTTCCCGATCTGCATCGAATGGCGAAGCGGCGACATCGTTTGGGGCGGTGAGATTCGTGGAGCCGACGGCGACGGCAGCGGGTCGGCGGCGATCACTTACATTGATGGGCAGATCATTTTTCGTTATCAGAATGGCGAAGTGGCGCTTGTCGATGCGACTCCAGAGGGGTATCAGTTGCGTGGGCACTTCATGCCGGTATACCAGGAACGCGAAAGCTGGTCGCATCCGGTCGTCGTCGATGGACGGATGTACCTGCGCGAGCAGAACAAGTTGATGTGTTACGAACTTGTCTCCGCTGCCGGCGGTTGAAAGTCGCGGCTTATCCCAACGGTTGCAGCGGAGCCTTCGACGCAACGAAGTTTTCGGTGCGGTCGGCATGGGCGAAGTGGACAGTGACGATGCGCCGTTGGCCAATGAGGCTTGTGGCCGTCACTGTTCCTACTCCGTAGCGCGGGTGCCGAACCTGCATCCCTTCGGTGAATCCCGTGGGGAGAGCGACCTGCGCGGCGTTTCCATGCATCAGATGCGCGCCGGTGGTGAGGTGCGGCAACGCATTGCGAGCCTTCGACGCCTTCGGCTTGGGAGCTTCCAGCTTGATGGGAGGTTCTTCCGCAACTTCTTCATCAAGTTGACTTTCCTCCCAATGGTCGTCGAAGTCTTGAGCATCATCAAAGCGATACTCGCCTGTCGGTCGATTGCCCCAGGGCTGCGATGAGGTTCGCGCAACGCGATATGTTGAGTCGGGAGTCGCTTCCAGCTCATTCAAGAACGGACTGGGGATCGACTGCCGAGGCTGACCGCGATGGACCCGCATGCGTGTGTGTGTGAGATACAGATGACGCTTGGCCCGTGTCATGCCGACAAAAAGTAGACGGCGTTCTTCCTCTTCTTCGTGGGGATCGTCGGAATTGAGCGAACGCTCGTGAGGCAGAATTCCCTGTTCGAGTCCGACAATGAAGACGGCGGGAAACTCCAGCCCTTTGGTCGAATGCAGAGTCAGCAGCAGCACATGGCCCCGCGTGTCGTCGATGGCGTCGGTATCGCTGACGAGGCTGGTCGTTTCGAGAAAGCCCTGTAGCGATGTGTCTCCTTCGGTTTTCACATCATGCTCATGGGCCGCGTCGATCAACTCATCAACGTAGGCCTCCCGCTCGGATTCGATCTCGCCCGAAGCCGCCTGCCAGTGCCGCATGTAGTCGATCTTGTTAACGATCAACTTCAACAGTTCGGAAACCGTTCCCGTCGCGGCGTCGGTGAATTCGCCAATCATCTTCGCGAAGTTTTGAAAGCCCCTTATCGCCTGCTTCGACAACCTGGGTACTTCCGCGGCTCGGCGACAGGCTTCGAGCGGCGTGAGTCCCTGACGATAGGCCCACTGCAACAGGCGAAGCTGCGACTTGTCTCCGAGTCGGCGCGCCGGCGTGTTCACCACTCTTTGAAAGGCCGCCACGTCGGCGGGATTCTCGATGAGTCGCAGGTATCCGATCAGATCACGTACTTCGGCACGCTCGAAGAATGCGACACCCGCCGCCAGACGAAAGGGAATGCGATTGCGACTGAGCGACATTTCCAACAGGCGCGACATCGCATTCACGCGAAAGCAGACAGCAAAGTCGCCGTATTTATGCTTGCCGCTGCGCACCATTTGCTGTATGCGATCGGTGATCCCTTCGGCCTCGCGAATGCCATCCTCGAAGCCGAGCAGCGTGACGGGTTCCCCTTCGGGAAGCTGAGTGACCAGCCGTTTCTCCTTGCGCTGCGTATTGTGAGAAATGAGTTGGTCGGCTGAACGCAAGATGGCAGCCGTGCTGCGGAAGTTGTCTTCGAGCCTTACGATCCTGGTCCCGGGGAAGTCGTGCTCGAACTTGAGGATGTTGCCGATCCGCGCCCCGCGCCAACTGTAAATCGACTGGTCGGGGTCACCTGTGACGCAGAGGTTGCGATGCCCTTGCGAGATCGTCGCCACGATCTGGTACTGCGAAAGATTCGTGTCCTGGAACTCATCGACCATCACATACGGATATCGCTCACCCAGCCCCCGGGCGAGTTCGTGGTTCTCATCGAGCAACGTGGTCACATGCAGCAGCAGGTCGTCGAAGTCGACGCCGTTGGCATTGATCAGTCGCTTCTGATACTCGGGATAGACCTTGGCCACGACGGCCTGCAGATGGTTGCCAACTTCGTACTCGTACTTGGCGAGCCATCGCTGCGGAGTGATCAGGTCGTTCTTCGCCTTGCTGATCATCGAGCCGATGACTTCGGGCGTATAGGTCGATGAGTCGAAGTCGAGTTCTTTGATGATCCGCCGGAGGAGCGTTCGCTGATCCCCCATGTCGAGGATCGTGTAGTTCGATTCCATACCCACCATCGACGCCCAGCGACGGAGGAGATGGGCACAGAAGCGGTGAAACGTGCTGACCCAGACCTTCACGCCCGGGAGCAGTTCGGCCACGCGCCGCTGCATTTCGTCAGCGGCCTTGTTGGTGAACGTGATCGCCAGGATCTCGTGGGGTGCGATGCCCGCCTGGACCATGCGGCCGATTCGCCGCGTGATGACGCGCGTCTTGCCCGATCCCGGACCCGCCACGACGAGCAGCGGTCCATCCAGGTGTTCAACGGCTTCGCGCTGTGCGGGGGTGAGGTCATCCATGGTGCGACGACCCTATCATCCCGCTTCAGCTCGGTGTCGGCAAGAGTGTCGCGCCAATAGTTCCTTGAAGTTGCTTGAGATACTCCGGCGACTGGGCCTCCGCAAGTTTCCGGCGGGCGACCTCCAATCGCTGTTCGACTGTCTTGCACTGTGACGAACTCAGACCGATCCGCTGCTGCAGCGAATGAGAGAGATAGTCGACATGTCGTTGCCAGCGAGCGATATCGACCTGTTGCTGAGTGCGAAGCCGCTCGGCGTACCAGTCACTCGACAGCATCGATTCCTTCGTGAACATCGCCCGGAACTCGGCGTCGGACTCGTTGAGCCCGCGCCAGGTACCCTCCGCCATGATCGTGACCAGAGCCTGCAGCGGCGGGCAGAGTTCATCAATCGTCCCATCTTCGATGTACTGACGGGCGACCTTCTGGTGCGACTCGCAAATGTTACGAATGCCGTCGATGAATGCCGGCATGTCCTGGGTTTCGGGTCGCAGAATGCCATCGTCGAAGACCTTATCGGGATTGTCGAAGACGCGAGCGAAATAGCGTCGAACAAACCGACGAGTGATGCGGTACCCCAGTCGACTCGTCTGGACCGGCTGGCCTTCAGCGTCCTTGATTTCGGGGATCGGTTCCAGGCATTGCTGCTGGCGCAACCATTCGGGACAGCGTTCCTCGGGAGTCAGGCGGCACCATACTTCCGGCACGAGATAGCTGATGTCGTGCAGGCAGTGGTATCGGGGGCCAATGTATCCCGCGGCCGTCGAAAACCCGGCATACCCAGTGAGAACCATTCCCACGAATGCCGAGTTCAGATCGGCAGCAGGCCTGAGCATGTTGAACGGCCCCTTGGTGAGGGCCCCTTCGCTCCCGGCTCCCGTCGTCGAGGGACTCTTGCCCGTCAACGAACTGATGTAGTCCATGAAGAGTTCAGGCAATTCCTGAAAATGGATCGGGTTGTGGACCGCCAGACCTCGAATTCCCTTCTCGGGTTCCGGGGGATTGTTGCGTCGTCCCGAAAGGACGGCCGTCACGGGGATGTGGACAGGCTGGTCGGCCGGGATGGCCCGAAACAGGCGTGTTCCCATCTCAGCCACGTAACGATCCATCGGATGGACGAGATCGGGCCGATCCTGGAGGTAGCGTGGGTTCTTGGTCGGCACACCCCCCACGCGGCGTGGATTGGCCGAACAGACGATGTAGCTACACTCACCTTTATCGACAGACCTCAGCAACTCCTGCATCGGTGCGGTGAAGGCATCAAAGTCGACGACCTTATCGAGCATCTCTTGAACTTGTGCGCGGGATAGCGGCTCGAAGTTCGAGATGAAGTTCACATCCCTCCGCGCCAGGTCAGCCTCGGCCTGCTTGTCGAGTCCACGATGAATCGCGTCATCTGGGCGTTGGAACAGCCTGTACTCGCAATTCTGCACGAATTTGACCGACTCGCCATCGGTCCCTTCCGCGAGATGGGAGAGTCGGTCGCGGGGCACAGTCACCGAAACGCTGATGTCGTCCTCGGTTTGAATCTTGGCCGCGGCGCTGAAATCCTGTCGAATCTTGAAGGTCCGCCAGCCGTGGCTTCCTTCCAGTCCGACACGCAGGTATGTGCCGACAAGTTTGCGGTCGTGCAACTTGAGTTCGTGTCCCGAACTGCCGTTGACGATGTCGACGCTGAAATGCGACCGCCAGTCATCACCCCACTCTGGCTGATAGAATCGCTTGATGATGAACAGAATCGCATAGACGTGTTCGGGAATCGACTGGAGCCAGGCGTTGTAGTTCTTCGTGTACTCCTCTGACGGAGTCATGAGCTTGATGACGCTTCCCAGCGATCGCTGCGTGCTGAGGATTGGGCGACTCGGGAATTGTTGATAGTTCTGTTTTGCAACCATCGCGGCCGTCCAGCGGTCGCTATAGTCCCGCTGCAGAATCTCCTCGACCCAGTCGAGATCACCCTTAATGTCCGCAACGAAGATTGGCCCATACTGCATGTAGTCGGCGATCGACTTGCTGATCTCGCTCTTGCCACCACCAGATACGGTACAGGGCTTGTGACAGAACGTTCCTTCGCCGGCGGTGCCGATCAATCGCCAACTCGGAGCCGCAGGATGCTTTTCCATGCGCAGCTTGTACCCCGATGGGGCCATATACACCTTGCCGGGACGCAATGGAATCGAATGTTCCTGACCATTGCGCTGCCAGCGGATGCACTGCTCCCGCAGATTCGCCTTGGCGTTCTCGGGGATGTAAACAAGGTCGGGAAATTGGCGATCAACTGCATGCCCTTCCGGGTAAACGTCCATCGCGTCGCCATAGTCGCGGATCACATCGTCGATCGTGCGGCCATTGTAACGACGTGAATCAGCTTGAAACCCATCTCCCAGACTCCAACTGGGATAAACCACCGCCCCTCCGGAATGCTCTTCTTCGACACTGCCGAGCAAGTTGGCGGCGTAGCTCAACTGGGTTTTGACTTCCTTTTTGCAGTACCCGAAATAGTTGTCGGCAATGAGTGTGACGACGACACCCTTCTCATTTCGACATGTCACCTTGAAGGCGCTGCCGTTGTTGTAGAGTTCGTTCTCATCGCTCCAGCACATGCCGTCGCGACGCTGCCGGTCGGTTGCCTGATCGACATGGGGCAGTCCGACATCTTTCTTTTTCAAGCCAATAAGTTGTGGTGCCAGAATGACGCAGCCGGTGTGCCCACTCCAATGTTCGACGTCGAGGCCAGCATCATTCTCGGGAAGGAACGGATCACCAGCGTTACCGAAGATCGATTCGACGAAATCGAGGTTGCTGACCAGGCTGGCAGGGGCGAAAAAGCGGCACTCCATTGCGAGTTCGTCGCAATAGCCGGAGACGGCGGGCCGCAACACGGGACGCAATTGCAGACTCGCCCAACACAACGTCGCTTCAGGCAGATCGCTGGCGAAGGGGAGGACTAGAAATTCATCCGGCGGATTCACGGCTGCGCGAAACAGATGAATGTAGGTCTGCCTGGGGACAGCCCGTTTGTCTGAGCCGATTGGGAGCCCATCTTCACAGACATGAAACGTCCCCGCGGTCGTACGCTTGTCGTGCTTGGGATTATGTAGTACCCCGTTGCGAATGCGATAACTGGAGACCAGATCATTGAGAAACTCGTCGCCGTTCACTGGGAGAGACATCTCACGAGCCATGCCGTGGCGATCGAGGATCACACTCTTGCCCGGCAGACGCAGTGGTTCCTCTCCGACAAGGTCGCCGAAGTAATCGGCGAGATACGCTTCGATCCTTTGATCGATCGGGCAGCGATAGCCTTCGAGCAGTCGCGTCCGCTGTTCGAAGTTCGCAAGCAGGCCCGAGGCCATCGCCACAATGCCGGCGGTGCCGGTCGTGGCGGCAATGGGGTGGCCGTTCGCGGCCAGCTTCAGATTGATGTACCTGCGAAGTTCGGCTCGCCGCTCGGCCAGGATATTCTCGTCGTTGGAACTGATCAGCCCGAGGGAACGTTCGTAGTCCATGGAGAGTTGATTGCTTGAATTGAATACTCACTCGGCGATTGGCGCAACCACCAGTGAAGAAACGATACGATTGTGCCAGAAGCCTTCGTGCGGCGGGAGTGCCGTACGCGAGCTGTCTCACATTTTCTCAAGGGCGGGTAATCGCTTCATCCAAACTGAACAAGGCGCGGGCTGCCAGTGTCCAGACTGATGACTCGGCAACTGGCTTCAAGTCAGAGGGAATCGACGGATCGGAGTCCGTTTCATCGTCCGACGTAATTCCCATGATGACTTGCGGCTGCAGTTCGCCTGTGACCATGCGTGACCGTTGTTCCTCAACGAATTCAAGGAGTCGGGTCAGTTCGGCGTCGGAGGCAGGCCGAGTCAGCACGCGCCGCCAAGCTAGCGCGGCCCGTTCGGAATCGGTCGCTTCGAGGTGACTGAGTTCGTCCCCCAGAGCACGGGCCGCTTCCAGAAACATCACGTCATTGAGCAGCGTGAGAGCCTGCAAGGGGGTATTCGAGACATCTCGCGTCGCGATGCATTCCTCCCCGCTGGGGGCGTCGAACGTATTGTACATCGCGAACGGGGCGGTGCGTTTGATGAAGGTATAGACGCTACGCCGATAACGGTCGTCACCCGTGCTGGCGTTCCAACCCGGACGCCCGTAGGCCGCTTCGGTAACTCCCTCCGGTTGCGGCGGACGCACTGGAGGGCCGCCCATGTGCTCCGTGAGCAGCCCAGAGGCGCGCAATGTACTGTCGCGAATGATCTCCGCTTCCAGACGAAAACGCGATGCTCGGCTGAGCCAGCGATTGTCGGGGTCGGCGTGCCAACGGTCGGGAGAGACGTGCGACGACTGCCGATACGTGGAACTCGTGACCAGGAGTCGATGGAGTTGCTTTATCGACCAACCCCGGTCCATGAATTCGACGGCCAACCAATCGAGCAGTTCGGGATGGCTCGGAGTGTCCCCTTGGGTGCCAAAGTCATCCACGGTGCGGACCAGTCCAGCCCCAAATAGAGCACTCCATTGCCGGTTCACAAAGACTCGTGCCACGAAGGGGTTGTCCCGGGACACCAGCCATTCCGCAAACGTCAGCCGATTCCGAGGGGCGTCGGCCGGTATGGAATGCAATGCGCTTGGCGTGCCGGGCTGGACTTGATCGGTTGCCTGCAGATACTCGCCCCGATGGTGGACGAACGTCGGTCGCGGGTGTGTCGCTGGCCGTTCCTGCATCACAAGTGTCGTGACGCCCACCAGTGGACGACGCAGTTGGTGGATGCGTTCGGCCGCCTCCTTGAGTTCAGGAGCCTGCACGAGAAATGCATCCCTGAGTTGATCGTGCTGTTCCTCGGAAAGCTCGCTGTCGTTGAGACTCAGCAACTGTTCGACATCTTCCGGCAGGTCGCGGGCTTGAACTTCGGCCCTGCTGGTCGTCGCCGATAATCGAAACTTGCCCAGCGAACTACTGAAGTGCCTGCCGAATGTCATGGTCAAATGCACTTCGCGGCCTGAGGGGAGAGGCTCGGCGAGATTGAAGACCGCCCAATGCCGCTCGCCGATACGGCCATCAACCGACCATCCGGTCTGGACATTGCCATCGGTTGCCAGCTCCGCGGTCACTGCATGGTCTCCAAAGCGATTCTTCGCATAACTCTCCGAAGCCGTCGCGATCTCGATCGGTTGACCATCACAAGAAATCTGAAACTCGCCCAGGAAGAAGTCGCCGATGGTGCCCTCGTAGAATGTCATGCCGGGGCCTCGAGCGGGGAGGCGATCATCAGGGAGTGCTTCGAGTCTGATGGCCGTCACTCCTTCGACGGGAATTGTCATCGTGAGTTCGTAGCGGTCGAGCTTGGTCGTGTCGCCACTGGCGAACACCGTATGGCCATCTGGTTCGAGAGTGAGCAGCGGCAAGTTCGAAGAGAGTTCGGTGGGAGTCAACGGCTGCCACTCGACAGTGGCCTCGCGTTGTTCCGTCAACCAGGTTTGAAATCGTTCCTCGATGAGTGCGGCACGTTGTTCATCGGTTTCCCCTTCCGCCATCGGCCAAGCTGTGATGAGTTCCTTCGTCAGGCGATCGGCTTCGGCCAGATTCTGCTGATACTGCACTTCTCGCTCGGCATCCGGCAGAATGAGATCGGGCTCGTCGGCATTATCGAGAAACGCCATGAACTGGTAATACTCTCGCTGCGTGATCGGGTCGAACTTGTGTGTGTGGCATTGGCAGCATTCGAGAGTCAGGCCCAGCCAGGTCGTTCCGGTCGTGGCGACGCGGTCGGCCATCGCATGAAAGCGAAACTCGAGAGGATCGATGCCCCCTTCTTCGTTGAGCATCGTATTGCGATGAAAGCCCGTGGCGATGCGCTGTTCGATGGTCGCATCGGGCAGCATGTCGCCGGCAATTTGTTCGATCGAGAACTGGTCGAACGGCATATCGTTGTTGAAGGCGTTGATCACCCAGTCGCGAAAGGGCCAGATCGAACGCTCGCGGTCCTTCTCGTATCCGTTCGTGTCGGCATACCGCGCCAGATCGAGCCAGCGTCTGGCCCAGCGTTCGCCGTATCTGGGCGACGCCAATAGCGAATCGACCAATTCGAGGTATGCGGTTTCCGGATCACTGGTTGTGTCGGTCAAACGTGCCACCCAATGGTCGGCTTCGTCTGGAGTGGGAGGGAGTCCGACGAGGTCGAGGTACACACGGCGGACGAGCGTATACGGGTCGGCTTCCATCGACGGGGTGATGGCTTCGTTGTCCAGCGCGGCGAGAACAAAGTAGTCGATCTCGTTACGACACCAATCAGGTTTGCTGACTTCGGGCAACTCAGGGCGGCTCGGAGGAACGAACGACCAATGTTCCTGGTATTCGGCTCCTTCCGAAATCCATTGACGCAACAGTTCGCGCTGTGTGTCGGTCAGCGATTTGTTGGATGACGGGGGCGGCATCATCACATCGGGATCATCGCTCAAGATCCTGGCGATGAACTCACTCTGCTCGATCGAGCCTGGCGAGATGACCTGGTAGCCGCCGCGATCAACGATCGCGTCACCCCGCTGATCGAGCCGCAGGTCGGCTTGTCTCGCCTCCTCGTCGGGACCATGACATCGGAAGCAGTTGGCCGACAGGATTGGGCGAATATCACGGTTGAAATCGACTGCGGCCTCGGCAATTGAGGCGTTCCAAACGGCAAACATCAGCAGATAGCATTTACTTCTCATCGTGCGACCTCGCGATCCCGGGCGGTAAATGCCTTGAGGATAGCGGAGTCATGAACAGAAAGTGAACGCTGCGTCGGATTCTTGTGTCTGGATCGCGAGAGCGACAAAAATGCTTAAAGTGATCGCAAGGTGATTCGATGGATTTGATTGACCACGAATTCCAACCCGAATTGCCGGAAGAACCGGCCGGCGAGCGGCCAAGGCGCGGCCACATGATCGCTGGAATTGCACTTGCCGTCCTGGGCATCGCGCGTCTCACAATGAACGACATCGCGAAATCGGTCGAGGAAACGCAGGAGCGACGGGAGGCCGCCTGGCAAAATCGTCCGCGGCCGACTGGGATGGAAATCGTTGCCAAGGATTTCCGCGACGTCGCTGATGCGGGTGCCGAACTGACGCGCTCGGCAGCCGAATGGTTCAGGCGGCCGATCGATGCGATTTCGGCTGGATCTGGCGACAACGCCCCTCTGCCAACCCCTGCAGAATCGATCGCACTGCCTGATGATTGAGTTCGTGTCCCGAACGGTGACCGCGAACCGTTGCATGCAAATCGCAGCCGAGAAGGGCAAAGTCTCCGATCATGTCGAGTAGTTTATGTCGGGCGCATTCGTTGGGAGCGCGAAAGACGGTGTCCACGGGGGTGCCGTCCTGCTGGAGGACGAGCAAGTCGCGTGGAGTCGCGTGCCGTCCCAGTCCGAGTGACCGAAGTTGCTCGATCTCGCGCTCGAAGACAAACGTGCGCATGTTCTCGAGTTCTCGCGTGAAGATCGAAGGGGTCACATGAAAGGTCGCCGACTGGCCAGGTATCACCCGGTCGGAGTATTCGAGATCGTACGTCCAGGATGTGGCTGCGTCCTTAGGAGTGGGAGGGGAGATCTCAATCCATGAGTCTCCGTCGGCACCGGTGACGCGCCAGCTCTGCGTGACGGTGAGGCACGGTCGAAGCTCCTCTTGAGTCAGCACGCCGGCACGGTCGATCGCTTCGACGAAATGCAGGGCACTGCCATCGCCGCTGGGAGGCTCGCGTCCATCGAGATGCACACGACAATTGTCGATCTGCATCCCCGCCAGCGCTGCGAGCAGATGTTCAATCATCTCCACGCGCGAATCCTGGATGCCTACCACTGTGCGCCGTTGCGCCGTTTCCAGGAACTGAACCGTGGCGGGAACTGGACAACTGGGAGAGATGTCGGTTCTGACGAGCACGATGCCCGAGTCCGCCTCGGCGGGAATCAGCATCAGCCTGACGGGATGACCGAAGAACAGCCCGCGGCCTTCAATGGTCACGGGTCTGCGGAGTGTCTGTTGACGACGCGGGTGCATGGCCGCCCTCGTTTCAAATGGAAACACACGGGTCGATGCCTGTGCATCGACCCGTGCGTGATTTCTACACGACAAGAACATCGATTACTGCGGCGGACGCGGCGTGTTGCCGGGCTGTGCAGCAGGAGCCGGCTGAGTTGCGGCAGGAGCTCCCGCCTGACGACGGTACTCGGTGTTCAGGTAGCCGAGAATGTCATCGGTGATGTCGTCGCCGGGACGATAGTAAACGACCTGACGATTGAGGCTCTGAATGATTTCCTGAGGATTCGCGGCACTGGTCACCTCGGCGCGATTAAATCGCATGATCAAGGTGTACTGGTAGTGCTGCGCGAACATGCCGACGGCGTGCTCGACGTCGAGATAGACGGTCTTGTAAATCTCGGCTTCCCGCTTGAGGAACTCACGCTGTTGAACCTTGCGATAAGTCTCCAGGTCGGTCTGCTGACGGAGGAAGTCGGCTTCGAGCCGAGCGTACTCGGGGCTGTTCTCAGCGAGTTGGCCGCTTGTCAGTTGCTGCTGAATCACCTGCAGTTGCTCGATCATGGCGCGAGCTTGTGCGTCGCTGCCTTCGATGGCCGTCTGCAGTTCCTGCTTGAGGGCAGTAAACTTTTCGTACTCGTTGAACACGTAAGCCATATCGATCAGTCCCACTCGGTGGGCGATCTCGGGGCCTGCGGCGGGTTGGTTCTGCGCCTGGACAGGTCGGGCGAAGCTCGCGCCGGCCAGAATCGCGACGACTGCTCCCAATAGAATCGGCTTCTTCACGAGAGGGCACTCCTTTGCTGGGTCGGATGCAATCGCACTGCCGAAGGACACATGTCTCGGCAAGATGCGGATCGATCGATCCGTCCCGCCCATATTGGGCGACTGGGTGATTGAGACAAGAGTTGAGATGGGATTCCGGGGAGTGACGCAGGAAGGACATCAGCCTTTGTCACCACGTCGCCCAACGGCAACGTCTGTGTGGCGTCGAATTCGATCTCGGCCACGGGGGGCGGGAATGTGGCAAACACCGCCGATCAGGTCAATAGGAACAAATCGATCGATTGTGTCGTGGCCGCGATTCTCTCCTGTTGAATCCCTGTTCGCCCCGATGACGCATTCACATCTTGCCCTTGGAATCGTATTCTCACTTGCCGAGTTTCATTGGATCGTGAAGAATCAAGCATACTTCGGGCGGAATAATCACGAAGAGGATGCGCGTGTCTGCACAAAGGAAATGGTTTCGGCAGTTTCTGCTGTTCGCCTGCTTGGCGACCGGTTGGCTCTGTCATGCCCATCAAGAGGCGCTGGCTCAACCAGCCCCTGTTCCTGTCGAAGTGGCAGAAGCAGAGACCGAAGTTGTCCCCGAGGAAAGCGGCAGCCTGCTCACGACGCTTGTTGATATGGTTCGGGCTCTCGACATGTGGATTATCCCCTTTGCGCTCGCGACTCTGATCGCAGTGTGGTTTACCGCGGAGAGGCTGGTCGTCTTGCGGCGCGGACGGGTGATTCCTCGCCCGTTCGTCAAGCGGTTTCTGGCGCTACTTGAGGATGGCGAGCTCGAAGCCCCACAGGCTTTGGAGATTTGTGAAAAGAACGGCAGTCCCGTGGCTCAGATTTTTGCACACGGCGTTCGTAAATGGGGAAAACCGAGCGTCGAACTGGAACAGGCCATCATTGATGGCGGCGAACGGCAAGTCGCCGCCCTCCGAAAGCACTTGCGGGTGATCAACGGCGTCGCGACTGTCACGCCTTTGCTGGGGCTGCTCGGAACGGTTTGCGGCATGCTGATTTCCTTCAACCGCATCGCCGAGCATGGGGCGATGGGGAACACCGAGCAACTTGCGGCCGGCATTGCCTTGGCCCTGGTGACGACGGCGGCAGGGCTGATCATCGCGATTCCCTCGCTGATTGCGTACATGTATCTCAATGGACGGGTCGACGCCCTCGTGATGGACATGGACCTGCTCTCCCAGCGTGTCGTGCAGTGCGTCTCGGCCGAGGCTCTCGTTGATCGCGCCAATCGTCCTCGCGCGGTCCCCAGCGATACTGAGCGAACGTCGCGCAAAAAGCGTGCGGTTTAGGTTACGGGACGCGTTCTTTCGGTCTATGGGACGGACTTCCTGGCCTCCAGAATAACGATCACCGGGGTGGTCGCATGCTTTTCACGGCAATGCCTTCCCAGGCAGCTTTGAAACTCTCCTGTAGATAGGCAAGTTGGAGATGGTTAGCTAAGATCGATGAGCGGGGCAGGGAGGCTGAAAATCAATTTCAGTATCACAATCAACAGATGATCCAACCATGACTGATCGCTCAGCAGCTCAAGGAGTTTCTCGCCGGGACATTCTCAAATCCAGCACCACGCTGGCTGCCGCCACGGCGTTTGGCGGAGCGATCTTGCCCAAGGCCTACGCCGGCGAGGACAACATGGTCAGCCTGGCCCTCGTGGGTTGCGGCGGACGTGGCACCGGAGCCGCCGCCAATGCATTGTCGACCGCAGGGCCGACCAGGCTGGTCGCGATGGCCGACGTTTTCGAGAACCGCCTGAACACAAGCTTTAATGGACTTCAGAACCAGTTCGGTTCGAAGTTCGAAGTGACCGATGATCGCAAGTACATCGGCTTCGACGCCTACAAGCAGGCAATGGATGCCTTGAACCCGGGAGATGTCGTTATTCTCGCGACGCCGCCGGCGTTTCGTTGGGTGCACTTCACCTACGCGATCGAAAAGGGGCTCAATGTTTTCATGGAAAAGCCCGTCACCGTCGACGGACCTTCCACTCGCAGGATGCTGGAACTCGGCGAGCGTGCCAAGGAGCGCAACATCAAGGTCGCCGTGGGGCTGATGTGTCGCCATTGCGACGCCCGTCAAGCGTTATTCGATCGCATCCAGAGTGGTGAGATCGGTGACCTTGTCTTGCTGCGAGCCTACCGGATGGTGGGACCGACGGGTTCTGCGTTTGCCTCGGCGAAACCCGATGGGATCAGCGAACTGCTCTACCAGATTCAGAACTTCCACGGATTCCTGTGGGCCAGCGGCGGAGCTTACAGCGACTTCCTCATTCACAACATTGATGAATGCTGCTGGATGAAGAACGCCTGGCCCGTAAAGGCGCAGGCTTCCGGAGGTCGCCATTATCGCGGTGAGTATGTCGACCAGAACTTCGACACCTATTCGGTCGAATACACTTTCGAGGATGGGGCAAAGCTGTACCTCGAAGGCCGCAACATGGTTGGCTGCCACGACGAATTCGCCAGTTACGCCCACGGGACGAAAGGGTCGGCTGTCATATCGACGTCGGCTCATACGCCGGCCCGCTGCAAACAGTATCGCGGCCAATCGTTCGTCCGTGACGACCTGGTATGGGAGTATCCGCAACCCGAGGCCAATCCGTATCAATTGGAGTGGGATCATCTGTTGCAGGCGATCCGCGAAGATCTCCCTTACAACGAGGTCGAGCGAGGGGCAATGGCCAGCGTGGTGACCTCGATGGGCCGGATGGCCGCCCACACGGGGCAAGTCATCACGTTGGACCAAATGCTCAATCACGAGCACGAATTCGCACCGGATTTGCCCGCTCTCACACTGGATTCCGCCGCCCCGCTCGTTGCCGGAGCAGACGGTCGTTATCCCGTGCCGCAACCCGGACTGATCACCGATCGCGAATACTAGAATGCAGCGGGAAACGGAGACGGCTGAGGTATCGAGCATAAACGCGATCGTTGCCGTTTACACATTTTTCAAAAGGCGTTATACCTTCGCTGGTTTCGCGCCCGGAGAACGCAAAGGAATTCGCAACTCCCCGCACCGCGTGGGCTTGGGTTCGATGAAATACCCGAGCCTGTCGCAGTGTGGAAATTGCGGTTCGTCATCAGCGGGGGAAGTTTTAGTCAAAATCAGTCGGAGTATGCCAAAGGCCGGCAGACCTTCGTATTGAAGAAGTATTTCGTTGGAAGGAGAATCAACGTGTCGCTGGAAGAGCAAGTTATTGCCATCGTGAGCCAGAAGCTCAGTGTGCCGATCGAAGAAATCAAGACGGATAGCAACTTCATCGAAGACCTGCGTGCCGACTCGCTCGATCTCGTCGAACTCGGGATGGCCTTTGAAGACAAGTTCGGCGTCTCCATTCCCGATGAAGACTACGAGAAACTGAAGACCGTTGCGGATTCGATCGAATACATCCGCGAACATGGGAACGCGTAACGGATGACTCGTCGCGTCGTCGTCACTGGCTTGGGAGTCGTGTCGGCTCTGGGATGCGATGTTCCAGAGTTCTGGGACAACGTCTGTGCCGCCAAGAGTGGTGTCGGGCCGATACGGCGTTTTGACTGCTCTTCTTTCAAGGTGACGTTCGGCGGCGAAGTGACAAACTTCAGGCCGTCCGATCATCTCGATCTCAACGAGAAAGAAGTGAACCGCATCGATCGGTTCGCCCAGTTTGCCATGGTGGCCGCGGCACAAGCCATCAAGCAGTCAGGGATCGACTTCTCGATCGGAGATGCCTACCGCTACGGCGTGCTGATCGGCAGTGGAATCGGCGGTCTCAACGAGATTGAGACGCAGCATGCCACGTTGTTCGATCGTGGGGCTTCGCGCGTCTCGCCTTTCATGATTCCCAAACTGATGGTGAATGCCGCCAGCGGAAATGTGTCGGTCCATTGGCATCTCAAAGGGCCCAACAGCGCCGTTGCCACCGCATGTGCATCCGCAACCAACGCAATCGGCGATGCCTATAAGCTGATCCAGAACGACATGGCCGATGTGATGGTCGCCGGTGGAACCGAGGCCGCTTTGACCCCGATGGGGCTCTCCGGCTTTGCCCGTATGCAGGCCCTCTCAACTCGCAACGACGCCCCGCAAGCCGCCAGTCGCCCGTTTGATAAGGGCCGCGACGGATTTGTGATGGCCGAAGGAGCCGGCGTCGTCGTCCTTGAAGAGTATGAGTTCGCCAAGGCCCGCGGTGCGAACATCCTCGGCGAAGTCATCGGCTACGGCATGTCTGCCGACGGCACCCACATGACGGCCCCCGATCCCGAAGGACGCGGGGCGGCTCGTGCCATGGCGGGCGCAGTCCGCGACGCCAAGCTCAGTCCCGAAAAGATCGATTACATCAACGCACATGGGACGAGCACTCCGCTGGGCGACAAAGCGGAAACCATGGCCATCAAGACGATTTTCGAGTCTCACGCGAAGCAACTGGCCGTCTCGAGTACGAAGAGCCAACTCGGCCACCTGCTGGGAGCATCGGGCGGGGTCGAGTTTGTAGTGACAACACTTTCGTTGATTCATCAGGTTGCCCCTCCGACGATCAATCTCGACGATCCCGATGACGAATGCGACCTCGACTATGTGCCGCACGAAATGCGCACGCAGTCGATGGAATACGCAATGAGCAACAGCTTCGGATTCGGCGGGCACAATGCCTGCCTCGTGCTCAAGAAGGTCTGACTTGTCCAGGTGGGCCGTGTCACTCGTCGTCCTTCGGGGTCCAATAATCGACGAGCCGAGCCGGGGAATCGAAGCTCAACTCCTTCCACTCGTCGATTTCAATCTCGATGAATGCGACGGCCGCCGTCGGCATTGATACTCCGTCTCGAGTCAGCAGGCTGACGAAATCGGAAATGCCGGGATTGTGGCCGAACGCGATGACCGAGTCGCTCTCAAGTTCGCGCAAGGCCGAAAGCCAGGTTTGGCTTGTCGCATGATAGAGCTCTGGCTTCATGAGTAGTGGACCGCTCCATTGGGCGGCCTCCATGACCTTGAGCGCGGTTTCCTTCGCCCGCAAGGCCGTCGACGTCAGGATCGTGTCCGGCCTAATCGCGTGCCGGGCGAATCGCTCACCCATTTCCGGGGCGTTCCTCTTACCCCGCTTGTTCAGCGGCCGGTCGTGGTCGGTCTGATGCGGATTGTCCCAACTTGACTTGGCATGCCTCATGAGTAGCAAGGTCTTCAAAGCTTCTCAGCCTTTCGTGACGAAGGCATGCATGCCTTCCCTTTGCAGTTGCCCTAGTTTGACACGGCGTGCCACCGAATAACGACTTTGACGGTCAGTTCAACTGCATTGACTGGGCAAAGTTTTCCGATGGTAGAGAGTGTACAACGCGTGTGCGAGCGCGCGGAGTTTGTTTGCGTGAAGAGTGTGGCACCCAAGAGAGGAGCCGAGATGCGGAACGGGGAACAGACATCCAATGCCGAGACCATGGGTTTGGCTCGAAAGGGCCGAGGCCGGTTGGTTGCCAGATTGACGGCGGGAGTCGTGGCATTCGGATGCGGACTCTGGTTAACCAGAGTGCAATCGCAGGATCAGTTGACACCGTCCGCGTTTCCATCTGCGGACGAGACCGACTCGCCTGGTCGCGTCGAAATTCAGCACGGGGCCAGTCCAATCCCCAGGACGAATCAGGAATCGCGAGTCCGCCTGAACTATCTGCTCGCGCCGTGGCAAACTGTTTTGGAAGATTTTGCGGAATCGACCGGTATGCATCTCGTCGCCCCCGAGTTCCCTCCCAGCAGATTCAGCCGACAGGATTGGAATTGGTACGAGAAAGACCGGGCCATCACGATCCTGAACCATGAGTTGGAGGAATCAGGATTCGAACTCCGTATCGAGCAGAACTATTTGCTGCTCAAAAGGCAGCTCGTCGAGGCGCGTGCCGACTATCTGCGAGCGGATCCGACGGTCCCGTCACCGTCGACAAACTCCGTCGCTCAGGCCGAGCCGGGTCAACAGTACACGCGGCAGTTCGATTCGATTACTCCGGTCCAGCCGCAGCGGAGTTTCGCGGCGGGGCCGGTGAACGATCCATTCGTGCGGCAAGTCGGCTATGCCGAGGACGCGCCGATGGAGCCGGCAGCGCAACCCGAGGTACGCGAGCCCGATGTTTCAGAAAGGTATCAGCCCCAGCACCGTTCGGCTCTCGACCTGGCGCGGACTCTCTATGAGACCTATCGTGTTCGAGCAGAACTTGTCGACGAGGGACCAAACGGGCTCCCTGCGTTTCAAGTGTTTGAAATGCGTGAGCCGGCCGCAGTGACTCAGACGGTACCGGGAGCGCATCCAATGATCGCGCCAGAGCTGCCGGCGTGGTTGACGGTCGAAATCGATACCGAAGGCAATCTGCTGCACATGCACGGCAGGGAGCGAACGCTTGGCGGACTGAATCAGCTCTTGCAGATCATCGACCGCCCTCTGGTTCCTGGAGTGGCTCAACCTCGTCTGGTCACGGGGACCGAGGAGATGACGCGAATTGGTCAGGAGCTTGCTCCGGAACTGGAACGCTTACGACAAAACCGTCGCATCATGGGCGATGGTTCCTCACAGCCTGGTGCCGAGGGCTCGCAACCCTTGGGTGCCGACCCGTTCGCGACCAATCCGATTTTTGCCTATCAGGACGATGCGCCTCAGCCAGAAACGAATCCCGTTCTGCCCGGCCAAGGAGACGGAACGGACCCTCCCGTAGTCGATCTCACTGGTCCCGACGGGCCGCTCGAGATTCCGTCGGTGCTGGAGAACTTGCGGGGTGATGTCTCCATCGAGGTCATCGAGGACTTGAACCTGATGATCCTGCATGGCAACGAAGCCGACATCGAAGCGGTGATGCGCGTGATTCGGGCCATCGATGAACTTGCCGTCGGGGCATCTCCCGCGATTCATCTGTTCTTTCTGCGCTACGTCAATTGCGAGGCGTTGGCCGAATTGCTCAACGAAGTCTATTCGGGCATCTCCGATGTCAATCAACCAACTGGTCAGGCACAGCCGACAGTCAATGTGATACCAGTGGTGACACCGAACGCCATTTTGATCCTCGCACCCAGCGGAGCCATGGACGCCGTGCTGGAGTTGGCGGAGGAACTCGACCGCGAGGGCGATCCCCAGATGGAAGTGCAGGTCTTCCCGTTGAAGAACGCCGTTGTCGGCCAAGTGCTGACGATGCTCGAGACCTTCTATGCCGATCGAGGAGGACTCGCTCCGCGGATTCTTGCCGTGGCCGATGTCCGCACCAATAATCTGGTCGTGCAGGCCAGGCCGCGCGACCTCGCGGAAGTCTCCGAGATCATCCTGCGAATTGACCGCGATGAGTCACCGGCTGTGGCGCAGATGCGCGTGATTCGCTTACAGAACGCACTCGCTGACGAAGTGGCCGAGTTTCTGAACACGGCATTTCAAAGCATCGTCAATCCTCCCACTGCCGCGGGCGGACAGGGTGGGGGTGGTTTCGCCGGCGGCGGCCAGGCGTCTCAGGAGTTACGGGATTCCAAGGCGATGGTGCTGGAGTTTCTCACGAGAGACGGGAATGCGGAGAAACTGCTGCGATCCGGCTTGCTCACAGACGTACGATTCAACGCCGACATCCGCACGAACAATCTGATGGTCACCGCTCCCGAGGCGAGCATGCCGTTGATCGAGGCTCTCGTTCAAACGCTGGATATGCCCAGCGCGGCGGTGGCGGACATCAAGGTCTTTCAACTCGAAAACGCAGACGCCACTGCAGCCGTTGAGTTGCTGGACGCGCTCTTCTCGACCGATGGTCAAGACGAAGACACCCTGTCATTCCAACTGCCGGGGTCGCTCGACGCCAGCAGCAGCCTGATTCCGATGCGATTTACGACCGATTCGCGAACCAACAGTGTGGTCGCCATCGGTGGCGTCGACGCGATGCGCGTTGTTGAGGCGATTCTGCTGCGGCTTGATTCCAACGAGTTGCGAGACCGCCAGACTCGTGTCATCAAGCTGCGCAACAGTCCGGCGGAAGGAGTGGCAGATGCACTGAACATCTTCCTCGACAGTCAGCGTCAGCTTGCCCAGCTCGATCCCGATCGATTCAGCGTCAGCGAACTGCTGGAGCGCGAAGTGGTGGTCGTACCCGATCCTGTGACGAACAATCTGTTGATCGACGCCTCGCCACGCTACTTCGATCAGATTCTCAGCATGGCGCTGGAACTCGACGCCGAACCTCCGCAGGTGATGATTCAGGCCTTGCTGGTGGAAGTGGAGTTGCAGGACAACGACGAGTTTGGTGTTGAACTCGGCTTCCAGGACTCGCTGCTCTTCGACCGCAGCGTGCTTGATGCACCTTTGACCGTCACCGAAACCACGACCTTGGCGACGGGTGTTCAAACAACCACCCAGAACATCATTTCTCAAACCGCCACTCCGGGATTCCTGTTCAATAACCAGCAGTTGGGCAACAACATCGGGATTAATCCGTCGTCGGTGGGATCGCAAGGGCTGAGTAACTTTGCCCTGGGGCGCGTCAACGGCGACTTGGGGTTCGGCGGCCTCGTGCTGTCGGCCAGCTCCGAGTCTGTGAATGTTCTGATCCGAGCCCTGTCGGCACATCGCAACGTCCGCGTCCACAGCCGACCGCAGGTCATCGCGCTCGACAACAATTCCGCACAGATTCAGGTGGGTCAGGTCGTTCCAGTCGTCAACGGAGTCTCGTTCAACAACAACCAGACGATTCCGATTGTCGAGCAGCAGGACTCCGGCATCATCCTCACCGTGCAGCCGCGTATCAGCCCGGAAGGCCAGGTCGTCATGATCTTCGCCGCCGAGAAGAGCCGTTTCCAAACCACCGGCGTGCCACTCTTCACCGATGCGGCAACGGGCAACGTCATCACGTCTCCGATCAAGGACATTATCACCGCCAGCACCACGATCAAGGTTCCCGACGGCCAGACGGTTGTCGTGGGTGGCATGATCACGCAGACGGACGACACCTTCGAGCGCAAGGTACCCTGGCTCGGCGATTTGCCACTCATCGGCCATGCGTTTCGTTATGACGCTTTTGAACATCGCCGCACCGAACTCCTCATCTTCCTGACTCCTCGCATCGTTGACGATTGCTTCGATTCAGAATTGATCAAGCAGGTCGAGGCAGGACGCATTCAGTTCTTCGTCGACGAAGCGGAAGCGATACATGGGCCGATCTATGCCGCACCGCAATCCGAGTTCTTCTCCGAAGGACCGGTGATGGAAGGCTTCGGCCCGTGGAATTCGCCGTCGTCCACCGAACCGGCCCCAGGGCCAGTTCCATTCCCCGATCAAATGGACGACGAAGCGTTTAACATTCCCACGACGATTGTACCTCAAGGGGCATTGGCGATCCCCACCGGACCGACAACGCCACAGCAAGTACAGCGGGCGATGACGCCGTGATGTCAAACTTGTCCATGGACTTGAAACGACCTCTCTACTTTCGGACTGACGCCATGATACTCACGACCAGCATTCACCGGCCCCGACAGGCCCTGTGCATGTCGCTCTTGTCGATTGCCGTCGGACTCCCCTTGTCGGGCTGTTCCATGATGGGTTGGAACAAGGAAAAGGAGTTTGTTCGAGTCGTCGAAGACACAACGCATCCAGTCGCCGAGATTCTTTGTCTCTGGGAGCCGGCGGAGGGACATGATATGAATGGCCTCCCTTGCCGCGGTTTCGCCGGCCAGATTCTCTTTTTCGGCGTTGGCGAGCAAGCACCACTGGAGGTTCGAGGCGATGCCATGATCTACGTCTTCGACGATCACGGCACTGACGAGGAGCAGAGTAAACCGATCCATCAGTTTGAATTTCCCGCGGAGTCGTGGCAGTTGTATTTGCGATCGACAAACTTTGGAGCTTCGTACCAGTTGTTCATCCCTTACACGCGCCGCACCTCGGAGTCTGCTCGCTGCAACCTGCGAGTTCGCTACACCTCGCCTCAGGGGCGAGTGACTTTCTCGAAGATCGTCGAAATCTCGCTGCCTGGCACTCCCAGATTGCAGCCGCCGACCACGGAATCCGCAACGTCGCCCAGCTCGCAGGGAGTCTTGCAAGCGGGCCTGTTGCATTCAGCGGATTCACATTCGGATTCCGTGATGTCGGCATCTCATTATCAACAGCAAATGGCCGACCAAAGATTCAATCTCCAGAACACTCCCGCAGCCTTTCCGAGTACGACATCCACACAGATCTCGCTCCCTCAGTCGCAACTGACCAATCAGAGGATGGCGGCGCTCGATCAGTTGATGTCCTCGGTGGTGGATGCTGAAGACACTCCACGTCCGGTACCTTCCCCGCCTGCCGCGAATCCCACACCTCCGCAAGAAGTTCGGCCGCGGCACATTCTCTCGCAGGCCCCTTCAACGGAAGCCGCGGTGGGATCGGCCAACGAATCGACTCCGCCGTCCACCGGACGTCGGCTGCATCCGCTGGTCGACTGAAAGCGCTGCTACCAGCAGTCAGGCGACTCGCGATGTCGCGGGGAGATCGCCGTCGCCGATGCGTGCGTCGTCAAATGGCTCGCTCGTTCGCGTGAACGGCGGCATCGTCGCACAACCGGCAGCCGAGATGCCGTCGCTGCGAATGACGCGAAACACCGTCAACCACAGAATCTTGCAGTCGAGCCACAGCGAAAGATTCTCGACATACCACACGTCAAACGCGAACTTCTCCTCCCAGGAGAGAGCGTTTCGGCCGTTGACCTGCGCCCAGCCCGTAATACCAGGCCGAACGTCGTGCCTTCTCGACTGCTCGGGCGAATAGAGCGGAAGGTACTGCATGAGGAGCGGCCGCGGACCAACCAGACTCATCTCTCCGCGAATCACGTTCCACAGCTCCGGCAACTCATCCAGACTGGTCGCGCGCAACAGTTTACCAAACCGTGTCAGTCGTTGACCGTCGGACAGGAGTTCGCCGTTGGCATCGCGGGCATCGGTCATCGTGCGGAACTTCACCATCAAGAATGGCTGGCCGCCTCTTCCAGGGCGTTGCTGTTTGAAGAATACGGGTGAGCCGAGTTTCCATCGAACTAGGAACATCAGCACCAACAGCAGCGGTGACAGAATGCACAACAGAATCGTTGCCGTCACGACATCCAGAGTTCGTTTTGTATTCGACATGTACATTGAATTAGGCTGCTAGAAGCTCCGCGCCTTCGACGACTTGCATTGATTCGGGAATAGGAATTCCTCGTCTTCTCAGCAATCGAACATATTCCTGATACATCGCCTCCCAGATTGTCTCGGGCCGAAAGTAATGCAATACCCGTTCTCGGCCAGCCTTGCCATGTTGTTGTCGTAGTTCTTCGTTGTGCAAGTAGTTTCGAATGGCCACAGCGAGTGCATTGGGATCACGAGGAGGGACCAGTGTCCCCGTCACACCATCCTGCACCGCATCCACGGATCCGACGACCCTGTACGCTACGACCGGGAGTTCCATCGCAGCAGCTTCCATGGGGGCATTCGGGAATCCCTCTCGATGCGAAGGAAATGCGAAAACGGTCATCTGTTCGTAGAATGGTCTAACGTCGCTTACATAACCTGTGATCTCTACATCTGGGCTCTGAATCAGTAACTCCCGCGTCTCGGCAGCGACGGCATCATCGATTTCCCAGTCACCGACAAGCAAGAGCTTTGTGGAACCAAACTCATTGCGGACTTGCTTCCAGGCAGAGACGAGTTCCTCGATGCCTTTGTCATGTGTCAATCGACCGACGAATCCGATCACTGGGTCACAGGCTCGGTTGGCCAGTCCAGTCGATCCAAGCTTCTGCTTGCACGAAGGCCGATATCGTTCGACGTCGATCCCGTTGGACATTCCGTTGGCCAAAACAGCGTGAGACGCGTCGTCCCTCACGATTCCCTCGGCAATTGCGGCTGATTGATTCGAAGGAGATACAAAGAGTGTTCGATGACATAGCCTCGACGTCAGCACTTCGAAGTAACGATAGATTCGTCGCCGAATCCCGCGAGAATTCGTCGTCATTAGACCTCGAACCAGGAAGATGCGTATCGGCACGCCGGCAAGTGATCCCGCAATCGCTCCCAGTAAAGCCGCCTTGGGCGTACTCAGGTGCAGGATGTCCGGCTTAACTCGGCGAAGCACCCACCAGATATGAATCAGACTTACGATATCGGCCAACGGTGAGATTCTACGGCGAATGTTGACAGGATGGACACACACGTCGTCACGCAGTCGAAGTTCGTCCAATGTTGCGTCTGGAGTCGCAATTGCATGCAACTCAAATCCTGCACGTGCGATAAACGCATTCTGGCCCCGCAGGAACGACAATTGCGTTCGCGCAATTGCAGTGATGTACAGGATGCGACATCGTTTGGAATCCGTCACGTTCATCCGAATATTCCAATGCTAAGCTGCCCGCCTGCCAGAATGCGAATGCGTACCCATGTCGTCGCGTCGAAACCACTCCCAGGTTGTCTCATGCAGATGACGGTACGCTTGAAGACGTCTCTCATGAAGCACCTCGTAGCGGTATTCACGTGCAAGAGAAAGATTGCGGTCCGACAGCCGCGTCATCCGCGCCGGATCGTTTAGCACTTGTGTAAGTTTCTCTGCCAGTGCTGCCGTGTCTCCTGGGGTTACGAGTTCGGTGCCGTCGAGCAACTCGGGATTTCCGCCGACGCTGGTGCTGATGCAAGGCAGCGCTCGCGCCATGGCTTCGAGTGTCGCCCTGGGCAATCCCTCCGTTCGTGATGGCAGGACAAAGAGATCGGCGCGATCGAGTTGCTGGCGCACCATTTCACCAGGCGGCAGGTGTCCCAAAAACTCAACATGATCATTCAGTCCTAGCCGATGCGATTGTTGTTCGAACTGCGCTCGCAACGCACCGTCTCCAAGCAAAGCCAGGTGCAAATCGAGTCCCTGTCGTCGACACGCGGCCACGGCATCAATTAAGACGTCGTGAGCCTTGTACGGCTGCGCCATGCTTCCGACATGGACAATTCGCCACTCATTCTTCGGCGTGACAACACGCGACTGGCGGACGAACGCATCACTGCCGAGTTCGATGTCCGAAGCGCCTCGATCGAGTGTCTTGGGACCGGGTGGGTACGCTCTCTGCAGTTCGCGATTGGTAACATAAATCGCAGACGACGCATGTCGACAAGCCTGACGCAACTTACGGCAAAATGCGTAGCGAATGATTGCACGCATGGGATGTTGTACAGCTCCCGCCGCAAATGCGTCGGCTGGGTTACCAACCACTTCCACACCGTATGGTCGCCTCCAGTGAGTCAGTTTTGGAATCGCCATGTTTCCGACTGCGCCCGGTGCAATCATCAGGACCGCAGTCTCTTCCTTGAGGTACCGCTCGATGATTGCCCACACTTGCCGCCGCCGCATGAAGAAGCGAGTCATCGAGTTCCAATCGCCGAGTGAAACCAGATTGACACTCTCGCCAAGCCGAAACACGCCTCTTGCTCCTCCGTCAACTCTCGCAAGGATGTTGACTTCGTCAAACACTCCTAAATAGCGACGCCGAAATAATTCGGCATTGTAATGCGTTTTCGACCGTAGACCGCCCTCGGGATCTCGATGGAAGCGATGATCGAAGAGAATGAGTAACTTCATGGCGGGCGTTTCAGTTGTTTAACGTTAGGCAGCGTTTCTCTTCT
Source organism: uncultured Planctomycetaceae bacterium (assembly GCA_942492405.1). Taxonomy (GTDB): domain Bacteria; phylum Planctomycetota; class Planctomycetia; order Planctomycetales; family Planctomycetaceae; genus JANNSB01. The sequence continues at coordinate 49,995 of CALOES010000028.1, forward strand.
CAAACCTCTTCGGCCTTGCGGGAACACCGACTGCCACGGAGTTGTCGGGAACACTTGCTGTGACAACAGCTCCGGCACCAATCACGGAGTTGCTTCCAATAGTGGCACCCGCCAGCACGCGGACTCCACAACCGATCCACACATTGCTGCCGATTCGCACTGGAAGTCCCAGGACAGGCGCGCGTCGAATCGGAAGCTGCGGATGGCGATAGTCGTGATCGGTGGTCATGACCGTGGTGGCATGAGCGATCGACACTTCAGAGCCGATCTCCAAGCCACCCGATGCATCGATGTAGCACATGGGATGTATCGACACATGGTCACCAAGCTCCATCTGATCCAGACCTCGCAGATACACACCTTCAAAGACGGCAACGCATTGGCCACATGACTTAGCCAGTCGCGATATCAGCACATATCTCAACGCGATGCCAATCTGTCCGCTCCATGAATGACAGACACTTAACATCAATTGTGACAGCGATCGAGGTAATCGCTGCAGGATCCAGATCGCTGACCTCAATACTGGGGCGGCAATTGAATAGAGTTTTCGTCCTTGCATTGTATCAGCCTGTGCGTTCCGCGTTCACCGGTGTTAATTCCGCGAGGCGACTATTTGGCGCGACCACGCGCTTCGTGAATCGATCGCTGGCTCGCGAATGATTGTTAACCGAACGGCACTCCATGTTTGGACTTTGAGTCGCGTGGGCCTTTGGCATGTTCATTGAGAGCACTGCAAACAACAGACTGCCAGCGGGAACCCAGTACAATTCACGAAACAACACGATTGTGATCCCAAACACGAAGCAGTACAGAAGGAGTGCTCTACGCAACGAGACCGATTCCATTCGGTCGAGACGAATTGCTGCCTTTGCGGCTTTAACCAACGCGAAGATGCCGAGGAAAGCCCCGGGCAATCCCATCGACAGGATCCATTCGATATAGGCGTTATGAGATGACTTTCGCGAGATGCCAAATTCATCAAAATGTGCTCCCTGGAGGTCGATCATGTATTGAGCCAAGGTCTGTTCCACACCTCCCGTACCAACTCCCGTCCAACGATGGTCGCCGAACGCTTCCAACGCGGCTTCCCAGATGGGGAGTCGATCCCCCATTGTCATCAGCGTGCTATTGTCGCCAAATCTGGCAAATGCGGTCGAGAGGAATCCTGCCTCCGCGACAATTGCAGCTCCGCCGAGCAAGACCGCCATCAACATGGCCATCAACCGGTGAATCGTCATCTTGCCGCCGAACAGTATCACCAAAGATGCGCAAGAGAGTGAGATAATTGCTCCACGAGATCCCGACAGAAGTACGGCCAAGTACAACAGGCCAACGGTGCTCACCGCAAGCAATGATAAAGACGGAGACGACGATCGATCCCTTGTCTTCTTGCCGTCTCGAAGGAGGATTGTGACAGCCAGAATCGCTGCGACTGCCATCTGTCCACCAAAGCCATTGGCGTTCGAGACGGCACCGTGTTCAACTGTTTCAGCGGCTCCCAAGCGGCCGAAACCTCCAGTGCCACTAATTGCAACGATATACCCCAGGTTGACCAGCGACCCTAACACGAAGGCCGACGCACAGAGTCGAAGCTCACCACTCTTGATGATTAAGCACGCCACGGGAATCGTTGTGGCGATTGTCGCACAGATGAAGAGCCCGCGTTCAAAGTCGTTCGCGGCGACGTGAAAAAGGCTCGCAAACGGTAGGGCACTGCATGCGAGAACGATTATCGACGTCGGAAAGCAGCGCAACGTAAACATCGCCGGAAGTCCGAGAATGAGAGCGGGAAGATAGATGGCCAACTCGGGAAATGGAATCAGCGCGAAGTAGTCGTTCGATGCGAACAAACTGAACAAGGAGGCAACGCCACCTCCGAAGAATGCGATGATTAACGCAATTCGAGTCATTTCAGGCCGCTGACCTTTCCATTCGTCGATATCCACTCCCGTGCGCCCGTGTCCACTCGGCACAGGTTTGCGCCACACATTTCTCGATGCCGAACGGACCGTTCCGGAATTCGGCCCTCAAAGCGGTTCGCTTCGACGCGCCGGTGTGTCGTTGGAGGAGATCGCCGGCACAATCGGCCCAATGACTGGCGGACAACTCCAGCGACAATGGAGTAATCGCCTGATAGTGATTGGCGACTTCCGAGATCACCGGAAGGTTGGTGGCGAGAACTGGCAAGCCTGCCGCGCAGGCTTCGAGCAATGCGCCGGGGAGGCCTTCCCAATGAGACGGGAAGATCATTAAGTCCGCACTCATCAAGAGTCGTGGCACGTCATTTCGGCTGCCGGCAAACCGCACGCGATTGTTCAGTCCTTGCCGAGAGACTTCTCGATACACATTTGCAGCAATCTGTTCTGATTCGGAAGAACCTTTATGTTTGCCAACCATCAGCAGGCAGGCGTCCGGATGTCTGCGAGCTAGCGCGGTAAATGCCTCGACGAGCCTGGCGTGATTCTTGACGGCCTTCAGATTGCCAACATGGATGACGAGGGGACAGTCAGCAGCGAATCCGAATTCTTGTCGGACCCCTGCAGCGTCCGGCTTGACCTGGAACGCGGTCGTATCAATGCCGTTGTAGATAACTTTGCATTTCGAATCGTTGGCCCAATCGATGCTCCAAGCATCTTGCATGACTGCCTGGGACACTGACAGAACGGTTGTGGCATGCTCGGCGATCCACCGGCATAACAAGCGACGACGAATTCGGCGCAACCAAGTGGCCCGTTTGAAGTCGCGAGAACTTCGAAAATGAGCAATTCGCCCAGGAACACCTGCCTGATGGGCCAGCCTGAGAATGTAGCCGGAAACGTGATGCACATGGGAATGCACGATATCGAAGTTGCCGTGGTGCAAGAGTCTGCGAAATCGCCGACCGAACCCCCAGCCGATAGGCTCGGGGTGTATTTGTCCGCCGAGACCGACAATCTCCTCATCCAACTGGCCAGGCAAACCGGAAAGCGTGCAGAACTCGCATTGGAAGTCCTTTCGATCAAGGCGGCGCATGATGTCCAGAGTTCGAAGCTCCGCTCCGCCTCGGTCCATGCGGCCAAAGATGTGCAGGATTCGGATGGGATTGTTCATTTCTGCTTCCTTGCAGAATCACGCAGCACGACTCAATGGACGAGTGACCAGGGGCCGATCCGAAATGTTGAAGACGGCCTTGTCCGCGTAAATGAGAATCAGTTGCAAACCGATGGCCTTGACGAGCATGCCGGCACAGTAGGCTTGAGATGCCCCCAGCAGGCCTCTTGAGGGAATCAGCGTCCAACAGCCGATGGCGACGACAGCGATCGAGATCAACAGATTGATGGGCTGAAGTTTGAGGCATCGCATCGATGTGGCCGCGTAGCCAAAGGGAGCGGAAATGTCTCTCAAGACAGTTCCCCACATCAACCAGAGCAAGGCATCTGCTGCGGTCGCGTAGGTTGGGCCGTACAGCAGATTCAAGATTTCGGCTCCCCAAACGGTCACGACGAGAGCGACTGATATACTGACGCCCGCGGTTGCGGTCAAATACCGCAGCCAAAGGTGGTAGAATTCGCGGCGCCGGCCTGAATGTACGTGCTTCGCAAGTCGCGGCGCGATCGATTGTCCAATCGCGTTGAATGCCAGGCCGCCAATCAGCAGGAAGTAAGCCAGCATCGAAAAGATGCCGACGCCGCGTTCTCCTTGATGCACCTGAATGAACATACGGACAATGTGCATGTCGAGTGAGACAAGGAGCGTGGCAACACCGAGCGGGAGCGCTGTGATCAGGAGGCCGACCAGTCGCTTCATGGAATCCGAGGCTTGCGGTTCAAAAACCAAGCCCGGCGGCGAGTTTCGCATGTCAAACAGAAACAGCACGACCCACCGCCCCAGCGAGTAGACGGCGGCACAAACGAGAGCGGGAGCGGTTGGCGACAAGACACCGCATAGTCCGGCAACGATGGACAGCATTCCCCGAATCATCAGAGATTGGGCGATGCGATCCATCCGTTCCGCGCGTTGGGAGAATCCAAAGAGCAGATCACTCCACGACTCGGCCATTTTTCCGACCACGAGCGCCAGAATGATCAGTCGCGTTTCGGAGACCGAGGAAATCAGAAGGGCCACTAGGCACGATAGGCACGCCGCGAACACGACTCCAAAAGCTCGCAGTCGACGGTATTCCGAGTTCGAGTATTGGTCGCCGGGATCGGTGATGATCAGGGCGCTGAGTTGCAAGTTGGCCAGCGTGAAGAGAGGCGTCGTAATCGCCAGCGCCAACGCCAATTGGCCGACTTCCAACTCAGAGGTCTGGCGAGCCAGCAGGAAAAACATCCCCCACTGTGAGAATGCGAGCACGGTGTTGCCGACAAAATACCAGGCAACATTACGCCGCAAACTGGGAGTCACTGACTGTGATTTTGACTGGAGTTTCATCTCACTCAGATTCCAACGAGTCCATTCAAGCCGCAATTCCGATCGACGCACTCATACTCTGGTTCGTCAGCCAGCATTGGAACATGAGAATGCTCCAGAGCTGCGGGCCTGAAATCAGTTCTCCCGACTGGTGCCGCGTCCACAGGCTCTGAACGATGCCTTCGTCGAAGAAGCCCTGATCACGAAGCGCCGCCGGCCGAATGAGTTCTTCCGCCCAGGGTCTCAGTGGTCCACGGAGCCATTCGTTGATGGGCACTGCGAACCCTTGTTTCGGTCGCTCCACCAACTGTCGCGGGACATAGCGATCGAGCAATCGACGAAGAACCCACTTTCCAGCGGAACCCTGAACCAGCATGTTCGCGGGCAATCTGCAGGCAAACTCCGCGATGTGATGATCCAGAAAGGGAGCGCGGGATTCGAGACTCACACCCATCGTCGCTCGGTCAACCTTCGTCAGAATGTCTCCGGGAAGGTAGGTGAGCATGTCCAGCAGCATCATCTGACGCAGACTCGAATGCCGTTCGATACTGGTCGTGTCGAATGCGGTTACCGGATCACTTCCGTTACGAACGAATTGCACGGGATTCCGCAGGGATGAGACGCTTGTCCGGTACACATGGGAGAATCGTGCGCTCGAAATGGCCTGTGCCGCGGCATCGAGCTTACGACTCAAAGAGCCGCGAGAACCAGATGACAGCGCAGCAACATTCTGAATCAATCGCCCTGCAAGGAACCTGATCGGCGAGGGGATCCAGTGGGCGATTCTCCAGTACCGATCGACTTTCTGATAGCGCGAATAGCCGCCGAACATCTCGTCGCCGCCGTCTCCAGTCAAGCAGACGGTGACGTGTTGTCTCGCCAGCCTGGAAACCAGAAAAGTCGGAATCTGTGATGAATCAGCGAAGGGTTCGTCGTAGAGATGTGGGAGCAATGGCACGACGTCGCGAGCCTCTTCGGACGTCACGTACATCTCGGTGTGTTCGGTACCGAGGTGCCTGGCAACATGGGCCGCATGTTCCGCCTCGTTGAATCGTGGCTCGTCGAACCCGATCGTAAACGTCTTGATGGGACGAGAGCTTTGCGACTGCATCAGCGCGACGACAAGCGACGAGTCGATGCCTCCGGAAAGGAACGCGCCGAGTGGAACGTCAGACAGCATTTGTCGCGACACCGTCGCTCGCAGCAATGTCTCCAGCTCGTCGACCGCGTCGTCGGTTCGTCCCTCGAACGGCTGCTCCCGGCCTTGCTCGCACGCCTCCGCAGCCGACCAATAGGGGATTGGCTCAGGTACGACACGGTATTGAATGTCTTGCTGCGAGAACGAGAGCGTGCAGCCGGGTGTCAGCTTTCGGAACTTGCGATAGATGCAATACGGATCAGGAATGTACCCATGCCGCATGTACAGCGTCAGTGCGTCGCGATCAATCTCGCGACAGCAGTCCGGGTGGACGACAAGAGCCTTGAGTTCCGATCCGAACAACAGTGCGCCATTCGCCATCCCGTAGTAGAGCGGCTTCTCTCCAAAGCGGTCGCGTCCGAGCGTCAATCGTTGCTCAACAGTGTCCCAGACGGCAAAGGCAAACATCCCGGTGGCCTGCTTGACCGCAGTTTCGATGCCCCAATGTTCAATCGCCGCGAGAAACACTTCGGTATCCGAATGCCCACGAAACGGCATCGGTCCCTTCTGGGATTCGAGTGCCGCTCTGATGTCAATGGCATTGTAAACCTCTCCATTGAGAACCAGCACGTACCTCGATCTCATCGAGGTCATCGGTTGATGCCCATGTTCGCTCGTATCAATGATGGCGAGCCGGCGAAAACCCAGCGTGAGGCTCGAATGATCATCACAATAGACGCCCGAGTCGTCGGGTCCGCGATGGACCAATTGGTTCGTCATTCGGGTTGCCAACTGCCGTCGTTCACCAGGCAGTTCCCGCGTCCCCCAGAATCCAATAAATCCACACATGGTGATGAGTCCGTCAGATGTCGTTCGAGTACTGCTCCGATCAATTCGGGTACTATCTATGGACCCCAAAGCCCCGCGAACTCGTGAATCCATGTGAACGGGGTTGACGGCGGGATGGCCGCAATGCGGAAACAATCAGCAAGATCCATAGCCGAGTCATTGGGCTTCCTTTCCCAAACTCTGTGATACAAAAACGTTAAGCCACACCCCTGGTGTGCATGATTCGACCCCCGAAACTGAGGGGCGAACGCTAGCAGTTTCTTACAAAATGGGGCAAGAGCAATGTCCATGCCACCGGTTGGCGTGATGTCGGAGCGACTCGTCGCTGATCGACTCGAATACTGATTCTTGACGGCACAACGGCAGCCCCCGACACTCAACCCATGCCTGACTTTCGACTTCGTTCCGACTTTGCACCCGCTGGGGATCAACCGCGGGCGATTGATTCGCTGGTGCGCGGGCTGACGGAGGATCGCAAGTCTCAGGTACTGCTGGGGGCGACCGGGACGGGGAAGACGTTCACGATGGCCAACGTCATCGAACGGCTCAATCGCCCCACGCTGGTCCTCGCCCACAACAAGACGTTGGCGGCTCAACTCTATGGCGAGTTTCGCGACTTCTTCCCGGAGAACGCCGTCAGTTATTTCGTCAGCTACTACGACTACTATCAGCCTGAGGCGTACATTCCTCAGCGGGATATCTACATCGAGAAGGATGCCTCGATCAACGAGGAGATCGACCGCCTGAGGTTGCTCGCCACCAGTGCCCTCGTCTCCCGCAGAGACGTGATCGTCGTCGCCAGTGTCTCCTGCATCTACGGACTCGGCTCTCCCAAGGACTATCTGGAGATGATGGTTCCGATCCACATCGGGGACGAAGTCGATCGCGACAAACTGCTCCTCAAGCTGGTCGACATTCAATACGAACGCAACGACATCGACTTCCAGCGTGGCAAGTTCCGCGTGCGGGGCGATGTGATCGAAGTCTGGCCCGCCTACGAAGAATTCGCCTTCCGCATCGAACTCTGGGGGGATGAAGTCGAAGGCTTGTCGATTATCGATCCCGTCACCGGCGAGCAGACGAAGCCGCAGCGCGAGGTTTACATTTATCCGGCGAAGCACTTCGTGTTGCCTCAGAGCCGGATTGAAGAGGCGATGGAGGAGATTCAAGAAGAACTGGCTCAACAATTGGCGAAATTTCAGAAGGAGGGCAAACTGCTCGAAGCCCAACGGCTCGGTGCCCGAACACGCTACGACATGGAAATGCTTCGTGAGGTCGGCTACTGCCCGGGAATCGAGAACTATTCGCGTGCCTTGGCCAAGCGCAAGGCCGGAGAGCCACCCGCAACGCTGTATGACTTCTTCCCCGACGACTTTCTGCTGTTCGTCGATGAGTCGCACCAGACTGTGCCCCAGGTGCGGGCGATGTTCAACGGTGACCATGCCCGGAAGACAACCTTGGTCGAGCATGGGTTTCGACTGCCCATGGCGCTCGATAACCGCCCCCTCAAGTTCGATGAATGGAACGAGCGTCGCGGCCAGACGGTCTTTGTGTCGGCCACACCGGCCGATTGGGAACTCGATCAGTCCGAGGGAGAGTTCGTCGAGCAGATCATCCGTCCCACGGGACTGGTCGATCCCGTCGTCCTCATTCACTCGGCGCGCGGCCAGGTCGCCCATCTCATGGAGCAGATCAAGTCACGGGCGGCTCGCGGCGAACGCACGCTCGTCACCACGCTCACCAAACGGCTCAGCGAAGATCTGGTTACCTATCTCAAGGAGGAGAACATCCGCTGCGAATGGCTCCACAGCGAACTCGACGCCATCGAACGTGTCGAAGTCTTGCGAGAGTTGCGGGAGGGGAAGTTCGATGCCGTCATTGGTGTCAATCTGCTGCGTGAAGGTCTCGATCTGCCCGAGGTGTCGCTGGTCTGCATCCTCGATGCCGACAAGGAAGGCTTTCTGAGAAGCGCGACATCGCTCATCCAGACAATTGGTCGATCGGCCCGAAACGTCAATGCCGAAGTCTTCCTGTATGCGGATCGAGTCACCGATTCGATGCAGCAGGCAATTGATGAGACGAACCGTCGTCGCGAACGCCAGTTGCAGTACAACGTTGACCACAGCATCACGCCCGAGTCGATCAAGAAGGCGATTCGTCGCGGGATCGAGGAAGAGATCTCCGCGCGCAAGATCGAACGGACCGCTGTCGGCAAGAGCGACGAAGCGGCCTACATCAACCAGGAGTTCCTCGCAGAACTGGAAGCCGAGATGCTGAAGGCAGCCGAGAGCCTGGAGTTCGAACGAGCGGCCCAGTTAAGAGACCGGATCGTCGATCTCAAGAAGCAACTCGAACAATCGACAGACGGCACAGTCTCTTTCGGCGATTCCAATTCGCGATCAATGGGCAAGCTGCAGACTCGAGGACGCAAAGGCCGACGCGGAGGCAAAGGCCGTGTCCCGAGACCGAAAAGCGTGGAATGATCTTGAAGTTAGCTCGCGACTCGCGCCTCCTGCCTCCTGCCTCCTGCCTCCTGCCTCCTGCCTCCTGCCTCCTGCCTCCTGCCTCCCTGCTCCCTGCTCCCTGCTCCCTGCTCCCTGCTCCCTGCTCCCTGCTCCCTGCTCCCTGCTCCCTGCTCCCTGCTCCCTGCTCCCTGCTCAAAAAGGGCCGGCCGGCCCGTAACTTGAGTGACTCTCTGAAAAACGCAGTTGGCTCGTTGTCTCACGGCTGCAGCAGCAAAACTGTGTGCACACATTCGGCTTCGGGAAACCTGCCTCCCCCAAGCCTGCGGCCACCGCAGCGCATGGTGACCGGCACATTGCCGATCACATCGTCATCAGTCGATCACTCGACACACTCTATCCCTACCGTCGCGGTTGCGCAAAGTCGCCTGTGATTGCCATGAAGAAAGTGCGCACCGCGTAGCCGTGCAGCGAATCGCCCAGGGCAGAGAGCAGCGCCGCCCTGGCGATCAAAGTCAAACAACGCCCACCAGACGGGGGTAAGTCCACTCGCGATCAGGTCTTCACTCTCGGAAACCCGTCGCATACGCTAAGGGCCATGCGAAACTACTTGCCAGCGGCCGAATACCAACTGTCTCTCCTGCTCTTCTTGGTAGCTCTCGTGGGCTGCGGAGGAGGCAATGATGATTCCGACCACACAGCCTCCAATTCCGCAGCACAATCGAGTGACTCGACGACTGCCGCATCCGCTGCCGTTGAACTTTCGCCTCCAGTGTTTTCGACCGGCGAATGTCTCGTCTATTCGACGCCACCGGGATGTCAGGTCTATCTCGATGGTTACCCGGTGCGGGACGAATCGGGAGCTGACGCGGTCACTCCATGCTCAATTACCGCAAGCGATGGGCGGCATACCGTCACGCTCATTCAGCCGCCACACATCGATGTCGCGCGCGATGTGCGATTCACCGCGGATGAGCCCACGAGGGTTGAAGTCGATCTCGAAGATGTCCCGGTGGGGGAGAGCGTCTTGCTTGGGGCGGCCTACCTGGATTTGTTACCGGGCGAGCCCGTCGCATTGACGGCTCTCAATACTCCGTTCAAGGAGACCGACCCGCATCTGTCAGCCGATGGACGTCTTTTGTGGTTTTCAAGTGAGCGGTTCGAGGGTCGGGCGATCTACTTTTCGGTCCGTTCGTCACCACTCGATGAGTTTCCCGCTCCACAGCAGTTATCTCTCACGCGCTCCCGCGAAGGGGCAGTCTCCCCTTCGGTAATGGACGATGGCTCGCTGGTTTACCTCACTGCCAATGCCGCCCGGGCATGGCAACTCGTGCGTGCCACGCCGCTGGGGCCATTCAATGACAAAGAACCCTTGGCCGTTCACAATCACGAAGGGGCCGTCTGGGCCAGCGGCCAAGTGACCGGGGACGGATTGCGGTTCTACTTCACTCATCAGACGCCGGAGGGGCTCGAGTCGCGAGTCTTCGTGCGAGACGAAGTGTCGGATGATTTCGATCGCGAACTCATCGTCGACATGCCCGGAATGCATCCGCATTTGTCGGCCGATGGCTTGAGGCAATACGTCTACGATGGAACGACGCTCTCCCGCGCGCGGCGTGAACGGGTCTCCAGCCCGTTTGCGGCCCTCGAAACAGTGTGCGAGGTGACGCTGGACAACTTCGTTTCCGCATCAATGGAACGGCAGTACTGCGTCAGCGAAGACGAGCAATGGATCGTCTACTCCGATGCGTCGGCCAATGGCGGGGATCTCTACCTTGCGAGATTGAGTAGCCGTTCACAATGGGGGCCGGCGATTGTCGCCCGAGCGATCGAGCCTCGCGAATTGGCGATGACCGACAACACAGCATCAGATGAAGAAATGGAGGAACCCGGTCCCGACTTGTTTGATCCCGACAACCCTCCGCCGACGGAACCAGAACCAATGGAACCGGAAGAACCCGAGTTCGATCCGCTGCTGGCGAATTACGAGGCCCATCGTGCAAAGACCGCCGAACTGCTGCGAGTCGGCAACATCGAAGAGGCCAGACAACACATCGCAGCGGGACTCGAAAGCCCCGAACTTGCCGGGGTTGCTGATGCTCTGCGAATGGATCTCGAAGACATTCAGATACTCGAAACCTTCTGGAACCTCGTCGATGGCGGTGCCGCGAGCCTGACTCCAGGAGAGACCATCTCGGTCAATCGCGTCGACTTCGAAGTCGTGAGCTACGCCGACCGCAAGTTCAACGTGCTGCTCGGAACCGATGCCCGTGAGATCATGCTGCACGATGTCGGCTATGCGTTGCTCCTCGATTTGGCGGAACGTTCGATGGATCCCGCCGTCGAACGCGGCTGGTGTCTGCTGTTGCTCAACACCCCCGATTATCCGGCACGTTCTCGCGACCGCAGGTTGAGCGAATCATCCGAAGGGGCGGAACTCATCGAACGCGAAGCGTCGCGACTCCTTATCCGAGCCGAAGACGCAATGGACCGCAGTCAATTGGCTCTGGGGCTACGGCTGCTGGATCAGTTGGAAGCAGAATATCCCGACTCGGTGTCAGCCGCAGGCGTTCCCGAATTGAGAGAGTCTCAATACGACCGCACGCAATGGAACGTCGTGGGAGCCAGGGAATGGGAGCGTGGAGCTTCGGGGGAATGGACAGCAGGCGACCGCGTCGAAGGCTCTTGGCTGCAGTCCCCCAACATGTACAGTCGCTTCCAACTGTCAATGGAGTACCGCACCAACGATCCGCTGGGGCAAGGGGGGGTCTACTTCCGGTATGATGGTGAAGGCCGCATTGATCGCGAAACATTCAAAATTCAACTCACCAATGATGAAGGGCTCGCTCCCGACGTCTACTGCACAGGCTCACTATTCGGCATCGAACGTCCCCGCCGAAATATGGCCGGTCCCCAGGGAGAGTGGAACACTTTCCTGATGGAAGTCGAGGGCGAGGAATTGAAAGTCACAATCAATGGCGAAGTCGTGCTCGATACGTATGCCGTGGAGAATGTCGTCCCACTCTCCGGCTACGTCATCCTCGACGGTATCACGGGGGGAATTTCGTATCGCAAGATCGTGCTGTCGGGTGAGCCATGATGAGTGATGGACACTTGGTTCGCGACTCAGTATAGATTGGGTCGTCTTGGCATCAGAACTTGCTGCAACTCTCCACGGACACGCTCATGCCTTTGCGGTTCATTCAGGTCTTTGTCTCTGAAGACGGCGGTCCTGATCTGGAGACACTGCTCGAAGGTCATGAAGTTCTGGGAACCTGGCACGACACCCGGGGTGCAGGGCGTCTGGTCTCCAGCCTGCTCGTGGCGGCCGAGGCGGCTGAGGAGATCATGGATCGCCTCGAACAGGCGTATTCGGGACACGAAGGATTTCGCGTCATTCTGTTTCCCGTGGAAGCCGTGCTGCCGCGCCCGAAGGAAGTTGAAGACCCTGAGGCGAATGGAGAGGAACAATCGGAGTCGTCGAACGACGGCGGTGGGAGAATCAGCCGCGAGGAACTGTACCACGACATCACGGAGACGTTAGGAGTCACACGGGTCTACATCCCAATGGTGGTGCTGTCGTCGATCGTGGCAGCCGTCGGGTTGGCTCGTGACGACGTGGCGGTCGTTATCGGGGCGATGGTCATCGCTCCACTGCTCGGTCCCAATGTCGCCATGTCGCTGGCCGTTACGCTGGGGGATCTCAAACTGCTTCGTCGGGCATTACTCACGAATATCATCGGCGTGTCTGTCGCGCTGGTTATTGCCCTACTGATGGGGGTGGTCTTTTCGATCGATCCAACAGTCCCTGCCATTGAGTCCCGGACGCACCTGCGGATCGGAGATCTCGTGCTGGCCTTGGCAGCAGGTTCGGCGGGTACCTTCGCATTTACTCGCGGTATGTCAGGAACGGTGATCGGCGTGATGGTCGCCGTCGCGCTGATGCCTCCGCTTGTAACGCTCGGCATGCTGGTCGGTGGCGGCGAATTCCGACTGGCACTGGGGGCGTTTTCGCTCCTTGCCGCGAACGTCGTCTGTGTCAATCTGGCAGGCGTCGGGACATTCCTGGCCCAGGGGGTCCGACCCCGCACCTGGTGGGAAGAGAAGCGAGCCAAGACGGCGACACGTATTGCGATCGTCGCCTGGTGCGTCCTGTTGTTCGCGTTGAGCGCGATCGTGTACTTCACGCAGGTCTCTGAAACCGACCGGGGAACGGCACCCGGATCAAGTTCGACCGATCCCTGACCAACAGGCACCCGTCGGGATGCCGAAGATTCGCTCTAAAATCATCGAAACGCCTCGATTGATCGCTTGTGTGCGAATCGTTAAACTTCGCGGTTTCCCAGGCGGAGGCCTGGCTTATCGAATCCCGTGGTTTGTGAGGCAGTTGTGTCTAAGTCCTTTATGGCCAAGGCTCAGGAGCAAGAGCCAAATTGGTTTGTCGTCGATGCCAGCGATCAAATCGTGGGGCGTTTGGCGACCCGTATTGCCACCGTGCTTATGGGCAAACACAAGCCAACGTACACGCCTCACGTCGATTGCGGCGATTTCGTGGTCGTGGTGAATGCCGACAAGATTCGCTTTTCGGGACGGTCGGTTTCCCATCCCGTGCATGACGGCTTCACCAAGAAGATGCTCAACAAAGAGTACGACTACTACACCGGCTACACCGGAGGCCGCAAGGTGCGGACTGCCGCCCAATTGATGGATACGAAGCCCGAAGAGATCTTGAAACTGGCCGTCCGTCGAATGCTTCCCAAGACAAGCTTGGGACACAAGATGATTAAGAAGCTGAGGCTTTTTACCGGCCCGGAACATCATCATCAGGCTCAGCAGCCCGCGCCGTGGCCCGAGTATCTGAATACCTGAGTTCTGTTGAAATCACTTACGCGACACCTGACCAACGAGCGAAATGGCTGACGAAACGACGAACGAGGGAACTGCGATGTCGGACGATGCGACCGTCGACGAGCCTGTGACGGAGGCACCTGTCGTTGAACCTCCGCAAGAAACTCCAGAAACGAGCGACCTTCCCACACTCGATGTCGGCAGTCAGGCTGCCGATGGTGAGGAAGCCGTGCGTCCCGCACCTGTCCTCCGCGGACGTATCGACAAGCACGGAGTCGCCTCAGGGACGGGTCGTCGCAAGACGGCTGTCGCCCGAGTGCGACTACAGGATGGTTCGGGCGAGTTTGTCGTCAATGGCCGTGCCTTCGAAGAGTATTTTCCGATCGAGCGAGACCGACAGCTCATGCTGGCCCCGCTGGTCGCCACCGAAATGCAGGGTAAGGTTAACATCCAAGTCCGTGTCGATGGCGGCGGACCAACCGGTCAGACCGGCGCGGTCCTGCTCGGCATCGCCAGGGCTTTGCAGACGAAGACTCCTTCGCTGCACGAAGTTCTTAGCGAACGCGGATTCCTTACTCGCGACGGACGAAAGGTCGAGCGTAAGAAGTATGGTCGTAAGAAGGCCCGTCGCAGCTTCCAGTTTTCAAAGCGTTGATCACAAGTTGATTCTCGCGTTTTCCTGCCCCGCCCGTTTTCGCGCGGGGCTTCTTTTTGCCCTGGCCGCAATGATTTATCCAATTCGCTCATCCTGCTCATAAATGCGACCGGCAGACCAGGAGCATATTCGTGTCGAACTCTCCAATTCACTCGTTGCTGCAGCCTGACCTCCGGCTGATGCTGGAGGAGAACGACTTTGCAGGTCTGACCGAATTCTGCCGAGCCCTCTATGCCCCCATTGCGGCCGACGTAATGGACGACATGAGCGCGGAAGATGTCCATCGCGTCCTCTCGCAGGGAACTTCGCTCCAACAGGCCGAAATCCTTTCGTACTTTTCGCTTCCCTTCCAGGAGGAGATCGCCAAACGCTTCGATGTCGAACAATTGGCCCCGATCATCGAGGAGATGCCTCCCGACGATCGTGCCGACTTGCTGGAACGCTTCGACAAATCGCTGGTCGAAAACCTGCTGCCTCTGGTCAGTCTGGCACATCGCAGTGATATTCGACAGTTGCTCTCGTACGAAGAGGGGACCGCCGGTTCGATCATGACGACCGAGTACGCGTCGCTTCCGGCGAACGTCACGGTCGAAGAGGCTCTCAAGCGACTGCGCAAGCAGGCCATCGACAAAGAAACGATTTACTACATCTACATCACCGATGAATCGCGACATCTCATCGGGCATATTTCACTCAGGAAACTCTTGCTTGCTGCCGACAACACACGGCTTTCCGACATCATTGAGAAAGACGTCATCTCGGTACGCGTCAACGACGACCAGGAACTCGTGGCTCAGGAAATCAATCGGTACGCGTTCCTGGCCATCCCCGTCGTCGACTCTCAGAACCGGCTCGTCGGTATCGTCACGCACGACGATGCCGCCGACGTGTTGCAGGAAGAAGCCACCGAGGACGCCCACCTGCTCGCCGCCGTCGCGCCACTCGAAGACAGCTACCTCGATACCCCGGTGATGACGCTGCTGTGGAAACGCGGCATCTGGCTCGTGATCCTGATGGGTGCGGCCTTTCTGACGGCCGCCGTCTTGAAAGTCCTCGAAGGCTCATCTGGCCAGCAGGTCGAGGAACTCTCTGCCGGTTCCCGAGCATGGATGTTGCTCTTTATTCCGTTGGTGCTGGCCAGCGGAGGCAACACCGGTTCGCAGTCGGCAACGCTCGTCATCCGAGCCCTGGCCCTCGACGAACGACGAGGGAATCAATCGGCGATGGCCAAAACCATCGCCTGGAAAGAACTGCGTATCGGCGGATTGCTCGGCACGACATTGGGGACGATTGCCTTTGCTGTCGCGTGTTTGCTGGTGACGCCCGCGAAAGCTGTCGTCGTCAGCCTGACGGTGTTCTTAGTTGTGGCGTGTGGAACGCTGATTGGCGGCCTGCTGCCCGTCGGATTGAAAAAGCTGGGAGTCGACCCGGCCATGATGTCGAACCCACTTATTGCCGCCATCTCCGACATGCTCGGCGTCGTCATCTACTACAACGTCGCCGCGTACATGCTGGGCGCATCATGAATCGTCCGCTGGTTCATTGACCGAGAAGATCCAGGCAAATCAATTGGGACTCATCTCGCAGGAACAGTCGACCGTCCACGTAAGCCGGCGCGGAAAAACAGCGGTGCTCTCCGTCGAAGAGGCTCGAGGGTGTCAGGCTGAATTCAACGATTTCCTGCGTATCGCAAGCGATCAGGCCAAGGTGCCCGTACTCTCCGAAAAGGAGAATCTGGTCGCCGACGATGATCTGCTTGCTGTGGCTCAAGTCGGTCTTCCAGCGCCAGCGAAGTTCCCCGGTAGTGAGGTCAACACAGCGCAGGCTCTTGTCGGCGGCGTGAACCCCGATCACATATCCGTCGCGTGCCAGCAGCGGCGTATATTGACTCGTGAGGACGCGATTGGAATCCCAAACCTGCTCATAGTCGCCGTTCTCCGAGATTCGCAACACCAGTGTGCCCAGTCGCCAGGCGCTGATCATCACCAGGTCGCCGTGCACCAACGGAGTGACGGAGTTGTAGCCGTCATCCGAAACGCTGGGTGAGAACGGCACTTCCCAGCGTTGCTCTCCGGTTTCAGGATCGAGGAGAGCCAATGCGGTACGCGTCAACACGAACAGCCAGTCGCGGTGGTGAATTCGGGCCGGTACAGGCGTCGCGAACGCTGGACCATGCTGTGTCGACTGCCAGATCAAATCGCCTGTATGCTTGTCGAACGCGATAATTCCGCTGTCGCCGACGGTTCCGCCGACATTCAGAATCAGCCGATTCCCCCATAGGAGCGGACTGTGTCCGCAACCAAAAATGTCATCGGGAATGCCATACTCCTCCTTCAGGCTCCGCGACCAGACGGGCGAACCATCGGCGAGCATCCAGCATTGAAGTTGTCCCTGAGCGCCCAAGGTGAAGACGAACTCTCCATCGGTCGCCGGCGTGCTGTAGGGACCGCTTGTGTAACTCGAGCCGCACTCGAATGTCGTGGGATACCGCTGTTCCCAGAGGATGCTGCCGTCGGCGGTGTCTCTGCAGGAGACGATCTCCTCGTCATCAATGCGTTCGAGCAAGATCAAACGATTATGCCAGACGATGGGAGAACTATAGCCGGTCCCGCACGAGACGCGCCAAAGCTCATCGGGGCCATCCTCTCCCCAAGCCGGTAGCGGATGCGATGGTTCTGGAGCAATGCTGTCGTGTCTGGGGCCGAAGAGATTGGGCCAGGTATCGGGATCGTCGACGATCGCGGCCACAGTGGGAGCAGACGCCAATGGTCTGGCATCCGCCAGCGGACCGGTAGGATTGGGAACGTTGTTCGATGTCGAGGCACCAATCGACCAGTCCGGCATCGAGAGGGCTGAAAGGTAGATGGCTCCCGCGATCATCACGGTCGCCAAGATGGCCACGACGAGTCGGATGCGAAAGCGCTTTGGAGCCTGTGGGCTACCACTAGATTCAGACATTGTCGCCGACGACTTCGAGCCTCACGTGATGAAGGTGCCACCAATCGTTGATGGCTTGAAACGAGTCTACCGGTCGTCGTCGGCACTGTCATCGAAAGTGATACGGAGAAACAGTCTTGTTTCAAGGGCCGCGCCCGAATTCACATAGAATTCACAGTCGACTGGGGTGCACCCCTGCGTCAGTTGGGGATCCATTTCACGCTTCCCAACTCCGACGTGCTCGCATAATATTCGCATAAGCGAATATATGATTGCCGCGAAACTCAAACCCGATCGACTGTTCCGAGCGCTTTCGGACAAAACGAGACTCCGCATTCTCCATCTCCTCTTGGGGGGTGAACTTTGTGTCTGTGACCTCGTATCGGTCCTCGGTTGCCCTCAACCCACCGCATCCCGGCACTTGGCCTATCTTCGACGGGCGAACCTCGTCACCGCCAGGAAAGAGGGCGTCTGGTGTTACTACCAAATCGTCCCGGCGACGACTGAATTTGAAGTCGCTCTCAGAAAGCTGCCAATAGGCAGTGGGACTCCGTCGTTTCACCCGCCGATGCGGTCGAACCCGGTCCACTTTCTGAGTGCCTGCGGAATGACGACGGTTCCGTCGGCCTGCTGATGGTTCTCCAAGAGGGCGATCATCGCGCGCGTGATGGCGACCGCCGTGCCATTAAGCGTATGGACGAAGCGCGTTCCCTTCCAATCCCCCCCTTTGCAGCGAATGCCGAGTCGCCGGGCCTGAAAGTCGGTGCAATTTGAGGCGCTGGTCACTTCGCCGAATTCGCCGCGACCGGGCATCCACGCTTCGAGATCGTACTTGCGGTACGCAGGTCCGCCGAGGTCGCCCGTCGGCGTGTCGATCACGCGGTAGGGGATTTCGAGTCCCTGAAAGATTTGCTCTTCGATGCCGACGATCTGTTCGTGCATCGCGTTGGAAGCCGCAAGATCGGGTGCGGTGAAGGCGAACATCTCGACCTTCGTGAACTGATGCACGCGGTAGATGCCTCGCGTGGCCTTGCCATGTCCACCCGCTTCGGTGCGGAAGCAATGTGAAATGCCTCCCATGCGGATCGGCAGTTGTGTCGTGTCCAGAATCTCGTCCTTCAGCAGCCCACCCAGCGTGATCTCAGCAGTGGCGACGAGTGACAAGTCGGTTCCATGAATCGAATAGATCTGCGTTTCCGGCCCACGCGGCAGGTATCCGGTCCCTTCCAGCACTTCATCCCGTGCCAGATCGGGAGTGGTGTAGAGATCGAACCCCGCCTGTCTCAGCGTCTCGACGACGTACTGCACGAGCGCGAGTTCGAGCATCACGGCTTCGTTCTTGAGGAAGTAGAAACCATGCCCCGCGACCTTCGCCCCCCCTTCGAGGTCGAACATCCCGTGAGCCTGCATCAGCTCGACATGGTCCTTCGGCGCGAAATCGAACTTGGGAATCGTTCCAACCTCTCGCAACACGACCAAGGCATCCTCGCCTCCGATGGGAGCATCCGGATGAGTCATGTTCGGAATGCGGTTCTGCACGTCCTTGAGGGCCGCCTCGACCTCTTTGAGGTCGGTCTCTTTCGTCGAGATCTCTTCCCGCAATTCCTTGCCTCTCGCGATGAGCGAAGGCTTGGCATCGGCCGCAGCCTTGGGGATCTGCCCCGAGACCTCTTTCTGCTCGTGCCTCAACTGATCGGTGTTCGCAATGAGTTTCCGGCGTTCGTCGGCCAGTTGAATGAGGCGTGGTACGTCGACCGAAACACCGCGATTGCGACAATTCGCGGCGACTTCGTCGGCATGTTCACAAATGAATTGCAATTCGAGCATGGGAACTGTTGGGTGTATTGAATCGAAAGCCTTCGCGGGACGGACAATGTGTCGGCAGTGTCCAGAGTCAGAGGGAGTGTGTCCAGCGAAGGTTCGCCGACTTCAGGGAATCTCGACCGCTAGCAACTCAAACGCGACTGCCAGTCACTCGGATCTCGATGAGCGTGAAAGACGGCGATCACGTCCACGCAGTCGCCATCCGCCTCAGGCTGAAGCACCAACAGGTAGGTCATTGATCGCCCACAATTCGCGATCGAACATCATTCCAACTGGATGATCTGTCACGATTTCGCAAAGCCAGTCGTCGATCGAGTTCCGCTTTCTGTACCTCACTCAATTCGATCTCGTGCTGATCATCGACGATGCTATCCCAGATCAACTCTGCAAGGGCGAGTCGCTCCGGCACCGGCAGAGTACGAATCTCCCATGGTAATGCCGATGGTTGCATGGATGGACCCTTTCAAAGACGCAATACGATGATTATTGCAGTTGTATTTTACCTTCCCGACTACCCAAAAACCAACCCCGACTCCAAGAGGGATGAAGTCGGGGTGAAGTCGTTTCATTCGGTTGGAATGGGATTCACTCCCGTTCCGAGATGCACCACAGGTGATGGCTCGAACGGATGAAGATTTGTCCATCGCTGATGGCGGGGCTGCCGCTGAAGTCTTCGGTCTCGCTTGTCATTTGGTTGGAGGCGAGTTGTTCGAACTCGTCGCCATCCACGGACACGACATGGCAAGTGCCCGAACGTGTCACGAAGTAGAGTTTGCCATCGCCGATGACGGCCGACGAGTAATCCTGCCCCCCGCGTCCTCCTCCTCCTCCTCCGCCTGACAGCCGTCCCTGGTAGACTTCCTCGCCAGACTGCGCATCGAGGCAACTCAGCACGCCACCCGACACGAAATGGAGGCGACCTTCGTAGAGCACGGGTGTACCGATTCGGTTGCGATCGCTGCCTGACCAGACAACGTGACTTTCCGAGACATCGCCGCTGCCACCGGCACGCACGGCGATCGAGCCCCCTCCACGGCCTTCGATGCCAAATATGATACCGGCATCGTCAGTAATCACGCTCGAACAAAACGAATCGGTATTCATCGCGGGGCAATACCAACGGAGCTTGCCCGACTCAGGATTGATTCCCCAAATCTCGTTCGGCACACCGATCACGAGGTCGGTTCGTCCGTCGACCTCGGCCAAGACGGGAGTTCCCCACGTGCTGCCGAGACCTCCGGCTTCTTGTCGCCAGACTTCTTCGCCCGTTTCCGCATTCAGGCCGACGAGCGAATTGCTTTCGGCCGATGCCGTGATGATGACGAGTCCGCCGTACAGTACGGGGCTCGATGACGATCCCCAGCCTCGGGGATCGCGTCCATTGCCAACGGGAGTCTGCCACAACTGATTTCCATCGAGGTCGAACGCCAGCGCACCCGATATGCCGAAGAAAACGTAGATCCGCTCCCCATCTGAGATCGGAGTGTGAGATGCATAACCGTGCTCGGCGAACATGCCACGGTAGGTGTCCTCCGGCAACTCGGCAGGGACAGGCTCGTCCCAAATCACCGATCCGTCGTTGCGGTCGATGCACAGCAAATGTCGTTCGAGGTTCTCTTGATCGCCCGGATCTTGCTGCGAAGTTCCGTATCCACTCCAACACGTGATGTAGACGCGATCACCAACAATGATCGGGGAAGACGATCCTGGGCCAGGCAGTTCGATCTTCCACTGCGTGTTGTTTTCGTCGTCCCAAGTGACCGGCAGTGGATTCGTATCGGAACTCACACCCGATCCATTGGGGCCGCGGAATCTCGGCCAGTCGCCTGCGTTTGTGTTGGTGATGAAGAGTCCGAGTGCGGAAAGACAAAGGCAACACGTCAATTTCCTGTCGAGCATGTCAGCAGTCCATTTCTTGGGTGATATCGGAAAGACTTTCCAGTCAACCCCGCGAACCGACGATGGTATCGCGGGAAATCGAGAAAGTCATCGGTGATCGCCCCCGATGCGCGTGGACAAACCTCTATCAGCCTGGATTTGCCATTTGTCTTACTGATGTCCAATTCCAAGAGTGTTACGATGGAGTCTCATGAACACATATCGCATCGCACTCGCCAACATCAGACACCCAGCAACTGCCGAGGAGTCGGTCACACTCGCGTGTCAAGCGATCGAGCAGGCCTCGTTCGAGCGAGCTGGAATCATCTGCTTTCCCGAGTGTTTCATACCTGGCTATCGGCTCCCCGGAACGGCACTCCCTGCTCCCGATGCCAAGTTCCTCGAGCGCGCCTGGTCAACCGTCGCCGCGACGGCCGCACAGCATCGCGTCGCCGTCATCCTCGGAACCGAACGCATTGTTGAAGGCAAACTCTTGATATCGGCTCTGGTGATCGACCACGAGGGATCGATCGCTGGTTTTCAAGACAAGGTTCAGCTTGACCCCTCGGAAGAGGTCACTTTTGTTCCAGGCACTGACAGACGGATGTTTTCCGTCGGACCGTTGTCGTTTGGCGTCGTGATCTGCCATGAAGGTTGGCGGTATCCCGAAACAGTTCGCTGGGCCGCGCGGCGTGGAGCACACATCGTGTTTCACCCTCACTTTCACGAAGCCGAGCAAGGATCATATCGACCGACGACGTTCGCCGATTCGGCAAACACGTTTCATGAGAAGGCCGCATTGTGCCGAGCCGCGGAGAATTCGTGCTACTTCGCCACAGTCAATTTCGCCAGTGCAGGCTCACCGACGACGTCGGCGGTGATTCGCCCTGACGGCACACTCCTCAACTACCAACCCTACGGTGAGGACGGTCTGTTGATTGTCGACATCGACTTGAATGCCGCGACCGGACTGCTGGCACGCCGATGCAAAACGGATCCGTGACGCGCGCGATTTTGCGACTCATTAAACTGTATCACGTTCGGGGCGGCCGCCGGTGCGAAGGACTTGCTCCGTCATTTCAACCGCCCAGTCTTCGATACCAACCGATTGCATCTGGTCGATGGTCGCCGCAATGTCGTACTCGACGCGATGGAACGACACTTTTCCGTTCTCGATGATCGCATACGAGGCCCGTGGGTCACCATCGCGCGGTTGGCCGACGCTGCCGGGGTTCACCACTTTGATGCCTTCGACATCGAGCATGAATGGGACATGGCTGTGTCCCACGCAGACAAAGTCGGCCTCGATCCCCTGCAGTCGGATGCGCCACTGTTCGGCATCGTTGGAAAGATACTCGTCCAGCGGGTCGCGCGGCGTGGCATGCAACAAGTGAAAGCGCTGGCCGTCGAGTTCAATGTGCCGAGTGATTGGCAATCGCGCGAGATACTTCAAGCGAGCCGCATTGAGCAATTCCCAATGAATCGGGCGCGTGGCGGCTGCGAGTTGGCGCAGGCCTCCGCCCCCCTTGGGGCGGATGTGTTGAGCGACGGCATGATCGTGGTTGCCGCGAACGACGGCGGCGGCATGCGACTGCACCCAATCGATGCAGGGGACCGGGTCGGTGGCGTAATCGACCAGGTCCCCCAGGCAGAGGCATGCGTCGCACGATGGGGGGATCGCGGCGAGCGCCGGCCAGTTGGAATGAATGTCCGCGACGAGGAGGATTCTCATCGGACGTGGATTGAGGTCGTGTGCGATGGTGCCGCAATGCCGGATAACGGTATCACCATCGCGTTCTGGTCTCAATCACAACGCCTCCCCTCAGTCGGGAAGGGGACCGGAGGGCATCATTCCTTGCGAAATGCGCCGATCAGTGGCTTGCACCTTCCGGATGCGACGTTCCCTTCTCGCGCATAATCGCCTGATAGACTTCCTCGCGATGCACGGTGACATGCTTGGGAGCTTCGATCCCCAAACGCACCTTGTCGCCTTGAATACTGATCACCATGAGGGTGATTTCGTCTCCGATGATGATTTTCTCATCTTGTTTCCGACTGAGTACCAGCATTGGTTTTCTCCTTATTCCTTATGTGAATTGCCCATGCTTACATGGTCGGAAAGATGACTCAGCTTAAGACACTTTGATCGCTGCACGATCGGCAGTTTTGGCGAGAGGCCAATTCGTTCCATCGACATTGACGATTGTTCCGGTTGTACGGGTGGCGAAGAGCATGGCGCACTTGCCGGTTCGTCAAGGCGGGTCGCGCCGGTCGTTCACGTTGAGCGGTGCGGTTATGACAACAGCATCGATGGCAACTGTCCGGAGGCCACTGGATCGTCGACGCGTCGACACCACTCGTCCGGCTGTTTTGTGAGTGCTGTCGTTCGCTGTTATTCTGCCTGTGTTGATCGCCCCCTACATATCCCGCTCATTCCATGAACTCCACAAGCGAATCGTATGCTGCTGCTGCACCGCCCAGGGAGGCGGCGAACCAGTCACATGTGCGCGTGGCTCCGTTGGTCGCCATTGTCCTGCTATCGGTGGCGTTGCAAACCAGCCGGCTGCTGGAAGGGACTCCCCTCATGAGCGCCAACGACCGTTCACGCTGGTGTACGGTCTGGTCGCTCGTCGAACGTGGGACATACCAGATCGACGAGATCCGTCGGGTCCGCGGGTGGGATACGATCGACAAGGTCAAGCACCAAGAGCACTACTACTCTTCGAAACCACCGCTGCTGCCGACGATGGTCGCGGGCGTGTACTGGGCCGTGAAGCACACGCTCGGCTGGACGCTGGAGGACCAGGACAAAGAGACGGAGAACCAACTCGAATGGACCGGCAGGCTGATCCTGTTCTTCGTGAACATCATTCCGATGACGATCGCATTGTTGGTTCTGGCGCGGATGTTCCAGACGTACTGTGAGTCGAACTGGTCAGCGATGTTCCTGACGGCGACGGCGAGTTTTGGGACACTCATCCTGCCGTTCTCGAAGACATTCAATAATCACACGGTGGCATTCGTGTGCGTCGTGTTTGCCGTGCAGGCCATGGTCAAGATCGTGATCGAGGGTAATCGCCGATGGAACTGGTTCGCCTCGGCCGGTTTCTTCGCGGCATTCGCCTGTTGCAACGAATTGCCGGCTGCATCGCTGGGAGTCGTGTCGTTTCTCTGGCTCGCCAGGCTCGACTGGAAGAAAACACTCGTCGCGTATGTCCCGTTTGCGGTCGTGCCTCTCGCAGCGTTCCTCTACACGAATTTCCTGGTCACAGGTGGCCTCAAGCCGTTCTACATGTACTACGGCACCGAGAAGTATGAATACGTGGAAGGAGGCGTGCCAAGCTATTGGATGCAGCCGAAGGGGATCGATCAGGCCAAGGATGATCCCATGAAGTACTTGTTCCATTGCACGGTGGGTCATCACGGTTTGTTCTCGCTGACCCCAGTGCTGCTGGGTGTCGTGGCGAGTTGGCTGATGATGATTACCGGTCGATCACCCTTGAAGCCCATCATCGCGACCGGCTTTGGCCTCACGCTGCTCGTGTTCGGCTTCTACATGACCCGCACCGAGAACTACAACTATGGCGGCGTAAGCGTCGCCCTGCGCTGGATGCTCTGGCTATTGCCCTTCTGGCTGGTGTCGCTGATTCCACTGCTCAACTGGGGACGACACAAGACTGTGTTTCAGATCGTAGCGATCGCGTGCCTCGGCGTGTCGATCTTCTCCGCGTGGTACCCTAGCCACGGCCCCTGGACTCAGCCTTGGATGTTCCGTCTGTTGGAAGATGCCGGCTACATTGATTACAGCGATCCCCCGGCCGAGCCGTTCGAACGCCCGGTGCATACGTGGATCATGCAATTGCCGGTGGGGGCGTTCAATCGCGACTCCCTGATCTTCGCCGAGTTTGAATCACCGTCGCTGACGGGTGACGGCGACATTCTGCAACTCATCTATGCCGGAACTTACGAGATCGCGGGGCGAGATACGTGCAGCATTCAGTTCGGCATCAATCCCAAACGGCCTGACGGTCAGACCATCAGAGTCTGGATCGATGTCGAGCGATTCAATGAAGGGGCTCCGGTGAATGAACTCCTCGTCTGGCCCAACGGCGAACCGTCCGACGACGTGATTGCGCAGGCGGAGCAATTGCTCACGGGTCTTCCCAAGCCGGCGGAGTTTTCGGTGCTCGAAGAGGGTGGTGAAGGCTATCTTCGCGTGCTCGTCCCAGGCTCTGATGCATTTCATTTTCGGCGTGCGGCCGCTCACGTCGCGCTGCGACCGGAAGGTCATTCACGTGACATAACCTATCGACGCGATATCTGGATCAACGACCGGGTCCCCTTCGGCGTCCTGCAGTTCGAAACGACGATCAGCGATTACCGGTCCGGCCAGGAACGCGGCAGTCAGACCTTTATTCTTAGAAGTATTAGCGGGTATGAGGATAAGGAAACACCTGCGACCGAATGAAACTCGCGGTGTTTCAACACCGTTCAAAATGAGTTTTGCATGATTCCAACCTTCCATCCATCATCCGTCACATCACTTTGGTCCATCGACTCGGCAAAGGTGTCCTCTTCCGAAGTGCCCGTCACTATCGACGATCTCGTGGCGCAACAAGGACAAGGGTGTTCTCCCTCAATCGGAATCGCGTCGACTGCTCGAAGATCAGTAACAGTGGTGAACGGAGTGAAGTTACTCGTTTCGAACAAGTGAATCCGCTGACGTGCGGACATCAGCAGTTTCTTGTTCGAGCACTCCCTGCTGGTAGCGGTCCTCCTCACGCCAGAACAGCACTTGAGCGGCAATGGCAATCAGAGCGTAAAGTGGCATCAGGTCGTTCAGCAGCGTCGACTCACGCCAGTAGGAGTAGTCGGCAACGTCTCCGAGTTGCCTCTTGTAGCTGTTGTATGTCGCACGGACTTGGAGTTCGTCCATCCGCGCGGGACTCTGCTCGACCCACGCCATGTACTTACGCATCGCGGGAACGTATCCCTGAGCGGCGGAGTCCGAGAGATACTGGAAGAAATGATCGCCGTCCCAAGGAACGCCCGGGGCCAGAACGATTTCTTGATGCAGGTTACGTTCCGCGAAGAACCAGTCAGAATAGGCCAGTTGCCACTTGGGGTCACCGCCGGCCGCAAGTCGACGCAAAACCACTCCATTGATCTGCGAACCGACGGCCGGGACAAAGAGTAAAACGATGACAATCGCGATGTGACGTAACACTCGGCATCGACTGTGGGTGAGTCGTGTACGCAGCCAACTGCCGATCAAGACGCAGAGCATCACGAACGGAACCAGAACAGGAAGAGGTGAAACCGGCATCAGCGCGCGCCCCCTGCCATCCGTTCAACAATAGACGAGCTCAAATCATGAAGTCGGTCTTCTCACCCAGGATCCGGTCAACCAAGTCCTGCGACAGCTCAATCGCCGGTGATGTCGCGTCGTCCATATCGGTTGGATTGATGCCGCAGTAGATCGACCACGGGCCAAGGTGCCTCCAACGGCCCGCGCGCTTGGGTTCCTCCGGCAGCACCGGTGTCGTGCAGCGGTTGCAGCCGATGGTGGCGAAACCTTGGGCATGCAACGGATTCGTGATGACCTTGTGCTCGGCGATGTAGCCGAACAGTTCTTCATCCGTCGTGTTGGCAAGGGGGTTGATGCGGACCGCATTCATCTCCGGGTCGACGGCCACGATCGGACAGTCGCCCCGTCGGCCTCCATCGGCTCGCCGGAGACTGCTGATAAGGGCGTCAAACTCTCCTTTCACCTTGACGAGCGGCTCGACCTTGCGCATGTGGCAGCACTGCTTCTGGCCCTCCACCGACAGATAGAGAATTCCATGCTTGGCCGTCTGCTCCTCCATCGACATTTCGGGGAGCAAAGTGCGGATATCGAGATTGTACTGCTCTTTGAGGCGGTCGCGGGTCTGCAGTGTTTCCGCGAACATCACCTGCGTATCAACGAACAGCACCGGCACCGAAAGCTGTAGCCGATGAATCATATGGCAGATGGCGCAACCCGACTGCTGCATGGCGGAGATGGCCGCCAGCCGGTCGCCGAAGATTTCGTGAGCCCACCGGAGGAGGTCGTCGGGGGACCGATCCTCGAAATCGCGATTGATCTGATGTAGAGCCGCTTGCGTAAGCCGCGCCATGGTTCTTTCCACTCCCTTGGTGCTTCCAAAAATGTGTCGGGCGGGAGTGTATCACTCGATTTGAGTGGGACGC
This sequence comes from uncultured Planctomycetaceae bacterium, assembly GCA_942492405.1. Taxonomy (GTDB): domain Bacteria; phylum Planctomycetota; class Planctomycetia; order Planctomycetales; family Planctomycetaceae; genus JANNSB01. The sequence goes on from CALOES010000028.1 coordinate 77,212, forward strand.
AAACTCTCCTTGAGGGATGAAAGTGGAACGATGAGGGGCGAGAGATTGGGGATCGGCAATTGCGCGGGAATGCGTTGCGATGCGAGACAGGCGTGGCGTATTGAACCATTCGACCCTGTGTGGATAACGAGCAATCCATCCAGCGTGGCGAATCACTACATCGGTTTGGCTCAACAATTCGTCGAACTGATGCCTTGGGGGGCTGTCACCGACGTTCGAATCACTGTCGTTGCAGTGGGACGTGAACGCAGGGGAATGTGGCCGAAAGCATGCGGTCAGATCGCGAAAACGCCCTGATTCTTAGCGAAACCAGTTGCATGGAGCGCAAAATGGAACCCGCTCGTTCGAGATCGAACGAGCGGGCCATTCCGTGTCTTGGGGTTGGGAAAAATCCGCGCGCTTAGGTATGGACCCCAGTATTGACACGGTACAACGGGGATGAACAATCTGAATGTATACAACTCGCGTGCCAACTCAGCAAGAATCAATTGTCGGCCACCAAAAGAATCCAGAAAACACTCGCGGTCGTACTGCTTGCGCTCCCCGCGGTCACCTGTTCACTGTGTGCTGTCGCACAGTCCGACGCTCCCGAGCAGCGGCAGTCGATCGACAGTCGATCGTTGATAACCGACGACACGCAGGCCGATATCGACCGGGGACTCGCCTGGCTGGCGACGCGCCAGCTTGAAGACGGCTCCTTCGGCACGGTCATTCAAAACTATCGCGGCAATCCCGGAGTGGCCGGCTTGTGTGGTCTGGCGTTTCTCTCATCCGGCAGCACTCCTGGTCGCGGGCCATATGGTGAGGCGATTGATCACACGATCGACTTCATCATGTCGTGTTCGACAACGACCGGCTTCATCGTCTCGCCCGAGGCGCAGGGCCGCGACCCGATGTATGGTCATGGGTTCGCGACATTGTTCCTTGCCGAAGTGTATGGAATGACGGAACGTGAAGACGTTCGCGACGCGTTGAAGCTCGCCGTCGAACTGATTGTCGACACTCAAAACTCGGAAGGGGGCTGGCGCTACTTCCCCAGGCCCGATGATGCCGATGTGTCGGTGACCGTCTGCCAACTGATGTCTCTGAGGGCCGCTCGAAACGCGGGAATCTTCGTTCCCAAGGAAACAATCGATCGCGGCGTCGAGTATCTCCGTCGCAATCAGAACCCCGATGGCGGTTTTCGATATCAACTGCTGCATCCACAGGAAAGCGAGTTCCCCCGGTCGGCAGCGGCGATTGCGGCTCTTTACACCTCGGGCATTCATGAAGGGGAGATGATTGACAACGCCCTGGCCTACATGCTGCGTTTCCTGCCCGCCGAGGATGATGGTCGCAGATCGAATCAGTACTTCTACTATGCCCATTACTACGCCGCCCAAGCCGCGTGGTTCGCAGGGGAGGACTACTGGTTCGACTGGTATCCGGCTGCTCGTGATGAATTGCTCGCGACCCAGCTCGAAGATGGCAGTTGGCCCGATGTGACCGTCGGCAAGGAGTACGCCGCCGCCATGTCGTTGATCGTGCTGCAGATTCCGAATGGATACTTGCCGATCTTGCAGCGATGAACGCTTCCCTCGTCGCCGAGTCTGTCTCAGACTCGGGGAACAGCGCGATGGCTCGTCTCCTCTGATGCACCCCGGCGGCCAGAGGACGCCGGCGAGCGTCGCCCCGCGTCTGGGGACAGACGCGGCGACTCAATGCCAACAGCCCGGCGACACGGGTCGCCGGGCTGTTGAGTTGTCGCGTTGATCGACGCGTCTCAGTTCGTGCCAAGTCCGAACTGGTTGTAGACGCCGCCGAGGTTGTGGACTTCAACGATGAAGGTGCCGGTCCAGCGGGGCGTGAAGCCGACGACTTCAGCGTCGCTGTAGCTTTCACCGCTGGCAATCAGGTTGCCGTTCTCGTCGTAGATGAACAGGTCGAGGTCGGTATCGCCGTCACCGATGATGGCGACTTCGGCGTACTCGCCGCCGTAGAAATCGATGGTGTAAGTCTTGACGCTGTAAGCGTTGACGCGATCACCATGCGAGATCGGCAGGCCGACCGCACCGGCCTGAGCCGAAGAAGCCGCGAACGCACCAGCCAGGCAGACACAAGCCACGAGATTGCGAAGAGACATTGTCATTCCCCCAAGATTTAGATGGGTCCAAAAGACCCGAGTGTTAAGAATTACCGGCCGGCGACCATCGCCATTTCCGGATCGAGGGGGCCGGTGTCAGGAGTTGTTTTCCTGGTTGATTCCGGTGTTGTGTGTCCCTCGTTGCCAGTTAGAGCCGGGCATCGGCAGAACTTGCGCGAGGAATCTGGAGAATCTCAGATTGAAACCATCCCGGATGCTCAAAGCATCCGGGATGGTGGTCGTTGTCGCCGAGTCTGTCCCCAGACTCGGGGAACAACGCGATGGTTCGTCTCGTGCGATGCACCCCGGCAACCAGAGAACGCCCGCGAGCCTCACCCCGCGTCCGGGGACAGACGCGGCGACTGCCTCAGTCGTTCATCGATCACCGACATTGCGAGCGACTGGTGACGAATGACCCGAAACTCGACTTCATCCTTGTTCGACATCGTTGCGCGAGTGTACGATACCCCCGGCATGATCATTGGGGTCACGCTGTGTTGAGCAGCTCTTGATTCAAGAGGAGGTCGGAGGTGAACACCTCGGCCGTTTGCTCCGAAGTGCTTCGCCGTGCCGACCGCACCCGCGTCGGTGTCGCCTGAGGGCGGCAATCGACCTGGGAAGTTTGTACAGACTTTCGGTCCATTTCTTACGGCTTCATACGCAGTGCAAGGCTGCGAGCGCATGAGCTTCCCATTTCAGAAAGGGATTGTGCATGTCGATCGGTGAAATCGATACTCCCGTTGCCGAGTCTATCGAGCCCAAGTTTCAATACCCGGGTATCCCCACCACTTGCGATGGTGCCGAGGCCGTCGTCTGGGCCGAGACTCGCATCTCTCAAGGGTCGGGCGCTTACCCGATCACCAGTTCGACCACGATGGCGGGAGGGTTCAATCACGCCGTCATGAATGGCGAACCCAACTTGTGGGGGGACCAACTCGAGTTCATGGAGCCGGAGAGCGAACACTCATCGGCTACATTCTGCGAAGGGTTCGCGGTCGCGGGAGGGCGGGTGACGAACTTCACATCGGGTCAAGGCCTGGTGTTGATGAAGGAAGTCCTCTACACGATCTCGGGCAAGCGGCTGCCGGTGGTGTTCAACATCGGTGCCAGAGCTCTCACCAGCCAGGGCTTGAACGTCCATGCCGGGCACGACGACGTGATGAGCGTCTCCGACGTCGGTTGGGGGATGCTCTTCGGACGCAATGCCCAGGAGGCAGGCGATCTTTGTTTGATCTCTCGCAGGGCAGCCGAGGCCTCGACGACTCCCTTCTTCAATGTGCAGGATGGCTTCCTGACCACGCACACCGTCGAATCGGTGTTGTTGTGCGAACTCGAATTCATGAAGGAGTACATCGGCAAGCCCGAAGACAAACTGATGAACCTGATGGACACTGCCAGCCCGATGATGTCGGGCGTGGTGCAGAATCAGGACTCCTACATGAAGGGGAAGATCGCCCAGCGCTGGTACTACGAACAGGTCGCACCGGCACTTGAGGATGCCTTTGACGAGTTCTATCGCAAGACCGGCAGACGCTACGGCTTCGTCGATGCCTACCGCTGCGAAGATGCCGAGTATGTGCTGGTCGGCATGGGCTGCTACATGGAAACGGCCCAGACGACGATCGACTACTTGCGGGATGAACTCGGCGTGAAGGCGGGATGTTTGAACGTCACTTGCTTCCGACCTTTCCCGTCTCAACAGATCGTCGCGGCCCTCAAGGATTGCAAGGCCTTCACCGTGATCGAGCGGATGGACGATCCCCTCTCAACAACTGGTAACCATCTCACTCGCGAAGTGAAGGCCGCCTTCTGCGATGCGATGACGGGCCAGAACGGACTGGAGCCGATCGACCGCATCCCGCGCATCTATCATGGAGCGGCAGGTCTGGGGAGTCGTGATGTGCGTCCGGGGGACATCATCGCGATCTTCCGCAACATGGAGCATGATGGCCAGGACTTCTTCGTGACAGGAGTCAAGCATCCATTGGCGCTCACTGTCGACGAAGATCCCGATCTGCGGCCTCCGCACGCCTTTTCGATGCGGGGCCACTCGATCGGCGGCTTTGGTTCCGTCACCACGAACAAAGTCATTGCCACGATCGGCGGCCAGGTCTTCGGCAAGGATGTTCAAGCCTACCCCAAGTATGGTTCGGAAAAGAAGGGACTGCCGACCACGTACTACCTGACGATTGCCGACTCGCACATCTATACGCACAGCGAGCTGGAGCATGTCGATCTGGTGGTCCTCAACGACACGACAGCTTTGCAGAGCGGGAACCCACTGAAGGGGCTGGTCCCGGGAGGGGCGATCTTCATGCAGAGTCCGTTTACCGATCCCTTTGATGTGTGGCAGCGAGTGCCGTCGCATCACAAGAAGACGATTCGCGACAAGAACCTGCATGTCTGGTATGTCGACATGGTCAAGATTGCCCGCGAAGTCGCCACGGAGGGGGATCTACAGATGCGCATGCAGGGGATCGTGCTGCTCGGCGCGTTTCTGCATCTCACTCCGTATGCCGAAGAGCAGGAGATGGCGGAGGAACAAGTTTATGCCGGAGTCGAGAAGGCCCTCCGTAAGTATTTCGGCAAGCGCGGTGATCAGGTCGTGCAGGACAATCTAAACTGCGTCCGCCGAGGTTACAGGGATATGCAGGAGATCCCGCAGGCGATGATACATGAGTGACGCGAAGAACGAGTTGTCATTGGTCACTGGTCATTTGGGAAGAGAATGAGTGCTGATCAAATCCCAAATGACTAATGACCAGTGACAAATGACATCCTTGACCCCTGATTCCTGACCTCTGACCCCTGGATATCATGTCGACCGAAACTCTTCCTTCGATGAACGAAGCCAACGACAAGGATCCCTTCAACAACAACTCGTATGGGACGTTGTACGACGCTCCCTACTGCGATGTGTCGTTGCCAGTCCTCGATGTGATGGACTTCAACGAGCGCGTGATTCGCGGCTACGAGGACGGCTACGGTCCGAGCGAACTCCCGGCTGACCTGCCGCTCGCGCGGTCTCTGGTACCGGCGGGAACCGCGACGCTCCGCGACTTCAGTTACATCGCGCCCGAGATTCCCGAGTACATTCCGGAGAATTGCACCGGCTGCATGGATTGCGTCACCGAGTGTCCCGACACCGCGATTCTCGGCAAGGTGCTGTCGGAGTCGGCACTCAACGAGAAGCTCGATGGAATCGGCGACGACCGCGACATGTTCGATCAGCAATGGTCACGCACGCGCAAGTATTACGACGGGCCTCAGAAGAAAGGGAAGGAAGGGGGCCGGTTCGCGATCATCATCGATCCCAGCAAATGCAAGGGGTGTGCCGAGTGTGTGACGGTCTGCGACGACCTCGCCCTCAAGATGATTCCCAAGTCCGAAGAAACGATGCTGAAGATTCGTAAGAGTCATCGCCACTTCAAGAACTTCGGCCCCTCGGATGAGCAATACATCAACGAGAATCTGCTGATCGACATGATGCTCAAGGAGCAGACTCACATCTATGTCGGCGGGGCAGGCTCGTGCGCTGGCTGCGGCGAAGGAACTGCCCTCCGCATGATGTGTGCCGCCACCGGACTCAAGTACGGCAACCAATGGGGCATCGTGGCCGCGACTGGCTGCAACACCGTTTATACCTCGACCTACCCGTACAACCCGTATCTGGTGCCGTGGACGAATTCACTGTTCGAGAATGCTCCTGCCGATGCGATGGGAGTGCGATTGAGATGGAATCAGATGGGTTGGGGAGATAAACCGATCTGGTGCATCGGCGGAGACGGGGCGATGTTCGATATCGGCTTCCAGTCCCTCTCGCGAATGTTCGCATCGGGGATGAACATCAATGTCTTCGTGCTCGACACGCAGGTCTACTCGAATACGGGCGGTCAGGCGTCGACGAGCAGCTTTACCGGTCAGAACACGAAGATGTCGATCCACGGCAAGAAGTTCGGCGGCAAGCAAGAACGCCGGAAGGAGATCGCCCAGATCGCCATGATGCATCCGAACGTGTTCGTAGCGCAAACGACCTGCGCGCATGCGAATCACTTCTACAAGTCGGTGCTGGGGGCCTTGGAGTTCGACGGCCCGTCTATCGTCGCGTGCTACACGACCTGCCAGCCCGAGCATGGGGTGGCCGATCACATGGCTGGCGAGCAGGCGCGGTTGGCAGTCGATACCCGGGCATTCCCGCTAATGATCTACGATCCCACGAAGGGAACAAAGATCAAGGAGCGGCTGTCACTTCAAGGGAACCCTGCCGTTAAAGAGGACTGGTACACGAATCCCAAGACGGGCGCAGTGGTCGACTTTATCGACTTCGCCCGCAGCGAAGGCCGCTTCTCCAAGCACTTCGACAAGGAGGGCAACCCTTCGGAAACCATCCTCTTCGCCCGTGAAGACCGATTGCAAAACTGGCATGTGTTGCAGGAGTTGGCGGGTATTATTTGAGGCTGGAGGCTGGAGGCGGCAGACCGGAGGCGGGAGGAGTTCATACGATTCCTCCGTTCTCAACTCCTTTCAATCATCGAAACTCACTCTTTGCGATGACAGTTGCGGGCTGTTCCTGGATCGCCAGCCACCAATGGCAGAAGAGCGTCGCTGGTCCGCCGACCAACGCGGCGCGCGTGAGTGTTTCGGGATACATCGTTTCTCCCGACGCAACGGTAAAGAACCCGGCGGCCACGATTCCCCAAAGTGTCGCACTCAACGCGGCCATTCGCGAACGGCGAATCAAGAACGCAAACCCAGCCGCGATATCGATTGCGCCCATCATGGCCAGCGCGAATCGCACATCACGATCGGTAAACTCTTTCCCGGAGAGCTTCTCCAGAGCCTGCTGCATGATCGCGAACCAGTCGCCGCCGAACTGACTCTGGATCACTGCATGGATTCCTTGAGCGATGAATGCCGTGCCGCAAGAGATCCTCAACAGCCACAGCCCCGATGCGTGCATTCCGAGCGAGAACTTAAGCTTTGGCGGCCAGAAATCGATGAGAATGAGCGCAAGGGCGGCCGTTCCACCGGGCATATACTCGAGACCAACCAATGGTTTATGCGCCGGGGCGTGAAACCCGACTCCGACTGCGGCCAGTGTCAACCAGAGGAAGACTGGAAACGTGACAAACCAACACGGCCTGAGCAGTGTCAATGCGCCGGCTGCAATGAGGGCATAGGCCGTGATACTTTCCGCCTTGGCCACCTGCGGCGCACCGAGTTTGAGCCAGGTCTCAAGCAATCCCGCGACCGGAGAAGCTGTCTGTAGATGCAGATACCTCGCCGCCCATCCCCAACAGACCAGCGCCACCGTGATCCTCAGCGTCGCCTGAACAACGCCAAGCCCTCGCGGGACAGGATCATCAAAAGGGGAGTCGGCCATAATGTGACAAACTTCAAGAGACCAGGTTCAAGCGGTGATCTTAAACGGAGTCTGCTTGCACCGATAGTTATCACTAGCTCGTGAAAACTTGCCTCGCCTGCATGGACTGCGGCCAACCAGTGCGGGATGATGCCCCTATCAGTTTTTGCAACGTGCGGAAGGTCATCTGGGTATCGTGGGGCGCGATCGGTAGTGTGTTGCGCACACCGTCAACACACGACCGATTTCACACGGGCACGGCACCTTCAGGTTCCATGCAATCGTTGATCGGTCTCTTTGCTCAGGCGAAAACTCGGATGGTCATGCTCTTCTAAGCTCAGTTGTCCAAGAACGTCAATGTCGGCCGAGTATTTTCGCCCGACGGGTGCGGGACGGCTCCAACGCTGCCTGCGGTTCGGGGAGTTGTCCAGTGTGAGCCATTCGGCAATCAGCCGTCGGTGGCGTTCCTGGGCGGCGGCACTGCCGTAGGTTCCAAGTAATAGTCTCTGCCTTGATGCGATCCCGAGCTTGGCCGGTGGCCTTGTGGATGCGGGAAGCGTAAAGTCGATTTCGTTTGTTGTCGTGTCGGCAACTCGCTGAACATCAAGGATGTCTGCTCAGTCCGCTGTCAACGACGCAAGGGAGTAAGGGTTAGACCGCTCTGCCGTTGGGATGATGCCAAGTTCCAATGGCAGGAGATCCTTGTGGAAGACCGCACCGTCGGCCCCGCGGAACTGGCTGCCAGCCGCATCGACTTCATGAAGAGTCTCGGGAAACGCACTCGCAAAATCGCCGAACTGCTCGCTGTCGGCGAAACGACCAACCGTGTGGCCGAGATCCTCGGTGTGACGGCCGGCCGCATCAGCCAGATCCGGAGGGAACTGCAAGCGAAATGGGAAGCGCTGCATGAGCCGCAGGTCGAGGCGGCTATGGCCTGAACCGCGTGCCATCGGCTGAATAAACAACAACGACTCAAACTCGATGTCGGTAATGTTGTCGCAATCGATCATACCCAGCTACTCCGACGCGTGATCACCACGGTGCGAAAAGCCGTAACTTCCAACCGCGAATGGAAATTCGTCGACCGACCCCGGCCGGCGGGTGCTCCGACAGTCCACGCCGGCGAGATCGCGGCGGCGCATACCTCTTATATGGGGGCTGGCGCGGCGATTGAGCGGCCAATTTTCGACATTGGTTTGCAGGGGTACCCTCACCCCTTTTCTCAACCTTCAACCTCGAAAGGAGATCCTATGGATTCGTTGTTCGTCTGGCTGATCGTCGGCTGCGTCGCCTGGGCGTTTTACCGCCACGGCAAGCGGCTCGGCAGCCGGAAGGGTTACCACGTCGGACGTCGGCAAAGACACCGCCATTGACCGCGCGCTGCCCGCTACCCATCTCGCACCACATGCTGCGAGGTGGGTGGCTTCGTTTTAGCTATTGGAGACCCAGTTCTTCGTGACCTCAATCACTCAGACCAGGAGCACACATGAAAGAATTCCACTTTGCGAACCCCGATGAGGTTGGTTCGTCGGAATCGCCCCGGAGAGCGAGTGATCCGGGGCGCCCGAGTCCATGGGCGGGCAGCCAGCAGGGGGTCAGATGAGCACGTGGCAGGGGTTCAAAAACTCCCCTCTGACGGATGTCCGCAAATAGCGTCGGTGACATTCACCGAAGCAGGTTGGGAAGAACTCAGAAACTTCCTGATGTGGCTGGGAAGGCTCGTTGGAACGAATGGAGTGACACGGCGAGAGAGAGGTTGGTATCGTTGCCGAGATCCCTCGCGAAATGACCGCACCTGTGGTATCGGAGGTCATCGTCATTGAATTCGCGTTGCGGAGAATTCTCCGTGGGGATTGGCTCACCAGACCAATCAACCGCCGCCACGACCACGTTCTCAAAGGCATTGCATCCCCTGGTGCCCTGTGAATTCAAGAACGACCTACTGCCAATGGCGAGATTTCCTCGGACATCAGTTGGGGAGGGACACTTTGACAGCCATCAAACTGCTGGAACTATCAAGGCTCCAACTACTCACGGTGAGTGCGAGCAGTCAGTCGTTGTGCGAAGTCGTCGACTTTGCTTTCGGCCAGAACGTGCGCGTAGCCGTAGCGTTGCTCGAGTAAGATAACCAGATTCTTGCGGTTACCTGCCGCTTCGAACAGGTCGTTCTCGCTGAGCTTTCCCCAAGTCACTTTGATCTGGTCGCACACATGTTTCCAATCGCTTTTGATCTGTTCCCAGTTCATGCTTGAATTCCTGATAGAGTAAAGTTGGTCGGGTCGTCCGGATGTTTGCCGTCGTGATACAGGACGACGCGCCTGGAATAAGTGATGCACTCTTGATCCTGCCCCGCCTTATTGTGCGAGCGCAGGCTGCCGGACCATGCAGGTGTCGGCTTCACTTGGCCGATCGAGCTGGAGGCGGGCGAGTAACAGTTGCAATTGGGCGTCCTGCAATTCCTGTTTGGGAACGACCGAATTGATAATGTTCTGAATCTGCATCCGGGCATAACCGGCTTCTGGAGTATCGGGAAACGATGTCAAGACGTTCTGATACATCCGCAACGCAGCAGGCAATCGTCGATCGGAATAATGCGTTGCATAGGCTGCGGCATATTGCCGGGCGGCTTCCGTTGAGTCGCATACGTGTTTCATGTTGTAACTCCATTCAGGAAAGATTGTTTGTTGGTCAAGACTACGCTTCGCCGCCGATCTCGAGTTCGAAAGAGCGTGTCGGGTCGAGGTGATCCAGCAGGTCTTCATCTGCTTCGCCGACTCCATACGCTTCTTTTGCCTCATTGAACATCGACTTTGCGGTCTCAAAGTCGAGCATTCCGTTGGCGATCATTCCTCCTTGAATGAAGCCGATCCAGCGATGAAGCTTTGTGTCACGCCACTCTTCGGCATGTCTTTCGATGAGTTGGCACATCCAAAACAAGTGCTCGGGGTGCAGCGAAGGTGGCAAGTCCGAACTGCCAGCCTTGACTTCTTGAATCAATGATTTGCACCGATCGCTCATTGCCACGATCAAGAGTTGATTGTCGTTCATGTCGAATCTCCATTGGTTATCAAGTGTGATGCGTTTCCCGCGACTTAATGGTGGGTCCAGGTTGTTACCCGGAGCCGCCAAGGCGTCGTTTAGATGAGGCCACCTATTCGCAGGAGCCCCCCTCTGTTTCCCAAGCGTCCAGACCACGAGATCGTCGGGATACAGCCGGTAAGGTTGCCATCCTGACCTTCTGAGCGGCGAGTCGCGCGGAGCCTTGCGGAGGATTCTTCCGAAGGAGCGGTAAGTGTCGTCTACGAAGCTGCCCTGCTCTGAACGCTCCAGCAACGGCAGGCGGAATCCTGGCTTCCGCAAGTAGCACGGCGGCCTGGTTTTCCACAGTCAGAGCGACCATCTCTTGTTCCGCGGCCACTGCCATGGCCCGCTTCATCTCGGCGTGTGCCCGAGCAACACGGATGTCGGCATTTGCCTGATTGATGCGCAGTTGAGCACCGATGTTCTCGCCCACGTCGATATCGGCGATATCGATCGAGACAATGGCGAAAGCCGTTTGAGAATCCAGACCGCTTTGGACGACCCGACGCGTGATGAGCCGTGGGTCGGACAGTGCCTCTCGGTAGCTGTCGCAAGCTCCGATGGCCGAGACAATTCCTTCTCCCACACGTGCAATGATCGTTGGTTCCGTTGCTCCACCGACGAGCCGCGAGATACTCGTCCGGACCGTAACCCGCACTCGCACTTTCAGTTGAATGCCGTCTTTGGCGACGCCGTTAAGTGTATCGTTGCCACCGGATGCGGGATCAGGGCAGAAGATGACTTTGGGATTCACGCTGACTCGCACGGCTTCCAAGATATCCCTGCCGGCGAGGTCGATGGCTACAGCGGTATTCCAATCAAGCTCGATACCGGCCCGGTGGGCCGTAATCAACGCGATAGTCACTCGCCGAACGTTGCCGCCCGCCAGGTAATGAGCTTCGAACGCAACGGTCGGGATGTCTGCCAATCCGGCCTGCACGGCCATGACCTTGCATTCTACAACGACACTGGGCTTGATGTTTCGCAACGACATCAGGACCAGCGAAATCATTCCAATTCGTGTCCCGGTTACATAAGCCTGCAACCAGAGAAAGAAGTAGTGGCTGATCACGAGCAGCAGTCCGCTGCTAATGACTATTAGACCGATGGTTACCCAGAGTTCTGTCATGAAAAGTGACCTTCGGCCTTCTCCTGATGCGTGCCGGGTGCATATTTGTGTCCACAACCACACACTTGTGCCAGCACACTTCTTGCAGCCCGACAATTGGGACACAGATTCTCCCACGAGCCAATTCGCGCGGCGAGTTGCTGTGGAGGTTTCTCAACAGATTGTGATGTTCCCTGCGTCTTCAATCCTGGAGGTCCAGGGAGAATTCGCCGTCGCGGCCCCGATATTCGATCACTGACTTCCAATCGACTAATTGCAACGCTCCTGGGAGCTTCGATCCCCAGCCGCACGCAATGCCCATCGATGTTCAGCACTGTCACCACGATCGAGTCTCCAAATCGGATGGCCTCTGTCAGTTTGCGATTAACGATCAGCATGGTTGGTCTCTTGAAGTTGTATCTTCGTACTCAATTGTCGTTCGGCAAAGTTTCCGGCGATTCGATCCCAGGCGGTGGTCGGTGTTCCCGTCACTTCAGTTTCAGGAGTTGACTCTTCGGTCGATTCTTCGGACGCGGCAGACTCAGGTGTTGTGCCATCGGTCGTCCCCTCTGGTGGAACCAGCGAATCTGGCAGGACGTTATCCGTCAGTTCCTCGGCATCATCGCGAGCCTTGTCGGGATCAACCGTCAGATTGACTTCGACTCTGTTGTTGCCCGTTTCGGTAGTGGTCGACATGGTGAACCAGCCTCTGTAGAAGCCGAGGCCGGCGACGATCACCACGAAAACGGCCATATAGACCAGCAGTTTTTTCATCACAGCTTTCCTATAGACACAGTTTGACAATTTGATTGGTTCGAGCATCAGCCGATATGCACGCGGCCCATGAAGATCAAGACGACCAGGATCAGCAGCACGAGTCCGATACCGCCACTGGGTCCATAACCCCAGCTTCGACTGTGCGGCCAGGCGGGAATGGCGCCGAGCAGAAAGAGAATCAGCAGCACAAGCAGAATGGTACCCAACATGAGAGTTCTCCAAGTTAAAAGGAATCTGGGCAACTGCCCGAAAGGGTGTTGCGACTTCGTACACACACACACAACGACTGTTCCGACGGCCGCCACTCGCGCGTTTACACGGCGAGCGGTGGCGTTCGGAAAGGCAGTCTTGTTCATGACTGGGGGAATCGCCCACTAGCCACAAACGCCTACGGAAGCGAAACGCCCTCATTACCATCAATGGGGGTTGCCGGAGTTGAGACTTCAGCATCCAACGCCGAACTCGGCGTCTTTTCGTCTACGTCAATCGCTGACCTCGGCGTTGAGGCTCCTGCATCGACTTCGATGGTCGACGGCTGGGAACCGTCGTATTGGCCGCTTCCTGATCCATAGTTGTCGCGACCTGTATGCGTGGATGGCTGCTGGGCATTCGATTGACCGCAGCCTTCGCAGCCAGTGACGGTGCATCCCGATTGCGCGACGCAACAACATGTCGCGTGGGTCACACAACCACCACGATTCTCACAACAGTTTGTCTGCTGGCAGCCGTCGTTCCACGAATGCTGCTGGCCGCAATTGCTGTGTCCATAGTTGCTGCTTTGACAACTAGTGTGGTTTTGTGAGCGACAGCGACGCCGTCCGGCCTCTGCATCCGTGGTGACGCCGACGATCGTCGTGAATGCCGTGGCGAGCACGAGCAATGACAGTACCTTACGAGACATAACACAAACTCCATTTCAAGAACACACGCACACATATGGCCCAAAGGGGGGCCGAAGCTCCTGGCGGAACAACCGCCAGGCTAATTCCACCATTTTCTGGGGTAGACCTGCGGATACACCCACACCACGAGCATCGCGCCCAGCGTTGCGACGATCCAGCCGTACCAGTTGTGGGTGGCCAGTGAGAACGGCTCAACGGACGGGCCCCGGATCACCGAATAGAGAAACCCTCCCAACAGTGCGCCAACGATGCCGAGCAATGCCGTCATGGGTAGACTCATTGTCTGCCGACCGGGAACGAGCATCCGTGCCAGGGCACCGACCACCAACCCGCAGACGATCCAACTGACGATGCTTCCGATACTCATAGCTCTACTCCTTGAATTGATTGTTCTAATTGTTTGATGTCGACATCACACAGCGTGTGCGTCAATCCGATCGCGTCTCGTACAAGGCCTGGAGACAAACTTTAAACACAAGACTTCGCAACCGCCTCAGGCGACCGGTGGGGTGTTGCTACCGTTGATGCGGGCCCACACTTCTTCGCGATGCACGGGCATGTCGTCGGGAACGTCGAAGCCCAACTTGACCCGCCCGTCTCGCACCTCAAGCACTGTGACTTTCATCAGAGGCTCGGCTCCACCGAGACATCCGATGATCACTGCTTCACTGCTTTTGCGGCTTAAGACCAGCATGAAAACACAATCCTTTCGCTGCGTTCTTTGCAGCGCACACAATTCCACATCAGCTCTCTAAAATCTGGAGATTCGGGACAAAGGCAGACATCTGTAGTCGTATTCAATCACTTTCCGGCTGCTCGGAATCAAACCGCACTTCAATCCTGTGCCCGTCGGCGCTCTTCGATCGATTGCCGCCATCCATCCACTCCGATGCGAAGCCGCCGGCAAGCTGAAAGACTTGCACTACGGTGCCGCTTTTCAGCACATGGACGACGGCACCCGTCTCGACCTCCACTTCGGTGTCTGCTTCGCATACGGAGACACCGGCAATACGCTCAATCTCTGATTTCAATGAAGTGAGAGAACTTTGAAACAACGCACGGTGAAACTCGCGCACTTGGGCGGCCCCTTCGGGTGATTCCGAAAGCGACATCTCGGCGGGCGTCACCGCATCTTGCAGAGTGCAAGACGAGTGTCGACTCACTGATAACAACCGTCACGGCCTTGGGTGCGTGGCCCGTACGCGCGATTTGAAAGTCGCGAATCGTATGCGCCAGTTGCTCCGCAATTGTGCGGGGAGACTTGCTCATGGAGTTCAGTTCCCGCTCGATAGCAGACATTCAACTCGGCGCGCAAACAAAAAAGCCGACATGGCAGGAACCCTTGGGTTCGTGCCATGCCGGCTTACTGTACAACGCGCTCCCGAACTGAATCGGGTTGCGGCTTTTATCGAGTTTTCCGTAAGTTTAAGTGTTGAAGCGTTTTCACTCGCGTTCGTCTCTTACACCATCATCCTATCGGGGATGGCACTCTAATGAGCGAATCGCGAGATCCCCGCGACATTCGTAAACTCCTGTCGCCTGGCGAGCTAATCGGCCCATCGCAAGGGAGACGGAAAGACGATCGTGTTCGCCAATCGGACTTGAGAAAGCTACATTCAGTGAAAGCGGTTCGTTTCTAACAGACTCGACTCGTGTCGTATCGTATCGAATTGTTGGCCAGGTGCTCGTGCAACGAAATCTGTCAATCAGGAAAACGCGTGAAGACGGTCGGAGAAATCGAAGCTGCGATATGCAATGGGCTTGTGCATTTTGAGCAGGAGTACATGGGGCGTGGACCGAAGCATGTCTCCACGCATCTCATCGGCGATCTACTCGTCGTTCGTCTGCAGGGAGCACTGACAGCCGCCGAGCAGCACCTCGCCGAGTCGCTTCCGCCAGAGAAAGAACGGGATTTGCTCAGACAAGTCCGAACGCAACTGGTGGAAACCGCGCGGGACGCTGGAGGCGATGGTGTTCAAGATTACCGGAGTCAAGATCCAGAGCCTGCATCACGACATCAGCGTGGTCACCGGAGAAGAAGTCATGCTGTTCACCTTGACCGAGAAACCCGCGACACGCGACGCAGTACCAAGAGCTAGGCCATCACTTTGAGCGCGAATCCTGCTACGCCCTGCTTTGCGGCACTATCGCCAAATGGCTGGATTCCATTTCGACCACGACTTCGTGTTCTTTCCGGTCATCGATAAGCGTAATGAAATCGCCTGGGGAATCAGTTCCATCGACGGATATGCGTCGAACCGAGGCATCAGTGCCGTTGTTGTGGATCGTGATGTGATAGAAAGTCTCGCGAAAGCGATAGTGCACTTTGAAACTACCCCACTCCGCCGGAAGTCGAGGCGCGATTCGCAGTTTGTCCACTTCCAGATGCAGACCCATCAACGATTCGACGATCAAGCGATACATCCAACCAGCAGAGCCGGTGTACCACGTCCAGCCCCCACGACCGGTGTGTGGTTCGACCCCATAGACATCGGCGGCCGCCACATACGGTTCCACGCGGTACTTGGCGATCTGTGCCGCTGTCGCACCGTGTGAAATGGGATTGATCAGCGAAAACAACTCCCATGCGCGCTGGTTCTCGCCCATGGCTGCCGTGGCCATTATGGTCCAGATGGCGCTTGTGCGTGTACTGACCACCATTTTCACGGACACCGGGAACGTACCCTTTGATGTAACCAGGGTTGAGGTCGGACTTGTCGAAGGGGGGATCGAGCAGCAGGATCAAGCGTTCCTCTTTGTTGACCAGGCGACGATCGACGCTCTCCATGGCCACCTCGGGACGCTCAATTGTTCCGGCACCGGAGAGAATTGACCAGCTTTGCGAGATCGAATCAATCTGACATTCTGCATTCGTGGCCGAACCGAGCGGCGTACCGTCGTCAAAGTGAGGCCCGACGATACCCACTCGCCGTCCCAGCCGTGCTCCTCGATGTTTCCACGCAGTCGGCCGGCTTCCAGTGTACCGTTCCGCGGTATCCATATCGCCGCGCCCCGCCGAGCCAGAGCGGCGAACTCTGTCAGCACATGAAACAGAAAAAACGCGAGCCACACCTCTCACCGCGGCCGTGCTGTCCGACGAGGTTCATGCAATCATTCCAATCACCGCAGCCCATCAATGGCAAACCGTGCTGCCCGAATCGCAGCCCATGGTCAATCACTTGCGGACGGCATGCTCATAAAGTGTGCCGATGTCGCCGGAGACTTGTGGCAAATCGTAATTGGATTCTTCATCGTCGCGCAGGGCGCGTGACGTGAGAAATGGGACGTGCTCATCCAGCACGCCGGTATCTCCCGTCACACCCACATAACGACAAACCGCCAATGGCAGCCACAAATAGTCGTCGGAAAAGTGTGTTCGCACGCCGCGGCCGACAGGTGGATGCACCACCAGTGCTGCACGTCCCCTTCGCGGAACTGGTGCATGACCGCAAACAGCAAATGCTTCCCCATAATTGCGGTTGAGCATGC
>CALOES010000029.1:0-363095 GCA_942492405.1 uncultured Planctomycetaceae bacterium
GAAGAATGCTTACACAACTCCAACTTCAGAGCTTTGGCGAGTTGATTTTGGGATGATCCCACCGGCCCTACTTCGTTGGTAACTCACTTGAGCCGGTCTCGAATCTTGTTCTTGAGTGCTTCGATCTGTTCGACCAGAGTAACGGGTCCGTTTTCTCGCGCGACAGACAATGCCTCAATTGCCTTGTCCAATGCATCCCGATGGCGGCTCAACTTGGACGAAAGAAAGAAAGCCTGATTGGCGAGGTTGCGGGCCAGTATCCCTTGTTTGCCAGTCTTCCGGCAAAGCGCTTCTCCTTGTTTGTACAACTCCAACGCTTCAGCCAGCTGGCCGCGCGATTCCAAAATGGAGGCTTGATTGCCGACTGCAACTGCGGCCGACTCATGCGTGCCTATCGCGATTGCAAGCCGAAACTGTTCTTTCAGCACATCAAAGGCCAGAGTGTCGTTACTTCCACGACGGAGTACCGTAGCACGACGCCCCAAACAATACGTGACTTTCTCGTGCAAACCGTTTAGTCGACAAACACGCTCAGCACGAGCGAAGGCCGTCACCGAATTCTCGATTTCTCCACGAACCAGGCAGATCTCGGCTTGCGTTGTAAGTGCCTCAACCAATTCAAAGGGCAGACCAAGACTCTGAGAAATCTGCTCCTGCTGTTGGAGCAGCACAAATGCTTCCTCAAGTCGTCCGTGCTGCATCAGGATTGTCGACTGGCGATTCAGGCAATGCACCAGCGCAGCCGTTTGATTCGCTTGCTCGAGTTTCTGCTGTTGACGTTTGAGGATGTCGAGTGCCCCCACCCAATCTTGACTGGCAACCGATGCCTCGGCGAGGAGTGAAAGCAATGTCAACACAGCATCTCTAGGCGCTGTGCCTTGCACACGTTCAAGCACATTCAGCCAACCCAGAGCCACTGACAATTGGCCATCCGTGATGAGCAACGATACATGCTGCGACGCGGCAGCCAGCCGATCATCATCAGTTCCGAATACTGGTGAATCAAGAAAAGTGTCGTCTGGCAATTGACGGAACGCCATCGCTAGTGAGTTCGAATCATGAGCGTTGTGTGGCACTTCGGGCAGGCTCACGTCGAAGGACTCCATCACCAGGGATAGGCCCGAGTCGCCTGCCGAATACGCCGAACCGCCCAGCGCAAGCTCCGAGTCGTCATTCTCATTGATCGAATCGAGTGCAAGAAAGATGTCCGAGTCCTGAGCACTAAGCTCAACCTCGTATTCTCTGTCGTGGAGTTCCAGTGGCGCGGAGAGCAGCTGGTCACTTCTTCCAAAATCATGTGGTCCGCAAAACAAACAGCGATGCGTTTCCTGCGACTGCGTGAAGTCGCGTAACCGCTGCAGGGCTTCGTAGGGCATGAGTTCAATGTTTACGAAGCAGAACAGAGTGCTCTCGGCTTCATCTTTAAGAATCTGTGACACTTGCTCCGGATGGAATGCACGCAGATCCAGCTCAAGTCCGAACTCGTCAGCCATTCGGTGTGAGATGTATCGGAGAAACTGCACAAGATCAAACTCGTTGTCCATACCGAGGCCTTGTTTGGTGTCAAACACGATGACGTGTCCAAAACCCTCTCCGAGTATCGACAGTGCAAGTGAGTCAGATTCAAGCAGTTGACGTGAAAGTCCAGCCCGCTCTGCCAACGCGCAATGCGCATGATTAAAACTCAGCGAACGCCGGATTCGGCGGCATAGCTCCGCAATGTCACAACTGGATTCAATGCTATCGATGCGAGGCGTATCCGACATGGCTGCAGTGGTTCAGTCGCTTCCGGTGGTGAAAGCAGTGGGCTTCTCCGCTTTTATCCGAGCGTAAGCATCTTTCACATGTTGCGGTGATAACTCGCAATCGCCCTCGTGATGCGCGATCTCGAAACTGCGACCCGCGATCAGTTGAATCAGGAACGGCATTCCTCGAGACATTTTCCACAGCTCTTCGAGAGCTTCGCCATTTGCAGGAACTTCTGTAGTGGCGTCGTTGTCATCAAAGTAGTACCGGGCCAGCAATTGGCGCATTTCCGTATGGCTACAGAACGGTCCAAGCCGTATCTGATGGACAAACGCGTCCTGCAGCGTCTTCTGTTGGTCGACCATCGCGGGGCTGGCGGCATAAATCGCAGTGAGTCCGGACATCGAAAGCGCCTCCTGATGACTGAGGATCATATCAACAGACTCCTCACGCCCGAGGCGATTCGCTTCATCGTAGAAAACAAAGCAGTTGGTCCAGTCTTTCTCTCGAACGATACTCATCAGTTCGTTGCTGACATCGCTGAATTCGTTCACTTGAAACGCTTCATGAGCCACCGCACCATCAGCGTAGGTGCGATGGCGCACTTCACGATAGATATCTAAAAAAGATCCGAATGACTTGTCATTGGCGAGCTCATCACGGCCACGCGTCGGGTTGTTGCTGGCGAGGGAATTGTACCGGACACCAAAAACCTGTCGGGAGATTTCTCCAAATAGAGCAAGGATGGTGTGCTCGTAAAACGACTCAACATCAAGCTTTGGCCATTGCTGGACATTCAGGTAGACACCAAGCACATCATTGGACCCACGTTGCATAATGCGGTGAATCAACATCTTGCCGAAACTCGTTTTTCCAGAGCGGAGTTCCCCAATCACCAGGATGTTGTTTCGAATGTCCCTCTGGCTGCAGACGGCACGCTCTGCTTCCTCGAGTTCCTTCATTCGACCAATAAAGAATGCCGGAGGAACCACTCCGCCAAAGTGAAAGATTGGCGCCTTCACCGGAGTTCCCATCGGTTCTGTAGTCAATGCGGATTGCTGTCCAGAATCCGATTCCAGGCATGACGCGATCTCCTGGTGTGCCCCATGGGAACTGTCGACGTCGTCGGTATCGCGCAGTTTCAACAATCGCCGCAATGCTGGAAGCAAATGCACAACATGGTCCTCCATCGGCTCTGAAAGTGCATCGTGCCAGTGGCTGCCCGACAAAAAAAACTCCAGTCCCTTCGACAGGGTCACGTCCTCGACTCGAAAAGGAATAATCGGAATCCGTTTCGACGCAGCACGCTCGACTTCCCGTTTTACATGTGGAGACTTATTGGCGGCTTCCGAAACGATCACGAGAAGCACGCCCGTTTGCTCGATTCCCTCGATGATCGCGTCTGCATAATCGAATCCTGGAGCGATATTGCGGGGGGCAATCCAGCAACGAAGTCGGTGCCTCTCCAGAGAAGCACAGACTGTCTGTGCAATTGAGTTTTCGTGGCTGGAATAGCTGATAAAAACATCGTGGTTGCGAACACGTTGACCGCAAATGACAATCGGCAGGTCACACTTGGGGCATTTTGTCGTTTGGCCTTCGGCACCATCGGGCGTGCGAAACCGACTTGAACACGAACTACATTGCACCAGAATCGCCATGTCTGATTATGTCTCGTGAAAAATGCGGGGCCAAGTCAGGACTGATTCTCTCCAGACAACTCGTCGCAATCAACTCAACACGAGTTCTCATGCGACTTGCGACGAAATCTACGCTCTTTGTGAATTATGCTCGTTGAACATTGCAAGCACGCGGCTCGTGCGGCAACATTCCGAACTGCGGACAACTTAGCAGCCCGTTGAACAACTGGGGGTCTTGACAGTTGGTCTATGATTCCGCTGTTGGATGTCAGCATCAGTGTCAGGGAGGTGCGCATGGCTTTGGGACGCAGTGGTGGGGAACGGCAGGGGGAGTTGTGGCTCGCGACCGATCAGCTGGTGTTGGGTAACGGACACGTCTTCTACGATCGTCTTAACCAGGTGTTGCGTGAGGCCGGGTTCGACGCGTACGTGGAAGCTCTGTGCGAGGAACACTACCACGCAGGCGGCCGACCGGGGATTCCGCCGGGCCGCTACTTCCGCATGCTGTTGATCGGCTACTTCGAGGGGCTCGATTCGCAGCGGGGATCGCCTGGAGGTGTGGCGACAGCCTGTCGCTGCGGAGCTTTCTGGGGCTGGCGCTGACCGAGAACGTGCCCGATCACAGTTCGCTGACCCGCATCCGCAACCGCCTGCCCCTCGCGGTGCATGAGCAGGTGTTCGCGTTTCTGCTGAGCGTGGTCGACCAGCACGGACTGCTCAAGGGGAAGACGGTGGGCGTTGACTCCACCCTGCTGGAAGCCGACGCGGCGATGAAGGCCATCGTCCGTAAAGACACCGGCGAGGATTGGAACGAGTATCTGAAGCGGCTGATGCAGGCAGAAGGCCTGCTGGAGGAGGGCCAGGAGCCGACGGAAGAAGAACTGCGGCGATTCGACAAGCGGCGGGCGAAAGCGGGGAAGAAGAAGGTCTCCAACGCGGAGTGGGAATCTCCCACCGATCCCGAGGCCCGCATCGTCAAGATGAAGGATGGCCGCACCCGCCTGGGTTACAAGGCCGAGCATGTGGTCGATCTGGAGAGCGACGTGATCCTCTCGGCGCAAGTGCATCACGGGACCGAGGGGGACGCACAGACACTGCTGGTCGCCGTGGTCGATGCCCAGAAGAACGTGATCCTCTCGGGAAGTGACGCGGAGATTCAAGAAGTGGCGGCGGATAAGGGCTATCACGCCAACGACACCCTGGCTGAGTGCGAGCGGTTCTCGCTGCGGACGTACATCCCCGAACCCTCTTCTCCGCACGGGAGGCGCTGGACCGACAAGCCCGAGGAAGTGCGGCATGCGGTGCTCAATAACCGTCGCCGCGTGCGACGGAAGAAGGGACGGCGCCTGCAACGCCAGCGGAGTGAACGCGTGGAACGCAGCTTCGCTCATGTGTGCGACACCGGCGGGGCGAGACGAAGCTGGCTGCGGGGACTCGAGAAGATCAACAAGCGATACACGATCCAGGCGGCGGCCCATAATCTGGCGGTACTGATGCGCGGCGTGTTCGGCATCGGCAAACCGCGGGGCCTGGTAGGCGGCTGGGCGGCGGCCTGCGCCGCGATCTACGCCCTCAGACTCGCCCACCTGCGCCGCTGGAGCCGCTGCTTCTTCAAAATCACCTCAGCGCACTCATTCCACTCGCGCGCTACGACTCTCCAGACCACCCACCAGCAATCATTACATTTAAGCCCCTCAATGAGCGCTTTTTCAACGGGCTGCTAGCGTCTGCGTCACACTCTGTATGGACAATTGGCCGCGCGCTGCGGTTCACATTTCGTCACTCCTCAAACTTCAACGTCATCAACGTAAGCTCGTACTTGAAGCAGGAACCGTTCACGGTTAGTCAGGTAGAAGTATCTCAATTGGCTGAACAGCACTCCATCGCCATCGTCGAGGATTTCCAGCAGGTGGTACATCCAGATGGCCTGAATGTCGTTTGTATCGAACTGCCTATCGAGGTCGGTGGACCCTGAGAATCCACGTCGTTGGTCATGCATCTCAAATAGGTCGATGATCAGCCATGCCGCCGTGTTCCGATCACCTCGAAGCAACAGCTGGGACCACAATTGACTGTAAGATTGATGTTCTGACATCGCGTTAATGAAGAACCTCGAAATCGATTGCGCGTGGCAGGAATCGCTGACAATGTCGATCGGCGTGCCCCGAGAACCGAAGCTGTTCAGTATTTGAAGGATTGGCGATTCTCAGAACTTCGCACAAGCGTTCGCACCGACTGCCCTCGAAACTCACAAATCACGTGTTCTCCATTTGAAACATGAGAATGTGAGGGCCACTGGAAGCCGCCCAAGTCGTACAGCCCGGGAAGTCACAAGCGATGCACTTGCAACTGCCTGGGATCCAGTCAAGAACTTCACCCACTGAAAAATGTACGATTGCAACCTCTGGATACAAATCACTTAGATGTGCGGAGTGGGCGGGCGAACCACTCGGTGACCAGATCAATTCCTCGAATTCGTTAGCGAAAGCTTTGATGCTATTTCCAATGCAGTATCAGAGAACCTATCGAGCGGGTTTGCGGATGTCCAGTTCAGGAAGCGTGCCAAAACGCGGAAGGTCATGCGCATGGCTCAGCGAACCACTCAACACGGACGTGACGAAAGCTACCGAAAACGCGAGGCTGACGCGGTTGAGCATGTCGAGAATCTCAGTAGGGTAACGACCAAGCTCAGCAACCGCCGCCGGAGACGCCCGGACGGCGGCAACCATCGCTGACATATTATCCGAACCGTCCAACTGCCCAGCGGGGCGACCAATGGCGTTCAAATTGATTGAGCCAATCTTTAAGCAGATGCTGCTGCTCATCCGAAAACTGCAGATGCAGTTCTTTGGACGTCGTCATCGGGAACTTTCTTGCATATATTGGAGAAAAAGGAACTCAGTAGACTTCATTGCGATCTCGCTCGAAAGTGTCACTCCAAAAATCGAAAAATTCCGTTCTTAACCAGCATCTGCCGATCCAAGTGGTCTCGCAGCACTCTGAGAGCACGATGAACTGACTGGCGAGAGAGTTCCAGACGCGTGGCAATCTCGGTGGCTGAGTAGTCCTCCAACCGCATTTTGAGGACAGTTGTGTACCACTCGGGAGTGTCTCGCAACAAACCGTTGCCTGAAATCTGCGGCGATGGGTACGACTCGGATGATTTGCCATTGGTGCTCTTCACGCTTCGGTGTCGATCACCGAAGTGGCCGCTAGTCCGTCTTCGATGCCGTCGGCGGCGGCGCGTTTCTGGAAGCTGTGGAGCGGTTCGTGCGGAATCGGCACGAATCCGTTAACTTGTCAAACGAACTTCTTGCAAGTCATCTCAACGCAGCGGGCATGGCCAGTTTCGATCAATCGCAGCGGTCGGTGAACAACGAACTGGCGGCTCAGCTTGCGCAGTTTACGGAGAAGCTCGCGCGACTCGCGCAGCATCACCTCGATAGTCGGCTGGCGCGGCGCATTGATGGTGAAGACATCGTGCAGTCGGCGTTTCGCACGTTTCTCAGGCGAAACACGCGCGGCGAGTTTCAGATCGAGGGAGCGGCTCAACTCTGGAAGTTGCTCGTGCGCATTACGGTGCTGAAAGCCCGCGCCAAGGGGAGGTTTCATACCGCCGACCGCAGGAATGTATACTCCGAGCAGGCGGATGGAGATGCGTGGCTCTCCGCGATCTCCTGGACAGAGCCGAGCGACGCCGAAGCCCTCACGTTGCTCGATACGGTCGAATCCCTCTTGCGAGGTACCCCGGAGTGGTATGCAACCGTTCTGGAGATGCGGCTGGAAGACTTTTCAGCGACCGAGATCGCCCGGAAGTTGAATCTCTCCCGCCAGTCGGTTCACCGGGCCTTGCGCGTGCTCCGTGACCGGTTGGAACGGCAAGTTTCGGCCGAATCGTGAACTTGTTGATTTTTCGGGTGACACTTCCGAACGGTAGCGCAATCAACTCTACTGAGGCCTTCCACACCGGCGCTTTCGTGAGAACTCGATGGCGGTATCCAGGGAACGACATCTGCTGCTTGGGACCGAGCAACAGCGTTTGCTCGAGGAATGGCTTCTGGAATTTGAACGCGGCTGGACGCCCGATGCCCTCGCGGCCTGGGTCCATCGGCTGCAATCGCAACCTCCAGAATTGGGACAGGCAGCCATGGTGGAACTGGTCAAAGTCGATCTCGAGCGCCGCTGGGAATCAGGACAACACGAAACACTGAGTTCCTACCTGGATCGCTATCCGAGTCTGGGAACATGCGACACTGTTCCCGTGGAATTGATCCGCACCGAGATCGAAGTCCGCCGGCAGTTCGGTACTCCGACGACTGCCGAGTTCCTGGCCAACGCATACCCCGGAAGAGAGTCCGACTGGAAGCCTCTCCTCGATGCCACGGAGTCGCAAGCCAAAGCGGTCGAGACATCCCGGTTGGAAAGCGAGACGATCAAGCCGGAACAACCATTTGATGGGACTTCGACATCGTCAGTGGCCGAAGTCCCAAGACAGTTTGGTCGGTATCAACTCCTCAAGGTGCTCGGTCGCGGTGGCATGGGGAGTGTCTATCTGGCGGATGACACATTGCTGCACCGCAAGTGTGCCATCAAGATGCCCCACTTCGAGGGAAAACGCGATCGCGAGATTCTCGACCGCTTCTATCGAGAGGCTCAGGCTGCCGCACGGGTCGAGCACCCAAACATTTGTGCCGTTTATGATGTTGGCGAGATCGACGGGCAGCACTTCATTTCGATGGCCTACATCGAAGGGCGACCGCTTACGCACTACATCTCACCCAGTAAGCCCGGCCGGCAGCGGCCGACCGTGCTGATGCTGCACAAACTGGCCACGGCTCTCGCGAACGCACATGAGCAGCAGATTGTGCATCGCGATCTCAAGCCGGCCAACATCATGATCAAGAACAACAGCCAGCCGGTCGTGATGGACTTCGGCCTCGCCTGCAGTCTCGAAACGAGCGACAAGTCGCGCGTCACGATGGAAGGAACACTGCTCGGTTCACCAGCCTACATGTCCCCCGAACAGGTGCTGGGGAAGATCAAGGAGGTCGGACCCACGAGTGACGTGTACAGCCTGGGTGTGATTCTGTTTGAGATGCTCGCGGGCCGGACGCCGTTTCAGGGATCGATCCAGGCGATTCTGGGGCAGATCATTGGTCAAGAACCTCCCCGGCTGAAAGAACTGCGTCCCGACATCGATCTCGATCTGGAAGCCATCTGCCTGAAGATGATGGCCAAGCCACCGGCCGCCCGTTACCAATCGATGGACGAGGTGGCTGATGCGCTGACCGAATGGTTAAAGAAAGTGCATGTCGGAGCCGACGGCAGCGAGACGATGGTCGGGGCGGCTCCATCCAATTCGACGCCGGCCGTTCAACCGGCAGTGACGGCTCGGCCAATCACACCGTCTCAACCCGCGACGCCAACGCCCCCGTCGCGATCCGAATTGCCCATGATCGCTCCCACGCCGCGCAAGTCGCTGCCCAGTCCGGTCATCAACATCGATCCCACGTCGAGGACGATCGTCACCGCCCCGACGAGTTACAGTCGGACTCAGTCGAATCGCTCAAGTTCAAAAGCGGTCGGCTGGTGGGTCGGCGGAATTCTGGGAGGCATCCTGCTGCTGGCGGGAATCGTCATTTTCATACCGACCGACAACGGCACACTGCGCATCGAGATCAATGATGATGCGCTCGAATTGGCCATCAACGGCAACGAAGTCCAGTTTACCGATCTGGCAGGCGCGATGGACCTCGATGATGGAGAGCATGAACTGAAGATCATGGTCGCCGGCGTCGCCGTCCCGATCGGAGAGACGTTCACGCTTTCCACCAGCGAACATCAAGGCGAATACCGAATGGCGGTCTCGCTGGGCGACACAGACCTCTCGGGCGAGAAGTTCACGTTTACTCGTGACGGTGCGACTGCCCTGAAAGTGGAGCTGGTGGCGGTGACAACACCTGCAGGATCGGTGCCGCCAGCAGATATTGAAATTGAAGATAGCGTGAGTACCGCATCGAGTGTCGTCGCCAGTACGCTAGTCGAAACCGCCGTGTTGAATCCCAACGCGAGCTTGGTCTGGGACGTTCAAATGCTTCCGGACAACCAGCACGTCGCCGTAACCGGCTTCGATAGAGCGTGGCGACTGTGGGACATTGCGGCGAATCAGGAAACAGCTCTCTTCCCTGGCCATCGCGAGCCGCTGTTCTGTATCGATGTCTCTTCAGATGGACGCTTGGCAGCGACAGGAAGCGGTGGCGGCGCAAACGACGAAGGAGCCGACAAGACGGTCCGTATTTGGGACATCGAGACAGGGCAGGAGCTGCATAGGCTCGATGGTCACGATGGCACCGTCTTCGGTGTGTCCTTCTCACCCGACGCTTCGGTGCTGGCGACCTGTAGTTTTGACCATACCGTCAAGCTGTGGAACGTCAACACCGGTGAACTCCTTGAGACGTACACCGGACACACGAACTGGGTCACCGACGTTGAGTTCGTAGCCGACCGCAATCAACTGCTTTCAGCGAGCCTGGACGGTACTGTTCGACTTTGGGATATCACGTCCGGCCTTGAAGAGTACCGATTCGAGGGGCACAGCTGGGGAATCAACTCGATCGACGTATCTCGCGACGGATCTCTCTTCGCAAGCGGATGCCACGACATGACCGCAGTCGTGTGGGATCTCAACTCGCGACGGCAAGTAATGCGGTTAATAGGGCATACCGGACCGGTGAACGGTGTCGCGTTATCTGTGGATGGGCAGCGTCTGCTAACGGCGGCCGGAGATGATGACGAAGGCGACTTCACGGTTCGGTTGTGGGACGTAACAACGGGAGAGGAACTGGCGATCGGTCACGGGCACACCGACGACGTAAAGAGCGTGGATTTTTCTGATGACGGGCGAATCGCGGTCTCAGGCAGCTTCGACGGAACCGTCCGTGTCTGGCGGCTCAATGCCAGTACCGCCCAACCGATGCCCTCCGCGTTTTCAGACGATGCTGAACATCCCGCTGTCGCCCGGTTTGATGCCGCCCAGGCCGCCGAGCATCAGCAGCGCTGGGCTGAGAATCTTGGAATTCCCATATCCTATACCAACTCGATCGGGATGCAATTTGTCTTGATCCCGCCCGGTCAGTATTTGATGGGTTCGCCGGCCGATGAAGTTGGTCGCGATGAAATGCCGCGAGATCCTTTTGGACCGAACGCGTCTCCGTTGCCGGACGGTGATCAGGAACTGCAGCATCTGGTCACAGTGCCCCGACCCTTTTACATGGCTACGACCGAACTGACTCAATCGCAGTTCGAGGCCGTCATGGGCGAGACACCGAACGGTATTCGAGCCGGTAAGACACCAGACCATCCGGTGGGCATCATCGGGCATCTGGCGGGTACGTTTGTCGAGCGGGTTAATCAATTGCCGGAAGAGGTCGCCGCCGGGCACACGTACCGACTGCCCAGTGAAGCGGAATGGGAATATGCCTGCCGGGCGGGTAGTCCAGCGGCATTTCACTTCGGTGACGACCGAAGCCAGTTGGACGAATATGACTGGTATGCCGGCAACACCCGCGAACCCCAACCTGGGGGCCTGAAACTACCTAACGGATTCGGTTTGTACGACATGCACGGCAACGTGCGCGAATGGTGCATCGACCACTATGTCGCCTATCCCGATCACCCCGTGACCGATCCTCTCAATGACAGCGAGATCCCCCTGTCGGGAGCACCATCGCAGCGTGTGATCCGCGGTGGTTCGTATACGACTTCCGCCAGCCTTTCCCGCAGTGCCTGGAGATACCGTTGCGACACGCGAACGCTCTATCACGAGGGTTTCGGCATTCGCTTGATTCTCGACGTTGAACTCCCCGATCCGTCAACGGTCGGCCCGACCGAGACGAACGTTGACGAGCCCGCACTCCTCGTCGCGCCCTTCAACGTCGATCAGGCCCACGCCGCCCAACAGCAATGGGCTGATCATCTCGGAACCGAAGTTGTCGTCGAGAACTCGATCGGCATGCAACTGGCGCTCATTCCTCCGGGGGAGTTCATGATGGGGTCGCCTAGCTCGGAAGACGGCCATCAGCCACACGAGGGGCCGGAACACCGTGTTCGGATCACGGCTCCGTCCTTTGTCAGCGTGTTCGAAGTCACACAACACGATTGGCAGAATGTTATGGAATCGAATCCCAGTTATCTTGCGCCAACGGGGGGAGGATTTCGCAACGTCACCGGAATGGATACATCTCTGTTTCCCGTCGACAATGTTACATGGTACGACTGTCTCGAATTCTGCAATGCACTTTCCCAGCGAGAGGACCTGCCTGAGTACTATGAACTGACCCGCATTACACGCGAAGACGGCCGTATCCGCGAAGCGAGCGTGACGATTTCAGGTGGCGATGGATATCGCCTTCTGACTGAAGCGGAATGGGAACACGCCTGCCGTTCCGGGACAACGACGCCGTTTCACTTCGGCACGGAGACCGATGTCTCCTTCATTCCGCAGACAACAACTGTGGGAACCGGCTCCCCCAACGCATTTGGCTTGTACGACACTCATGGCAACGTGTGGGAGTGGTGCTGGGATGGTTACGATGAGACTGCATATGCTGGACGGATGGAGATTACATGTGATCCAGTGGTTCACACCCCTCTCAGATCGCGCGTGCTTCGTGGCGGAAAAAGAGACAATGAGAACTCACGCTCTGCAGATCGCATTTGGTATTCGTCATCAATCCCGTTTATGTACTACGGATTCCGCATTTCGCGAACCGCGATTCTGTCAGATGTCGGATACGTCCGCCGCAGGGGGGGGCCTCCACGCCGTGGACGTGGGGCGGAGGGGGTGGGGGGTGGGCGGCGGTGGAGGGCTCGGCGGGGGGTGGGGGGGGGGGGCCGGGGGTGGGGAGGCGGGAGGGGGAGGGGGGGGGGGTGGGGAAGGGCGGGGGGGTGGGCGGTTGCGGGCGGGGGACTTGGGAGGGAGGGGGGGGGGAGGAGGGGGGGCGC
This sequence comes from uncultured Planctomycetaceae bacterium, assembly GCA_942492405.1. Taxonomy (GTDB): domain Bacteria; phylum Planctomycetota; class Planctomycetia; order Planctomycetales; family Planctomycetaceae; genus JANNSB01. The sequence goes on from CALOES010000029.1 coordinate 12,390, forward strand.
GGGGGGGTGGCGGGTGGCGACGGGGGCGAGGATTGGGGGTTGTCGCAGGGGCGGGAGGGTGGATGGGGGGGGGGTGGGGGGGGGGGGGGGGAGTGCGGGGGAGGGGGGGGGGTGGGGGGAGGGGGGGTTGGGGGGGCCTGGGGGGGGTGGCGAGGGGGGGGGGGTGGGGTGGGGGCGGGGGGGGTGGGGGAGGGGGAGGGGCGGGGGGGGGTGGTCGGCGGGGGGATGGGGGGGGGGGGGGGGCAGAATGGCACCCGGGAACCGAGGAAGCGACGTAGGCTTCCGCGTCGCCAGGTACATACAGCCCGCTCTTCCTTCGGCACCGACAGCCTTGGTAGCCCCCTTTTGACATCGAAGAAGCCCACGCCTCCCAACAGCAGTGGGCGAATCATCTCGGAACCGAAGTCGTAGTCGAGAATTCCATCGGCATGCAACTGGCGCTCATCCCGCCGGGAGAGTTTGAGATGGGCTCCACGTTCGATGAGCGGGAGCGGATTCTGCAATTGTGGCCGGAGATTGACGTTGCAGACTTTGACGACGAGTCGCAGCACGGCGTCCGACTCACGGTGACATTCTCGGTCGGAGTCTATGAAGTCACCGTCGGTCAGTTCAGACAGTTTGTGGAGGAGGCAGATTACGTCACCGAAGCGGAACGAACTGGAGGTGGCCGAGGTTGGAACAGTATGACACAACGATTCGAGGGACCTGCCCCTGAGTATACGTGGCAGAACTCGGGATGGACTCCGTACGACGAAGATCATCCGGTGGTGAACATCACCTGGAACGATGCCATCGCCTTTTGTAATTGGTTGAGCCTTAGAGAAGACCTCGATGAGTATTATGACACGGCGGGCGACAGCACGAGCACAAGATTCGCGGCGGCGATGGATACAGACTGCTGACCGAGGCAGAATGGGAGTACGCGTGCCGAGCCGGATCGACGACCATTTGGCAGCATGGCGACGATCCCAGCGAACTCGTTGAATTCGGCAACATTGTCGACCTCGATGCGCGTGCCGCCTGGACAAACTCGCAATCCGCGACTTTCATCGACGCTCACGATGGCTTTGCCTTCACAGCTCCTGTTGGTCATTTTCGCGCCAATGCCTTCGGCCTCTATGACATGCACGGAAACGCATACGAATGGTGTTGGGACGGCTACGACAGCAATGCCTACTACGATAATCCAGACATCCGCATCGATCCTGTCGTCAGTACTCCGACGGATCTGCGCACGCTACGCGGCGGCTCCTGGTTCTACCATCCCGGCTATACGCGCTCCGCGGTTCGTTGGGGGCAGTCACCCGAGATCCGGTACTACAATGGCGGATTCCGAATTGCCAGGACGGTGACGCCGCCGCCAGCCCGCCTCGATTGATTGCCTCCATTCACGCCACCCTGCCCACGGAACGGTGGCATGACGTCTTCATCAATGACTGAATCAATCGAATCGGAGTCTCAACAGAATCTTCAGCGAGTCCCCATGAACCTCAGAAACCCGGATCCACGTTGAGCAACCTGGATTCCGGTCGAAGAGCCTCGTCATCGTGACAACGCTGCTCGATCCCCAGCAACCGGGTGCAGCCGCTACGTCGACGTGCTCTCGACAGATGCTGGTATTTACACAACATGGCAGCAGTCCCAGCCGGACGATTCGATAAACGTATTCGTATCGAGAAAGCACCGCCCGAAATGCAGGAGTTGTGCGAACAACTGTGGAAACCTAACGAACTACTTCCGGATACGTGGCGCGCGTGCCGTCGGGGTGTTTCCGTATGACAATTCGCTTCGCAGTCGACCGCTGGTGCACACTTGCGACATCCTTGGTTTCTGCCGAACATACGCATTGACGTTGGTCGATGGGCCAAGGGTTCACGCCACACCTATTATGGATACTGATGCCAATTCGTAACTCCTCGGCTTGGTGCATTCCCTGCATTGTCCTTGCGGCGCTCTGCATTCTTTGCGTCGCTACCGATTCCAATGGCGATCAGCCTGAAAAAACTTCTGCGTTTGAATCGTTGCAGGACGAGTACGGGGAGAAGATCCATCCCCTGCTGACTCGATATTGTCTCGACTGCCATACCACACTCGAGAAGCAAGGTGAGCTCGACCTTGAGCGATTCATTGACTTCGAGTCGGTCCGGTCGGACCCGCCGACCTGGCAGAAGGTCGCGGAGATGCTGGCCAATGGAGAGATGCCGCCGGTGGACGCGGATCAACCTTCCGAGGCCGAACGAACTGAGCTAGAGCAGTGGGTTGCGAGTTACCTTGATGCCGAGGCACTCGCGAACGCAGGCGACCCCGGGCCTGTCGTGTTGCGTCGGCTGAACAATGCCGAGTTCACGTATACGATTCAGGATTTAACCGGCATCTCGATCGAACCGGCTCGCGAGTTCCCAGTTGATGGAGCCGCCGGTGAGGGCTTCACGAATACCGGGCAGTCGCTGGTGATGTCCCCTTCACTCGTCGAGAAGTACCTGAGCGCGGGACGCGAAGTGTCTTCGCATCTCGTGCTGCTTCCCGATGGGATTCGATTTTCGGAAGGGACAACCCGCAGGGACTGGACGAACGAACTCGTGTCGGAGATTCGCAGCATCTATCTGCAGAACACGAGCGCCCATCTCGACATGAGCGCGCTCAATCAATGGAGCGTTGCCAATCCGCTCAGCGCTACCGAAGAAGATGGCCGAGTCGATTTGATCCCGTACTTCGACGCCCTGATTCGTCATCGCGACGAACTGCTTGCCCATCCGAATGCTGCAGGCGAGATCGCACAGCAGGCAGGGCTGAATGTGACGTACTTTACGCATCTCGCCGACATGCTTGTTGCTGATGACGATGCCTCTTCGCTGCTCAATCCGATTCGTGAGCGCTGGCGAACGGCTACTCCACTGGATGCAGAAAGCCTCGTGGCCGACATCCGCGCCTGGCAGACGCAATTATGGAAATTCAACACCGTCGGCCATTTCGGCAACGTTCGCAACTGGCAGGCACCGGTTTCACCAGTCGTGTCGAATCGCGACCTTCGCTTGCCGCTCGAAAGCATCGACGGCGACATCGTGGTGCGACTTGAGTCTCATGCTCTGGTCGAAACGAACGCGCCCTCGAATGTGGAATGGATCAATCCTCGCATCGAACGACCGGGGCGACCGTCGATCGCGCTGCGCGATGTCGGCATGATCACCGAGACGCTCTCAGAGCTGCGTGAAGAGGGACTCGCGCAATCCCTGGAGTATCTCGCTGCGGCATTCGAGGCGAAGGTTGATCCCGAGTCATTCCCGATCGAAGAAGTCGCGACGGCGAGGGAACTCGATCCGCGTCTGCTTCGGGCCTGGCTCAACTATCTGGGTATCGCCGGCGGCAGCGCGGAGATCGATGGCTATCTGCATCAGCCGTTGCAGGGATCTTACGAATTCGTGAAGGGTTGGACGATTCCCGGATTGGATGCCCTGTCGCTCGTGGCGAACTCGTCGGATCAGAAAGTGAACATCCCTGGCGAAATGAACCCGCATCAGGTGGCGGTCCATCCCCGTCCTGAGCGTTGGGTGGCGGCGGGCTGGCGAAGTCCGATCGATGGAGTGTTCAATATTCAATGTCGCGTGCTGCACGCCCATCCCGGTTGCGGCAATGGAGTGAGTTGGTCTTTGGAACTTCGTCACGGCTCGCATCGCCGAGTCTTGCAGTCGGGCGTTGTCGGCCTTGGCGGCACCTCCGACGCGGGACCGGTTGAATCGCTTGCGGTACGGGAAGGCGATCTGGTTTCTCTCGTCATCGGTCCGCGTGACGGCAACCACAGTTGCGACCTGACGGAGATCGACCTCGATATCGACGAAGTGAATGGCGGTGGCCGCGAATGGTCGCTCTCGGGCGACTGTGCCGATTCGATCGCTGCCGGCAATCCGCATTCCGATCGGCTGGGCAACGCCGATGTCTGGCACTTCTATTCCGGAATGATCGATGGCAGCGAAGCTCAACCCGTCATTCCTGCCGAGTCACTGCTGGCGCACTGGCTGGAATGCGAAGATGCGGCAGCAGCCGATGCATTGGCGGGAGAGATTGTTGAGCTGCTGAGTCAACCGGCTTCAGATCAAACCAGCGCAGCCGATGTGGAACTCAAAGGTCAACTCGTATCGCTGAGCGGACCGCTCTTCGCGGAACTCGATCCTAGTTCGCTCGTGGCAGAAACCTCTGACGATGTGCAGGCCAGTCAGTACGGCATTGATCCCGCTCGTTATGGAACACTGCCCGACGGCAATCCGGGAGATGCGGCGAATCTCGTGCTGGCTGCGAACGAAATGATCGAGATTCGTCTCCCTGCGGAGCTGTTCGCAGGCAGCGAGTTCGTCGTGTCGGCGAGAGTGCATGCCAGCAGTCCGGGGGAAGCTGCCGTCCAAGTCGAAGTGGCCGTTGTGGACCAAGCGGGACCGACGGATGCCAACGCAGCTCTCTCTACTGGCGGTGCATTGCAACCAGGGATCCCCGTCCTGGTGCGAGAAGGTAGTGTAGCCGCAACGCAAATTGAAAGATCGTTCGACGACTTTCGCGACCTGTTCCCGATTGCGATGTGCTATGCCCGCATCATTCCCGTGGACGAAGTCGTCACGCTGGTGCTGTTTCATCGCGAGGATGAAGCCTTAAGCCGGTTGATGCTCGCTGACGCCGACCGCGAGCGACTCGACGCGTTGTGGACGCAGTTGCGATTTGTCAGTCAGGATGCCCTCATCACCGTGGTGGGTTTCGAGCAACTGATGGAGTTTGCAACGCAGGATGCCGACCCGTCCATCTTCGAACCGTTGCGGGAGTCGATCTATCAAACGGCGGAAGACTATCGCGCATGGTCGGCAGCCTCCGAACCGGTGCATGTCGATGCGATTCTGGAGTTCGCGAGTCGAGCTTACCGGCGACCACTCTCTGCAGACGAAGCCCGTCGGCTGCGATCGATGTACGACGAATTGCGGGCCGCGAACATCGCTCATGATGATGCCATTCGACTTTTGGTGACGCGTGTCCTCACATCCCCGGCCTTCCTTTATCGCCTTGAGGAGCCGGGCGACGGTTCCGATCGACACCGCGTATCCGACGAAGAACTCGCCAGTCGGCTGAGCTACTTCCTGTGGTCGACATTGCCGGATGATGAACTGAGAGGCCTGGCCGACTCGCAGTCGTTGTCGAATCCAGAAGTTCTGATGCAGCAGACGCAGCGCATGCTGCGCGACGACCGAGTCCGCAGATTGGCGATCGAGTTTGGCTGCCAATGGCTGCATGTTCGCAACTTCGATCAGTTCAACGAGAAGAGCGACGAAGCATTCCCCGAATTTGCCGACCTGCGGGACGACATGTATGAAGAATCGGTGTTGTTCTTCACCGACTTGTTCCAGAACGACGGTTCGGTGCTCGATGTCCTGGATGCTGACCATACGTTTCTCAACGCTACGCTCGCCGAGCACTATGGCATTCCCGATGTCGAAGGAGATCACTGGCGTCGCGTCGATGGAGTCGATGCCTACGGTCGTGGAGGTGTGTTGACACAGGGAACCGTACTGGCGACGCAAGCGGGTGCTTCGCGAACCAGCGCGATTCTGCGTGGGAACTGGGTGTCGGAGACATTGCTCAACGAGCGATTGCCGCGTCCGCCAGCCAATGTGCCGATCCTGCCCGAGTCGCCTCCCGAAGGACTTTCGGAACGGAAACTCATCGAGATGCACAGTTCGGCACCCGAGTGTGCGAAATGTCACGCGCGAATCGATCCTTACGGCTTCGCCCTCGAAGGCTTCGATGCCATCGGCCGTTTTCGCGACATCGATGCCGAGGGGCATCCGATTGATACGAATACCGCACTCAAAGATGGCACGCCGATCTCCGGCGTCGACGGCCTCGCCGAGTATCTCTCGACGACTCGCCGCGACGACTTCGTCCGAGTGTTCTGCCGCCGGTTGCTGGGCTACTCGCTCGGTCGCGGAGTGATGCTCAGCGATGAACCGCTCATCGATGAAATGATGCGTCAACTCGCCTCCCACGACTACCGCGTCTCGGCAGCCATCGAGACGATCGTTCTGAGTGAGCAGTTTCGGATGATTCGTGGGATGGACGATCCCCGGCAAGTCATCATGAATGAGGAATAAGTAGCTCTTAGCCCCCGGCGAGTCGCCGAGGGGTATTGTGTGATCATCAACTCTCCGCGATGATGTGGAGCGTGGCTCTCCCCCGGCGACTCGCCGGGGGCTAAATGATACAAGAAAGAGAATCACAATGTCCTACCTATCCCGTCGCACATTCCTCCACGGCCTGGGCGTCTCGATGGCCCTCCCTTGGTTTGAGTCGATCCCATTGTGGGCCGATGTGGCAGGGGCAACCGATCCAAACACTCCGCCGATGCGGTTTGCCGTGCTCTTTTCGGGGAACGGTTTTCACAAGGATCACTGGTGGGCGAATGGTTCCGGCCGCGAGATGGAACTGGGCGCGGTCCTTTCGCCGCTCGATGACTATCGCGAGAAGCTGGTTTTCATTAGTGGTCTCTACAACGAAGAAGCCCTGCGTGGGAACATTCACAGTTCGCAGACAGGCAATCTGCTTTCCGGCGCGCCGCTCACTTCTGGCGGCGAGATTCACTCTGGCACGAGTATCGACCAGGTGCTGGCTCAGACGTATGGACGCGGTGCCAAGGTTCCCAGTCTGGTGCTCGGCTGCGAGCAGTCGAACCCATCGGTCCACAAGAATTACTCGATGATTTACAGCTCCCACATCTCGTGGAGCTCGCCGACGACGCCGACACCGTTGGAGGTCTATCCCGCACTCGCCTTCGATCGGCTCTTTCGTGAAGGAGGCGACATCGGTGATACCAGTGTTCTCGATGCGGTGTTGGAAGATGCCTCGGATCTTCGCCGAAGTATCAGCCGATCGGATCAACAGCGATTGGATGAATACCTCAATTCGGTGCGCGAGGTCGAACAGCGCATCGAGCAAGCCGGCCAGCGCGGCGAAGTGCAGGGCTGGCGACCAACGCTCGAGGAGCCGAACATTCCTCGGCCGGATGACGGCATTCCTCAGGACATTGGCGAGCACATGCGATTGATGTGCGACATCCTTGTACTGGCGTTTCAGACCGATGCGACGCGGGTCTGTACGCTCAAGCTCAATAACGATCATTCGTCGCTGCGGTTCTCGAACCTCGGCATCGACTACATGATCCATCATCTCCTCTCGCACCAGGAGTCGGACGACTGGCTGACGGTGAACCAGTTCTTCATGCAGCAACTGGCCTACATCGCCCATCGGCTCGATTCGATTCAGGAAGGGGAAACAACCTGCCTCGACAACAGCCTGATCATGTACTGTTCGAGCATGCTCACCGGCAGCCACGACGCGACGCAGCTTCCCGTCATCCTGCTCGGCGGCGCGGGTGGCCGGCTCGAAACCGGACGCACGCTCGACTACCGAGGCCAGGAAAACCGCAAGATGTGCAGCCTCTACCTGTCGCTGATGGACAAGTTCGGCGTGACGCTTGATGAGTTCGGCGACTCGACGGAACGGCTGGCGGAGGTGTGATGGCATTTTGCGAATCCGCATTTGATGTGTTGACAATCCGCGGTTTGGGAAAACTCGCAACAAAAAAATCGACGGGTGGCGGAATTCCGTTTCAAGGTTGCGCCCCGCCATCCATCGCCTTGTCAGTGTCACCCGCCATTGGGAGTCAAGAGTACAAGAGTACAAGCGTAGAGACACGCACTTGGTGATACTCTTGCGATACCCTTGACGATACTCTTGCCATACTCTTGTCGGCCCGCGTGGACACAGGTTCGTCCGTGTACACGTTCCGCCTACCCTAAGTCACGCGGTTGCGCCCGCAGCAGTTCCCAGCGGCGCAACAAATCTTCCCCCCTCTCCCCCACTGAAGATATTTGCGACACAATCGCCGCAGTATTGTGGGAAAGAGGCTCGGGTGAGGGGAATAGTTCGCGGCGTCGATACGTCGAGACCAGCTCGAACGCACTTGCCCTGCCGCCGCGTGTCGGACACGCACGGCTACTGTTCCACCAATCCAACGAACTCAACAGCGAGACCCGTCACTCGCCACGGTCCGTCCTTTAGCCCCCGGTCAACGACCGGGGGAAATGCGGCCAGCGATGCCCAACAACACGGAGTTCGAGTCGAGCAGCAATGAATTGGTTCTACTGAAGCGTCGGCATCTTAAATCACAGGCCCATCACATTCCGCGTCGATTCCCCCCGGTCATTGACCGAGGGCTAAGAAGATTGAACGCTGCGAACGAGGTGCGACGCCAAGAGCGGCGATCTTGAGGCTCAACAGGAATGGAATGCTCACTCACCACGCGGCTGGGGGCAGGTTGCTTATCTCCTCGCATTGACAGTCATCCCAAATCCCGGCAACCTGACCCCAGGCACCCGGCGAAGAGGTAACAACAATGTCCATCCCATCGTCCGCTGTCGCTGCTTCGCGGCTGTGGTCTTTGAGAGACTTTCTTGCTCATGAGCTAACGCTCCCGGCTATATGCTGCCGCTGCTCTCGCCGCTTCGAGCAGGGTCGGAGCGGGTGAAGGCAATCCTCATTGCCAGGTTGCTGCGTCGATTGCGATCAGTTCCTTGCGCTGATATAGCATGCTCTCGGTCCTCATACGCGCTCCACGATTCGAGGTGAGTGATGCTGCTGCGTTCCCTTCTGCTGGCTTTCTTCTCGTTGATGATGGTGGGAGTCACTTCGGCTCAAGTCCCCGAAGGCCCGCAACTCCCGAACACCGAGCCGCTGGTGCTCGAAGACCCGCTCGATGTCGTGATGGTGCGGGGGATCAATCTGTTCGCTGAGCGCGAACTGGCGGCGTCGCCCGTTCGGCGTGATCTTCATTGGCAGTGGTACAATCGAGACGAGGGAGCATTGAATATTGAGACTCGCCGAGAAAGGCTTCAAGAGATCATCGGCGCTGCTGACGACAGGATTCCTGACCCTCGAATGTGGTTCGAGCCGCTCAGTACGGCCCATGCGGTCTCGGAAGGCTTTGATTGGACCGCTGGGTTTGTCCGATTTGAAGTGATGCCAGACGTGTGCCTGGAAGGAATGATGGCGTCACCTCAGGGAGTGCCATTCACTGCCCGTGTCATCTTGATTCCTGATGCCGACACGACCCCCGAGGATTTGTTCGGCATCACGGATGCGTTGCCGGCCGAGCAACAACTGGGAGCACGGCTGGTCGAAGCGGGGGCGGTCGTGTTCATTCCCGATCTGATCAATCGCGACGATGCATTGTCACGGCATCCAAGTGCTCGAATCACCAATCTACCCCATCGGGAATACGTTTACCGTCTCTGCTTTGAGATGGGGCGTCACATCGTCGGACTCGAAGTCAACAAGCTTCGTACGGCGATCGACTATATGGAACAGAACTACGCCGACCTGCAAACGATCGTATGGGGAGTTGGCGAAGGGGGCCTTCTCGGATTGATGACTTCGGCCATCGATGAGCGAGTCGACGTTACCGTGGTGACAGGTTACTTCCAAAGCCGCGAGCAGGTGTGGCGAGAACCGATCTACCGAAACATCTGGGATCAACTGAGTGAGTTCGGCGATGCGGAACTGGCAGGAATGATCGCACCACGGCGTCTCATCATCGACACGCAGCCGGCACCCGAAGTCGCCGGACCACCCGCTGCGAGAGACGGCTATAACCCCGCTGCTCCTGGACGGATTGCGAATCCATCTGAGGACTCGGTGCTGATCGAGTGGGAGCGAGTCGCCGCCATCTTTGAAAGTCGAGACGCGGCAGAGAATGTCGTTCTGGCAACGGAATCCGCGCAGTTGACTGCCGCTCTCAACGAGTGGAGTTCCGCGGACTTCGAGATGGCAGACGTGCCGCGGATTCGGTCAATGACGCGTGGCAGGATTCAATCGATCGCGGTTCGCCAGCAGCGCCAGCTTGCCGAACTCGTTCGCTTTTCTCAGGATCTCCTCCACTCCAGCGACAAGGTCCGTGACCAGTTGTGGAGCGGGGGCGATCGCACTTCGGTCGATACCTGGGTCGCGACGTCGCAGCAGTATCGCGATTTAGTGCATGATGAACTGATCGGTCGATTGGCGGTGCCGGATTGCCCGCTGAATCCCCGATCACGGCTTGTCATTGATGAGCCGACGCATGTGGGATACGAAGTGGTGCTCGATGTCTACCCCGCCCCTGCAGATGCGGTGAGTGAGCCGATCCCGGAAGGGGAAACGACCGGTATCGCCAATGGACGCAACGACCTCGATCACACCTATGGGGACGACTGGGGCGTGATCGCGGGAGGCATCTTGCTGATTCCCAAAGACCTGCAGCCTGGTGAGCGAAGGCCGGTGGTCGTTTGTCAGCATGGTCTCGAAGGGACGCCGATGGCGACGATCACAACTGACGAATCGTCTCGCGACTGGCCACCCTACAAAGGCTTCAGCACCGCACTCGTCGAACGGGGATTTATTGTTTACGCGCCGCAGAATCCCTATCGAGGCTACGACGACTTTCGCGTCATTCAGCGGAAGAGCAATCCGTTGGGTAGGTCGCTGTTCAGTTACATCATCGAGCAGCATCGTCAGACGCTTCGCTGGCTGGGGACATTGCCTTATGTCGACCGCGACCGCATCGGTTTCTACGGTCTCTCGTATGGCGGCAAGACGGCTGTGCGAGTGCCGCCGCTGTTGCAGTCGCCCGAGGGCATGGATGATCCAGAATACTGCCTGTCGATCTGCTCTGCCGACTTCAACGAATGGGTTCGCAAGAACTGCTCGGCGGAAGATCGCTACTCGTATGTCTACACTCCGGAGTACGAAATCTTCGAATGGAACATGGGACATGTGGCCAATTACGCGGAGTTATCGTCACTGATGGCTCCGAGGCCCTTTATGGTGGAACGTGGCCATTTTGACGGCGTCGCACCTGACGAATGGGTCGGCTGGGAGTTCGCGAAAGTCCGCAGGCACTACGATCTTTTGGGCATCGGCGGCCAGACCGAAATCGAATGGTTCACGGGGCCGCATACCATTAACGGCGTCGGGACTTACGACTTTCTGCATCGCCATTTGAACTGGCCCGCACCGCGCGAAGAATGAGGTCGCTTCCGCCTGCCGATGCGGTTCCATATCATCGAGGTATGCGAAACGTCCCGATTCTCGCGGTGCTGGTTGGCCTCTCCTTGAGCGGCTGCGGTCTGGCTACGTATGAACAGCGGCTGGAACAGACGGCCGACTACTTCGAGTATCACCAGATGCTCAACGACAATCTTGCGTCGGCCCCCTGGTCGGGGCAAATGGCGGTTGAAGGTGTCAACGTGCCGCTGGGAGTGTCGATGCGCATCCCACTGGGATACTCGCGATTGCCTGGACCGCAGCCCATTACCGACCCGAACGACGAGAATGTCGTCATCGGATTCGGACCCGAGACGCGGCATCCACTCCATCTTGGCATCCAACTTCCCGGAATTGTCGATGCCTGGGAAAAGCAGATGCCTTCGGGCAATGTGCGTTTGTACGTATTGGGCAATTACGACTTACTGCTGCAACAGGCGGCGGATGCCGGCTCGGTCGATCCGACGCTTTATTTCGAGCATTTGAACCTGATCCTGCAGCAGGGATTCGGTGTCGGTTTTGTCGCCGACGGAGTGGGCTCGCCGACGGATGACAATCGGTTCTACTCGGCGAGATTTCCCGCCGTGGAGCAATATCAACTCATCAAGGATTTTAACGCGATCAACATCGCTCCACCGCAGCCGATCGAAGGGATCGAGTGGCGGGCGCAACTGTACGAGGTCTATGAAGCGAACACCGGACCTGTACGCGTCGCCATCCTTTGTATCTTCCCGGCTGAAGAACGGGCCAACGTTGTTGACGTCGTCGAACTGGCGCTGGAGACATTGACCGTCGGCAATCAGGCGCCCCAACGGCCCGATGCACAAGGTGGCGGCGGAGGCGGGTTCTAATTGTGAGTGGTCGCACCGATGTGAGTGACAACTCCCACCAGCACGCAGCACTCAAGAAAACATTCGAAATACCATGCGAATCTCATTCGACAAAATTCGGCACACGATCGTACTTCTGCTCGCCTTCTCTCCTGCGTTCGCTTTGGGGGACGATGAGACTGCGGCACCATCCGGCCTGACGTTCAACCGCGACATCCGTCCGATTTTCGCGGACACCTGCTTCGCCTGTCACGGTCCTGACAGTGTTGCTCGGCAGGCGGAGTTGAGACTCGACCGCCGGGACGACGCAATCAACTCGGGAATGATCGTCCCCGGCGATCCCGACGGCAGCGAAATGATTCGCCGCGTCGAGTCGCCGCATGAGGACGAGATCATGCCGCCGCCGGCCTCCCATAAAGTTCTGACGCCCGAGCAACGGGCGACTCTTCGTCGCTGGGTGGCGGAAGGGGCCGAGTACGAACCGCATTGGTCGTTCATCACTCCGACGCGTCCTGAGTCACCCGAAGTGGCGAATTCAGACTGGGTCCAAAACCCGATCGATGCATTCATTCTGCAGCGATTGGAAGCCGAGGGACTGGCACCAGCACCCCAGGCTGACCGGCGGACGCTCGCCCGCCGCGTGAGTCTCGACCTGACCGGCTTGCCCCCCTCACCGGAGATGGTGGAAGCGTTCGTCAACGACCAGTCTCCTGATGCCTACGAAAAGCTTGTCGATCAACTGCTGGAATCACCCGCCTGGGGTGAACATCGGGCGCGCTACTGGCTCGACGCCGCGCGGTACGCCGACACGCATGGTTTGCACTTCGATAACTTTCGCGAGATGTGGAGTTATCGCGAATGGGTGATCGACGCCTTCAATCGCAATCTGCCGTTCGATCAGTTCACGATTGAACAACTGGCCGGCGATCTGTTGCCCGATGCCACGCTCGATCAACAAATTGCCTCGGGCTTCCATCGCTGCAATATCACCACGAACGAAGGGGGCATCATCGACGAGGAGTACCTCGTCCTCTACGCTCGGGACCGCACGGAGACGACGGCTCTCGTCTGGATGGGACTGACGGCGGGCTGTGCCGTCTGTCACGATCACAAATTCGATCCCCTCTCACAGCGCGAGTTCTACGAATTGGCGGCGTTCTTCAATAACACGACTCAGGGAGCGAGAGATGGAAACATCAAGGATTCGCCTCCCATTATTCCCGTGCCACTGGAAACAGACCGGGAACGCTACCTCGCCCTCGAGACTGAGATTCCCGCGACTGAAGCAGCGGTCAACGCGCGTCGGGAGTCGGCACGAGGAGAGTTCGACTCCTGGCTCGCTGGTGCCAGCGCGGATTCGGTCGCGACTCCGGTTTCGGATGACGCACTCGCCTTGCAAGCACTCTGTACCGAAGGTGAGGGACAGTCACTGAACATGACTGTGGGAGGCCAGCCGCGCACGATCACGCTGGAGAGCGGTATCGGCTGGGGGCCTGGGTATTCGATGCCGCAGGCGCTTGTCATTCAGGATGGGGGGACCGTTGAGCTCGCCGACGCCGGCGACTTCGACACCGAAGAGCGGTTTTCTTATGGAGCGTGGGTCAAGCTGCCAGAGAATGCGGGAGCCGGTCCGATCTTCGCCCGCATGGACGACCAGAACGATTACCGCGGTTGGGATCTCTGGATTCAAGAGAATCGCGTCGGCACGCACATCATCAATCAATGGAGTCAGAACGCCATCAAAGTGGTGTCGAAAAACCCGATTCCTGTCGGCGAGTGGACCCATGTGTTCGTCACCTACGATGGCAGCGCGACCATCGAGGGAGTTGGCGTCTATGTGAACGGTGTCCGCCAGGAAGTGACTGTCGAGGCCAACACGCTGCAGGCCGGCAGCACGATTCGCACCGAAGTCCCTTTGAAGTTCGGGCAGCGACACACGACACCGCGACTCAACGGACTGGGAATCGAGGATGTTCGTATTTATCGCCGGCAGTTGTCTTCCGATGAAGTGCTGAACCTGGCCACCACGTCTCGAATCGCCGCCTATCTGGCGAAGTCTCCCGAGGATCGCACGGAAACGGAAACCAACGAATTGTACCAGCACTGGTTGACGTCGATTGATCCCGTGTATCAACAGCTTTCCGCGTCACTCGCTGCCCTGAAGCAGGAACAGACAGAGATCACGCAGCGCGGAACGATCGCCCATGTGATGAATGAGCGCGACGAACCCGCAATGGCTTACGTCCTCTATCGCGGTGAGTACGACGAACGTCGCGACCCTGTGACTGCCGACACACCGGCGATTCTGCCTGAGTTTCCCGATGACTTGCCGCACAATCGGCTCGGATTGGCGAAATGGATCGTCAGTTCGGAACATCCATTGACGGCCCGCGTGACCGTCAACAGGTATTGGCAGGAAGTCTTCGGCATGGGGCTGGTGCAGACCGCCGGTGACTTCGGCATCACGGGGGAATTGCCGACACATCCCGAGTTGCTCGATTGGTTGGCGGTTGAATTTCGCGAGTCGGGCTGGGACGTGAAAGCGTTTTTCAAGCTCCTGGTGATGTCGGAGGCGTATCAACAGTCGGCAATAACAACACCGGAGAAGCTGGCGGCGGATCCACAAAACCGCTTGCTCAGCCGTGGACCGCGATTCCGAATGGATGCCGAAATGGTGCGAGACTATGCCCTTGCCGCCAGTGGACTTCTCGTCGAGGAGATCGGGGGGCCAAGCGTCAAGCCCTACCAGCCGCCGGGCGTCTGGGAGTCGATTGCGATGAACGTCAGCAACACGCGGAGTTACGAACCCGACAGTGGCGAAGGACTCTATCGCCGCAGCCTGTACACATTCTGGAAGCGTATGGCCCCGCCGGCGTCGATGGAGATCCTCAACGCCCCCAATCGCGAATACTGCGTTGTCCAGCGAGAGCGCACGAACACTCCACTGCAGGCGTTGGTCACGCTCAACGACGAGCAATTCATCGAAGCCGCTCGTCAACTGGCGCAAAACTCGCTGCTTGAGGCAGGCAACTCCGACGTGGAGCGAGTCGACTATCTCACGCTCCGACTATTGTCCCGCACATTCCGGGATGAGGAGCGCGCGGTGGTGCAGAGGTCGCTCGACAGTTTGAGGGAGTTCTATCTCTCCCATCCCGAAGAGGCCGACGCACTGGTGAACTACGGCGAGTCTGATCCCGCCCAATCGATGGAGACAGCCGACTTGGCTGTTTGGACAATGCTGACGAACCAGATCCTGAACCTGGATGAAGTTCTCTGCAAGTGAGCGAGCACGGTGAGTTTGCGGGCTGGCGAATCCTCGACTGTTGAGCGGAATTGACTCCCTGCAATCAATAGTCGATGGGTGTCAGTCAAAATGCAGGGCACCGCCTGAGTCTTCCGAATCGATACTTGAGAGGATTTGCATTCGTTCCATCGAACATCGGTCCAGGCCGCATGATCGGCAGTATCGGCAAAGCCTTGCGTGGCTGCGGGTTGCCTGCCAGAATCTTTTATATGCCTATCAAGTTAAACCGGAAGGAGCCAGCCGTGCCATTTCGACGCTGTTGTATTGTCGCCATTATTCTCGGCGTCGCGGGACTGAACTCCGCGCGAGCTTACGATCAGCCGACTCGCGTGATGACGTATGTCGCCAGTGCCGACAACGTCTTGTCGGACCTGGAATACATGGTGTCGGAACTGGCGGGTAAGCCAGTTATCTGGGAGGACAAGGTCTTCCCCAACATCGACATCTTCCTGATCGGTCTCGACACGTCGCAGCCAATCCGCGTCGACTCTCTGCTCGACAGCGCGACGGGTGTGCGATCCTTGATCATGCTCCCCTTGAACGGCGGCAATGCCAACGAGTTTCTGAACGACAATCTGGACCCGATTGGTGTATTCAATACTCCCAAGGAGTTGGCCCCTGGACGTCCGCCGAGACCAGTTCTCTGGGAATTGACCAGCGATCCCAGTGCTCCGATCTTCGACGGCTGGATAAGGGCCGCGAATGATTACGGCTATATCAGCAGCGTGAAGGACGACTTGCCCGATACAATCGCTCCCCCTTCGGACTCTCACGCACATCTCGTGGCACGTGGTGTCGATCTGGGGCTGCAGTTGCTCACGCCTCAAGAGGGAGAAACCGACCGCACGGGAGCATTCGAACGCTATCGGGAGAACATCGTCTCCGCGCTCGAACAATACGACAACGAGTCGGCTGAAGAATTCGCTCTGCGCGAGCTGGTCGTTCATCAGCAATTTGAACGGCTGGAAGCGCTCTTCATGGAGACTTCGGAGCTCTCGGCCCTTTGGACGCTCGATGGGGGCCTGGGGCAGCTTGAAGTTCTCGTCGCACCCCTTGCGGACACTCAGTTGGCCGCGGACTTCGAGGTCTCGTACAACCGCGAGAGTTACTTCGCTCGCGTGCCGATGCAGGCAGATGGAGTGATGAACGGCCGGATGAACATGACTTTGTCTGATCGGCTTAAGGAACAGTTCTCGACATTCTACGTGCAGGCGATTCCTGTTGTTCAGGCTCAAATCGACAACTACGACGAGTACAACGCCGACCAGCGCGCGGCCCGCAAGACGGCTATCGGGATTATTCTGCAGATGTTGTCGGACAACGCTGCCGACGGCAATGTCGACGCCTACATCGAGATCTCCGCCGCTACGGGGGGCAAGCATACGATGGTCAGCGGCCTGACCTTCGTCAGTTCGGATCCGATCAGCGAGTTGCTCAATGCCATCACTGGGTTCGGCGCGGGTTGGACCGTCGAAGAGAACGTGACGACGATCGGCGATGTCGCGGTGCATAAACTGCACGCCGGAGAGGGCTATCCCGTATCGATGGCTGAGTTCTTCGGTACCGACGGCGACTACTACATCGGCGTCGACGGCGTGCATGTCTGGGTTGCCGCTGGCGTCGACAGTCTGCAAGCGATGACGACGGCCATCGAGCAGCAATCAGACGAATCGCGGGAAATCGCGCACATCCCGACGTTTCAGTTGGATTTTCAGTTCCGCCCGATTCTCAAGTTGGCACATGAGTGGGCCAAGGAGAGCGCGGTCGATTTGACGGCGTTCTTCAAGAAGGGTGGATTCGCCAATCAGACCCGCGAGCGGGAGACCGCGGTCCGCGACGATGGAGAAGAACCGTTGATGGCGGCCTTCAAGGACTTCGACTGGCAGGGCATCATCCTGAACACGCTCGAAGGGAGCGAAGCCCGCGTCGAAACGACCTTCGACGTCGACGAAGACTCCAATCTTTCGGGACGATCGGTCATTGAAACCGACGTCTTGAAAGCCTTCGGCATGGTGATCGCCGAGTTCGCCGACGAGCAACTGTAAGTTCACCCACTGGGCATTGAGAACAACCGCTGGTTCCGCCAGCGGTTGTTTTATTGGTAGGGGCGCAAAAAACGACCGGAGACCCTTTGCTCCCCCCGAAGACAAAGGGCTCCGGTGAATACGTGCCATGGCAGTCGACGAGACTTCGCAGGCGACGTATCGCGCGTGACGTACAACGAAACCTGAATGTTCAGGTTGTCATTGAACGACGGTTGCCTTTGTCGCGATCCGAATGCCAACGACTGATTTTGTGCCGCAAATCGACCTATCCTCCGTCAGAAACGCGATTTGTAGTCATTTGTCGACGCTTGCGGCATCACCGCTTAAGACGCTGTTTCGCGACACTTGTCATCGCTTCGACGACGCGGTCCCCTTGCAGGAAAGTGCCGTATTAAAGTTCCCGGGGAACAACCGATTCTCTGCGTGAGCATCCGCCGATGCGGTCTATTCGGGTTACAGCAGCGGAGTGAGGATTAGCGTCGGCGAAGATCGGCAAAGAACAAAGCGCGGCCGGTCCAACTGGCGATACCTAGTAACAGAGGAAGCCTGGGTAGGACAGGCTGGTTGCTCCGCCAGTATCGATCCACCCGGTTGGGAGGGACGTCGACTCTCCCTGTAGACAACACTCACTCAAAGTCCACTCAGGAGATTTTCAGCAGTGCACACACCAAACCCCGATATGCCACGGAAGCCACAATCTCGCTGGGATGCATTCTCTGAACTCTTTGTCCGCCACCCCTGGATCAAACCCACCTCGATGGTGCTGGCGGCAGTCGGTCTGGTTCAATTCTTCGCCGTGTTGCCGCTCCAGCGTCAGATTGTCGAGTTGAATGGCGAACTCAATCAGATGCACTTTGCTCTCAATCGTCTGGTCAATGTGGGAGACCAGGCTTGGCAGACCAACGATCTGCTGGATGCCTTGCAGACCCAGGCGGATCAATTCGACGAGGCGGTGAGTTCGCTTCACCGCTTGCGGGAACTCCAGGATGACGTCGTCAGCCTGTCGCAACTGGCGGATCAGGCCCGCATGCAGCTTGGGCCTTCGCGAGACGCCATCGTCGAACTGACTCAACTGGAAGACGAACTGGCCGCGCATGCCGATCGTATTGCGGCCACGGAAGCCGTGGTTGCCGAGTTCGAGTCGCTGCACATCGCGATCGCTTCGCAGGCCGATCGCATTGCCGACGTCCGCGATGTTGTCGATCAACAGGTCGCCCTCACACAGACGGTCTTGGAGGGGGGCGACTCGATCACCGCCGCCGAAGAACAAGTCCGATCATACCAGAACCTTGCCAGTCAAGTGGTTTCGGCGAGCGACAACGCTGTTCAGGCGGAAGGCGTCATTGGCGAATTGATCGCCCTGCAGGACGCATTGCTCGATGGCGAGCGGATTCAGGTTTCGCAGGCCGAGCGCAACCTCCAGGATCTGATTGCCCTACAGGACGCTCTGGCAAGTGAAACCGACGGAATCGCTGACGCCGTGATCTCGTTGGAATTGCTGGCGGACTTTCAGGACGAGTTCAACTTCCAGGTCGGCAAACTGGAGGGGATGCAGCAAAGCCTGACTCAACTCATCCTGCTGGAATCGACGGTGGCACATACCGTAAGGATGATCGAGCCTTTGGCGGAACTGACTGGCCTTCGTCGGCTGAACGACGACGAAGTTCGCGAGGCCGCTCGCGTTATTCTCGATCGTCGCAATCAGCGAATCTCTTCGCTCCCGGTCAACACGCCTCCCGTCAATACCGTGGAGGAGACCGGAATCGATCGGCTCGTTCCCATTCCTCCCGAAGATTAGGCCAACACGACATCGCCATCGGAGAAACGCCGCCCGGACTCGCACTCGAGTCTGGGCGGCTTTCGCTTTGTGATGTTGTGTCCTTGGACAAGCATCACGGTTCGCTGCCGTCGTACAGTTCGGCGATCTCCAGTAACAGCAATTCGATTTCTGTGTAATAGGCATCTTCGTCGAGTTCATTGCGGCGTGCTCGCAAGTCCCGCAGTGCCGTTTCCAGAGAATCGCGACGTTCGCGAAGTTCCGGTGTCAACCATTGTTCCTCGGGTGCGAGAACGAGGCACCACTGCGATGCCAGCATCCCGTCGAGACTGGGATCGTTCAGCACCACATGGCTCTGATCCGCGAATTGCTCGGCGGCGGTACCGCGTCCATCGCCGTTGTCGTCAATTAAGGCATGTTCGGTCGTCAGGCGGCTGTCGCCTTCGTAGAACTGGCGCGTCAGTCGCGAAGCTCGAAGAAAGGCTTCGAGCAGCGATGTCTGTCCATCCTTGTCAAAATCGCCGTCCACTCCCTCGATTGATGACGATAGCGCATCGCCGAATCGCGCGAAGTTGACTTCACTCGGACTACGCGTCGCCGTGATGACGATCCTCCCCGGTCGGGAAAGAGAATCGACGAATCGCGAACTGGCTGCCCCGCAGTGGATCACGGCCACAGGCGTCGCGAGCGGTTCCAGCCATTCATCAAGCTGCTCGGCAGAGAGATCGGGACCGACCAGGTTGAAGTTGCTTGCACGTCCGTCGTCCGTACCATGCCCGATCAACACGATCCAGAGCCGATCGGGCGTGCTCTCTTTCAGTTCGCCGATGATCAGCTGCAGCCGGTCAAGTTGAGTGGTACTGCCTGCATCAAGCGTCGTGGCATCGGGATCCGGCTCGACGACTGCATGCACCACACGCACGTTGTTGTTCGTCGATGCCGCGGACTCCCAGCGTTCGACCCATTCCGCGAAGGTGCTTGCATAAATCGTCTCACCCGGCGCGCCCTCCACGATGACGACCGTGTCCGCGGCGGCCTGAGCATGCGATATGATCATCCAGCACAAGGCCGCAACGTAGTGGCGGCGTTGGAACAAGCCTGATTTCATGATTTGCTCAACGAAAAAAGATCGCAAAAATCGCTCGAGTTCCCGGAGAATTCACTTCGCTCTTCACTCCATTCCCTGGATTTCGCGTATAATGCTATCACAATGCGTTTGAGTTCGATATTGGCAACCGGCAAGGATTGACACCATGGCTCGCAAGGCAGCAAAGAGCAGTACCGGCAAACGCCCCTCCGCAAAGAACGATGCGCGTTCACGGGAGTCATCGACGACGACCGGAAACGGCAAAGCCGCTTTGTCCACGGCGGAGACCATTGGCGGGTATCTCATTCAGCGGCTACAAGACTACGAAGTCTCCGACGTCTTTGGGATTCCGGGCGATTTCGTCCTGCAGTTTTACGGGATGCTCGAAGAGAGCCCCATTCGCGTCGTGGGCTGCACGCGAGAAGATTGCGCCGGGTATGCGGCCGATGCCTACGCGCGTATCCACGGCTTGGGAGCAGTCTGCGTGACGTACTGCGTAGGCGGATTGAGCCTTGTGAACTCGATTGCCGGCGCGTTCGCGGAAAAGTCGCCGGTGATCGTCATCAGTGGAGCGCCGGGGATATCCGAGCAGCGAAATGATCCATTGCTGCATCACCGCGTGCGAGACTTCAGCACGCAAAGAGAGGTCTTCGAGAAGATCACAGTCGCGCATGCCGTGCTGGATGACCCGTTGACGGCGTTTCGGGAGATTGATCGCGTGCTCGAAGCCGCCGTCCGTTACAAACGACCAGTTTATTTCGAGATTCCCCGCGATCGCGTTGTCGCCCAGGCGCTGTTCCCACACACGCCATTCCAAACCAAGCTGCAAAGCCACAAAGAAGCGCTCAAGGCGGTGCTGGAGGCCGCGAAGCAGCGCATCGAGTCGGCGGAACAGCCCGTGATCATCGCCGGCGTCGAAGTGCATCGCTTCGGTCTGCGCAAGGAAGTGCTGCAACTCGCGGAGACTCGCAACATACCGATGTGCGCCACACTGCTGGGTAAATCGGTCGTCAGCGAGAAGCATCCGCTCTATCTGGGAGTTTATGAAGGGGCGATGGGACGTAAGTCGGTCACGGAGTACGTCGAAACAAGCGATTGTGTCATTCTGCTCGGCACATTCATGACCGATATCAACCTTGGCATTTACACGGCGCATCTCGACCCCGGGAAGTGCATCTACGCCACCAGCGAAAAGCTGCGCATCGGACACCATCACTTTCACGATGTGCTGTTGTCGGACTTCATCAAAGGGCTGGGGCGCGTGGAGATCAAGGCCAAGAAGAAGCCGAAACTTCCTGAGCGCGGCGGGAGGCCCAAGTGCGATACTCGGGATGAAGCTGCTGTCACGATTTCTTCGCTGTTCTCGCACATCGACGAAATACTCGATAATGAGATGGTCGTGATTGCCGACGTCGGCGATTCCCTGTTCGCCGCCAGTGACCTGACGATTCATAAGCATACCGAGTTTGTCAGCCCGGCCTATTACACTTCGATGGGCTTTGCGATTCCCGCGGCGGTCGGTGTGCAGGTTGCCGACCGCAATCTCAGACCCTTGGTGCTCGTGGGAGATGGAGCCTTTCAGATGACGAGCCTGGAGTTGTCGACGGCAGTGAAGCACGACTTTAATCCCATCGTCGTCGTCCTCAACAACAAGGGCTATACGACCGAGCGGTTCTTGCAGGAAGGCCCCTTTAACAACATCTTGAACTGGAACTACCACCGCATGCCCGACCTGCTCGGCGCGGGCTGGGGGTTCGAGGTTCGCACCAACGGCGAACTCAAGCAGTCGATGAAGGCCGCCATTGCCCATACCGATGCCTTCAGCCTGCTCAACGTGCATCTCGACAAACTCGACGTCAGCCCCGCGTTATCGCGGCTGGCAGCGAAACTGTCGAAGCGGATCTGATGCAAACGTCGTGAGACTTCACGGAAACGCAACTCTGATTCCCTCATCGAAAGGACTTGAAACATGGATGCTCCCGCTGCCGTCGTCCTTGCCGCAGGCAAGAGCAAGCGGATGAAATCGGAGACCCCGAAGGTACTGCATGCCGTTTGCGGGCGGCCGATGGTTGAGTACGTCCTAGACGCGGTCCGTGTCGCAGGCGTGAAGCGCATTATTGCCATCATTGGCCATCAAGCCGATGTGGTTCGAGACGCTCTGTCGTGTCACGCCGATGTGGAATTCGCATTGCAGTCAGAACAACTGGGAACTGGCCATGCCGTGATGATGGCTCAGGCTTTGTTGGAAACGCACAACGGCCCGGTGCTGGTTCTTGCGGGAGACACCCCACTCTTGACCGCGGCATCACTAAGAACACTGATCGATGCCCAAAGCACTCAACAAGCAGCCTGTGTTGTCGGAACGGCGCGGACCGACGCCAACGAGGGCCTCGGTCGCATTGTCCGCGGCGACGATGGCGAGTTCCTTCGAATCGTTGAACAAAAGGATGCGACTCCCGAGCAACAACAGATCCGCGAAATCAACTCGGGCTGTTTCGCCTTCGATGGCCCTGCACTCTTTGAAGCCCTGCTCGGCGTGAAACCCGAAAACGCCCAGCAGGAATACTACCTGACCGACTGCGCCGAGATCCTGCGAAACATGAACCGCAAGGTTGTCGCCGAATGCTGTATGCAGATGCAGGAAGTGATGGGCGTCAATACCCAGGAGCAACTCGCCGACGTCGAACGCATCATGCGAGAGCGACTCGCGAACTGACTCGCTTGCATCGGAATTCAGCCGTTTACGAGAACTCCGCCACAACGCCGCTCATAACGCGCTGCGGGCCAAAGCTCGTTTGCAGCCGCAGCGCTCCGTCGTCATCGATCCCCAGGCATGTTCCCTCAATGCGGCGGTCGTGATTGTCCAGCACAACTTGGCGTCCCGTCAACAGGCATTGGTTGCGCCACGAGTTGATCAATTCGTCGTCGTGCAATTTCAAGCGTTCCAAGTCTCTCCGAAGCTGTTCCAGCACGGCGGTCAGCACGCCTAGACAATCGATTTCGCTTCCTGCCGCATCCTTCAGGGAGATGCCGATCTCGGCCAGCGACTGCGGGCTGTTCTGAAACGAGTTGTTGACGTTGATGCCGATGCCGACGACGACCCGGTCCTCGCTGGTGCTGGAAGCCTCGACGAGGATGCCGCCGACCTTGCGGCTCCGCAGGAAGACATCGTTCGGCCACTTGAGACGAGTTGGCGTGTCGCGAGTGAATTGCGTCAAGGCCGTGCAGACAGCCGAACCCGCCAGCACCGACAACGTCGGCCATTGCGCTCTCGACAACTCGAACGACGAGGGTGCCAACAGCAGCGAACAAGTCAACGAACCCTGGTCCGACCACCAGACGTTGGCACCGCGGCCGCGGCCTGCGACTTGTCGTCGGGCAATCACCAGCAAGGGGAGATCGCGTTCCTGCACCTGCGATGCGCGTTGAAGCGCAAACGTATTGCTGGAATCGACAACATTGAGAACTTCACACGAGCCGATCCAGCCGGCCTCGAAGAGCCTGTCGACGTCAATCCAATCGTGGCCCGCATCCATGGGAATCATTCCGTTTCGCAAATGGCTTTCATCTTTGCCAGACCCGACCGCGCTACCTCCAGTGGGTCGGCCTGCCATAGGTCTTCGCGAAACAGTTCCAAAGAAACGAATCCCGCGTATCCGGTCTGCTTGAGCAGACTAACAAACCGCTGCAGATCGATCACGCCTTCACCCGGCATCACCCGATCGGGATCGTGCTGTTCGTGCGGCGGCGGAACAGCAGGAGCGTCGTCGAAGTGACAGACCGCAATCTGGGAGCCTTTCAGGAGTGCAATGTCCTCGCATCCCGCGCCGCCGCGAAAATCATGAAAGGGATCGAGCACGATCGTGGCATCGGCTTGTCCGGAAAGTTCCATGATCCGCATGGCCTTGGCGATGCTGTTCACGTCTTGAACGAAGCCGAGGTACTCCATCGCGGGGCGGACTCCGATGCCGAGACCCAATTCAAGGAGTTCGGCGTAGCGTTGCCCTGCGAGATCGTAATCAATCATCCCTGGTGGCGGGCCAGCGATCGAGTGCGGGGCACCGACAATCGCCGCCTGTTCCAGACGCCGCTTGCACTCGTCGATGCCGGCGTCGTATGCCGGTCCATCGGGTTCGCACCAGCCTTTGAGCATGATCGTGCTTGGCACCTTCAGACCCTGGTCGTCGATAGCCTTGCGAACGTCGGTCAGCTTGCCGCCCCCCGCAATAAACTCGTTCAGGTCATCATGCCACAATTCGATCCCCGCGTACCCCGCCTGGGCCGCAACCTCGATCTTTTTAAGCAGTGGAGTCGTACGAACAGTGCTGGAATTGAGTGAATACCGAAATGGCATATCGATCGCGCCTGATTGCAAGACGTGAAGTGAAGAACAAGAAATGCCCGCAACCCACAACAATCTGAGTCATGGTCGTGATTCTGGCAAAGCGGCAATCGTGCAACAAGTTCAACTGACGCGAACCCATCTAAAAAACGCAACTCAGTACCCTCGCGCTTCGCCTCCCTTGCGCGGATCGCTCATCCCCTGCAGTCGGCCATCGGGGAGCATTATCACGGCCTGGCTGACCCCCAGGGCATCGCGCTCCACCAGCTCATGTCCACGTTCTTCGAGAGGTACGCGAATGTCGTCGATCAACAATTTGGGCTCAACCTCCAAAGACTCCGGTATCCATTGATGATGAAATCGCGGCGCGATCACGGCTTGGCTGACGGTCATGTCGAAGCGTGTCATGTTGAGCAGCACTTGCAGCGTGGCGGTGATGATTCGAGGTCCGCCGCTGGCACCGGCCGCGTACACCGCCTTGCCGTCACGCACGATGATCGTCGGAGACATGCTCGACAGCGGCCGTTTGCCAGGCTCAATTGCGTTTGCCTCGCTCTGGACGAGGCGAAACGCATTCGGCTCGCCCGGCCGTGCGGCGAAGTCGTCCATCTCGTTGTTGAGCACGATTCCAAACTCTGGAACGACGACATAGCTGCCGTAAAGCGTATTGATCGTCCCCGTGCATGCCACCGCGTTTCCTTCGGCATCGATCACGGAGAAGTGACTCGTGCCATGATCCTCAACAGGCGCGAAGCGACCGTAGAAGTCGAGAGGATGAGTGTCTTCGTCGATCCGGCTTGCAAGCATGTCGGCATGCTCATGACTCAGCAGCCGTTCAACAGGTACGTCGGCGAAGTCGGCATCGCCGAGGTACTCGGCGCGATCGGCGAAGGCATGCTTCATGACTTCTGCCATCAGGTGGACGTACTCCGGTGAATTGTGCCCCAGTTCTTCGAGTCGAATGTCTGGATGCCGGACTTCATAGGCGTCCATGATATTCAGCATCTCGATGATGGCGACGCCGCCACTCGATGAGGGCGGCATCGATAGCAAATCCATGCCCTCATACGAACTCTGCAGCGGTTCACGGATGATAGGCTGCACAGCGATGAGATCCTCCATTGTGAGCACTCCTCCCGCATTGTGAACGGCGTTCACGATCGCCTCGGCAACGTCTCCGCGATAAAAACCGTCGGCACCCTCATCGGAGATCCGCTGCAGCACATCGGCCAGCGGTGAATGAAACGCTCCGCCGAGTTCGTGGGCTGTTCCTCCGTTGAGATAGTGCTGCCACAGTGCCGCGAATGCTTCCTGGCGATCGGGCGCGCTGCCAATGTCGTCGATCACGAGTTGTTGAGTCGTCTGCTGTTGCCTGTCGACGGGGACACTCTGCTCCGCCAGTCGAATCGCTGGAGCCAATACAGTCGGGAGATCGAGTGTGCCGTATCGCTCCAGCGCCAAGCACAGCCCTTTGACTTCGCAAGGAACCGCGACCGCCAATCCGCCATGCCGGCTGAGTTCGGCAATGGGTTCGCCATCCGCATCAAGAAACATGTCGCGATACGCGGCTGCGGGTGCCTGCTCGCGGTAGTCGATGGCAACCGTCGTCTGTATCGACGCATCATGGATCAACATGAAGCCTCCGCCGCCGATGCCGCAGCCTTCCGGCCTGAGGACGGACAGCGCAAACGCGGTTGCCACGGCGGCGTCGACGACATTGCCTCCCTGCTGGAGCATCTCGAGGCCTGCCTCGCTCGCAAGCGGATGGTCCGCAGCCACGACCGCATGGGCAAACGCCACGACCGGGCGTGAATCATCAGATCGCGCGAAACCTGTTTGGCCCGCGACTCCCAGGATCAGTAGAAACACAAGCCGTCGACGCATCGAAGTCACTCCTTCGTCGTGACCGCTTCCAGATTCAGAATCACACGTGCCAACGCCGACCAGGCTGCCATTTCGGTTGCATGCTGCGCATGCTCGTCTCCGACGAATGAGATTGCTGCCTCGGTATCGGTGGAGAACTCTTCTTCGGCCTCGCTCAGAAACTCCGACAGAACCTCGACTTCGGCTTGAGTCGGATGGCGTGTCAGGCAGCAACGGAAGGCATACTCGATGCGCGCGGTTGTCGAATCTCCTGCTTCATCAAGCGTGCGACGGGCCAGGGCATTCGCACACTCGACAAACAAGGGTTCATTCAATGTGACCAGTGATTGCAGCGGAGTGTTGGAACGAGAACGCCTCACACATGCGAAGTCGCCGTTGGGGGCATCGAACGCAGCGAGCATCGGATAAGGCACCGATCGAAAACGAAACGTGTAAATCGCCCGCCGATAGATGTCAGGACCGCTCTGCCGCTCCCATGTCTTTGGTCCATAGCTGACCGGCGGCGAGAACAGAAACTCCGGAGCGGGTGGATAAACGCTCGGTCCGCCCACCTCGTGGTTCAAGAGACCGCTGGCCGCCAGCGCGACATCTCGCACCAGTTCGGCATCGATGCGAAATCTTGGACCACGCGCCAGCAGCCGGTTGTCGGGATCACGCGAAAATAACTCCTCGGACACTCGTGATGATTGTCGGTACGTGGCCGAATCGACGATGAGCCGATGGATGTGTTTGAGGCTCCAATTGTTCTCCATCAATTCACAAGCAAGCCAGTCGAGCAACTCGGGATGGCTCGGCAGCTCTCCCTGGAAACCGAAGTCCTCGGTCGTACTGACGAATCCGATGCCAAAGTAGCCTTGCCAGATGCGATTGACGATCGAACGGGCTGTCGTTGGTGAACGCTCGTCCGCCAGCCAATGGGCGAAGCTCAGACGCGGGGGAAGGTCACTGTCGTCGGCGTCCATCGCATGCAGAAAGCCCGGTGTGCCGGGAACAACTTCTTCCTCGGGCTTGAGAAAGTCGCCCCGGTTAAGTCGATGGGTCGCGCGGGAGTCCGAGCGTTCGAGCATAGCGAGTTGGGTCGACCCTGAAGGATGCTGTGCCCAAAGCGACTCGATCTCGTCATTCGCCACCCGCCACTCGGAAACGGTCGTTCGCCAGTAGGAAAAGACTGTTGCCTGCTCGGTGGTGGTTCGTTCGGATTCGGGGACTGAAAGGATCGACAACACGTTCGCAGGAACCAATGTGCCGATCGCGATCGTCGCGTCTCCGTCGTTCGTGATATCGGCAGGCGGCGCAGACGATACCGAAATACGGAATCGCCCAAGGTTCATGTTCTGGTTGTCATCGCTGTTCCAGCCGCCGTGTTTCTGTTCAAGATGGAACGTGAGCCGCGTGCCGCTTTCTACGGCGATGTTTTCGGGAGTCGCAAATGTGGCCTGATGGGGATCATTTCTGCGACCCGGTCCGCCATCGACGCCCCAAGCGGTCTCCTGGTCGCCGTCGACAGCGTATTCAATCGGTCCCGTCCAGCGGCGGTTGCCTTCCTTGTCGGCGAAGAGTGCATCCAACTGCAGACGCTCGTTGCCAAAGTCCGCCGATACTTGATTGAACGTGACAGGTGCTCGTTCATCGGGTGTTTCGTGACCAGCAACTTCAACGCGAAACTCGGTCAGGGCGCATAATCCGTCGATCGAACGCCCCGGTCCACCAGCGGGCAAGTCGTGATGATTGAGCAACTCGATGCGTACCTGGCGAATCTCAGGCAAGTCGGTCTCCGCGGTAAAGACCGATTCAAACCGTGTGGGGGCATAACCCTGTGCCAATACCGAGCCATCTTCGAGATAATAGTAACGCTGGCTGTTGTCCCCCTGATGTTCGAGTTCCAGCACGGTCCATTCCGGCTCTGCTGTGAGCGTCTCAGCCTCCCAGACGCGCATGCGTTCCCGCCAGTCAGGTGTTTCCGATTGGAGACGCGTCTCAATCTGAGTGATGGAGGCGAGAAGTTCATCGCGAGAAACTTGTTCGTCGTCGGTATAGACGTTGATGCACGCCTCGTGCGTGTTGTTGATGCACGCGAACATCTGGTAGTACTCGGACTGAGTCAAAGGATCATACTTGTGCGTGTGGCATTGGGCGCATTGCACCGTCACCCCCAGCATCGCCTTGCCGATGGCATCCATGCGGTCGAACATGGCTTCCATGCGAAACTGCTCGGGATCGATGCCCCCTTCTTCGTTCAGCATTGAATTCCGCAAGAAGCCCGTGGCCACGATCTGGTCTTGAGTCGCGTTCGGCAACAAATCGCCGGCAATCTGCTCGATGAGAAACTGGTTGTAAGGGAGATCGTCGTTGAAGGCATCGATGACGTAGTCTCGATAGAAGAAGACCCGACGGGGTTTGTCCTTTTCGAATCCGTCGGAGTCCGCATAACGCGCCGCATCGAGCCACATGCGGCCCCACTTCTCGCCGAAATGCGGAGATGCCAGCATCCGTTCGCTCGCAGCCGCGAGCGCCGACTCGAACTCAATGGCAATCAGCAGCGAATCGGCTTCGTCGATCGTGGGAGGCAGTCCAACGAGATCGAGCGACATCCGGCGAAGCAGTGTGGTTGCATCCGCCTCGGGAGACGGCTCAATGCCTTCGGCCTCCAACCGTGCGAGCACGAAGGCATCGATGGGGTTGCGCACCCATTCCGTGGCATTGACCAGCGGAACTGCAGGACGCACGGGGGCCACGAAGGCCCAATGGTCTTGCCAGTCCCCCCCCTGCTCCACCCATCGACGCAGAATCTCGATTTGATCCGGAGTGAGTTCCTTGCCGGAATTGACCGGCGGCATGATCAGCGCTTCATCATCGGTCGCGATCCTCGCCATCATTTCGCTGGCGGCCACGTCTCCCGCGACAACGACGCGATCAATGCCCTCTTCACGATCAAGCCGCAGGTCGGCCTCGCGGTGTTGTTCATCGGGTCCGTGACAGGTGAAGCAATTGGCCGACAGGATCGGTCGCACGTCCCGCAGATAGTCGATCGCATCGTCCGCCTCCCCCACGGGGATGGCAAACACGAGCGATGCGCCCAACACCATCAACTCGCTTCTTAGCACCTTTGGCCAACCTTGCATTCATTCACCTTTCCAACCGATTGTCTCGGTGCGCGCTCGAAACTACTCCTTCCCAAGATCATAACGAATGACAATTGCGTCGGCACGCTCCCGCAATCCAATTGACTTCTAATGAGCGGCATCGGCTGGAGCGTTCGAGACACTTTCCGGTGCCTCGCATTGGCATTCGCCGGTTTCGATATCGGTCCCCAGGCGAATCGATACGACCTCGGTTCTTCCCGAATGGCGCAATGTGAGTTCCACCAATTCTCCCGGTTGGCGATCGATCATCACATTGATCAGATCCTCAAACGTTTCGACCGCAACGCCGTCGAAATCGAGCAGCAGTGACAATGGCCGAATGCCGGCCGCGTCGGCAGGCGAATCGGGAACGACGGCATGTACTCGTAGACCCTCAAGGAACGTCACGCCAAGGCAGGCGCGTCCACGCCGTTGTATAACGAGATCGGCTCGAACAGTACGCAGCCAGTCCAGGTCGTCCATGGCGATCTCGTCGCCATCCACGAGATACAGTCGCGGCGAACGTGGCATGCGGCGAATCCACTCCAGTCCAGCTCGCCCTCCCTGCCACCGAGGGCCAAGCACGATCGCGACTGTTACTGTACTGTTACGGTTGCCACCGATCACGGGAGACAATTGCAGGAACGCGCCAGAGGTTCCAAGCTCGCGGCGACAACTCATGGCGATCTGATCCTGATGCGTCACGAGTCGGCGCCGGGCATCGGCGGCGATGACGGGCGACTCTTCACGCAATTCCATCAACGCATCGACACCCGCGCCACAGACGGCACCATCCTCCGAATACAAGAACTCCGTCAGCATCTCCATGCAGGCGTTTCGCATTTGTTCGTCTTCCGACCGGGCTCCTCGCTGCAAGCATTCCATGGAAGCTTCGCCCGCCAGAAGGAGATCATCGATGGCATACGAACGCACCAAAGGATCGGGATCGACCAAGTAGGCAGTGCATTCTTCGGGCGACCATGGCCGATCTGCCAATGTACGCGATTCCCTGTCGTCGGCACCGATCCAAATGGCCACGACCATCGCAATCAGTCCGACGGCGAGAACGCTCCGCAAGCTCAACCGTTTCAGAATGCGTTTCATTGAGTCCATGTTGCTAGAGTCGCGATACAACCATTTTACGACCTGCGCATTGGTTTCGCGACGAGCAATTGAAGCCATTCCGGCATTCCGGGAATGCGGCACGAATTATCGTATTTCTTGCCGGAACTTTTCCGAGAACTCGCGGTTCCGTCGATGGGAAGGCGTTGTTTTCGAGACGACTCGGGCCAGCGTGGCCATCGATTGTACAAGTAATCGGCGAAAAACATGCATGCGGAAATCAGGGCATGCCTGCATTTCGCACCGAGGCAGACATCCACGACGGTCCAACATCATCCACGATCAGAGGGCGTCTCGGTGGTTCCGTTGAATACTCATCGCACCCAACGTCCAACGGATGAACGCGACGATGACCGTCGATATCAACGATAACAGCCGACCAGTCTCCAACCGCTGCGTCAACAACGGCACTGACTGACGTCGGTCGCCAGACGCCATCATCACCGCGATCGAATTCGACCGCACTCGCATCGTCAACGACGATGTTGCCATCCCAAGTCCACTCGAGCGGCTCATCCCGTTTCACCAACACGCCCGACTCACCGAGGATGATATTGTTCACCACGCTGCATTCCACTGGCGGCAACGGTTGATCGTCCTCCACGCCGACGCCGACCGTGATTGGCACCTTGCAATCGACGATCGTATTAAATGCCACGAGAGTCCGTTCCACCTGATAATAGCCGCTGAGTGGCGAGTCGACGAGACCGTTCATGAAGCTGATGGCGCTGCGTCCCTCGTCCCCGCGAAGGTTGGCGAAGTAGTTATTCACGACGACATGGTCACGGCCGATAACGCGCACGCCTCCGGTCCCTCGCGCCTCCCCGCCGAGAAAGAAGTTACCCTCCACTCTGCAACGATCGCCGTGTCTCAACGTAAGAGTCCCGGAACATTCGATGAATGTGTTCTGCTGATAGACGTTGTCACACGACTTGTTGGAGATGACCTCGGCCTCGCCATCGCAGCGAACGAAAAGGTTTCGTTCGACTAGAGTCTGAGAGGAATTCAACGAGACGTCGCTGGTGCCGATACGAATTGTCTCGCCGCCATTGCGTCCCAGCATCGGCCTTGGTCCGAAATGGTTGTGATCGATGCGATGGAAGTTGGATTCATCCGTCACCCAGACGACCAGCGTGGTGCCGGGACTGCGTTTACCGGCAAAGTAGCAGTGATCGACCTCGTTGTGAGTGCCATACAGCGAAACCCATTTCTGCTCGTCCGCCGGTTCGCCATCGTCATCTTCGACGATGGCACACTCGGTAAGACGACAGTGGTGAGCGTGGTCGCGCGAACTGGTACGAAACTGAACGATCTCCGACGGACCGGCGATGTTCCGAAACAATAACCCGCTGACAACAATGTGACTGCCCGAAACGCGGAGCGTCGAGTCCTCAGTCAACACGACCTCGCCCGGCGTTTCGGCTCTCACGAAGATGGGCTGTTCCGCAGTCCCTTCCCCCTTGATTACGAGTTCAACATCTCGCCATTCGCCTGCGGTAAGAATGAACACATCGCTTGGTTGTGCATCATCGAAGACATCTTCGAGATCGTCATTCGGAGTAATACGGAATTCGTCGGCCCGCAGTCGAATTGATCCTGCCAAAAGGGCGAGAAGCACAACGATTCGCAATTGCATTCGCATTCGACGATCCAGAAAGTGAC
The DNA here is from genome assembly GCA_942492405.1 of uncultured Planctomycetaceae bacterium. Lineage (GTDB taxonomy): Bacteria > Planctomycetota > Planctomycetia > Planctomycetales > Planctomycetaceae > JANNSB01. The sequence continues at coordinate 44,671 of CALOES010000029.1, forward strand.
AGAATGGTGTTACCGTGAACTGTAACACCAGTGACAGTCACTCGTTGAGCCAACGCCCTGTCACACTACTCATCAATCGACACAATCACCCGCTTTTCGACGATCTCGCCGGGGACGATGGTCACTTGCGATTCTTCCCCTTCATCGGTGTCGACAGGGCGTTCGTTGATGCCGACCATGAAAGGCAAGCTGCCGCCGGGGAGCCGGCCGATCGTGGCGACGCCCGACTCGTTTGTCTCCGCCGTAAAGGCACCTCGATCGAATGTGTAGTCGCCGTGAGCACGCAGCACATCGGACGTGCGATGCCACGAGCCGACGATGTTGCTGCCGACGCCGAACCAGTACTGATTGGGCCAGAACGCGACCATTGCATCGGGGACCGAACGACCTTCCTGATCGACAATCAGTATTTGGACGCTTCCCGTCGCCGTCATCGTGATGTCGGGAGAGATGGTCTCGCCGGAGAGATAAAACACCTGTGGGAGCGTGAACGACGGACCCGCTCCTCCTCCCCCATACCCGGCACTGATGGCTTGAATCTCGACTTCGCTTGGTCGACTGGAGAGGTAGCCATCACACATCGCAATGATCTGGGCCTCGCATCCGCTGGGGAGCGATTCAAAGACGAATGTCCCATCCTCAGCAATCTCAACCATGTCTTGCCACACATAGGCAGTAACTTCGTCACCCAGTTCCGTAGTCGTGGGATCGGTGACGCACACGACGGCTTGTCCGTTTGTGACGGGTCTGGGGACCGAGGCATCGAGCCGACCTTCCAACCGCACTCCGGGCTGCACCGTCAACAACATCTCATGAGTGTCGGCATCGTCCGCCGACCACAACGTGAGTGACGTGAACTGCGGCGGAGCGTCTTCAGGCAGATAGACGCCGCGAATCGCCTTCCACGCGGCTGGGATGGGATTGGAAACATGCCAATGATCTTCGTGTTCATCCTGTTCGTGGAACTGCGTCCCCTGCACGACATCGGAGTGAATGAGAATGTGCCCATCCGCCAGCAGTTCATCTCCATCCTCGGTGACAAGTCCCACTCGCAGCGTCGTACCTCGCTGCAGCGTCACTCCCACTGTTTCGGAGCGGTTGGCGGGCAAACTGAGATGCTCATTCGCCCAACAGTATTCGGAATGCTCGATCCGCACCGTAACGAGATGCACTTCGGCCATCTCGATATGAAATCTCGGATAGGGAACGACGGCGATCCCCTCATCATCAGTCACCACCGTCGGCACCGGCCCATTCCGATCCGGCCAAATCCCATGCCCCCGCGACGACCCAATCGCCCACGGCGTCACACTCGCCCCGACGACCGGCTCGCCGTCGGCATTGGAAATCGCGACGATCAACTCGCGAGGATCTTGAATCGTGGGAGGATCGTCGGCGACGACTGACGCCGAGGATACGAACAGCGAAGCGATGGCTGTGAGTGTTACCTGCTTGAGCATGTGTGAATTGGAAGAGCGTTTGCTGGTCATTTCACTCGTCGTACGCGCGATTATCTGCGGAATTGTTCGATCTCGTCAATGAGGTCATCAATCTCGGAAGCATGGATATCCCGCATTCGCCGAATGCCGATCCCTCCACGGAGGAAGGTCGTTGGATCCGTGAACTCCAGTTGGAATTCACTCTCGTCTGGGGCCGTGTCGACATCTACTGACAGAGTTTGAATGCGGTCCACACTGAACGTCACGCTTCCCACTAACGTCCCCGCTTCGAACGAATCGAGATGCTGCACCTCACCACTGAATCTCAGCACGGTCAATGGAAACCATCGCCCTTCGGAGAGCTGTTCAACTTCGGTAATCAATGCGACTGCGAGCAACTCCTCCCCGTGGTACGACTCAATTCGAACGCGAAGATATCCCCACTCGGGTGCGAACCAGATGTCGGTTCGACCGCTGCTCGCTTTGGAAACTCGCACTCCTTCCGCAGTGACACCAAAGTGCGTCCTTTCCCCTACGTACTCGGTCTTGTCGAGATTCGCAGCAATCCGAGCGTGAGGGTTCGCATCCTCTGTCGATCCCATCATGCCGAGGTCGAGTGGATGTATCGACGGCCCGTAGAAGACGGCTTCCTCACCAGCTGCGATCAATCTGGCAGAACCTCGGCCCGTACTCTCGAGATGATTTCCTTCTCCCGATAAGTAACGAATCGAGACACCTGAGACCACAATCACATGTGCCTCTTCATCGACGCTTTCGACGCGTTCTGGCTGCCGGCTCTCGGAGATCCACAGGACGTAGTCTCCCGAGATCTTGAGAGTTCCGTCGGATGCAGATTCGAAATCAACATCACCCGCGATCAACTGGTCAAGTGAAGAGGCTGTGCCATGTGACTCAACCGTGTAGACGCACGACAACGGATTGAAGCTCTGGCGATGCTCCCAATACCGATCCGCAAGCTCACGAATGCGATCGTGATTCTGCGAAGGATCGGCATCGTCAGGTTGAGCGACGACGGGGCAGACGACGAACGACGCCACAATGCTCATTGCAAACATGAGACGGCGCTGCATTGTCCGTTTACCTTTCGTACTCAATGATGCAGTGGTGGGCGTCATCTTCCATCAGCCGGCGCCTGCGGCTGAGTGCAGTTCGCATGGAACCCTTCAGTTTGTAAGTGTCCAACACAAGGCCTCAATGCCTTTCGAGGAGAGGAGACTAAGGTGCCAGAAACAAGATCGCCCGCAGGTCATCGTAGTCAATTTGGTCGCGGTCGGCGTTGTCGCTGTAGGTGAGCCCCAAGTCGTCCTCGCCATCGCGGCCGACGCTGTAGATTACCAGGTTGCGTGCGTCTTCGCGGACTTTGAGGCCATCGCCTGTATAAGGATCGACAAAGCCGAGTTGCACCAGAAACGCAGCGGGGACTTGAGGGAATTGGCCGAGTTCGGCGGCCGCGATCTTGATCGCGAACGCAGCTCCCAAGAGTTGTGCGCGTGTTTCGTGGCGAGTCTGAGCTTCCTCCACGTTCATAAAGGCGGCTCGACGATTTCCCATCATCATCCGCGCCGGCAGGTTCTCGAAGTCCTCATCCGACGACAGAAAATACTCCGCCAGAATTGTTTCGGGACTGTCATCACTGAATGTGTTTCTCGCGAGTTCGCTGTCTGTATCAGAAAGCTCGGCCACCCGTTGCGCGTGGGTCGGCAACGACAAAATCCGCTGCAGTTCATCGTGCATGCGATTGCCGTAGCGCAACGTTTCGTTGATGTCGGCTCCCAACATCACCAGGTCGTAGACGCGGTATCTCACCCGGCTCAATTCCTGAAGGATGCGGGCCGTCTCGGCCTCCAGAGGATCTCTGCCATCGGGCTCGAATTGGACGCGACCGAATCCCAACATCTCTTGCGACGTGACCCGGCCGGTTCGCAGCGCCAGGACCGAATCGAGAAATGACAGCCGCTCCGCAACGTCGGCGCAGATCGCGAACGAAGCGGGTTCGAGCGTCGGCTCCAACTCTTCCCAACATCGCTGAAGGTCGCCAGATGTTAAGTCAGATTGCGACAGCCAGATGAGAGTGGGAGCTTGGGCCATCTGTTGATTGGCATTTCCCACGAGCCGGCCGATCATCGTCCAATCTCGACCGCAATGCCGGGCGATGCGGTGACAGGCCAGCAGGTCGTCCCAGGCGCCGTCCGCATCGCCCTCGCCGAGCCGGAGCATCGCCCGCGATACAAGCTCTCGCACGACTTCGCGAGTGTTGGAGAGATGCGGCAACAGGACCGCATTCAACAACATCGGATCCTGGTCGCTGATCAAGGGGGAGTACGCTTTTGGCCGAGCGGCGGCTTCATGAATGAGTGCGAGCTCCTCAGCATTGCCATCAAGCCATTCGGCCAGCTCGGGAAACTCATCGCGGGTCCACGGTCGAACCCAAGTCTCTTGTTCCTGGTCCAGAAGCTGTTCGATCATGGGATCGGTGTCACTGTATCGCTGGAACATGAAGTCGGGCAGGCACAGCAAACGCGTCTCGGACGAAATAGAGACACCCAGTTTGAACTCGAGATCCTGTATGTGCTCTGGCGAGTATCGCGACATGTTGCCGGTCGCTTGCCACAACCCGGCCCAGAAGTTCTCTTCGGGTGAAACCCCGGCGGCGAGTTGCTCGTCGAGCCATCGCACGTAGTCGGGATACCCGTGTTCATTGAGCGGCTCATTGATGACCGTCGTGTCAGGACCGATCTCCACTCCGATGCGCTCGGCAGGTGTCACGCGGTCCTCCGCGTGAGCAATCGTCGCAATGAGGACACAGCAAGTGATGAGAGTCTTCATTTCGGTATCCTTGACGCAATGCAGCATGTCGAAACTTAGGGCGCGAGCGTGATGATCGCCCGTTGGTCATCGTAGTCCGTTCCGCCGTCGGGATGATCGCCCCAGGTGAAGCCGAGGTCGTCTTCGCCGTCGGTGCCGAAGCTGTAGATCACGATGCCTCGGAAGTCCTCATGCATGTGGAGCTCGCCGCCGGTGAAGGGGTCGCGCGGGATGGCAGGCACGGCATCTCCCAGAGACGCAACCGCAGCGAGGCTTTCGGGGATTTCGCCCGTTGTGGCCATCGCGATCTTCACGGCGAATGCGGCCTGCAGCGATACGACCTTGCCTTCCATGCGAGTCTGGGCTTCTTCGCAACTTCGGACGGCTGGAGTGAGCATTCCCGTCATCATGCGGGCGGGAAGTTGCTCAAACTCTTCATCGGATGCCAGGAAATACTCCGCCAGCAACGATTCGGGACTGCTGGCGATCGATTCATTCCTGGCCTGCTCGGCACTGCGGCCGGTCAACATTGCGATGCGTTCGAGGTGAACGGGAGACGACATGGCCTGATGAAACTCATCATACATCCGGTTGCCGTAGCGGAGCGTTTCGTTAATGTCGGCTCCAAACAGGACGAGGTCGTAGATGCGAAAGCGTGCGCTATGCAGTTGAGACAGGATGCGTGACATTTCGTCCTCAGCCGCGCTTCCGCCGTCCGATAGCACTGCCGAGGGTTCGAACATCGGGAAGAGTTCTCGCGAACTGACAACTCCCGTCTGCAACGCCAGCACGGTATCGATGAACATGAAGCGTTCTCCGACATCGACGCACTCGGCAAACGAGATCGGCTCAATGGCCGGTGCCAGTTCTTCCCAATGAGCCAACAGATCTTCGGGCGAGAGATCGGACTGCGACAACCAGTGACACGTTGGCTGCTGGGCGATGGCATGGATCGCAACGCCGACAAGGCGTTCGATCATCGTCCAGCCCTTGCCGAGGTGATGTGCCAGGCGATGGGAGGTGAGCAGATCTTCCCAGGCTCCTGCCGAGTCTCCTTCCCCCAACTTGAGCATGGCCCTTGCAGAAAGTAGCCGGGCGACTTCTCGCGTCTGTTGCACATGAGGCAACAGAACGGAGATCAAGGGGGATGCCCCTTCACCGGAGATCAGAGGCGAGTAAGCCTTGGGCCGCGCGCAGGCCTCTCGAACGAGCGCCAACACTTCCGCATTGCTGTCGAGCCATTCTGCGATTTCAGGAAACTCATCGCGCGTCCAGGGACGCTGCGAGACTTGATTCTGGTGATCGTACAACACTTGAAGTCGTGCCTCATCGTCGCCATACAGGTCATGGAGTCCGACGAGTTTGCGTTCGAGGCCGATTGAGATGCCCAGCCGGACTTCGACTTCGTGAATGTGCTCCGACGACGACAGATCCATATTGCCGCAGGCCTGCCACATGCCGACCCAGAAGTTCTCGTCGGGGGCGACTCCTTCGGCCATCTGGGCATCGAGCCAACGTAGATGGTCCGGGTAGCCAAACTCGTTGATCGGCCCGGTAATGACCGTCGTGTCGCGTCCAATCTCCAGGCCGATCTGCTCGGCGGGGGTCAGTTCGTCATCCGCATGAACGGATGATGTGAGCAGCAGGCAGCAGCAAAGACAAAGTGGCTTCATGATCCAATCCTGAGTGTTTGATGTGCGTTTGAAGCTTCAACATCCACGTAGCCCCCGACAATTCGCCGGGGAATCCGTGTGCAATCACATACGAAGTACGGGACACAATTGTTGGAAGAATCTAAAAATCCACAACTTCTTGCTGCAATTGTGGTTCTAAACCACATTTGAATCCTGGAATGTCGGCGTCTATTACTCTCTGGGCCGATCCCACAGTTCCTGATCCTCCAGCCAGCGGAGACAGTCGTTCGTCCAGTCGGCGTAAGGGCGGTCGACATCGCGGATGCCGAAGTCGTGGGTCGTCGAGGCGTAGATGTGCAGTTCCGCCGGGATGTTGGCCTCCAGCAGAGCCAGATACATCACCACGCTATGTTGCGGCGGACTGATCGGGTCGTTGCTGCCATGCACCAGGAAGATCGGAGGTGTCCCCTCGGGAATGCTCAGATGCGGCGCGAGTTCGTTCCCTTCCTTGGTCTTCAAGTATCCGGAATAGGCGGCAACTCCAAAATCGGGGCGACAACTCACTTCGTCGATATCGTCGACAGCCTCGTAACTCCGTTCGTTGAATCGTGTCGCTGTCGAAATGACCAGATGGCCGCCGGCTGAGAATCCGATCATTCCAATGCGATTCGGATTCAATCCCCATTCCTCCGCCCGGCTTCGCACCAGACTCACGGCTCGTTGAGCATCCTGCAATGGACGGCGGGCCGGTTCCCCTTCAGTGTCGTCGGGTCGTCGCGGGACGCGGTACTTGAGGATGATGCCCGTAATGCCATGCGATGCCAGCCATGTGGCCACCTCCTCTCCTTCGAGCTCCCAATAGAGATTCCAGTACCCACCACCAGGACAGATCAGCATCGAGGTGCCGGTATCAATCTCCGGATCCGGCCTGTAGATGACGATCATCGGCCGCGTGACGTTGGACAACATGCGAGTCGAGGTGGTCACTTCAACTTGATCGGGTGTCAACTCCGGTGACATGCGTACGTACTCTTCGCCAATCGTCCCTGGTTCCTCCGGAGCCTCACCCGGCCACAACTCGACGACCAACGGGTCGGCCACGAGAACGGCAGCGTCCACGGAGACGAGCGACGCCCATGCAACAACAATCGCGACGGTCTTGCATTTCATGAACGCCTCTCCCATGAGTCACCGATTCGATAGCTGACAGCTTATAATTCTCGCGCCGCGCGTTCGATGCGGTGGGCGATCAGTCCCGCGAGGTACGCGGCTTTAAAGCCGGCATCGATGTTGACCACCGCGACGTTGGGGGCACAGCAGTTCAGCATCGAGAGCAATGCCGACACGCCTCCGAAGTTGGCTCCATAGCCGACGCTCGTCGGTACGGCAAAGACTGGACAGTCGACCCAGCCACCGACGACCGAGGGAAGCGCGCCTTCCATCCCCGCAACCACAACAATGGCATCGGCGGCCTTCAACGCGGGGAGTGATTGAATGAGCCGTTGCGGGCCGGCCACGCCGACGTCAGCAATGATCCGCGCGTTACAGTTCATCCATCGCAATGTCTCCAACGCCTCCTCGGCCACCGGCAGGTCACTCGTCCCCGCCGCCACGACGGGCACATAGCCGACAACAGGTTCGGGCATGTTAGTTGCTGCTTCGAGCGAGTCCGGCGGCATGCGAAGTGTGCGGGCCACGGGATTGTCGATGACCTTCGGAAACTCGCCACGGATGACTGCCGCCTGTCCTGTCGACACACGTGTCGCGAATGCCGGTCGGCCCTGCTCAGCCATCTTGTTGAAAATACTCAACAGTGCTGCCGCCGACTTCCCCTGGGCGAAGATCACTTCATGAAAGCCGCAACGCTCCTTGCGGTCGTCGTCGAGCATCACGCCTTCAGCCAGTTCCGAAGTTTGGCGTCCCTCAACCTGCCAGCGTGCCACGGCCAGTTGCGGATCGTTGCAATCCCGCAACAACTCAAGCAATCGCTGATGCCGATCTGGGGTGTCCATGCTAAGAGCCGAAGATGCAATCCGCGGAGAAAATCAAGGGGAAACGAACGAACGACGTTTCTCGTCGCAGTCGCAAGTGTCGTCTCCAGCGGGCATTCTGGCAATGCAGGCGATCATCATTGATTGATCGGCGATCCAGTGTGCTCCTACGCTGAAGCGCGGTCCGGATGAGTCACTCCGACGCTCTTCAACATAAGGTCATGCCGACCCTTCGCAATGACAATTCGGGACAGTGTGTCTTCAATCACTCCGACTGTGGAGACACTTGTCGTGCTCGTCGTCGTCGGCCGAGCGCACCGATCAGCAGCGTGGCGCTCAATGCCAGCGTGAGGCCAGCCGGCTCGGGCACGGCCTGGGCAGGAACTTCGAGCACGCTCGAGAACGCGTACAAGTGTTTCAAGTTGGTATTTGGATCATTTGAAAAATCGACCCAGTATTCTGAGAAGACCACGCCGGAGAGTCCGTACCTGACATTGGGCTCCCCAACGTAGGCACTTACTTCCCCCGTGTAGGGGTCACCGTTTGCTGCCGTCCCAGTCCACACCTGGACTCCGATGCGCTGAAACGTCGGAGTCAAAGTCAGGGGATCATTCAATTGAGACGAAGACCCTCCCCAAAGCATGCCGTCGGAAAGTTGCACGCCGTCCAGACGATAGATGGGTACGATCGAATTCGGCAGTCGATCTTTGGCGCCCACGTCGTCGGTGCTGACAATCGCCTGCCACGTCACGGGATTCGAGAAGTATGTATCGAGCCCGGCACTTGCCGCTTCGTTGGCGACGATACTGTCGTATGTCGCGAGGTCGTTCGCGGTTGCATTCGTTGTTCCGTCGGTGAGAAACGCGAGACGGAACTGGTCGCCCGCCTGCAGTCCGGGCGGGGTCATGATCGCGGCAGACGCGACCGCAGGGAGTGCCAGGATCAGCGTGCAGAGGAGAAGTATCGCTTGGCGAAACATATCTCTACTCTCAATGAGGGAGAGGGCATACGAACGTCAGAAGATCGACCTCCGTGTCCGCTACGCCACCTGCCGCACTGGGAAGAGATTCAATGCCCGCACGCCCGATAAACGCGATCTCCACAACGCGAGGTTAGCAAGCACGGCTCTCAAGAGTCAACAATCGTTGATTGGTCGATTTCGTGTTCGTGCCGGTCTCATCGCACGAACGGCATAATGACCGCCAAACAGCCGGGAAACATGAGGATTTACGCCGAACCATCGCACGGTTGACGTTGTCGGCTCTCCGTTGGGGGTGTATTGGTTCCCGAGCCAAGCAACGCATCGGTGTTCCTTTATATTTGACAGGGTCATCATGGAAACTAGACGTGTTGCCGGCGTTATGGTGATTACGCTCGGGCTGAAGCGTCTACCAAGGGCGATGGAAGTGAACCTGAGATCAATCGGGGTTGGACGATGATGACAGCCGTGGGAAACATCCTTTCCATCCTCAGACAGACCGATAAAATCTTGACGTCGGACTTCCGATGGTCGTGATCCTCGCCGACAGTACTTACTGCCCACCATCCCTCCCCACTCGCGCTTGATTGCTGCCGATCCAGCCTCCCGGCTCCAAGGAATGATCGCCTGTTCGTTACTCTCCATCCGTCGCAATGACGTCGCGTCAAGTTTATAGCTCCGAATTCTGGCTCAGTTACGCCGCCAATGTGATGCTGGTGGCTGCCACGGCATTGCTGTTTCGCTTTGCCGAATTCGTGAAGTTTCTCAACGGCTCCGAAGAGATCGCCGGTCGCGTGGTGGCTGTCGGGGTCTGTGGTTCGCTTCTCATTCGCTTCTTTCTGGGTCAGGCGATCGATCATTTTGGAGTGCGACGATCGTGGATTGCCAGCTCAGCCGTGTGCGCGCTCGGTTCGGCAATGTTTCTCCTGGTGGGCGAAATCGGCCCAACGCTCTACATCTCGCGAGCAGTCTTCGCGACGGGCGTGGCATGCTGCTTCGCTTGCTCAATTTCACACGTTCAATCGCTCGTGAGCGAGAATCGCCGCACCGAAGTGATCGGTGCTTTGGGCTCGAGCGGATTCGTGGGAATGATCGTCGGTTCCAATCTGGCGGATGTGGTCTTTCGAGTCCTGCCTCGCGATTGGGAGCTGTTTCAGATTCTATTCGGAGCCGCGTCGATACTGGCGGTCGGTTACCTCGTGCTGGTGCTGATCATCACGCATGGAGACGAATACGAGCGACCGCATCATACGCCGGCAGCCCATCGATTGCTGTTCAAGTATTGGCCCGGCAGCGTCGTGCTGGTCGCGTTGATGATGGGAACCGGCCTGTCGGTGACGACCGTTTTTCTGACGCGCTTCACCACCGAGCACGGCTTGCCCGGCATCGGCACGTTCTTTACGGGCTATGCCATCACGGCGTTTATTGTGCGAATCATCAGCCGAGGTTGGAGCCGACAGATCGGCCGCCATCGCGTCTTGCTGATCGGTCTGTTTGGACACGCGATGGGACACCTGATGTTGCCCTGGGTGACAGCGGAATGGCACCTGTTGATCCCTGCGGTCGCCTGCGGCATCGGTCACGCCCTCCTATTCCCTTGTGTCGTTTCGATTGGTGCCGGCGCGTTTCCAGCGGAGTACCGTGGCACGGGGACGACGATGATTCTCGGTTTCGTCGATCTGGGAACGATCCTGTCGGCCCCGTTACTGGGAAGGATTATCGACGTCTCCGGCTTTACTCCGATGTTCATCACATCGGCGTCGATTTCGCTCTCAATCCTGGTGATCTACGGAGTGCTGACCCGCAATCACATTTGTTCCGATCAGCAGATCTCGAGCGGTCCGGCTGTCGGCGTGATGCCGGAACTGGGAACGATTGCCGCCAGCGACACCGTAATGATTGGCGAAACGCCGGCGACCTGGGATCATGCGTCGCAACCCGCACCCGCGGAAGTTTGCCGACCTGCCCAGTGATGTAGCCGACGCCAGGTTGGTTGCCGGCAAAGCCAGTGTCACACGGGTGTAAGAAGGACGGTGCCACCCCGCCGGTCCCATGCCTGGTCCGGGCAATGGGTCAAGTTGACCCGGTTGGCCCAGTGGTCGAGGTAGGTGGCCGCAAGAGCGGGGCTATTACCACGCACTGTCGTAGCGCATCATCCTGATTCACAACGAAGCACCCACGGGAGCACTGGACTTACCCACGTTTGGTGAACGCTCTGTGGGTAAGTCCACTGTCCGCGCAATATGAAGCACCCCACTCTCCCCCACGATGCTGCGGCGATTGTGTTGCAAAGATTCTCAGTGGGGGAGCGGGGGAAGATTTGTTGCGCCGCTGGAAACTGCAGCGGGCGCAACCGCGCGCCTTAGGGTAGACGGAACATGTTCACGGACGGATCTTCGTCCGCGCGGGCTGGCAAGAGTATGCCAAGGGTATCGGCGTATCGCAAGAGTATCACGAAGTGCGTGTCTCTACTCGTACTCTTGGACTCTTGGACGCTTCCAAAATGGCAGGAGTTCAACAATGAGATGGGATGGACATGTCGACGGCCGGGACGACCCCAACCGGCATGCGCAACTCGATCGGTTGTGCGATTGGGATTTCGACCGGTTTTCTAACTGTGGGAACCACTGCAAACGGTTGCTGAGAAGAGAAATGAGGGGCGAGGAGTCACGACCTCGTCTCTCATTTCTCAACTCTCAGGACCGCTCGCGCAACTTGACGACGCCGATGGTTCCCCTCGCAACCGCCCTTGCGTATCAGTAAGCTGCAAACTCACACAGATTTCGCCCAGAAACCAAGGAACACGATGGGCCAGTCCACCGTTGTCCATTTGCTGAACGCCGCCCGCGATGGTGACGACGTTGCCCGTGAAGCGTTGTTTGAACGCTGTCGCAACTACGTGTCTCTCGTGGCCCGTAACAACATCGAGAGTTGGTTACGCTCGAAAGTTGATGCCTCCGACATCGTGCAGCAAACGATGCTCGAAGCCCATCGCAGCTTCACCGATTTTCAGGGAGGAACCGAAGCCGAATGGCTGGCCTGGCTCCGCAGGATTCTGGTCCACAACTCCCAGGACGCCATTCGCCGTTACCGGACTGACAAAAGGCAGGTCAGTCAAGAAGTAGCTCTCGATGCAGGATTTCGCGGACTGTCGGCTTCGTTCCGGGTTGAACCGACCGCTGACATCGAAACCCCGAGTGCCATCGTCAGTCAGAAAGAAGCCGAGATCGAACTGGCCGATGCCATCAGTCAGCTTCCTGAGGATTATCAGGAGGTGATCATTCTTCGAAACCTGCAGAGGCTTCCGTTCGATCAAGTCGCCGAACGCATGGGGCGTTCACGTCCGGCAGTGCAGATGCTCTGGCTGAGGGCGCTGCGAAAGCTGGAGCAATCGCTGTCGCTGCCAGATAATGAGGCGTAAACGTTGGCGACACTGCTTCAGTCCGACGAACTCTCACAGGCCGCCGACCTCCTCGGGTCAGGTCGACTCGTCGCGTTTCCCACGGAAACCGTCTACGGGCTGGGCGCGAATGCCGAAGACGCAGCTGCCGTCGCAAAAGTGTTTCACGCTAAAGGACGCCCCAGTTTCGATCCGTTGATCGTTCACATCTGCGACTTGGAAATGCTCGACCGAGTTGTGATCGAAACGGGTGCGACGGAACGCGGAATCATGCAACGATTTTGGCCGGGACCGCTGACCCTGGTCATGCCGAAGACCTCGCATGTTCCCGATCTTGTGACGGCGGGTCTGGCACACGTGGGCGTGCGCTGGCCCGCCCATCCAGTTGCTCAAGAGTTGATCCGATTGAGTGAGCGACCGATCGCGGCACCCAGTGCGAACCGCTTCGGAGCCATCAGCCCGACGACGGCTCAGCACGTTCTCGATCAACTCGGCGATGAAATCGATGCCGTCATCGACGGCGGTCCTTGCCAGGTCGGCGTTGAATCAACCGTTGTCGAAGTGCGGGAAGGAACGATTCATGTCCTTAGACTTGGTGGTGTGACTATCGAAGAACTGTCGGAGATCGGCAGCGTCGAAATCGACATCGCACATGTCGACAAACTCGCACAGTCATCCCCCGGTCGACTGGCTCGGCACTATGCTCCATCGACACCGCTCGAAATCATTGCCGATTGGGATTCCGTATCACGAGCGAAGGACATTGGTGCGCTGGCTTTTCGAAGCATTGCCGACTTCGATGGCTTTGGAATGACCGAAGTCCTCTCGCCAACCGGATCGCTGATCGAAGCCGCCGCGAACTTCTTCGCGGCCCTCCGCAGACTGGACGCTGCCGGCATGCGGTTGATCTTCGCCGAGATATATCCCGATCAAGGACTGGGCCGCGCCCTCAACGATCGCCTACATCGCGCCAGCCATCGTTGAAGGCGAATGAGGCATTGAATGCAATTCAGTCAGCTTCGTAGTGTGCCCGCAACTGGGCGAGATGCTGTTCATGGGCGGCGATTCGCTCGGCGGTTTGTTGTTCTCGCTCGGCGATTCTCTCTTGAATCACAAGCTGCCGTGCTTCTTCTCTTTCGATTCGGCGCCTTTGGATTTCCGTCAACGGCCGAGACGGCCTCGTTGGGGCGGCCTGAGTCTGAGTTGTCGGAGACATCGTCCTGAAACTCGATGAAAATGCCTGCGAACTCTGTGATTCCATACATTGACCATTTCCGCCCGACATCATCCGCTGTCGCATCCTCTCCTGCATCTGAGCTTGCTCTTGCATCTGCATCAACTGCATTGCAAACGCCATCTGCGCGTTGGTGCCTCCAAACTGCACCGCCCCTCCAGTCGCCGTCGCGCTGCCGGTTCCGCCGCCCCCACCTCTCATTCCCCCCATGCCTCCTCCGGAAGCACATTGAGCACGGGCCATCCCAGGGATCGCCACGAGCGCCATTGCGGCGATTGCAATCGTTTGCGTCCAAAGTCGATAATTGGTCTTTAGTCGTCGCATGTCGAACTCCATTGTTAGCCGTGTTGAAGTTGGCCGCATATCAGTTTCAACGTAGCGTCAACCGCGAATTCAACAGCCTTTCATCGACTGAACACGAAAATCGGCGAACATGCGTCGTTGGCCGAGTGTCACTCGCGGACGAATCAGTGATTGATGATGCACGGCAAGCTTCCATTTTCTTCGGAGTATCAATTCCGTGAATGATTCACAGACTCCGGAGGGGAATTCGCTTCCTGTCGACGCGAGCCATCATGTCTCCGCGACACCCACCGTCGATCATCCCAGTGACGCAGCCACGTCGCTGGCGGCTGTCATGTCTGATGAGCCTGCCGGGCTTCCTGCTTCTGACGCCGGAAGCATGCGGGAACTCTTGCGCGTGGCGATCCCACTGATCATCAGCGCTGGTTCGCAGTCGCTGATGAATGTCGTGGACCGCATGTTCCTCACGTGGTGGGATCCGAATGCGTTGGCCGCTTCGCTTCCCGCCATCTTGTTGAACTGGACTGTCCTCGCTTTGCCTTTCGGCATCGTCATCTATTCCAACACGTTTATCGCGCAATACGAAGGAGTCGGCCGCAAGAATCGAGTCGCGGCCTCGCTGTGGCAAGGCGTTTGGATGGCCCTCATCTTTGGTGCCGTGATCACCAGTCTGGTTCCCTTGTTCACGAGTGGTATCGACCGACTGGGACACGACCCCGACGTCACACTGCTGGAGAAGTCGTACTTCTCGATCCTGTGTTACGGCGGCATCTTCATGTTGCTCAATCAGGCGTTGACGGCGTACTTCAGTGGGCGCGGTGAAACTTGGACCGTGATGACGGTCAACATCATCGCCAGTCTCACCAATGGTATCTTCGACTACCTCCTGATCTTCGGCGAAGGGCCATTTCCCATGTTGGGCATTCAAGGCGCGGCGATTGCCACGGTTGGTGCGAACGCGCTGGCGTGCGTGATCTACGGAGTCTTGATCGCCCGTCGAGCGCCGGCAGCCGGCTATCCGATTCGGCAGGAATGCCGATTCGACTTAGTACTGATACGCCGCATGATTCGCTTCGGCGCCCCACAAGGGATGCAGTACATCGTCGACGTCGCGGCCTTCACGTTATACGTGGTGATGATCGGCTGGCTGGGCACGATCGAACAGGCCGCAACGAACCTCGCCTTCACGATGAACTCACTGGCCTTCGTGCCAATGATGGGTCTGGTGACTTCGATCCTTATTCTTGTCGGTCAACGCATCGGTGAAGGACGCCCGGATCTGGCCGAGCAGACGACAAAGCATGCCATTCGACTGAGCGGGACATTCATGCTGATCTTCGCGGGCCTGTACGTACTGCTGCCCAAGTTGATGCTCGCACCATTCTCCTCGATGGCCATGGAAGAAGGGGTGAAGTTTGCCGAGGTTGAATCGTTAACGATCGTGCTGCTGCGTTTCGTGGCGGTCTACACTTTCTTCGACGCGATGGCGATGGTCTTCGGATCGGCCATTCGAGGGGCCGGAGACACTCGCTTCTCGATGTGGTTTACGATGTTTACGAGTTGGCCCATCATGGTGTTGCCGACGTTGATTCTGGCGTGGAATCGCTTCTCGGTCGTCGTTTGCTGGATTCCGATCACCGTCTACATCACGGTGCTGGGAGTTGGATTCTGGCTCAGATATCGGACCGGTCATTGGAAGTCGATGAAGGTCATCGATGATGAGCCTCCGCCCGATCTGGTCATCACACAGACTGCCCCGTACGAGGGAGCCTCACCCTGGATGGACACCCGTCTGGCATCGGATCTGGAGCGACCTCAGCATTTCTCGCCGATCGAGGAGCAATCGGACGAACCGAGATTGACCATCCCGGAATGACGCTGGTACTAGATCGTCACGGTGTGCGGCATCCGTCCACCGACTTTACACCCGGCGGCTCGGTGGACTCGGCAATGCCTGCGAATGGCAGTTGCGTAGCAACGAAGCATACGCTCCGAAATCGAATCATTCATTCGATGTTCGGAATGCTTTTAGTATGCGCCGGGGCGAGAGTTGGACTGGCTCAAGTCAATGGTGTAACGGACGCTTATTGGCAGGGTGAACAAGCCCAGCAGGCCGCCGAGAACAGTCGCCGCGCTCTGGGAGGACTGGGTCGCTCGCTTGGACCGCATTCGGATGATACATCGACAAACGGTGTCGGCAGTTCTCCGGATGGCTTCTTGAACGCGACACCGGTGCAGTACCCGTGGTACGAACTCGATCAGGCAGATGAACCACCGGAGGTTGCTCCGCACCGTCATCCTCCGCAAGCCTTAGGAGATTGGAAGCCGTTCGGTAACGGACCTCGCATCTCTTCGATCCGTGGTGAGTACACGATCATTGTGCCCGACAACGACGGATTTGGTCTCGCCGCCACCGACTTGTCGATGCCGATTGAAATGCGTCCCGACAGCGGGGTCTTTCTCACGCCCCGATTCAACTGGACGTTCCTCAGCGATCCCGATGGCATGGATATCCCCAACAACCTCTTCGGCATTTCGTTGAGAGCTGAGTTCTGGGTTCCGCGCGGCGACTATTGGCTGTTTCAGTTCTTCATCGAGCCATCGCTCTTTACCGATTTCGATGCGATCAATTCCGAAGCCTTTCGATTGCCAGGTCAGGCTATGGGCTTCTACCAGTTCGCGCCCGACTGGCAACTGGCAGGCGGGTTGGTCTATCTCGATCGAGTGGACATCACTCTTCTTCCCGCTGGTGGATTGATCTACAAGCCGCACGACCGATTGAGGTTTGAGATCCTCTTTCCTCGTCCGAAGTTCGCCTGGCAATACGGCCACGACCCATGCATTGAGAAATGGATGTATGTGTTGGGTGAGCTCGGCGGCAGCAGTTGGGCCGTCAGCAGGCCGACCGGTGACGATGTGCTGAGCTATCGGGACATTCGCATTCTGTTCGGCATGGAACACAAGCGTAAGGATAGCTTCAGTTGGTTGTTCGAGACGGGAATCGTCGTGAACCGACAAGTCGAGTACAAATCCGGCATCGGCGATTTCGACGCGGACCCTTCATTGCTGGGCCGGGTTGCGATCAAGTTCTGACGGCAGGCATCGCAGCGTTTATAGGCGTCTTCCGAGATGGGAACCATTCTTACACACTAAAGCAGGGCATTCCATCGTGGCGGCTTGACAAGCGAGGATTCGACCGGCCAAAACATGGGGATGCCGATCAAGTTTCGCTGTCCTCATTGTCGCCAGTTTTTGGGAGTCTCGCGTGCCAAAGCGGGATCGCTTGCCGATTGTCCCTCGTGTGGACGATCGATACGAATCCCTCAACTGGATGGGCGGGTCGAGAAGGTTCCCGCCCCGCAACTCAATCTGAACAACACCGGTTTGCGGAAGGCACTCGATTCACTCGCTCAACTCGCGGGCTCCGATGGCGAAGTCGCCGATGTCGAGACGTACGCCGATGAACAAGCAGAGATGCCGGTCCCCAAACCCGAGCCGGAACCGAGCGTCCCGCTAGTGTCGACGGATCCGCACGCCAGCGAGGAGGACTTCGCTTCATCGGCACCCGAAGTAGAAAGTTTCGTAAGACGGAAGGCTGAAACAGAGGAACCACTCTTCGAGGCCGCGGCAGATCCTTCGGAAGCATCCAACGGGAGGGTCGCGACGGTCCATCCGCCGGTCGTCGTCGAAGCTCCGCGATCCATCCCAGCAGTCGATGCACTGACCCCGTCGCTGGCTGCCTTGGCTCAACTGGCCGAAGCTCCCGCGCCGATTCCTTCGCAGCGAACAGGCACGTCTGCTTCAGCGGCCCGAACATCTGCGCCAAATGTCGAGTCACGACCTGTTGCGACTGCTCCGGCTCATCGACCCGTCAAGCGATCGATAACGTCTTTGGTGGTCACCAGTCTTGTTTCACTTCTGATCGGAGGAGGCATTGGCGCATTCGTGATGCAATCTTTGAATGAGAAAGGCAGCGGCGAGACTGCCGGCGAATCGTTGATTCCTGCATCCCCCGATGACGATATACCTGCCATACCGGTTGGCCCTGTCGGACTGACGGGCCGCGTGAACTATGTCGACCACGACGGCCAGAGCCGACCGGATGCGGGGTCGCGAGTGCTGGTGCTTCCGGCTGATCGCGAGGGGACCGCACTGCTCCCCGCCGAGGCCTTTCGAAGTGGAGCAAACGCCGCCGACCGACGAGTGGCGGAGGCTGCGTTGGCTGCGATAGGTGGTGCGTTCGTCACCGTGGACGACTCGGGTGAATACAGTGCGTCCCTTCCCTCCCCCACACGTTTTCATGTGCTCATTCTCTCTCAACACATGGCCAATGACCTGCAGGGAGGGCATGCCTCGGAACTGCTGGAGGACTATGTCGACCGCCCCTCCGCACTCTTGGGTCGAGTCGCATGGACCGTAGTGACGATTCGGCATCAGGGGAGTGGCTCGCAATCGGTCGACCACACGTTTGTCCCGCCGCAGGGTCAGTAAGTCGAACGGCCTCAATCATCATGTCTGCCACTCGCGGCCGCCGACGGTATCGAGCCCCAGCGGGAGACGGTTCCTGGCTGATTGCGCAGTCAGACGAAACATTGCCAGGTGAGATTCCCTTGGATCGAGAACAACCGGCCAAGGTCACTCGCGCTCTACAGTCGGCCTGTGATGCGGCACATCGAACTCATGCAGATGCGAGGAATCAGTCGTTCGCCGGATTGGACCTCTCGCTCGCCGAACTGCAACGCGAAGCCCGCGAGGAACTACTGGATCTGGCATTGGATTCGACGTCTGCCATCAGGACAGTGCATTTGCCGTCGACAGGTCCGGGCCCCGATGCGCCGATCATCATGACCGGCCATCAGCCATCGCTCGTTCACCCAGGAGTCTGGGCCAAGAACTTTGCAGCAGACCGTATTGCCCACATGGTGGGAGGTCAATCGATCAACCTCGTTGTCGACACCGACATGCTGGGCGATCGCGGCATTCGCCTCCCCGAGCGCGATGGCGAAGGTGCTCGGCTCGTACGGTTCGAATACGACTCTACATCTCCAGCCGCCCCCTACGTGGAATCTCGTATCGCCGATGCAAGTGCCTTCGAGTCATTCGGCTCTCATGTGTCACGACACATGCAATCGCAATGGGGGATCACTCCCTTGATGCAGTCGAACTGGCCCGATGCAGCACCAATCGGCCCAAATGAGACTCTCGGCTACTCGTTCACCAGGATGCGCTATAGCCAGGAATTGCGCTGGGGACTTGGGAATCTCGAAGTCTATTTGAGCCACCTCGTCGACACGATCGTATTCAGTCGCTTTTTTCTGGACATGGTGCGAAGAGCTGACCAGTTTCTCGACATCCATAATCGCGCCGTCGTCGAGTATCGTCAGACACATCGTCTGCGCAGCCAGTCGCATCCCGTGCCAATGCTGTTTCGGGAGGGTGAGAGAATCGAACTCCCTTTCTGGAGTTGGTCGGCCGGTGAGATGCATCGGCATCCGTTGTTCGCTATCTGCGGCAAGGACTCGATCGAACTCTTTGACGCAGGCCATCGGCTCGCAGAGTTTCCAACGCATGCAAGTGACGCCGACTATGATCTGTTCTATGAACAGTTCATTACAGAGGGACAACGGATCGCTCCGCGCGCTTTGACGACGACACTCTTTTGCCGAGTCTGGCTGGCCGACCTGTTCATTCACGGAATCGGTGGAGCTGTTTACGATCAGATGACCGACCGTCTGATCAGGGAGTTTTATGGTATTGATCCCCCTCAATTCCTCGTCTTGACGGGAACACTGCGTTTGCCGATTCGAGATGTGCCAGACGTCTCTACCGACGATATTGGCCGCCAGCAGCGTCTGCTGCGGGAACTCGAGCATCAGCCCGAACGGCATCTGATGGATGCTTCAGTTGACTTAATCAGCGAGAAAACGAAGTTGGTTGATGAAGAGGATAGGAGAAGGTCGCTCACCCTGACGCGTGGCGACCGCAGTGCATTGCGTTCAGAGAATCACCAGCGCTGGGTTCGACTGTGCGAGATCAACCAGGACTTGTCATCGCGTCTGGCAGATCGCATCGACGACGAGAAGCGTCGCCTCAACACCCTTCGTGAGGCTTTCCAAACGAAACAACTCCTGCAGAGTCGAGAGTTTTCTGCTTGGGCTTTCCCTGAATCACTGTTGCGAGAATTCTTCGGCACTCTGATCGACTGACTCATGCTCGACCGCCTCGACAGGACGATCGCCGCCGTTGCATCGGCTCCCGGTCCGGGGATGCGGGGGATCATTCGCATCAGCGGCGTC
Organism: uncultured Planctomycetaceae bacterium; assembly: GCA_942492405.1. Lineage (GTDB taxonomy): Bacteria > Planctomycetota > Planctomycetia > Planctomycetales > Planctomycetaceae > JANNSB01. The sequence goes on from CALOES010000029.1 coordinate 64,773, forward strand.
GATGTCGTGCGTATCGTGCAGTCCACAATATCGCTTGATGATGAGACGTCATTCATTGCTGCTACTCGGGCAACGCGACAGGTGGGAACGTTTCTGGTCGATGATTTCCACTCGCTGCGACTCCCTCTGGCCGTGCTGCTCTGGCCGAATGGGCGGAGCTATACCGGTGAGCCGATGGCGGAGATTCACATGATCGGTTCTCCGCCACTCATCGAGGCGGTGCTGAGTCGTCTGTTCGACAACGGTGCAATCCCGGCAGAGTCGGGTGAGTTCACATTGAGAGCGTTCCTCAATCGTCGTATCGATCTTGTTCAGGCCGAGGCGGTGCTGGGTGTGATTGATGCCGACGATCAGAAGTTACTGGAAGTGGCTCTGGGGCAGCTCGCAGGCGGGCTGTCGAGTCAACTCTCAGTCGTACGCGAGCAACTGTTAATCGACTTGGCAGACCTGGAGGCGAGTCTCGACTTTGTGGAAGAAGACATCGAATTCGTCGATCGCAACGCGATGGCAAACAGGTTGCAGTCCAGTCTGGCTCTGGTTGAACGTCTGAGAGCGCAAGCCGATGCTCGATTGCAGACGACGACTCGCCGACGGGTGATGCTGGCGGGGCTGCCGAATGCGGGAAAGAGTTCGTTGTTCAACGAGTTTCTAGGGAGCGACAGGGCATTGGTTTCGACGATCGCTGGTACGACTCGCGACTACCTGACGGCCAACGTCGAATGGAATGGGCTCCCCATCGAACTGATCGACACGGCCGGTTGGGAAGCCGACGCCATCGGCCCTCTCGCACAGGGGATGACGGCTCGAGACGAGCAGTGGCAACGGAGCCATCTCGTCATTTGGTGTTCGGCTTGCAACCAGACCGAACAGGAGGCCGAGCTCGACGACCATTTGTTGAGTCGAGAAGCAGCGACGACCCTAGACGTGTTTCGCATCTGGACTAAGTGCGATCTAGCCGGTCCCACGAGTTCAAATGAAGAACAGCCGATGGTCTCCATCCTCAGCCCGGAGAGCGTCGAAGGGCTGCGCTCGTGGATCGTCGGCCAACTCCGCGATTCGTCAGCAGGTGGTCGAGAGATGCTGGCATCGACGGGAGCGAGGTGTCGAGATTGCCTCGCGTCGGCGGCCCGGTCGCTTTCGGACGCTCTCAGCCTCGCTCTCGGGGGAGCCGACGACACTTTGATCTCTCTGGAAGTCCGCGCCGCGCTGGAAAACCTGGGCATCATCACTGGTCAGATATACACCGACGACATCCTCGATCGCATCTTCAGTCGGTTCTGCATCGGTAAATAAATGGGCCGAACTGGTTGCAATTCTACGGACCAAGGTCCATTCAGGAAGCCGGCATATGACGCTGGACGGCTCACGAACACAGCGCTTAAACAGTGAAATCACAATGTGTTGCGATTCACCGCAGGTCTATCAAAGCCGTGCGGACTTGCGAATTCTTGTCCGGCCCGCATAACTTAGCCCGCCGTTGAGAGCCATTGGCAGTCAACCGAAACAGGGCATTGGCATCGGGACATTTGTCCTTGTCTTCACAATTCGCGGACTCAAGAACGAGGCCGCAGGGCAGCATTTCACAGCGAAAAGGACCACCGAGTGGCCAAGGGAAATAAGAAGCTAGTCATCGTCGAATCGGCGACCAAGGCCAAGAAAATCGGCGGGTATCTGGGGTCGAATTTCGATGTCCGGGCCTGTGTGGGGCACGTTCGCGACCTCCCCGACGGGGCCAAAGATGTTCCCGAAGAGTTCAAGAAGGAGAGCTGGAGCAATCTGGGGGTGAATGTCGATTCCGACTTCGAACCGCTGTACGTCGTGCCCGATCAGAAGAAGAAGGTGGTGGCCGACCTCAAAAAGGCCCTGAAGGATGCCGACGAACTCGTCCTCGCGACCGACGAAGACCGCGAAGGGGAAAGCATCGGCTGGCATTTGCTGGAGTTGCTCAAACCGAAGGTTCCGGTCACTCGAATCGTCTTTTCGGAAGTGACGAAGAAGGCGATTCAGGACGCCATGCAGCAACGGCGTCAACTCGACATGAACTTGGTGAAGGCCCAGGAAACCCGCCGAGTGCTCGACCGCCTTTATGGATACACGTTGAGTCCGCTGCTGTGGAAGAAGATCAAACGGGGGCTTTCGGCTGGTCGCGTTCAGAGTGTGGCCGTTCGAATACTGGTGCAGCGGGAACTTGAACGGATGGCCTTCAAGAGTGGTACGTATTGGGATCTCGAAGCAGATATAAAAACGGGATCTGGAGAGGAATTCAAAGCTCAACTCGTGACTGTCGGCGGCAAGCGAGTCGCCAGCGGCAAGGACTTCGATGAGAACACCGGGAAGATCAAGGCCGGTCTCGATGTGCTCCTGCTGGATGAGAATCTCGCCAAGGATCTGGTCACTCGCTTGAAGGATGTCCCCTGGAGGGTGGGCAACATCGAAGAGAAGACACAGTCCCGCCGACCGCCGGCTCCCTTCACCACGAGTACGTTGCAACAGGAGGCACATCGCAAACTGGGCCTGGGTGGTCGCGATGCGATGGCCGTCGCGCAGCGGCTGTATGAAGAGGGCTACATCACTTACATGCGAACCGACAGCACGGCGTTGTCGAGCGAAGCGCTGCAAGCGGCGAGGACGCGAATCGAAGACAATTACGGCAGTAGCTATCTGTCGCCGCAACCGAGGCAGTACACCTCGAACGCCAAAAACGCTCAAGAGGCCCACGAAGCAATTCGTCCGGCCGGGACTGAAATGAAGACGGTCGATGAGCTCGGTCTTTCCGGCAGAGAGGCAAAATTGTACGACATGATCTGGAAGCGGACGATGGCCTGCCAGATGGCCGATGCCCGCTTGCGATTCACCACCGTGACGCTGGAGGCCGACGACACGACGTTCCGCAGCACCGGACGGACGGTCGAATTCGCCGGTTACTTCCGCGCCTATGTTGAGGGAACCGACGATCCCGAGGCGGCATTGGAGGATCAGCAATCACCACTCCCCGCGATGCACCAGGGGGATACACCGAAGTGCGAACACGTCGATCCGATCGGTCACGAAACGAAACCACCTGCTCGATATAACCAGGCGTCACTGGTTCGCAAGCTCGAAGCCGAGGGAGTCGGCCGGCCGAGTACGTATGCCAGCATCATCCAGACGATCATCAATCGCAGTTATGCGAACGAGGTCAGTAAGCAACTCGTTCCGACGTTTACGGCGATGGCGGTCACGCGGCTGCTGGAAGACTTCTTTCCCGGCCTGGTCAACCTGCAATTCACCGCCGAGATGGAGCAATGGCTCGACGACATCTCGAACGGTACAGGGGACCGCAGTGCGTACCTCAAAAAGTTCTATTCCGGCAAGGAAGGACTCGATCAACAGGTGAAGGACAAGGAAGGATCAATCGATCCGCGTGCCGCCTGCACGTTACAGATTGATGGACTCAATTCGACCGTCCGTGTCGGAAAATTCGGTCCCTATCTCGAACGCACGGCGGGTGACGAAACGCAAACCGCGTCGCTGCCGAATGAAATCAACCCCGACGAGATTACGAATGAACTCGCGGAGGAGATGTTTCGCCGCAAGCTGCAAGGGCCGCAGTCATTGGGGGACCATCCTGAAGACGGTGTACCGATCTTTGTGAAGGTCGGCCCGTTCGGACCTTATTTGCAGTTGGGAGAGCCGACCGAGGACAACGGCAAGCCCAAGCGGGTCTCCATTCCGAAAGACATGGATCCCGATTCGGTGACGCTCGAAACCGCGTGCGAATTGCTCTCGCTGCCGCGTCGATTGGGGCATCATCCCGAGGATGAAAAGGTCGTCAACGCCGGTATCGGCCGTTTCGGTCCTTATGTCCAGCATGGCAAGACGTACAAGTCCCTCACGAAGGAAGATAACGTCCTGACGATCGAACTCGACCGGGCGGTTGAGCTGCTCAAGCAAGCCAACCGCAAGGGGGCCGTGCCAATCAAGGAACTGGGCGAACATCCCGAGGACAAAGAGCCTGTCGAGGTCTACGAAGGTCGCTACGGCCCGTATGTGAAACACGGGAAGATCAACGCCACGATCCCCAAAGAGCATGATCCGATGACGGTCACGCTCGAAGAAGCCGTCGTCTGGCTCGCTGAACGCGCCGCCAAGGGAGGGGGCAAGTCGAGCCGAGGACGCAAGGCCGCCAAGAAGGCAACTCCGAAGAAGTCGACCACCAGCGCGGCCCGCAAGACGAAGAAGTCCGCCAAGAAGAAGTGAGTCGTTGGTGTTTCGATCTCGGCACGGTATGTTGAGGGCATGAGTCGACGCTGTAACAGCGTCAGCCAACGACCTATTTAATCGCGCGGCACCATGAACCGGCCTGCTGATCCCGATCTGGATGCACCGTATGTTCCATCGAAGGGACTTACCTCCGAAGGACTCTGGTGGCTGCTGTTATTGATCGCGGTAGCGGTCGTCGGTGCGGCCATTGTGATCGCCATGTTCGCTCGTGGGGCATGGGTCAATTCCCCGGACCTGCAAACAGCGGTCTTGATGAACCCGGGAGACATCGTTCCTTTGATTCGAGCGGGTGCCGATCCCAATGCAGTGGATCCTGCCACTGGGGAAACTCCGCTCTCGCTGGCCATTATGCTCAACAACCGCGAGAGCGTAAGGCTCTTGCTCGAAAACGGTGCTGATCCGAATCTGGGAGGCATGGCTGGTGTTCCTGTTCTGGTCTCCGCCTATCTCAACTACCACGACCCCAGGTGTGTGGCAATCGTCGAACTGCTGATTGAACATGGCGCGGATGTCAACGGCCAGGATGCAAGTCATCAGTCGGCCCTGCATAGGGCCGCGGAATTTGGAAACCTCCGCCTCCTGGAATTCTTAATAACCGAGGGAGCCGACATCGACGCGATCTCAGATTATGGGACGGCATTGCATTTTGCTCGTCGAGGTGGACACACACCACTTGTGGAATCGCTCATCCGCGCCGGCGCCGATGAATGGATTCCCGATCCTGGTGGAGCTGGCGGTTCCTCAGGGTCAGGTTTCTACTGAGATCGCTTAAAGCGGATTGAATATCTGTAGATCCCGCTTGCCGAGCGGAAGCTCAACCGCCTCAAACCGCAAGGACCGCCTCAAACAGATCCCTTCCGGCAGAAGGGATCTCCTGAAGGGCCACTCACAGGATTTCGAGTGTCGGCCCCTTCGGGGCTTCGAGCAGTTGCCGAGCGATCTGCAACGCGGTTTGACTGCAGACGTTGAGTAACGCTTCCTTGGCGGGGTTGTCGCTGCTGAAGAGGCTCGCCATTTTACCTTCATCACCCAATTCACGGATGATCGGGTGCGAAGGTACTTCTCCCAGGCAGGGGATGCCGAGTTCCGCCGCCTTGGCGCGCGCTCCCCTTGGCCGAAGAGTTCACCGCTCATGTTTTCGACGAGTCCGACAATAGGGATGTTCACGGTTCGCATCATGGTGATGGCCTTCACCGCATCCAGGAGCGCCACCTTCTGCGGAGTGCAGACGACGACGGCACCGGAGATGGACATCATCTGCGACAGCGTCAATGCAACATCACCCGTGCCCGGGGGCATGTCGATTACCAGATAGTCGAGATCTCCCCATTCCGTCTGCCGTAGAAACTGTGTAAGAGCCTTGTGCAGCATCGGCCCACGCCAGATGACTGCCTGGTCTTCCTTGACCATGAAGCCGATCGACATCAGTTTCAGGTCGTCAATTTCGATGGGAATCAACCGTTCGTAGACCTGGTCTCCCTGCTGAATCTTGCGAATCTCCGGTTGTCCCGAGGCTCCGAGAAGATGGGGAATGCTCGGTCCATAGACGTCGGCATCGAGCAATCCGACCTTTGCACCGAAATGCTTGAGTCCCAGCGCGATCGACGCTGCGATCGTCGACTTGCCGACGCCCCCCTTGCCACTGCCGACCGCGATGACGTTCTTGACCGTCAGACCGACCGAGCCTCCGGTCCCTTTGCCGCGAATGTGCATGCCGACTTCGACATCAACGTGGGCATCGGCAATGGCTGATCGAACCGCGCGGGTCGTCTCCTCGACGAGCCGGTCGCGACTGGGATAGCCCGGACACGGCATCACAAGTTTCACGCGAACACGTGAACCTTCCGACGTGACGCCTTCAACGGCTTGCAGATCACGTAATGTGCGACCGAACTCAGGATCGCGAACGCCTTCAACGAGTTGTGTGAGTTGATTGTTACTTGGAGTCTCTGCAGTCATCTCGAGTGGAATGCCTTTCTTCAGTGCTTAGGAGCCTAGCTGTCGAATTCCAGCCGCCGTTGGCGGTCGGGACGGTCGTCGAACTCGGTATAGATCAAGCTCGGTTGAATGTCGGTGTTGTTCTGGTACTTCGAGCTGCAGTATTCATTCACCTTGCCTTCGATCGAGTGATAGAAGACCTGACAGATTTCGACGCCGGAGTAAATGCGTATCGGCTGCACCGCGAACATTTCGAGCGTCCAGTATCCGCAGAATCCGACATCCCCGAAGCCGGCCGTCACGTGAACGAACAACCCCAGACGACCGATGCTGGAACGACCTTCGAGCATCGGCACCAGATTGTGAGTCTCCGTGCGCTCGACGGTCCTGCCGAGGTACAACTGATTGGGATTGAGCACCAGTCCTTCTGGCGGAATGGTGATCCGGCGGTGACGGTTAGGCCGACGAAAGTCGAGCACGATCTCTTCGTACACGATCAATTCATGATGCAGCCGCAAATTGTAGCTGTTGGGATTGAGTTGCGACTCTTCGTAGGGATCGATCACGATATCCCGCCCCAGGCGAGTTCGAATCTCGTCTCCAGTGAGAATCATGTCGGCAACCTTTTATCTGTTTCAAACACGGCCCGGCGTGTCGCGTCGTTCCCCCGCAGAGGCACATTTCGCAGGTTTCGCCACGCGGGTAAAGTCTCACGCACAGCTTAGGCTCGATCGATTGAAAATGACATCACATCGGAGATCGACTGTTTCCCCAAGAGCCACATCACCAAACGGTCGAAACCCAGTGCGACGCCTGAACATGTCGGCAGATCACCCTCCTGCATGGCGTCCGACAATCGGCCCTTCACGGGGAGCGATGGCTTGCCTTCCGTCATCCGCTGGTGATTACGCGATTCCATGCGGCTAAGAAGTTCCTCGGCGTTGGTCAATTCTTGATACCCATTACAGATTTCGATGCCGTCCAGATAGAGCTCGAAACGCTCAGCCACCAACGGATTGTCAGGACAGATGCGGGCGATCGCCGATTGAGACGCCGGGTAGTCGTACAGAAAGACGCCACCGAGTGATGTCAGGCCAGGCTCGACGACTTCGGCGAGCAGGAGATTCAACCAGCCGTCGCGGTTGCCTGAGGGGAGAGAGTCCGGGATGGAAATCCTCAGTTTTTTGGCCCGCGATTGCAGTTCGTTGTCGGTCGCGTTGAGTCCTGAAATCCCAACAAAGCGTTGAAACGCATCGTCGTAGCTGATGGCCTCAAACTTCAACGGACTCGGAAGCGATTGTGATTCTCCGTCACCGAATCCTGGCCTCGAATTTGCAAGTTCGAGAACGAGCGATTGCACAAACGCCATTTGATCGCGCATTGTCGAACCCGCGCGATACCATTCGACAATCGTGAACTCGGGATTGTGCAGGCGACCCGATTCACCCGCGCGAAACGATCGCGTGACTTCAAAGATCGCGTCGGCTCCGGCGCAAAGCAGCCGCTTCATCGCGAACTCGGGCGACGTTTGAAGATACTTCTTACCCTCGACTAAATAGGGATCAATCGAAACATCGATGCAGACATCGCGCGACATCAACGGCGTTTCGACTTCCCAGTAGCCGTGCGTCAGAAAATGCGCTCGTAGTTGCTGGAGGAGTTTCGATCTTTGCCGCAGCACGTCGAGAGTGGCTGTTGGCTGCCATTCCTCATTCGATCCTGCCGTCGACGTGTCGGGGGGACGGTTCACAGCGAAGCATCCATGAGAGTTTCCAAACCTCGACAGCGAGACCGTTAGTTCGCTTTGTTGATGCGCTTGGCGATTTCTTCGCGAACGTCCCGCAACCTGACCGGTTGCTGGAGGATGCAAGTTTGTGGACTCGCGGGCAGTTGGCTCACCGAGTCTGCCGGGTACTCCTTTGACAGAACCGCTACCACAGCCAGTCGCGTATGGCGGCCGACGTGCGTGGCGTGCTGTACGATATCAAGCACTTGGTCTTCATAGGCATCTCCCATGATCAACAGGCAATCGGGAGGCTGGGTTTTCAAGCGTGACATGACTCGGTCGACATCGCTGAAGATCAATACGCGATAACCATGCTTGGTGAAGTACTGCCGAAAGGCATCCATGTTCTTTGCGCGCGACTCCAGGCAAAGCAGTGTCGGCTGTCCATTGGCGTCGGACGGCTTTGCATGAACCGCCTCAGTGGGCCGGACCGGATCAACTCCCAACTGTCGCAACGTGTTTTCGACGGCCCGTATCAGGTCACCGGGAGACTGATAACGCTGCATCGGCTCGACAACGAGCAGGCGATCGACGATTTCCGCGACGACACGAGGAGTGGTCGGGACGACGGTGGAGATGGAGCGAATGTCCCGGTATCTCCCGAACCGTTTGCGTTCGTCGCGGTCGCGAGTTCGTGGATAGGGCGATTCGCCACTCAGCATCTCGTACAGAATTGTGCCGAGGAAAAAGAGGTCGGACCGAGGGTCGTTGCGGGGCGCTCCAGAACCCTTTTCGAGCGTCACATATTCGAGTGCCTGCTGCATCTCGTCGCCGCCGATGCGGTTCAAGACCGACTCGTCGGCCGCCAGACCGAAATCGATCAATTTGGCGACGCCGAGGCTGCTCATCAAAACGTTGGTCGCCTTAAGATCGCGATGCGTGTATCCCATTCGCAACGCGTATTCAAGACCACGAGCCATGTCGAGCACGTACTGGAGTGCCTCGCCCGGCTCAAGCTTGCCGCGAATCTTGATGAAGTCACGAAGGTTCCCGCCTTCCACGAACTCCATTGTCAGAAAGTGAAACGTCCCCTCACTTGCGACGTTGAATATCGGCACGATATTGGGATGCTTGAGTTTCTGCCCGATGTCTCCTTCACGGTGAAACAGCCGGATCGTCTCGACATCGTGGGCCCAGCGTTCCCGCAAGAGTTTCAGTCCGACGATCTTGCCATCCTTAAGCGAAGCACCGCGGAAAACGCGGGCGAAGCTGCCCGAGGCGTTGCGATAGAGCAGCTTGACTCCTCCAAGAACCAGACCGTCGAATTCGCCTTTGCGAATTCGACCGGCTTGAAACTCGGTCAAATGGTGATGCTGAAGGAGTCGTTGTAGAAACTCTTCACTCCCGACGTCGTCGCCTAGCTGCCGACGAACCTCGTTGGCATCGCGCGCGTCGACGAGGCGCATCGATGTGAGGCGGTCGGCGAGCTCAGCGAGTGACGGAGATGGCATGTGGCAACATTTCCGAAGTTCCAGCGACCGCAAGAACCCCGGTAGACGGCCCCGCCGAGTGACGAGGGACAAATGGAATGGCCGAAAAAAAACACTCCCACCAGCACATCGCGGCTTGCCGCCGAGGGAAGGTGAGTGGGTTAAACGAAAACGATATTGACTCAACCTGATGGGACATTTCCCATATTCATCATCCTACCAGCCCTGGAACCATCGTCAACGGGTTGACGACGTGAGCGAAGGCCCGAATTTCCCCCCGCCGCGCCGCGTGCTGGGGCATCGTCGGGATCGAGGAACCGGGCTTCGGCTAGGGAGCGTCGATGCGGACATGAAAGAGCATTTCGCGGTCGCCACGAACTCGCAGGTCTTCGAGCGTGGCCTCGAAACTGGGTTGCAGCAATCCCCTGAAGACTCTTGAGTGATTGACTGTCACGTCGATTCGCTCATCAAAGTTGATCAATTCAGGCGCGAGCCAGATTGTTGTCTGCCGGCCGGGATGTTCGATGTATATCGAGTCGCCGCCTGGCGTGATTCGGGCGGACAGGTCACTTGCGGAGATTGCAGGCCGTGCGGCATCCCAGTCGATCGTGGGAAATCGGTCGGCTGCGAATCCACCGGCCCTCATCCAGTAAAAGCTGTTGTCTGTGTTTCGGGCGATTCGCAATTCAAATTCTTTCTGCCAGGGATCCCGCCGAAAGCGAGCCATCCATTCAAAGATTCTCGGAAACTCGTCACTGTAAGATTCAAATCCACGCTCTTTGTATTCGCAATAAATCAGATCGTGTCCGCGGCGGAGCATCTCATTGATGATGTCGGCATTGCGCTCCAGGCCGCCGAGGTAGCGTTGACCGTTCACGACATACCACGCCATGTGAGGCGCGTTCTCGCGATAAGGGCTGCAGATCTTTTCGCAGAATCCGTTGATTGGAACGACCCCGGCGAAGATATCGGGATGCGACATGCCGATGTCGAAGCACGCGGTCCCTCCCATGCCGTGCCCAACGAGAAACACACGATTCGAATCGATGTGGAATCGCTTGCGGGCATCCTGAATCGATTCGATCACTGCCGCATGAGCGGCCGGTCCATAGGAATACGAGCCTTCTTCGGGGGGAGCGTACTCCGGCGCGATCACGACGTAACCAAACCTTTGTGCATATCCTGGCTGTTCAGCGGTTCCTCCCCAGATACCGACCATCTGCTCCGTCGAGCGCCCCTCCGATCGCAGCACCACCAGCAGCGGGTACTGGTGCTGCGGCGAGTATTCGGACGGCACCATCGCGGTATACTGCGCGACCGGCTGTCCGCGTAGGTCGGTCACGGAAATCGGTGTCGGCGTCCCGGCAGGGATCGGCGGCGATTCGATCGCCAACGGCAGTTGCGGAATCATCTGAATCAGCCGCTCATGGTCAAAGTCCTCCAGAGACTTGAGATTCTCCAGAATCGCCTCGCGGCGAATGGGATTGTCGTTTTGACGAATGTATTCCAGGGCCAGGAATCGCGCATCCCAAAGACTGATAGCAGCCGGCATGCTGGTGTCGGCGTTTGATGCCCCGAGCAACCAACCCGAATACGCGAGTGCCAGTCGATCGTCGGCTGGGAGCGTTTCGTCATCCGCGGTCCTGAGAAACGGGACGAGACGGCCGATGTTCTCGAAATAGAGTTCCTGCAGAATCGCGTCCCGCATCGGCGGCAGGCGGTCGGCGTACTCTGGTGACGCCAATGCCTGCAACTGATCGAGCCACATGATGACCTGTTCGCGGTTCTCGAGCGCTTCGTCGTACTCCGAGACGATGTCCCGCGCCTGGCGATAGAGATCCGGAGGCACGCCATCCTCGGGATACTGGCTGCCGACGAAATAAGCGAGTTGATGCTGCCCCGCGAGCCGGCGCCGTTGGATTTCGTTCAATCCCCGTTCGGCGTTGGCTTCATTCAAGAGATCTAATGTATCGAGCGATCTGGGCCTCAGTTCCGAGAACTCATTGGAAATCGCATCGAGTTCTCGACGGGCTTCCGCGTACATCTCGGCCTGGATGTAAAAGTAGACGATCAACATCCGGTCATCAGGATCGCTTTCGTCGATTATCCGGCCGATGACGTCGCGGAGAACCGGGCTCGGAATCGACTGAGTTGCCACGGCGTATTCCCATTCGTGCGACGTCGACTTGATGGTCACATAGTCGGGCCGAATCTCGACGATCGACTGCAGGATCTCCTCATCTCCGCGAGAAGTTCTGAGTGTGACGATTCGTCGGCCATACACGTCAAACTGGCTGATAGCAGTAAAGTCGCCGACCGATGCCGGCGTATGAGTCTGGCTACTGAGGATCGGGGGCGGAAGCCGATAGGTGACCAGTCCAGAAAGCTCGTCATCGACGATCACAGCGTTCGGGTCGTTCCTGGGAACCTGCCTGCGTGAGACGAAATACCTCCGCATGCCGTCGTCGATCAGATAGATCGGCGTTTGGGAAACAGGACCGGTGTTGTTCGATCGGGCGGTCGCCTCCGAAAGCCCTGGGATGTCGACGGGCCGCCCGGGAATGATTGTGCCGTTGTTCAGTCGCACGTGGCCGGCATGCACCTCGCGGACCAGACTGCCCGTCATTGTGGTGATGAGAATGAACCACATCATCCCCTGTATCATGCGTCGAGTCAGATGAGTACGTTCGATGCTCTGCATGGTCATTCTCCATTCCACCAGGCCTGCGTGGTCCCTCGTATTCATTCGGACAAGAGCGACAGGGAATCCCACGTCGTCAGGTCGTTGATCAACTCATCTTGACCAATTCTCCCAGTTGATCGATATTCCCGGCCCAATTTCGCGGATCGTCGGCTGATTGTGCTGGACGATACGCCTTTCTCATTTTGTCTGCAGGGATGCCGACATGAAACGCTACGTGACGATCGCCTTTATTGTGCTTTATCTGGGCGTGCTTTGCTATGGGTTGGCGGCCCATATGCTCGTGTACAACGTTGCGGCCAATCCCGGCATGTATTTCATTGTCTGGGACATGTATTGCGGCTGGTCGGCCTACGAAACCCGACTGCACATCGTGGCCGAGGGGGAGAGTGGACAGCTTTACGAATTGGAGCCTCCCTGGGGGTCGTTTCATCCCTTTGGCTCTATCGATCGCCGCAACTACGACGTGAATGCCATGCATCTCGGAAATATCGGTCGGAACATCCTCAACCATACCGAGCATGAACCCATCGATCGGATCTTTGTCATCGAGGAGTCGTGGTCCAAGAAATACAACTTGTCTCCAGAACTTTGGCAACAGTTCTACGACGAGCCGTTTGAGCCTGTCACCTATTTCCGGCGTCGAGCGTTGTTCAATGCGGACGGCGTATGCCTGGAGCGCTATCTGGACATCGGCAGCCATCTGGCCCATCAGGCCGTGGCGTCGAATCCGAGATTGCGAGGTGCCATGTCTCGCGGACGTCCGTTTATTGCGGTCGACCCGCAGTCATCGCGATTTGGTGGCGTCGTGCCCGCTAGTGCGACGGCAGTACCCGAGTGAATCCAACTTGGCGACAGGCGGGCGTTCAAGGCGAAGAGAGTCAGTTTCAAGGAACGGGAGGGACAGCAAATGGCGAAGACCATTTCATCGTCTGGCATCGCGAATCGCGTCAATCGTTTCTTCTTTGATGAGGAGGCCCCATTCGGATTAGCGCTGATTCGCGCTTCGCTGCCACTGGTGGTGCTGGCGACAATGCTGCCACGTTGGGTCTGGGTTCGGGAACTCTATTCGCTCGACGGCGCTCCGACGCCGCTGACCTTTGCTTATCCGGGATGGGAGGGCTGGTTTCCCATCTTTCCCGCGACGGTCGCCGTGGCCCTGTTCACCGCGCTGATCGTGTTCTCTGTCGCGTTGATGGTTGGCTGGATGTCGCGTCTGTCAGCCGTCGCCTGTTGCGCTTTGTTCACATACTTCACGCTCTGTGACGCCGTCGGCACGATGACGAAGTATGCGGTCATTACTTCGCATGTCCTGCTGCTGTTGAGCCTCTCACGTTGCGGCGACGTCTGGTCCGTCGACGCCTGGCTAAATCGCCGTCGCGACGGAGAGCCTTTCGGTTTGGCTCCGCCGGTCTCTCCGGCTTGGCCGCGACGATTGATCCAGTTGCTCATCGGCATCGTCTATCTCGGCGCGGCGGCCACGAAGATGCATACGCCGTCGTATTTCAGTGGCGACCAGTTGATGTTCTGGATGCGTACGGAACTCAACTCGAGCAACCCGTTGGGGGATTACCTGGCGTTCTATCCGGCTCTCATGCAGGTGATGGCTTACGTCACGATCATCTGGGAGGTCCTCTTCTTGTTCATGTGTTGGCAAGGATTGTCACGCAAGATCATGCTGACGATAGGCATCTTCTTCCATGTGATGACGCTGTTCACATTGGGGCTGATTGTCTTCCCGATGCTCTATTGCTTCCTGTACCTGTCGTTCGTGAACACCGACGACGTTGCATGGGCCAGTCTGAAGTTGAGAAACCTGGCATCGAAGCTGAGCTGGAAAGTCAAGGAGTCACCCGAGGCGTCGACGACGCGCGACGCAATTCCACCACAGTGGTGGAACGTCGCGGGAGCCGCTCCCGTGTTTGGAGTCATCCTGGCGGCTTTCACGCTGCTTGGCGTCATGGCGGAGTATCACTCGGACTTGTACGGCGAACGACGCCCGGAGGGCCGCTATGCCTTGATACCTGCATCGGATGATCGACTTAATGATTTGTTCGGCCCCGAGGTCGAGATTGCCGTCTCGGACCAGTTGTTCAGCTTCGAAGTCGGGACAGTGACCGTCGGAGGCACGTTGGCGGACCGCCGACGTACCTTCGAGCAGGGTGAGCATGCCGTCGTGCAGTGCTGTTTCAACCCGCCGCACGAGGACATGTGGGTCGAGGTTGATCTTCACGATCATGCCGACCGGATCATTGTGCGCAATGGGCAGATACTACCCCGGGAGTTACTCCGCAGTTCCTTGATTTACCCGCTGACTGAGGGGATCGCCTCGGGGGAATACTCATTCGTGCTCAAGGTCGAAGGGATGGAAGTCGCTCGCCGGCGATTCCTTTTGACCGGCAGCCACGACTGAAGGTCGCGCGACCCTCCAGCTCATTGCTGACGCCTGCCCCTTTCACACAATCGAGTGAACGCCGACTTGCCGATTGGCACCGTGATCGGTAACGTCGCGGGCTTGCCGTCAGGGTCGCTGGGAGGCGACTCATAAGAAACAACTTCGGAGTGTGGAACATGTCGTCAGATCCCCTGAAACCCGCTTACCGCCGCGTCTTGCTGAAGTTGAGCGGAGAAAGCTTTTGCAGAAACCGCGAAGGCGGCATTTCGATGACGGAGATCGCCAGCATCTCCGGGCAGATCAAGCAGGTCGCCGAGTCGGGTGTGGAACTAGCCATCGTGGTCGGCGGTGGAAATATCCTGCGGGGTAAGCAGTTCGCAGCCGTGAGTGAAGTGATCCACGCATCGACGGCTCACTATATGGGAATGCTTGCCACGGTCATCAACGCCCTCGCCTTGCAGGACGCACTCGAAAGCGTCGGCGTTCCCACGCGCGTCCAGTCTGCCATTCGGATGGAAGGCGTCGCGGAACCATTCATTCGACGACGATGCGTGAGGCACTTGGAGAAAGGCCGCGTCGTCATTCTGGCAGCTGGTACAGGCAGCCCGTTTGTCACGACCGACACAGCCGCCGCACTTCGCGCCCGGGAGATTGAAGCCCAGATCCTGCTCAAGGCGACTCGCGTCGACGGCATCTACTCAGAAGACCCTGAGAAGAATCCACATGCCGTGCGCTACTCGGAAATCACCGTCGACGACGTGTTGCAACAGGGATTGCAGGTGATGGATGCCCAGGCGATTCACCACTGCAAAGAACACGGGATTCCGATTGTCGTGTTCAACTACTTGCGAGAAGGGAACATCCAGCGGGCAATTGCAGGCGAGCGGATTGGCACATTTGTGAAGCCCAAGTAGCACGAATATCCGATTTCGCACTTCGAATTCACCCGGTCCGCCGATGGCAGGCGACGACGTTCAGTTTTGCCTCGATGTGCGAAGCCCTTCATGAATTCCTGATTGATGCAGCTGTCTTGCTGCATCGTCATGGAACACCCTCCCATCGCTTGGAGCGGGTGATGACCAAAGTCTCCCGTTCGCTCGGCATTGAGGGGGTCTTTCTCTATACGCCCACGGCGCTGGTAGTCTCGCTGCAGGGTGAGCAGGGCGAATCGACCTACATGCGGCGAGTCGATTCCGGCCCAATCAATGTCGATAAACTCATTCGCTTCGACGCGGTGCTCGGAGACCTCGAAGACCGCCGCATCTCCGTGGCAGAGGCACGTGAGCAGATGAACGCCATCGCCACAGCCCCGGCTCCGTACTCACCACTTGTGACAGCCTGCTCCTGTGCCGTTTCGTGTGGTGCCGTTGCAGTCTTCTTTCGCGGCGGCCCCATCGAGATTCTTTCCGCTGCCGTCATCGGACTCGTGGTCACCGTGTTGGAGGTCGTTCATTCACGCCGACAATGGGAGCGCGGATTTCTCGAGCCTTTGGCAGGTTTCGCTGCCGCAGTCGGCGCATTGGCGATCGCGCGTTGGATTCATCCCCTGGATGACCGCCTCGTCACACTGGCTTCGTTGATCGTCCTGCTCCCCGGCCTTCCATTGACCGTGGGACTGACTGAACTCGCCGTCGGACATCTGTCGGCGGGCGTCGCGCGCCTGGCCGGGGCTTCGGCGACACTCTTGACGTTGATCATCGGTGTCGCCATCGGGTGGCGTATTGCGGGAAGCTGGAGAACGCTTCCCGCGGTGCCTGTTCCGCCACCGCCGGAGTGGTGCCTGTGGCTGGCCGTCGTGATCGCGCCCATTATGTTCGCCATCGTCTTCCGTGCTCGCTGGCCGCAGTGGCCCATCATCGTGGCGGTTTCGGTCGCGGGATATGCCGCGAGCCATTTTGTGAGCCTGACATCCGGCATGGAGATGGGTGCCTTCGCAGGCGCGCTGGTCGTCGGCTGCGGCAGCAATCTCTACGCCAGACTGCGCGACAGGCCGGCACTGGTGGCACTCACGCCGGGCATCATCGTTCTCGTTCCAGGGTCACTTGGATATCGGTCAATGACGGCATTGATCGATCGCGAAACGATTCAGGGAATCGATCTGGCGTTTCTGATGATCATGATCGCCATCTCACTCGTCGGTGGCATCCTGACGGCCAACGCGCTCATCCCTCCGAAGCGCATCTTGTGAGGGGCGCACGTCTCGAAAAGAGTTCAATCGGCCCGAATCAACCTTCCTGTTGAATCTCACTGCCGTTGAATGTGACTTCGACGAGCGTGGTTACGCCCTGGCCGGCGGGACCGTAGCCTTTGCGGAGGTGCAGCCGCCAGACGAGGTCGCGGTTGTCGCTGCCGACGATCCCAACAACGTCTGAGAGATGCTCAAAATCAGTGGCCACATAGGTCTCGAACGACTCGCCAGGTCCAAGAACCAATCCCATGTCCTGTCCCTGCAACTCCCATTCGCTGGCGGCTGGAAGGGAATGCATCAGTTCCAATTTCGTAGTGCTACTAGCGGGGCGTAGAAAACTGTTCGTCAGCATTTCGCCCGATCGGTAGCGGGAGTTCAGCACGAGTCTCGCATCGAGCGGCGCGATACTCGTTTCTAGAGACTCGTTCGTCAGTCGCAGCCAGAGCTTTGCGACCGACTCTTCCGACGCGGGGCGAACACGCGACGCCTCGCCCGTCCAGTGTTCATACTGCAGCGGGCCGTACGTGACTCGCAGCGGTTCGACGAGTATGTCACCAAACCTCCGCGCGCCACCCAACTGCAGGACATGCCCGTCGGGGAGGACGGCATCGGCGGGATAAAACTGTGATTGACCCTCGTTTAGCGGAGGTACGTCGGGCAGGCTTTCCAACTGATGCGGCCGAAATTCACGCATGAGCTGCATCAGCAGGAACACGCAAAAGATCGTCACGGCGCTGGCGTAACTGATCAGCAGAATTCTGCCAATCGGTTTCCCGTCGGTGGCAGACGGTTGGATTTTGCCTGTCACTCCACGAGAACTCGCGGCGCGCAGGTCGCGAGCGTGCGATGGATCGACGGGAACGGAGGGCGTCGGAAAGTCGGCGGCAGGTGTCGGCGTCTCCAGGTCAAACGCCTTCACGGAATCAACTTCGACGGGAGCTTCGGCAACGATCGGGCCGGCCGCTGGGCTTGCGACTTCGGCCTTGTCCGCTTGGCTTACGGACGCTGACTCGACCTCGTGCGAAATGTTTGCCACCGCCGTGGGCTTTTCGCCAAATGCCGGTAAGTCTGTTGCGGCATCGGGTTGAGCCTGCTCACTGAAGTCGTCCGCATTTGCCGCGAAGTCATCCTGATTGCAATCCTCGGCAACGGATTGTTCCCGCAGGATCACGTCCGTTGAATCTGTTGTCTGCTCGTCCGAGATAGGCGAATCGTCTTCAAGAATGTTGGCGTCAGAGACGTCAATGTCCTGAATTTGCGACTCCGACTCCGAACCACCCGAATTCCCGCTGTTTTGCTTGGTGAACGAGTCGCCATGAATCGTATCGGTGGCAGGTTGCTCGGTCTCCTGCGTCGGGTTCGTCTCTTCGCCTTCGGGTTGCAGCTCGGGTTCGTCGGTGCCTGCCGGCAGCACGGCGGAATCGCCCAGCTCGCGCCTGATCCAGTTGAAATCGGGGGTAGAATCCGACGGAGTCGGCATGTATCTGGCGAATGTTGGTGATGACGTTAACGAACAGGATAAGTTCAGCGCTTCCCGATTGGACGGGCGAAACTCCAAATGTCTCTCAATAACTCCGGTGGGGAGCCTGCAAACATTTTGGTCGAGTGATTCGCGAACTGCAACCGGTGAGTTTGCTGAAACGTGATCTCACCCAGAAACCGAGTATCGGTCCGCCTGCAAATCTCCGTGACATTTGAGGCCAAGAGCGTCGCATCTCCCAATTCGACGTGGTTCATCACCCAGCCGGCGATCTCCAGTCCACGTTGCCGGGCGACCTCCAATGTCAACAGTGTGTGATTGATTGTCCCCAGACGATTGGCCGAAACGACGATGATCGGGACGTTGAAGTTTCGCGACAAGTCGGCCACGGTCATTTCTTCCGAGACCGGGCAAAGGAGTCCTCCGACCCCTTCGATCAGCAACGTTTCCACGCGTCCCTGCCATGCCGCCAGTCCATCGACCAGCAGTTCGCTATCGATGTCTCTCCGTTCGCATTTAGCCGCCACGGGCGGAGCCAAAGGAGCGTGAAAGCGCTGCGGGCAAATGCAATCACGGTCGAAAGTACCTCCCGAGGCCGCATGCAGCCGCTCGATATCATTCCAGATTGCGTTACCAGCATTGTCGAGTTCGCTGCCGGTGCAGACGGGCTTGTAGATACCGACAGACTCACCGCGCGAAACGGCGTCGGTGAGGAGCAGTTCGCACAGAGTGGTCTTTCCGACACCGGTGTCGGTGCCGACGATCATCAGGCCTTTCATGCGGGCTTATTGCAGATATCTCGAACGAGGCGATCGCTAGTCTTCTGGGGCAATCCAGTCTCCCCAATGTTTCAGGTAGTTCTGGAATGCTTCGTCCTGATCGGCATGATGCTCCAGCCATGCCTTGGTTTCGCCGACGATCCGTTGTTCCATCTCAAGGCTGAGCGCACCTTGCAAGACGCGGCTGCGCAGGAAGACGAAATACGTATCGAGGACATCCTGCCGGCAATAGTTGTTGATCTCCAGGACTTTGCCGGCATCGAACATGTCCTGAACTTGCGAGCCATCCATCCCGGTCTTGCCCGGTTTGCCGATCAGCGTGGTCAACAGATTCAGCCCACCCGACACGCGCATCGCGCCGTAGTTGGAAAAGAAATCGAGCAGGTCGATGTGGGCATTTGAGTTGTATCGATAACGGCTCTGATCATAGCTGGGACCAGTCGACTTGAACCATTCGGGCAACACCAAGCCGTAGCGAAACGCCGCCAACTCCAACAAAGGCAGGTCGTAACCGCGACCGTTAAAGGTCACAAGGGTGGGCCGGTTGTAATACTTCCAGCCACTCCAGAAACCGCGGGCCATGGCATGCGGACGAAACTTCGGAGAGTCGAGCGAAACGATATCAACCAGACGGAAGTCGGGGCCAACCTTGGCAATCGCGACCGCGGCAGGCAGCATGAATGTGACAGGAAGAATGTCGCGTCCTGTTTGCTCGATCAACTCCTCCCGATACCGCTTGATCGCCTCGAATCCCAGCAGGTGCTCTTTGGGAAACCGAATGCGGGAGACGAGGTCGCCATCCGCGACCGCCTCGGCATCAAAGACAAGATAGGCAACTTCTGAATTCGGCATGAGTGAACTCGATTGGGGTAGGTTTTTCGATAATAACATTGCTGAATGGCAAATGGCCATTCGTCGGCGATTCTTGCACGCCGTCGTTTCGTACTGTTGAAAGCGGCCAGACTTCTCCTGATACTGTCTGAGGGGACGCAACCTTCTCGTATTTGGCGTGATGCGCCTGCGTTCCTACTTGTGGATTCCTGCAAATCGAGCGATCTTGAAGAAGCCCATGCCGAGCAGCTCCCCAATCTCGCACGCCGTCGGCATCGATCTGGGGACAACCTATTCGTCGATCGCATACCTGAATCCCCAGGGAGAGCCAGTCACACTCCCCAATTCCGAGGGGGAGTTCAGCACCCCTTCCGTCGTGCTCTTTGACGGCGACGAAATCGTAGTCGGCACCGAAGCCTTGCGAAGTTCGGTCTCACAACCCGAGCGAGTGGTTGAAAACGCCAAACGCTTTATGGGGGATCCCGACAAGTTTTGGATGGTCGATGGGACCGCCTATCGGCCTCACGACATCGCCTCGCTGGTCCTGCGCAAACTGTTGACGGCCGCTGAGCAGCGCCTGGGACCGGTTCGCCATGCGGTGATTACGGTTCCTGCGCAATTCAGCGATGCACAACGGCAGGCCACCATTGCCGCCGGGCGACTTGCGGGGCTGGAGAAGATCGACATCATCAACGAGCCGGTCGCGGCCGCTCTGTGCCATGTGCTGGGAGAAGGAAACTGGTTTGCCGAACTGGCGAACGATCAACTGGTGATGGTGTTCGACCTCGGGGGAGGCACGTTCGACCTTTCGCTGGTGCAATACAACAAGGATTCGGTCAAAGTGATTGCCAGCGGTGGTGACCTTCATCTGGGAGGCATCGACTGGAACAAGGCTCTGGCGAAGTATGCCTGCGATCAGTTTGCCAAGATCTCTCGCGACGACCCTCGCATCGATCGCGAAACGATGCAGGCCCTGGCGATAGAAGTCGAACAGACCAAGCGCAGCTTGAGCGTGCGACCGCGTGCCAGCATCACGCTGCAGCATGCAGGTAAACGCAAACTGTTTCCGATTGACCAGGACTACTTTGAGGCGTTGACGGCCGATCTGTTGATGCGCTGCCGCAAGATCACCATCGGGTTGCTCAAGGAACGCAAGGTCGGATGGCATCAAGTTCACGCCGTTCTTGTGACAGGCGGGGCCACTCGGATGCCGATGGTCCGTAAGATGCTCAAGCAGATCAGCGGCACGACGCTGAACGACTCTCTCTCCCCCGATCAGTCGATCGCACATGGAGCGGCGTTCTACGCGGGCATGTTGTTGACGGGTAACAAGTTCGCGGCCTCGTCATTGAACGCCGAAGCCTCGGCGCGCCTGGCCCGGGTCAAGCAGCAGAGCGTCAACGCACGCGCGCTGGGCATCGTCGTTCGGGATAAGGCGACTGGCACGCGGTTTCCGCATTATTTGTTGCCGTCGAACTCGGCATTGCCAGCCGCGTTTCGCCAAAGATTCGGCACCGTGGTGACGAATCAGCGACGTGTTCACCTCCGCATCGTCGAGAGTGGCACATCACCGGAAGATCCGTTCGTGGAACTGGGATCATGCATCGTCGACGACCTGCCCGTTGATCTTCCCGAGGGCACACCCATCGAAGTGACAATTCATTACGACGAGCAGGCCTGTGTGCACGTCGAAGCTCGCGAACTTCGCAGTGGAAAGTCAGCACGAACGTCAATCATTCGCGAGGACAATCTCCACGTGCTAGCGGCCGAAGACGTCGCTCCCGTCGGAGAATCCGATGTCGAGACTGTCGCTCCTCAAGTCGGCCTCAAGCAGACGTTCAAGCCTGCACCGGAGGAGATTCGATTGAAGCCGGAACGCCCACGTGTCGGTTCCCCAGCGACTCAGCCGGACTCTCCGAAGACGCGGCGTGCGGCGCACGCCAAGAGTCTCGACGATGCTGAGAAACCCGTACCATTGTGCAACAACTGTGGCGAGCCATTGAATCGGAAAGGGCAATGTGTTTCGTGTCCGCCGACGGTGGCGCCCGGCTCTCAGGCGGTTGCGAGGAAAGGCACAGCTCCGTTGCAGCAGGTCTCCGCGCCCAGCCGCCTCGGCGTGGCAGGCACTTCATCAAAGCCCGCGAAGGAGACGGCAGCACGTCCAGCGACTTCACGCCCGACTTCGGTCGTTGCATCGAAACAAGAATCGGCGCCGACACGAAAATTACCCCTCCAGCAGCCCTCTCCCAAGCCGACTGGCGTTCAGACGACGGCAAAGGCGCCGGTTCCGTTAGTCCCTCCGCTCGACGACAACGAAGTCCTCGACCTCAGTGAATCTACTTCGACTCCGCCTCGGCTCCCTGCGGCGTCGCAACAAACTGTGAAGAAGAAGTCCCGGCGGAATTCGGTCCCCAAGAAGACGGCCGAGACCGACGACCCCGTTATCAAGGAGGGAGAGAACGAGTTTTGGAACTGGATTGGTCCCAAATAACTGCTGAAAGTCCATGTTCTCCTGGTTGATCTTGTGCCGACACGAATCAACTTTCGTCGCGGAGTTGCCATACGGGCGATTCGCGTAGAGAATTGAACCAGCGGATTGGTGTGTCCCCTTCAACTCTTGGAACATTCATGGCGACTGTCGAACAGCTCAACGAGCTGCATCGCTTGCATCAGGCACTGCACGAAATCGAAGAAGCACTCGCTCGCGGACCCAGACAGGTTCGGGCGCGAGATCAACTCATTAAGAACCTCGATAAGGAAATCGAGGACAAGAAGAACCTCATCAAGGAAACCCGCGCGCTGGCGGATAAGAAGGGGCTCGACCTGAAAGTCAAAGAGACGCACCTGCAGGACTTGACCGCAAAGCTCAACCAGGCAACTTCGAATCGCGAGTACGACATTCTCAAAGGACAGATCGAAGCCGACACCGTCGCCAAAAGCGTGCTGGAGGACGAGATCATCGAACAACTCGACAAGGTCGACCGCTTGAAGTCAGAGATCGTGGAATCCGAGGCAACGAAGTCGCAGCGGATCGCCGACCGCGATGCGTTCGCCGCCAAGTTCGAACAGGAGGCTGTCGGTCTCCGTGAAAAGCGTGCGGGCCTCGATAAGCAGATTGGCCAAGCAGAAAACTTTCTCAGCGGGGACAAGGCAGGAAGATATCGCCGCCTCGTCGAGACATATGGTGGCCATGCCTCAATGGCCTCGGTGGAAGAAAATGCCTGTTCGAATTGCCGCGTGACGATAACGTCGCAACATCGCATGGAACTGCGGATGGGAGAGATCATCTTCTGCAGCACTTGTGGGCGACTTCTCTACCAGCCGAAACGCTGAAAGAGCAGCACTCCGTGTAGGGCCTTGTCCAAATCTTGATGCACTCGCCAAATGAGGAAAGCCAACCGTGACGCGACTCAGCCTGCGATCCATCGCCGCCCTATGGTTTGCTCTCCTCGGGACGATCGCCGCTCGAGCCGATGACCAACGGCCTAATGTCTTGTTGATCATCTCCGACGATCAGGCCTGGACCGATTTCGGTTTCATGGGGCACGAGACGATTCGCACACCTCATCTCGATCGACTGGCGGCGGAGAGCGCGACCTTTACGCGAGGATATGTTCCCGACAGCCTCTGTCGGCCGAGTTTGGCGACGATCATCACGGGGCTGTATCCCCATCAGCACGGCATCTCGGGGAATGACCCGTCGCATGCAGCCATCCAGGGGACGCCGATGCTCCGCAATCCGGAGTATCGACAGTTGGAAGCTGAGTATGCGCAGCTGATCACACAAGTGCCGACGTTGCCTCGCGTGTTGGGTGAGGCGGGTTATCTCAGCTTTCAATGCGGCAAATGGTGGGAGGCCGACTTCACACAAGGGGGCTTCACGCACGGAATGACGCATGGCGACCCCGATCGCGGCGGCCGTCATGGCGACGATGGCCTTGCGATCGGCCGCGAAGGTCTGCAACCGATCTACGATTTCTGGGATCAGGCTGGCGAACTGCCTTGGCTGGTGTGGTATGCCCCGTTTCTGCCCCATTCGCCTCACAATCCTCCGCAGCGATTGCTCGATCAGTACATGGAGGAAGGGAAGTCGATTCACGTCGCCCGCTATCAGGCAATGTGTGAATGGTTCGATGAAACATGTGGCGAGTTGCTCGACTCTCTCGATTCCCGTGGCATGGGTGATGACACCATCGTGCTGTTTGTCACCGACAACGGATGGATTCAAGATGAAGAGTCTCCGCACTATGCACCGCGAAGCAAACGGTCACAGTACGACGGCGGCCTGAGAACGCCGATCATGATCCGCTGGCGGGGCGTCGTCGAGCCTGCTCTTTACGAAGAGACCCTGGTGAGCAGCATCGACCTGGCTCCCACGGTCTACGCAGCGACGGGTGTGGATCCACGCATTGAGCTGCCGGGTATCGATTTGATTGAACTGGCCACAAACGGCGGCAACTTGGGGCGAGACACCCTCTACGGGGCGATTTTCGAACACGATGTGACCGACATTCACGACCCGTCACAAAGTCTGATGTATCGCTGGTGCATTCACGGCGAATGGAAACTCATCGTTCCCGCGTCAGGAGACACACCAATTGAACTCTTTCAATTGGGAGATGATCCCTTCGAGGCCAATGACCTCGCTTCGGACTACCCAGAGTTGGTCAATGAACTGACCGCCGAAATCGACGGCTGGTGGAACAGGCACTGATCCGCATGGATGCCGCGACACTGACGATTGTGTTTGCTGGTGGAGGTTCTGGAGGACATCTATTTCCCGCACTCGCGGTCGATGCTGCCATTCGGGAGACGTGTCCTGCCGCCTGGATTAAGTACTTCTGCTCCGATCGCAAGATCGACGCGTCGATCCTCAATGCGGCGGATGCCGACTACGAAGCGTTGCCGAGCGAATCATCGGCACGCTGGCGAACGCCGTGGCGAATCATCCTTCGCAACTGGAGTGGTTATCGGCTCGCCAAGAGTCGATTGCGGGAGCTGCAGGCCGATTGCGTGATCGGTTGTGGAGGCTTCGCCAGTGTGCCGACCGTGCTGGCGGCTCGCTCTCTGGGGATACCGATTGTTCTCTTGGAGCAGAACGTTCTGCCGGGCCGCGCGACGCGCTGGCTCTCGCGCTACGCCGACGCCATCTATACGTCGTTTCCCGAAACAACGGACCTGTTGAATGAGCACGGCCATAAGGTCGACGTTACGGGAAACCCGTTACGTCCGTCGATGGTCTCTTTACGTGCTGCGAGCGTGACTCAGGAGTTGGAACAACAGCAACTGTTGATTCTCGGCGGCAGTCTCGGTTCGCAGACGTTGAATGCGCTCGTTGCACCGGTCCTTATCCAGCACAAGGCAATGTTGACTGATTGGAAAGTCGTCCATCAGGCGGGAGAAAACGATGTCGAGTCGCTCAGTCGAGAATACGCGGCTGCCGGCATCGATGCGCGGGTCGTCCCGTTTCTCGATGCGATCGAAGCGGAGTACGTGCGAAGCAGTCTTGTCGTCTGCCGAGCAGGGGCGACGACGTTGTGGGAGTTAGCGTGCCTCGGCCTCCCCTGTGTACTGGTGCCTTTCGCCGGCGCAAAAGACGATCATCAGACTCACAACGCTCGCTGGTTCGCTAACCAGGGAGCGGCCGAGTTGATCGCCTCGAATGACACGCCTCTCTCACAGTTGCTCTCAAACTCGCTTCAGCAACTTCTGACATCGCCCGAGAAACGTCTGGAGATGGCGAGCGCCATGCATGCCTTGGGGCGGCCCGATGCGGCGCGCGACATTGCCCGATTGCTCCTCGAAAAGCTGTTGCAGGATCAGGTCGAGCGACCGCGGCCGCGGAAATAGACCTTCATCGGGACTTCGCGAAATGGAAGTTCGTCACGTAAGACTCCCATCAGATAGCGTTTCCAGGAAGGATCAAACAGTCGCGGGTCGTTCACTTTGATGACGATCGTCGGCGGTTCCGTCGCCACTTGCGTGCTGAAGAGAATCCTCGGCTGCCGATTACGGCGTGAAGGAGGAGGATTCGACGCGACAGCCGATTCCACGACCCGATTGAGTAATCCGGTCGTGACACGTTCCCGAGACTGCTTGTAGATCGACTGGGCCAGATTGATGATCCGCTTGACGTTCTTGCCCGTCTTCGCCGTGAGCACGGCGATCGGCACATGCCGCATGCTGGCGAATGACGCAACGAGGTAAGTCGACCAGCGTTCGGCCGTCATTTTTTCCTCAAGGCCGAGATCCCATTTGTTGACGACGAACACGCAGGGCTTGGTCTGTTCCTGAATGTACTCGACGAGTTGCTTGTCAACCTGCGAAATCGTCTCGGTCGCGTCGAAGAACATCAAGACAACGTCGGCCCTGCGGATGCTTTTCTGCGCCCGCACCAGTCCGTAGAACTCGATGTCCTGTTTGAGACTCTTCTTCTTGCGAACACCAGGAGTGTCGATGGCGATAAACGTCTTTTCGTCGAGTGTGAAGTGAATATCGACACTGTCGCGGGTGGTGCCGGGGATTTCCGACACGATCATCCGTTCTTCCTCGGCGAGCGTGTTGATGAACGTGCTCTTGCCGACGTTGCGTCTGCCGACGATGGCCAGCTTGAGTTCGGGGGTGGCCGCCAGATCAGCTCCTTCGGCATTTTCGAGGGAGCCCGGTTCCGGAAGGTTATTGATGATTGCGCTCAGCAGTTCCTTGCGCTGCCGATTTGCCTTGACGCTCGTCTGAATTAGCGGAGCGTCTGGAGCCAGCGCGTAGAACTCGTGGACTTCGTCGTCGGTCTTGGAGGAATCACATTTGTTGACGACCAGCAGCTTTGGGACAGAGATCGGCCTCAGTCGCTCGGCCACAAGTCGATCGAGTGGCGTGCAGCCTTCGTTGCCGTCAACGACGAACAGGATCAGCGAGGCTTCCTGGAGGGCGAGCGCGATTTGTCGCTCGATATCGTGAGTGAGATCATCGACATCCTCGATCCCCATGCCCCCGGTGTCGACCAGCTCGAAGTAGCGGTCTCCTTCGTGCATCAGGTATTCGACGCGGTCTCGCGTGACGCCGGCCGTCGGATCGACGACAGAAACAAACTTGCCCGCCTGCCAATTGAGCAGCGAACTCTTCCCGACGTTGGGACGTCCGACAATGGCAACTTTGGGTACGGGCATGAATTGTACTTAGGTAGCGGAAGTCGTAAGACTTCCGAATCTTCGTTTGACGCCCAGTCGCAGGCGCTGGCTGGAGGAAAGTTTTGCGTTGATTCTGAAGTGACTCGACTTCAGCGATTCACTCACATCCCAACCGGCGCCTGCGGCTGGGCGTTCAACAAATTGCTTTAAGGAAGTTCACGAATCCTGAGATGGCGGAAATCAATGGGTGCTCCTTCGGATTCGAGGCACAAGAACCCCGAAGCGGGCTCGCAATCGGTCCCGCCGGAGACTTCTTCGCCGTTCACCCATAATCGCACTTCACCGTTGATGGCTCGCACATAGTAATGATTCCACTCGCCGACACCCCGGCTGAGTTCCTTGCGTGGAAAGCTGCGCTGTCCATTGGGGGACGCGGGAGGGAACGGGGTCATTGTGGACGAACCGACAGGAAAAACATCGCCATTCGTGGTGAACCAGTCGGGCTTGTTGCCGGTGCTTGCCTCGTACTGCTCGGCGTAACCATGATCGAGTACCTGCACTTCGATACCGCCCGGAGGGAGACGTCCCGGTTCGAGATTGGTGAGGGCCTCTTCGGAAGCCCAAACGAACACTCCCGAGTTGCCCCCCGACTGCAAGTGTCTCCACTCGACAACCAGTTCGAAATTCGTGAATTGATTCGCGGTACGAATGACACCCACCGGCTGACCGGTGCAATGAATTACTCCCTCTTCATCGAACGTCCAGGTCTCCGGGTCGCCGTTGACATCAACGAAGTCGGCTTCGGTCAAATCTCTCCAGCCCGGCCCATTGCCGTCGATGCCTGCGCTCGGTAACTCGATCTCCGGTGGAACATCGTCCGACATGAGAGTGGCAAGGGGGAGCGTCAGTGCGATCAGTATTGCGAGGCGAATCATGGATTAACTCCGATCGAGGTCAGAATGTTGTACTCAGCAGAATGATCGGAGAATGGACGCGCGGATGCTAGCGTCACACGCCACATTTGCAGACCATGAACGTTCAGAGGCTTATGACAACAGCAGTTCCAGGTCTTCCGAGGTGAGATCTCGCATGACGGAGTTGTTCTCTTCCAAGATCGCGTCGGCAAGTTCCCGCTTGCTTTTTTGCAGTTCGAGGATCTTCTCCTCGACCGTGTCCTGGCAGATCAGTCGGTAGGCGAAGACCGTTCGCGTCTGCCCGATGCGGTGTGCCCGGTCGATGGCCTGTGCTTCGACTGCGGGATTCCACCAGGGATCGAGCAGAAAGACATACTCGGCGGCGGTCAGGTTGAGCCCCAAGCCACCGGCTTTCAGACTGATGAGGAACACCTTGACGTCGGGATCGTCTTGGAACTCGTCGATCGCCTGTTTACGACTGCGGGTCTTGCCATCCAGATAGGCGTAACGAATTCCCCGTTTGTCGAGGTGCTTCTTGACGATGGCCAGCAGACTCGTGAACTGGGAAAAGACGAGCGACTTGTGCCCTTCCTCAATCAATTCCTCCAGATGCGGACACAGCGCGTCGAGCTTGGCGAATGCGTCGTCGTCCTCGCCACGATTCAACAGCGCGGGATGGCAGGCCGCCTGCCGCAATCGCAGCAGAGCCTCCAACACATGCATCTTCGACTTGCCCAGTCCCTGGTCCTTGACCATTCCGAGCAGCGATTGCCGGTAGTGCTCGCGAAGCTCGTCGTACAACGCACGTTGTCGGCGTCCCATGCGACAGACGATCGTTTCCTCAACGCGATCCGGAAGCTCCGCGGCCACTTGCGATTTTGTGCGGCGAAGAATGAACGGACGCAATGCCTTGGCCAGCACGCCTCGGGAGTCGTCGTCCCGGTTGCCGGAAGCGAAGATGCGAAATGCGGAACTGCGTCCCAGCATGCTCGGATTGAGGAACTCGAAGATCGACCAGAGATCTCCCAGGTGATTCTCGATCGGCGTACCACTAAGTGCCAGTCGATGATTCGCTCTGAGCAACCGTGAGGCTTTCGCAATCTGCGATGCTGAGTTCTTGATCTGTTGTGCTTCGTCGAGCACGGCATAATCGAAGTGAATGTCCTTCAGGTGGACGATGTCGCGGCGCAGGGTCCCATAAGTCGTGAGAACGACATCGAAATTGGCAATCTGGTCGCGAAACTCGCCACGTTCGAGTCCGGCATACTCCAATACCGAAAGCTGTGGAGTGAATCTCTCCAGTTCATGCTTCCAGTTGAACATCAACGACTTAGGGACGACCACCAGTGAAGGGAGTTGCTGATCCCGTTCGACTTTTCTCCCGGCGAATAGGGCGAGGAGTTGCACCGTCTTTCCCAAGCCCATGTCGTCCGCGAGACAGCCACCGAGGTGAAAATTCTCCAGGAAACGCATCCAGCCCAGGCCTTCCTTCTGGTAGACCCGCAACGTTCCCTTGAAGTCGCTCGGTTCGTCGACTGCGGCAATTCCCTCGAATGACTTGAATTGCTCTCGCAGCGTCGCGAACTGCGTATCGACATCGACCATCGGCTGCGAGGAAAGCAGTGCATCGAGCAGGCTCGCCTGGGAATTCGAGAACCTCAGGTTCTCGTCAACAATCGTTCCCAGCCCCGCCAGATAGCCGAATTGCTCGAGCCACTCTTCAGGCAATAGGCCGAAAGATCCATCATCCAGGCGAATGGTCGTTTCACCGCGCGACAACGCTGAAAGCAACTCAGGAAACGGTACCGTATGGCCCTGGAAGTTCACCTTGGCCGACAGATCGAACCAGTCGATGCCTGACTCGATGCGGAACTCGATGCCGCCGGCTTCCTGCACGCGCTTGCCGTCGGCTTCGATTCTCCACCCCTCGGCCATGAGCGGCCTGATCGATCTGCCGAGTTCGTTGGCGGCAATATCGACGTCAGCATCGCCGGCATGGTCTCCAAGACGACGGCGAAAACCGAGTTCGTTGAGGCGCGTCCAGCACGACGATTCGGTTGAGCGGTCGCGAACGATGCACCGACCTTGCTCCGGCTGCACAAGCGCCCATTGAGACTGGCTCCCGCGCACACGACTGTCGAGGTACTCAAATTCCAGTACGCCCGAAAGTCGCTCGTGTTTCCAACCGCGAATGCGTGGAACCTTGAGTCGCAAACATGGTGTCGGCGTGGCCTCGACTTCCTTGAGCCTGAGTTTCTCCGGCAGGTCGAGTTGCGGCAGGACCGGCATGTTCCACAGCAGGCTGATGAGATCTTTTCCCTCCTTCAATGGCACGGTCAGACTCTCCGAACCGTTGAGCAGCTTGACCCACGAGAAGGCCCCGAAATCCTCGAGGCGGGAAATCCAATCCTCTGTGAGTACGAGTCCGCCAGGGACGATCAGCCGGACATCCTCAAGTGTCTTTGCCTCGCCGTCACGTCGAAGTTCCGGAGTGAGTTGCCACTGCTTGGACTTCTTGTCTTCGCTGACCTTGACGGTGAGCGACCAGGGCTGGCCTTCATCCCACTTCAGGCTCGGTTGCTTGCGTTCTTCGGAACCGGCGTAACGCACGCGCTCGGTGGCGCACATCATCGGAAACAAGAGTTCGCACAATTCCGGCGGGAGCCTGTACCGGAAGGTGGCCGATTGGAACTCGGCCTGTTGAGCATGCCAGTTGGTGCGTTCGGGAGTCCCGCCGGAAAGGTAGGCGAGGATTTTTCGATCTACTTCCAGTTCGATGTCGTCGAGTTTCCCCGGACGGAGTTTGAGAGGCTTCAAGCTGCCCCACAGGCCATTCGCGCGCAACTGCCGTTGCGACGTCTGAATCACGACTTGCCCGGCGGCCTTACTCTCGTCGACGTCGATCTCGTAGAAAATCTGACGCTCGCGATGCTGCGAAACGCTGGATGTCGCCTTCGGAATCAGTTCGTGATGAATCGCCTCCAGGCGACGTTGCCATTCCGGCATCTGACGCAGGGCTTCGCGCTGTCGAACTCGGACCGTTTCGGTCGAGGGGCGAAACACGTCCCCGCCGACTTCGTCGGGATCGTCATCCATGCTGAAAATGGGAGACGTCGACAACATCGGCTGGTCCGCCACGAAAGGCGGACAGTCGTCGAGCTTCGGGAGTCCGGTCAAGTACGAGCCGGCATCCACGGCCAGGATGGTGGCCCAAAGGTGCTTACAGGCGTGTTCGCGTCCGGATGTTGTGCATGTGCAGAACATCCTCAGCTTGCCCGTCTCGCGACTGAGCTGCGTCTGGTATTCTTCGCCGTCGCGCACGACCGCATGCAAATGGTCGGCCGTGACGCGCGTCACCGCGACCCGTTCCGCCTGCAAATAGGCCTGGCCACGAAAGCGAATGTCTCCGCGAAACTTGCTCTCCAGCAACTGGGCGAGCGACACAGCGACTCCTTCCCTGATCGATATATCTAAACTCTTGTGTTGCCACGTACGACAACAGACGACGCGTTCGCGATGAGCAACGACCACCCCGCGACCGGGACGTCGTACTCCACAATTCGCGCCGCAAGCCCGAACTGTAGTGCATGTTGCCAATCGCTTGCCAGCGGTGACCGGTCAAATTCCGTCAACGGTCGGTGTTCGACGGTCGCAACGCGCCTGATTGGCATGTCTTGACGTCATGAAACGAGGCGGTCCGCAGAGGTGTGCGTTATCTGCACGATTCTCTCAATCAGTCTATTGGCCCGTCCAACAGTCGTCTCAACCTTGACACTCCTGCTTCCGTCGATGATCCTGACATCGTCGAATCGACGGAAGTTGATCCTTGACGACACCCCACCCCTCGATCTATTGACCGAGACTATCCCGCACGGGATCCCACCTCACTCAATTTGAAAACGATGCTGCACTCCATCGGATTCCCACGCCGTTTGTTTTCCGTGACCTTCGCGATGCTGGCAACCTTCGCCCTTGTTTCGGCGACGGGTCAGGCCGACGACGTCCCGCCTGCAGAGGGGGATGCCGCTGCCCCCGAGATCGAAGCTCTGCGAGTTCGGGCCGAGGAATCTCGCGGGCGTTACGAGACGACCGAGCAGCAACTCTCGGATCTCTCGGCTGCCCTGCGGGAGTTACAGTTGACGGTTGCCCGCCTGGAATCGCAGGTCACGCAGACTCAACAATCGGTCGCATCGACCGAAACCACACTGACCCAACAACGGGAAGCGGCCACGCAAACGACGACTGCCAGTGTTCAGGCCGACGAAGTGCTGGCCGCCGCACAAGCCGCATTCGATGAAGCCAAAGCGAAGGCCGAGGCGGCTCAGGCCGAGGAAGACGCCGCGCTTCTGGCCGTCAGTCAATCCGAAGAGACGCTTGCCGGATTGATGCGAACATTGACCGATGCCGGCGCGATGCTCGAATCCACGATGCAGCAATTGACGAGTGCGGCCGATCAGGCGACGTCGCTGGAGTCGGCGGTGGCTGTGGCACGCACTGAGTGGATCACTCAACAACAATCACTCGAAGACGTGCTGGAAGCGCAGGGGGCCTGGGTTTCGTTCTCCGAAGTCGTCGCTCCCGTCCTCTACACACGTTGTCTGGCGTGCCATAACGCCCGCACCGCTCAAGGCCGGCTGAATCTCGAATCGTACGCCGCGCTAATGAAGGGGGGCGAGTCGGGTGAGGCCGTCATTCCCGGCGACAACATCTCCTCCTTGCTGCAGATCATGATCGAGGATCATTCGATGCCCAAGGATGCCGATCCTCTGACCGACGAGCAGATTGCAGCCATCGGACATTGGATCGAGGTCGGTGCTCCTCTCGATGCGGGAATCGAAGACACGACGCCCCTCATCCAGGCGATGCCGAAATTAGCGCAACCTGCTGCACCCGAGGCGTATCGCGTTCCGATTCCAGTCACTGCGGTCTGTTTCTCGATTGATGGCCAACTCGTCTTCACCAGCGGATATCACGAAGTTCTCGTCTGGAACGCGCTGGATGGCAGTCTCGTCCAGCGCATCACGAATGTCGCGGAACGCGTGTACGACATCGCGGCCCATCCCGATGGCCAGCGGATCGCGATTGCCTCGGGGACGCCCGGGCAGATCGGCGAAGTCAAAATCTTTCAAATCAGTGATGGCGCACTGCTCGCCGATATGGTGACGGTTGAAGACTCGATGTTCGCCGTGGCCTTCAGTCCCGATGGAACACGTCTGGCGGCTTGTGGAGCAGATCGCAGCATTCGAGTGTTCGATGTCGCCACGGGAGTCGAGCAACTCCTGATCGAAGATCACGCCGACTGGGTGCAGGACATCGCCTGGTCACCCGACGGAACGCGTCTCGCCTCGGCCAGTCGCGACAAGACCTCTAAGGTGTTCGATTCCGCGACGGGGGATGCCCTCACCACGTTCAACAGCCACGGAGAAGCGGTCTACGGAGTGGGCTTCACCTCCGACGGGAGCCAGGTCGTCACTGCGGGCCGCGACAAACGATTGCGAGTCTGGAATACCTCGGACGGAGCCCAGGCACGTGAAATCGGTGGTTTTGGGGACGAGGTTCTTGCAATGGTGATGACGACCGACAATCGCGTTGTCAGTTGCGGAGCCGACAAAGTCGCGAGGTTGCACAATGCCGGAGATGGCGGCCATCAGCGAAACTTCGAAGGGGCAGCCGACTGGCTGTACGACGCCGACGTCCACCTCGGCACAGGCCGTGTCGTGGCAGGCAGTTACAACGGCCAAGTTTTCGTCTGGAACCTCGAGACCGGTGAGTCGACGGCCACTTGGATGGCGGCCCCGGGGCTTTGAAGGATTGCAGCCGAGAAGGGGCCTGCCATCGCCCATTGTGTTTGAATTCCAGATTCTACTCACAGGATTCTTTAAGTCCGTCTTGCAGCTTGGAACGATCCAACGCACAATACTGACTGACATCTGTCCGTGAACCGACTGTGATGGAGATCAGAATGAAGGTTTCGTCAATGCTTGTGGCTCTCGCAATGCTGGCGTCTAGCGCGGCAATCCTTGTCGCTGACGATGCGGCGACCGATCCAGCAGATGCCGCTGCGGTCACTTCTGAGCAAATCGATCAATGGATCGTCGAATTGGGCGACACACGCTTTGCAACTCGGCGTCAGGCGACGGATGCACTCGTGGCAGCCGGCGAACCGGCCGTCCAACCGGTTGTTGAGGCTGCCCTGAGCGGCTCGGCAGAGGTCGCGGTCCGTTGCGTGCAGATTCTCAGACGGCTCAATGATGGCAACGACGAAGCGGCCATACATGCGGCCAAGGAGGGGCTGCAAACGCTTGCCGATTCAGACAACTCACTTGTCAACGAGCGCGCCTTGGCCGCTCTCGACGACGCATCTGCCACTCCCGTACCACTTGGTGGGCCGCAAGGTGTGATTCAACTTCAAGTGCAGGGGGGCATCATCGCGGCGGGAAACGTGAACGTTCGCACGACAGTCACGAACGGCCAGCGAACTGTGACCGTGAACGACAATGGTAAGAAGATTGAGATTCGCGATCAGGACGGAGAAGACATCGAAGTCACCGTCACCGAAACCGTTAACGGACAGGAAGAGACCTCCGAGTATTCAGCCGACGATCTGGACGATCTCAAGCAGAATCATCCCGATATTGCGGAACTTTACGAGAAGTACACACAACAGAACCCCATTCAGTTCCAGGTGTTCGCCGCGCAGATGCAACAGATTCCGAATCTGCCGCGACGCGCCATCCCCGTTCCGTTCGGTCCCAATCAGCCTGCTCAGGGTGATGAGAATCTGCAGAGAGCAGAAGACTTATCCTCCGTTATCGAACGTCTTGAGTCCGTGTCCGCCGCACTCCAGGAATTGAAGGATTCTGAAGATGCTGACAAGGATGTTCTGGAGGAACTGGTGCAGGAACTTAACTCCGCCCTTGAAGAACTGGCCGAGACCCGAGACGAACTGGACGACTGACTGGCCAGTCAGTTTTCGTAAATCTCCACAGAGGTCGCCCCGTTCGAGGCCGACGCCGAGGAGGTTCTATCGGCGGCAACAAGTGGGCTGATTCGCCATTTTCCGCCTGAGTGAGAATTGCCGAACGCCTCCCTGGGTGGCGACATTGATCTGTCGCTTTGCCCTGGATTTTGCGATGATTCAGGCAACAATTCTTCCTGAATCCTTGCTGTCATGGCAGTCACTTCGACATCAGCACTGAACGACCCCGCCGTCGCCTCGGAAGGTGCCGAGGCGAGTGACTGGCTGAATCCCTACTTGCGGTGGACGCGCGTTCCGAGTTGGTTTCTCTCGGCTGTGATACACGTCGGCTTGATTCTCAGCTGGATCGCCCTGTCCCAAATGGACGGTTGCCGCGGCGACGTGGGTGTCGGCGAGGGGGAAGGTTTTCGAGAAGTGGGCCTGGTGCTCAGGCCTTCGGATGCCGAAGCCAACGAATCGGAAGATTCGCAACCCGAAGGGCCGCAGTCACCGCGCAACCAGACAACGGAATCGACAGCAGCCGAAGAACTTGTCGCTGAATCGCTTTCCGCTCCTCCATCGATGAGTGCCGCTTCCCCATCGGCGTCGTTGCCGATACTGGGGGCGGGGCCGCCGGAAACTCTCAGCGGGTCGAACGACAACCTGTTGCAACCAAGCGTAGCCGGCACCCCTCCGATTGGCGGAACGCCGATGCCGGGGAGTACTTCGCTCTTTGGTGTGAACGATTCGGGACGCAGGTTTGTCTATGTCATCGACAATTCCGGCAGCATGGAACCGTATCGAGCGTTGCAGGCCGCGAAGACCGAACTTACACGCAGCGTCGAGGCCCTTGATGCCGCACAACAGTTCCTGGTGATCTTCTACAACGTCGAACTGACGGTCATTACTCCCCGTTCAGGTCTGCAGCAGATGTTCCTGGGGAACGACGTTCATCGGCTCGATTTGAGCCAGCAGATTGCACCCATCGCGGGAGATGGCGGCACCGATCACACTCTGGCGCTGCGGGAAGCTCTCAAGTATCATGCCGATGTCATCTTCTTCCTCACTGACGGGGGACGTCCGGGGCTGACGACGAACGAACTCGAGGACATTACATCTCGCAATGGTGGGGCATCAAGGATTCACTGCATTGAGTTCGGCAGCAGTCCGGAGTTCGCAAGGGACGATCCCAGCAACTCGCTCCGACGACTGGCGGAGATGAACCATGGGCGCTACATCTACAAGGATGTGAGGGATTTTGCACGATGATGCCTTGGAATTCGAACACACTGCTGAGTCTCAAGTCCAAGCTCCTTTGGATGGTGTGGGCCGCAGTCCTCGTTGCAATTGACCAGTTCTCAAAGGTCTTCGCGGTACAGAATCTCGAGAACCAACCACCGCTCATTTGGCTCGGTGGCACGATTCGCATTGAGTTCGCCAAGAATCTCGGTGCCTTTGGGTCGCTGGGAGAGAGCCTGTCGGAAACCCAGCGATTCTGGGTTTTCATCGTGGGAAACGCCGTCCTGTTGTCGGGGCTGCTGATCTATCTCCTCGCTCGAAAGGACATCACACGTTACCAGTTCGCCGCCTTCGGGCTGATCTTTACCGGCGGTGTTGGCAACCTGATCGATCGTGCTACCCGCGGCGGCGTCATCGACTTCATGAACATCGGCATCGGTGAGTGGCCGAGGACGAATATCTTCAACGTCGCCGACATGTACATCGTCGCGGGCTTTGTAATGCTCATCCCGATCTTGCTGCAGGGAACTCCCGCAGCCGAAGCGTCTGCCGACGGCAAGCCAACGACATCGAGCCGCGCTGTCAATCAACCATCCTGATCGCCGATTGGCGTTGAACCGATCAGTCGAGAAGCCCGTACTTCTTCAAGGTCTGCTTGAGCGAAGCGATCTGCGATTCCAGGAGCGGTGTCAAAGGCAATCGCACTTCGCCAGTATCACGTCCCAGTAGCTGCATGGCCGCCTTGAGAGGGATCGGGTTGGTCGACAGTCCGAGCATGTCGCGGCAGAGCGGGAAGAGACGATGATGCCAGCGCTGCGCTTCGGCGATGTTGCCCGCCTTCCAGGCCGAGATCATTGACTGCACATCACGTGGAATGATGTTGCCAACGACGCTCACCACCCCGCTGCCTCCCAGCGACATCAGAGGCAACGTGAGGCTGTCATCGCCGGAAAGGACCGTCAGATTGCTTCCATCAAGAATCTGCGACGCCTGATCCATCGAACCGGTCGACTCCTTGATGGCGACGATGTTCTCGTGCTCCCCGAGTCGGCAAATCGTGTCGGGTTCCATGTTCTTGGCCGTGCGACCGGGGATGTTGTAGAGCACGATCGGGATATCGACCGTTTCGGCCACGCGTCGAAAGTGTTCGTAAAACCCCTCCTGAGTCGGCTTGTTGTAGTAAGGGGCCACCATCAGTGCGCCGTCGGCTCCGGCCTCTTTGGCGCGCCGCGTCAGGCGAATGGCTTCGGCGGTGCTGTTGGAACCGGTCCCCGGCACGACGCGAATGCGTCCCGCCGACTGCTCGCAGACAATGCTGATGACCCGTTCATGTTCTTCATGGCTCAACGTCGGGCTTTCACCGGTGGTCCCACAGGGACTGACGCAATTGGTCCCCGACTCGACATGCCAGTCGACGAGATTCTTGAGGGCCGCCTCATCGACCTCTCCGTTTCGAAACGGGGTGATGAGCGCTACTGTCAATCCCGCGAAGTTTTCTCCCTTACGTGGCATGTCTACAGGCTCCTGGCGCGGCATCAAACAGTCGTTCTCGTGATTCGTCAAACACAATTGCTCAGGGTCTACGGTTCGTTCGAGAATTGCAAGCAGATGGTGATGCGGCCGATGGCATTCTCAGTCGCGGGCAGGAGGAATTATGACTTTGGTAACAAGGGATTGGTTCGCTCCCTCACGCCACAGCATCCGATTCCATATACTCCCGTTTCTATCAATAATCCCATCCAGACTTGTTGAGGTGAGGAAATTGCCATGCGGCGTCTGTATTCGTACTTGAGTTGCCTGATTGTGGGATTTGCATTCACGCTCTCGGCGGGGGACTGGACGAGTTTTCGTGGTCCCGATGGAGATGGTGTCTGTACCGAGACCGGATTCCCCGCGACTTGGAGTCAGGAACTTAACGTCAAATGGAGACTGCCACTTGGCGAACCTGGCAACGGCAGTCCGGTAATCGTTGGAGACCGCATTTATCTGGTGACTGCCGCCAACCAGGGTCACACGCGTTCGCTGACTTGCTTGAATCGAGAGAATGGCGAGACCCTGTGGACGAAGTCGGTCGAGTACTCTAACGACGAAGAGACGCATCAAACGAATCCGCAAGGTTCCGCGACAACACCCGTGGTCTCGGGAGACGCGATTGTCGTCTGGCACGGTTCAGCCGGACTCCATTGCTACTCTCTTGATGGCGAGCATCGCTGGACGCGGGAACTCGGCCCGATTCGACACATCTGGGGATATGGAACATCTCCCATCGTTTATAAAGACAAAGTCATTCTGCTGGGCGGTCCCGGCGAGCGACAATTCCTCGCGGCCTTTTATCTCTCGGATGGGGAGACGGTCTGGGAAATTGAGGAGCCCGGTGGCAGCGACAGCAGCAACGGACGTTATGTCGGCTCGTGGTGTACGCCGATCGTGACTGAAGTGGCTGGCAACGATCAGATCATCTGCGTCTTTCCGACACGCGTCGTCGGTGTTGATCCGCAAAAGGGAGATGTCATCTGGTCGTGCGACGGGGTGAGCAGCGAGCGCGGCGATTTGTGCTACACGTCGCCGGTTGTTCAAGACGATGTCTGCGTCGTGATGGGAGGTTACCAGGGACCAGCGTTCGCTGTGCGGATTGACGGCACGGGGGACGTGACGGCAACACACCGACTGTGGCACACGGGTGATCAGTCGAATCCGCAGCGTATCGGCACCGGCGTCGTCATCGACGGGCAGCTTTTTATGGCCAATGCCGACGAGCAAGGCTCAATACAATGTCTCGACATCCTGACCGGCGAGGACCATTGGAGCGTGCGACGCACCGAAGGGGGTGCCCATTGGGGTTCAACCGTGCTGGCCGACGGCCGACTGTATGCGACTGGACTCAACGGCGTCACGCACGTCTTTGAACCCAATGTCGACGAATACGTGGTTATCGCCGAGAACGATATTGGCGAAACAATCCACGCCACGCCGGCATTCTCGGATGGTGAAATCTTCCTCCGAGGTTGGGAGCATCTATACTGCATCTGTGTCGAGTAAACGTCTCGACGTTTTCAAGTTCATTTCTCGCGCCTGCCTACTACATCAACTTGGAGAACTAAGTGAGTCGCGTTTGGATCGACGTCGTTTATCTCATCGCGGCAGTCCTGTTCATCATGGGACTGAAAGGCCTGACACGTCCCAGGACCGCGGTGCGCGGAAACCTGCTGGGTTCCGCCGGCATGCTGCTCGCCGTTGTGGTGACGCTGTTCGACCACGAGGTTCTGTCTTACACCTGGATCGTTGTGGGAATCGTCGCGGGTTCGGCCATCGGTGCCTATCTGGCCTGCACGATCAAGTTCGAGCGGATGCCGGAAATGGTGGCGGTGTTCAACGGGCTGGGCGGATTCGCATCGTTTCTGGTAGCTGGAGCCGAACTGGGACGCAAGCTGTCTCAAGCACGAAGCACCGCCGGTGGCGAGGCGACGAAAGAGCAGATTGCGGAAGCCATCGCCAATGCGTTGCCTACCGATGCGCTGGTCGCGGTCGCGGTTTCGGGACTGATCGGAGCGATTACACTATCCGGCAGCCTGGTGGCGTTCGCCAAACTCGCCGAATTCAAGTTTATACGGGATCTGCCCAAGATACCGCAGCAAAACCTCGTCAACATTATTGGCGGAATCCTGGTTCTCCTGTTCAGCACATGGCTCGTGCAGGGACCGGATGTCGGCCTTTATTGGCTCGTGGTGCTGATTTGTCTGTTCTTGGGCTACAGCCTGACAATCGCAATCGGCGGGGCCGACATGCCCGTGGTGATCGCTTTGCTCAATTCTTATTCCGGACTGGCTGCCGCCGCTACCGGGTTCGTGCTGCAGAACAACGTGCTCATTATCGCAGGTTCACTCGTCGGAGCATCGGGTTTGATCCTGACGAAGGTCATGTGTACCGCGATGAACCGCTCACTGCCTGCCGTGCTGTTTGGCACGCTGGGGCCATCGGCCGAGACGAAGTCGGCCGACGAAGTCTATGTGAACGTGAAGTCCACCTCGGCCGACGAGATTGCGATGCTGCTCGACGTGGCCCGCAAAGTGGCGATCATTCCCGGCTATGGAATGGCGGTCGCTCAGGCACAGCATGCGGTGCGTGACCTGACGAATCTTTTGCAGTCCAAGGGAATCGAAGTCACGTTCGGTATTCACCCCGTCGCAGGCCGCATGCCGGGCCACATGAATGTCCTGCTGGCTGAAGCCGACATTCCCTACGACCTGCTCAAGGAGATGGACGACATCAACTCGGAGATGGAGCAAATCGACGTCTGCCTGGTGATCGGTGCCAACGACACCGTCAATCCGGACGCCCGCGTAAATCCCAAGAGCCCGATTGCCGGCATGCCGATCATCAATGCCGACAAGGCTCGCACCTGCATTATCATCAAACGCAGCTTGTCTCCCGGATTCGCCAAGATTCCGAATCCGTTGTTTGCTGCCGACAATGCACTGATGTATTTCGCGGACGGCAAGCAAGCCGTTGTCGACATCATCAATGCGATCAAAGAGGGGTAATCGCGGCGTCCGACGTCCTCTCGATTTTCCGGGGCGTCATTCACGGTCGTTCCTTGAACTCCAAGTCCACGATGGAATTCCCCAAACTGTTGCGTCGGCTGCTGGGAGTCCTTTGGGGACTCGGTCTGGTTTTGTTGACATCCGCCGGCCTGTGGGGAGTCCTGTCGGCAGCAGGTGACAGTGTCGGCGGCCAGGCGGCCCGTTGGATGACGATCATCGCCGCTCTCCTGTTTGCCGCCGACCTGACAGTCATCGTCGTGACCCTCGCACGTCGCGAATTGGAGTGATGTCCCTCATTCCTGCGGACTCACGGGGCGGATTGGCAATCGCGGTACCGTGATCCTTATACTCCCTCCCTGAAGCGGCCTGGAAGAAGGTTGCACGCTATTGGGAACATCGAAGTCAGTTTAAGGAGACTCTCCATGCCACAAATCACGCTCAAGGGAAACCCCGTCACCGTTCAGGGCCAGGAAATCAAAGTCGGAGACAAGGCTCCCGATTTCAGCCTGCAAGGGAGCGACTTGTCGAACGTGACCCTCGCGAATTCCGCCGGCAAGACACGCATCATCGCCACGGTCCCTTCGCTCGACACGCCGGTTTGCCACGCGGAAACCAAGCGATTCAACGACGAGGCGGCCCAGTTGGCGGATGCCGTGGTGCTCGTTGTCAGCACCGACCTTCCCTTCGGGCAGAAACGATGGTGCGGAGCCGAAGGGGCCGACAAAGTGCAATGCCTCAGCGATCACCGTGCCGCCAGCTTTGGCAAGAGCTATGGCGTGCTGATTGATGGTGGACCGCTTGATCGCTGTCTCGCCCGGGCATTGTTCGTCGTCGGACCAGACGACACGGTGAAGCACGTCGAGTATGTCGGCGAAATTGCCGAACACCCGAACTACGAAGCCTGCCTCGCAGCGGCCAAAGGCTGACGTTTTCTATCGCATTGAGCAATCTTCCACCTGGCCTGAGCGACGACGCTGCGCCTCGACCCAGCGGTGCAACCGATCGAGGTTGCGTCGTCCTGGTCGGTGCCAGCAATGTCGCCTACGCCTTTCCACGATTGGCGCAGGGGTTTCTGGTTACTCATGGCTTCGATCTCTTCACCGCCCATGGGCACGGTCGATCGCTGGGGATGCGGTCGGCGCTGTTCAGCCGCGAACTTCCAGGCATCCTCGAATGCCAACTCTGGTCGGCACTTGAGTCCTATGTCCAGGAGATGTGCAACCATGCTGGTCCCCGTGTCGCGCTGGTCACCGACATTGGGAATGACCTGCTCTATCAAGTGGAGTTGAAGCAGGTCATCGAATGGCTGGAAGAATGCGTCGACCGGCTTTGCCGGCTGGGTTTTGAAACGGTCGTGACCGCATTGCCGATGACGAGCGTACTTGCGATGGGCGCTATGCGGTTTACCGTGGCTCGAAACATCTTGTTTCCAGATTGCCATATGAGTTGGGGAGATGTACTGTCGGCTTCGTCGGAACTGGACGAAGCCGTACGCAGGATGGCCAATCGCCGTAATCTCGAAGTGATCATCCCTAGTGCAAAATGGTACACCGCGGATCCGATTCATATTCGCCAATCGCGACAACGCCGGGCGTTTGAAGCGAT
This sequence comes from uncultured Planctomycetaceae bacterium, assembly GCA_942492405.1. Classification (GTDB taxonomy): domain Bacteria; phylum Planctomycetota; class Planctomycetia; order Planctomycetales; family Planctomycetaceae; genus JANNSB01. The sequence continues at coordinate 106,948 of CALOES010000029.1, forward strand.
GTGCAGCCATTGGAAGACGCTGCCGCCGGTGACGTTCGGCCGGTTTCCCTGGGATCGCGCCCGCTACTGGTGGAACAAACGTCCCTACTTGAGGTGGGTCCGTCGCCGCACCAGGATTGAACCACAACCGGCCTGGCAAGGGCCCGCAGGCAACGCCTTGCGAATGTACTGAGCGACGGGCAGCCTACCCCCAGGCGAACCAACTCTTCTTTCTCGGCTGGCTTTCTCGCAACACTGGCTGTCGGATGCCGCCTCCCGCCGATGTCACGACATGAGCCTCCGGGAGCAGCACGCAACTGAGATCGCCCCCCACGCCTCCGGTGGTGTCGACTAGAATCCGTTTGGGGAAGAACTGCACTTGCGGAAAGGGAACATGTCCCGAGACCACTGTCTGATAGCAGCCCTGCGGCACGCGCCCATGCACCAGCGATTTCGAGCACAGCCAAGTTGGGCGATTCAGCGTGAAGTCCTTCTGTCGGAGGATCGCCAGTTGTGTGTTTAAATCGCTGTCCGGATCGAGTCCTGCGTGAACGAACAGAAACTCGGGATGCTCCACCATCCAGGGAAGATTCGCCAGAAAGTGCTGATGTGACTGCGGCACTTCGCCGCGCAGAGCGTCGATGTCTCCAAACTCAACCCCGTACGAGGCAAACGTCGAATGCGAGCCATAATGGTCGACCCACCGCGTTGCCCAGTCGGTGTATTCAGGTGCTGGCACGAAGCCCAAGCCCGCAGCCATCGCCAGTTCGTGATTTCCAGCGATCGCGGCCGTCCGCGGGTGCTCACGACATAGATCGAGGTAGATGTCGATCGCCCCTTTGGGATCGGGACCGCGATCGACCAGATCGCCGATGAAGACGACCCAGCGTCGATCGAAGTCGGGCATGCCGCGCAACTGATCGAGCAACGACTCGAGTTGGTCAACTTGGCCGTGTACGTCGCCGATCACCGCAACCGGTCCATCAATTCGTGTAGGAAGATTCATCGTGCCGCGCATCCTGTGCTGTTGATTTCCGCCCCGAGAACGCCCCTTGAGGGCGGGAATGGTACTGCCGAGGGGAAGGCTGCCTCAAGAGGAGTTCCCGCAGGGCGTGTCAGCCGAAAACCGCGACCGGCTTGCCGACGACGCCTTCCTTCATCCTCACACCCAGTCCGGGCAAAGTCGAGGCCGACATGCGTCCTTCGCAGCGTTTTGGTGCATCTTCGGCCACACTGACCGTCACATAACTGTTGAAGTCGGTCGTCGTAAACAGTAGTTCGGGAGGCGTACTTTGAGCCAGGTGAGCAATAGCGGCAGTCACCACATCACCTCCCCAACTGTCCTCGATCGTCATCGCGATCCCCAGCGAAACACACAGGTCGCGGGCCTGCTTGGCCCGGGTGAGTCCGCCGAACTTGCTGATCTTGATGTTCACCACATCCATCGCCCGGTCCGCGTGACCCCGCAACAACGCTCCCAGACCGTCCATCACTTCATCCAATACGAATGGGTGATCGCAGCGCTCCCGAATCGACAGGCACTCTTCGTAGCTTGCGCAAGGCTGCTCGATGTAGACATCCACATCTCGTACCGATCGAACGACCCGCATTGCCTCATGCATCAGCCAGCCTGTGTTGGCGTCGGCAATCAGTCGATCACCCATTTCGAGAATCTCGGCCACCGCCAGAATGCGATCGACATCGTCGTCGGGATCGCCACCGACTTTGAGTTGAAAGCTGCGATAGCCTTGTCGTTTGTACTCGGCCACGTTGTCGGCCATCTCGGCGGGGGCGGCCTGCGAAATCGCGCGATACAATGGCACATCGCTGCCGTATCGGCCGCCCATGAGTTCGCACACCGGCATGCCTGCCGATTGCCCGAGCAGATCCCAGCACGCCATGTCGATCGCCGACTTACCGTAGGGATGCCCCTTGAGAGTCTTGTCCATCAACCGGTTGATCTTTTCGACCTGCCGGGGATCCTGACCGATCAACGCCGGCGCCAGCACATTGATGGCCGTCCTCGCCCCTTCCGCATAAGCCGCTAAATACGCCGGCCCCAATGGACAGACTTCGCCGATGCCAACCATGCCGGCATCGGTTTCAATCTTCACCAGAGTATTGTCGAACACATCGACAGACTTCCCCCCCGACCAGGCATACCGCCCCTCATGGAGCGGGAGATCAACTTGATAGACTGAGATTCGCGTGATGTTCATCCCGTGAATTCTAGTCTCTTGACCTCGTCAATACATCCGATGTCCCAGGCCGCGTGGGTCGATCCGGTCGAGAAGACGATCGATCTGGCGATGATTGTCGAGTGTCTGATGGATCACCAGCGAGGTATGGCTGGCATCGATTCGAATGGAATAGACCCGACCTTGTCCGCTATTCGGCAAACGGTAGGGATCGTACCACGATTCGGGGGAGACGAGTTCGAGCAACACGCTCTCCAGATCCTCCGCGAGTGTGGCCGACAGCAGGTACGTTCGCGAAATCATGGCATTCGGGTTGTCGGCATCGGGTATGACCAGCGAGCCGCGCAAGGTCGCAAGCAGTTCGGCGGTCTCCTCTTGCGAAGCCCGCGGGGCCGAAACGATCAGGTAGGTATCGGGCATCACGTCGACATCGCCGCCAAAGCCGTCGATGTCCATCCACTCTCCGTCAACCTGCGACTGAATGAGATCGATCAACTGCTGTTCGCGCATCACGCGAAGCAAATCGCCGACGTGGTAGAAGAACCTTTCCAAATGGTCGTCATGAGTATTTTTCGTGGTGATCCAAACGATGCCGTCGCGGACAATGTAGGAGAGTTTCGCTCCTTGCACATCGTGCAGCATTGTATCGAGCACCAAGCCCAATGGCTGATCGCGCAGTTCACAGAAAACGGCGTCATCCAGGAGAACGCCATCATCTTCCAGATCGCCCGCCGCGATCTCGAGTGTGATCCCGCACTGCTCGGAGAGTGACGCAATCGCCGTCTCTAATGGAATGCCTTGAAACCATCCATTCACAGGCTGGTTGAGAACCTCAAACAGGTTCGCATCGCGCGGTGCGTGGTCGACGCGAATTGTCTCCGCCCGGCGTTGCATGGCGTCGAGCAGGGCCGCCACCTTCCTGAGCATTCGGTACGATTGTCGCACCATCAGCACATTGCCCGCGAAGTCGATTTCCCCGCCGACGCCATCGATATCCATCCAAATGCAATCGAATCCGCAATGGGCCTGCAGCACATCGATAATCGACTGCCGATCGCCGTTCCAGAGTCGCAAGACCTGCGACGCATCGAATCCATGCACGAGCATCCTGTCTTCCGCCGCCGTTGCCGTGGTGATTGCGATCACGCCGTCATCAACGTACCAGTCAAGCTGGCGTCCTCGTGGTTCCATGCACTGATGTCGAAAGCACAACTGATCGAGAGCCATGTAGAGGGGCATGCCGGCAGGCATAGTGACCCGCGTGTCGCCGTCGGCCCCTCCTTCCCGAAGTTCGGATTCGTCGATCCGGCAGGGGAGACCGGCGATCCTGCCGATCTCGTCGGCCACCACGTTGAGCGGGTCACTGTCGAGTGGTTTCTCGACTGTGCGACAGAGAGACACGGGAAGAAAACCGGCGGGATCGATGTCGATCACCCGTGGCAATCCGGATCGACTGGAAAAAACATCGCTCGGATAAGGCGTACTTATTTCCGCAGGGACGGCCGCCCTTACCCCGTCGCGCCCTACCTGTCGCCAGAAGATGATGGCGATCAATACGAGAGCGAAGGCTGCGGCGACTTGCAGGAGGAAGTTTCGCATGGCGTTCACTCCTCGGGAGAGAGACTCGAGAACCCATAGCATGCAGTACCGGCAGGGTATCCCCGGAGGTAGACATTGGGAAACGCTTCATGGATGAATTCCACGATTGCGGCATGCACACTCCGTGTTTGCTTGACGACGAGCCAGGTAATCATTTCGTCTTGTCGGATGACAAACGCCTCACCGGCTCCCGATGAATCGGGGGCGTCAGGATCCTTCCATGAATCAATGGCAATCAGTTTGGGCAATATGTCGCTCAGATCAGTTGCCATCAATTCGCTCATCGAATAGCTGCGTGTCACCAATTCGTCCGGATCAGGCGGATCGAGTGGCTGCAATTCGTGACGTAGTTGAACAAGCAAGTCGGCAATCTCTGCATGTCGCCGGTGTGCCTGAGTGACAACCAGATAATTCCCTGGCAACATGTCGATCTCGCCGCCGAATCCGTCGATGTTCATCCATTCTCCGGAAACATGTGATTGCACGAGATCGATCAATTCCTGGATGTCGTTGATGTTTGTCACGTCATCGACGCGGTAGAGGATGGTCTCAGAATGGGCGGCTTGCCGCGAATCGAGCGAAACCCAAATTGTCTGATGGCGAATGGAATAGTCCAGAAACTCACCATCAACGTGCTCACAGATTAGTTCCAGAGTTGTTCGCAGCGACTGATCGGCAATCGCGTATTCAACAGGTGCCTCAGCGGTCGCGTACTCATACAGTTTCCACGCAGGGTCGAATTGAATGTCGACTCCCGTTTGGTCCGAAAGTGTGCGCAACACATTATTCAAGGCAACGCCGTTGAGCGAACCATGAATCGACTGCAGAAGCGCCTCGTGAATCGCCGTTGTTTGAGGTGGATTATCGACGTAAATTGTGTCGGCCTCACACCGCATCGCGGCCAGCAACGCCTGTATTTTGCGATGCGTGGAAAACGACTGCCGGACCATCAGCACATTGCCGACCAGATTGACCTCGCCGCCGATACCATCAATGTTCATCCACATTGCTCCCGGCGTGTGCGCCTGAAGCACATCGATCAATCGTTGCGCATCGTGGTCAAACTTCACCAGCAGATAACCGATGTCATAGGCCTGATTCTGCATCCAGTCGTGCTCGGCCTTGTCGGTCGTGAAGCTGAGGATGCCGCGATCGATCACCCAGGCGATGCGAATGCCGCCATGTCCGCCGGGTTGAATCGCTTCCCAGCACATGCAATCGAGAGCCATGTAGAGAGGCAAACCCAACTTCAAGGAAACTAGAATGTCCGAATTGACGCGATCTCGATTGAACTGGTGTTCCACAATTCGGCAAGGCATCCCCGTCAGTTCGCCGATCATGGCCACTGCCTCTCGCAGCGGTACTTCGTCGAGCGGCTCAGTGACAACTCGACCGAGGCTCTCCGGCAGAAAGTTAGCAGGGTCGATGTAGATCACCTCGGGGTTGTCCTCTTGAAGCATCGACGTCGCGTCCGTACTTGGACTGGCATCAGTCTCATCATCAGCCCACGCGACTGTCACACTGGCTGCAAGGATCAGAAGCGCTGCGACGGAAGTGCGATCGCACTGCATGACTATTCTCCGAATCAATAACGTCGAGGTATGGAGGCGACAGGTTCGCATGGCTGATGCCCAACGTGGTTGTGGGAAAGTACGGCCGCGCCATCCGCTACGATCACTCGGCTTCGTCACGAAGCTGAACGAACAACGCGGCAACGTCCTCATGGACGTCTGCTTGGTCTGTGATCATCAATCGGTTTTCTGGAACATGGGTCATCCGTATGCGGGGGCCGAAGTAGCCCGTGTTCTTCTCGGGAATCCCCTCCACGGCATTCATCAGTTTTTCCAAGCCACCATGGTTTTCAACGATGTCGGCAACGTCGTAGAGCACTGTTTCCCAACCGATATCCCGATGCCCACGGGTTGTTATCCAGATGCCATCGATCGCAAGGTAGTAGCCGAATTCCTGTTCGGGGCAGCTGTCGAGGGTTGTTGCCAACGTGGTTCTTAAGTCTTCACCGACCAGTGGGCACTTCACGACTTGCTGAAGATTGACGCTTGGATTGCCGGTGAATGCCGCGATGATATGGATCTCCACTTGTGCCTGGTCCGCGAGTACGGCGATGGCGTCTTGCAGCGGCATGCCGTCGACCGACACGTCGATGGTTCGCTGCAGTGCTTCACGAACAGCAGCGATCTGTGGTGAACGATTCGCATATGTTGTCTGGGCATCGCTCCGCATCGCGGCGAGAATCGCGGCGACCTCCCGATGCCCTCCGGGAGTCTGAAGGATCAGGAAGTCTCCCTCTTTGATTTCGATGGTGCCGCCGAAACCATCGACATCGAGCCACTGTGCATCAACTGAATGGAACCAAATGAGTCGCCTCAGCGGAACTGGGTCTCCTTCGTACAATTCGAGGAGGTCGCCAACTTCATACGACCGGGAGTGCATTACGTCCCAGTATCCATGATGCGTCGTGAACCGCATTTCCTCGTCCTTCACGAACCAATGGATCCGCTCACCATGCACCATGGAAGCCTCCCAGCAAAGATGGTCGAGCGCAAGATGGAGCGGCAAGTCCGAACGCAGCGTGACCGAAATCGCCTCATCAATTTTATCATCCTCGAACTCCTCCTTGTCGATGCGGCACGGCATGCCGGTCAACTCGGCGACCATCGGCAACGCCTCGGAGAGTGGAACCTCGTCAATCGGCTCTTCAACGATCTGCCCAAATGCTTCCGAAAAGAAGGTCGCTGGATCGAGATAAACCACGGTCGGCGCTTCGACTTCGTTCAGCGGCTCCGCGACAGGTGGGTCCTGAGCCGGCGGCGTTTGATCGTCAGCCGATGAGATTGAGACCAGGGCCGCGATCGTGAATGCGGCGGCAATGTTGCAAAACCCTCGCATGGCTTTCTCCGAGTGAAAGGAGTTGATCGAGTGGCTGAACCAATTCTGAGTTTAGTGAATCTGGCAGTGGGAAGTTGCCCGGACGCACCTTCCCCCTCCGGTCGTTTGACCCGCAGTCATTTAACCGGGAGGATGGGGGGCGATTCAACAAGAAAACTGGTCCCGATCACGAGGAATTCCGCATGTTGCCTGGTATCAAACTGTTCGATCTCACAGGGCGTGTCGCATTGGTCACGGGAGGCTCCAAAGGGCTGGGGACCGCCATGGCCGAAGGGTTGGCGTCGGCGGGGGCTGATGTAGTGCTCGTCAGTCGCAAGGAGCAGGATGTGACTGAGGTCGCCCAGCACATCGCCAGCGAATATGGCCATCAGGCCGTCGGTCTGGGAGGGGATGTGACCAAGCCGGAGGATGTGCAGCGGGTCGTCGCAGCCACCATCGAAAAGTTCGGCAAGATCGACATTCTGATCAACAATGCCGGGATCAACATTCGCGGACCGATTGACGAACTCACCTACGAGCAGTTTCGACAAGTGCAGCAGGTAAACGTCGATGGCATCTGGCTCTGCACGAGAGAAGTCGTGCCACATATGAAGGCGCGAAAGTATGGCCGCATCATCAACATGGCGAGCACTCTCGGTGTCGTTGGATTGGCGAATCGCACGCCGTATACATCCAGCAAGGGGGCCGTCGTGCAGATGACGCGCGGGTTGGGACTTGAGTTCGCTCCGTTCGGCATCACCTGCAACGCGATCTGCCCGGGGCCGTTCCTGACTCCGATGAACGAACCAATCGCCGACACCGAGGAAGCCAAGAAGTTCATCGTCGGCGCGGTGGCTCTCGACCGCTGGGGGCGGATGGAAGAGATTCAGGGAGCGGCAATCTTTCTCGCGAGTGACGCCAGTAGTTACGTTACCGGGAGCCTGGTGACGGTCGATGGCGGCTGGACGGCACGATAGTCGCCTTTCGCTCCGCGAAAGTAGCGAAGCACGAAGGTTTCGACCTTCATTTCTGGATGAATCGCGAAAGAGAGGCCGTGATTGGCTCCACCGCCACTTTCGCGGAGCGAAAGGAGATCAAACGAGCGGCTGAATGACTTCGCCTCGGCTGATCGGCAAGCGGTCGACCCAGCGGGTCGTGGATTTCGGTGTGCGGGTTGATCCCCAGGCAATGGAACATTGTGGCTGAGAGATCAGGTGGTCGCACGACTCCGCTCTGTGGATAGCCTCCCTGGGCATCACTGGCTCCATAGATCTGTCCCCCTCGAATGCCGCCGCCGGCAAGAGCGATGGAGAAGACATGGCCCCAATGATCGCGACCGGCTCGACCATTCATCTTTGGTGTGCGACCGAATTCACTCAACACCATAATGAGCGTGTCATCCAGCATGTTGCGATCGACAAGGTCGGTCAGCAACGCTGAGAAGGCCTGATCGAAGGGCGGCAACAGGACATCCTTCAGTCGCTGCGTCTCATTGGCATGACTGTCCCAGACGGGAGCATCACTCGGTTCGCTCGCATCGCGATACCAGTTGACATGCACGAACGACACGCCGGTTTCGACCAACCTGCGCGCGAGGAGCACGCTTTGACCGAACTGATGCCGGCCATAGCGGTCGCGAATCGCATCGGGTTCATCATCGAGACGACAGGCGGCGCGGGCGGCGGGCGAACTCAACAGGTCGAATGCCTGCCCCTGCTGTTGTGAGAATCCAACTCGTTCAGGATTCGCAAGCTCTCCCGATGGCAGCGGATCAATTTGACCGAGGAGTTCGCGGCGTTGTTGCAGTCGGTCGAGCGTCACATCTCCCGCAAGTTGGAAATCGGGTACGTCGTATTCGGGAGAGGCCGGTTCGCACCGAAACAGCCACGGATTGGCGGCATGCCCCAGAAAACCGGAATCCTGTCCCGGCCAGACCGATTGATCGGTGTTGAAGATGCGATGCGGCAGACGGACTGACGGAGGAAACAGCGATGGACCGCGATGCAGATGCTGTACGACCGCCCCCACACTGGGATGATCGTTCGGAAAGCCCGGATTGGCATTCTCCTGATTCATCGGGATGTGAGGCATCCCCGTCAGCATGAAGTAGCCGCTCGAGGAGTGTGCGTTGTCGTCGGTCGCGACGGCCCTCAAGAGAGAGACGTGTTGCATGTGCTGGGCCGTCAACGGCAGCCCTTCACCAATCGAGATCCCCGGCACCGATGTCGCGATGGGTGCGAAGTCTCCGCGTACCTCAGCAGGGGCATCGGGTTTCGGATCCCAAGTCGAATGCTGAGGCGGGCCGCCAAACAGGAACAGCACAATGCAGCGTTTAGGGCTGCCGACCTGGCCGACCGTATCACCCGCGAGCACACGTGTGGCCGACATTCCCGCCATGCCGAGTCCGCTCACCTGCAGTAGATGTCTGCGAGTGATTGCCGAGTGATTCAGCAGCGAATTCAAATTCGTTGACGGCATGTCGATCCCATGAGCGCCAAGGCATCAATCTTCCCTAATGGAGATCATAAAGCCTGAGGACACGCAGGTACATACTTCGTCGCGGAACTCGTGAGCGTTCCGACTGAAAGCCGTTCGGAAGTGTCACCACTTCCGCTACTTTCGATTTACACAAAGTGCAACGGGCTCAGAGAGTTACTTGGCTGCTGTCGCTGCTCGGGTTTCTCGTCGCGATCACGGGCTTCGTTGACGACGAGAGTTCTTCCGTTGAGGGACGAACCGTTCAGCCGTTTGATCGCTTCTTCGGCATCCTCGAACTGTGGCATCGAGACGAAAGCGAATCCGCGCGACTTGCCCGTCATCTGGTCAGACATCATACGGACGGAGGTTACCTTGCCGTGGCGTTCGAAAGCCGATCGGATGTCGTATTCAGACGCTTGATACGACAGGTTCCCCACAAAGATTTGCGTGGTCATTCAGTTCTCCTTGAGTTATTGCATGGCAGGCATCCCCACTCGTGGTGGATGCCATATCGCATGCGACTAAGTGAAGCCGATCCATTTCGTTCTGGATCATGGCTGTGTATTCGTTGAGTTCGGTTCGCGATGCTTCCGGTGGAATCGTGATCGGTTCACCCGCAAGAGCAAACACCTTCGTGAACGGCTGCGGTATGACCAGGTCGGTCCAACCGGTGCCGATCTTCCACGATCGGCGGCAGGCAATCGCGGTCGGTACGACAGGCTTGCCGGTTCGCGAGGCCACAAAAGGCGCATCCCGCCTTCATGATTCGCCGTGGTCCACGCGGGCCGTCTGGGGTCATCGCAATATGTCGATCGTGTGTGTCATTGAGGATGTGTCGCACGGCTTGGGCACCTCCGCGGGAACTGGAGCCGCGTACGCTGGGAATCCCCAACGCCTTGAGCCCCGACGTCAAGAATGTCCCATCGCGATGCATCCCCACCAATGCCGTTGTGTGTTTTTGTCGACCGATGAACAACGGCATAATCAGCGAGTCGTGCCAGACACAGTAAATGTAACGCTCGTCTCCAGGTGTGGAGTACGGAGTCGATTCAGGACGAGAGAAATGACGCTCGTTTCGAACCGTACGAAACAGCAATCTCAACGATCCCACGAAGGCCCGCGCGGCAATCGACTCCAATGCCGGATGACGAATCCTCATCGCAGATCCTTCTGTCTTCGCCGTGGATCAATCCGTAAACAGGTCAGCCAGTGACAATTCAACCGTGAACAAGGTGTCACACTTGTTCAATGTGTATTGCCTCTACCGACGACCAATGACGTTGGGGGTCGGTGAAGAGCCAACACTGCACGGCCAGCGGCGCCGTGGTTAAGAAGCTTTTGGCAGTGATGGGCTTGTACGAGGCCGACAACACAGCACTTAACACCTGAACTATAGTAAAGAATCGGCTCAGCAACGAGTCGAAATCGATTGGATTGTTGGAAAAGACTCATCTTTCCACCAGAAGTCTTCAAGAATCAAGTTCCGATGAACGCCGCTTTCGCGCGTTGCAGTCACTTGAGAGTGACCTGCGTCGTGGGTCGATAGCCGTTCTTCAAACGCGCCGGCCCTTTTGTCTGGTGTACGTAAGTCTCGAAGGCATAGGCCTCGGCCGAGGGAACCTCCGATTCCGCCAGCACCACGAGGGCCTTGTTCTCTTCCGTCAATGCAACCATTTCCTGAACACGTGCCATCGCCATCGCTCGACGCTGCTCGGCGTTCGCGCGGGCAACGCGAACGTCGGCATCTGCCTGGTCAATCTGCAGCCGGGCGCCAATGTTCTTACCGACGACGACTTCCGAGATGTCGATCGAAACGAGTTCGTAAGCCGTGTGTGCATCGAGCCCTGCATGGAGCACTTTTCGAGAGATCAACATGGGATTCGAGAGCACTTCTTTGTACGAGTCGCACGTTCCGATCGCCGAGACGATTCCCTGTCCGACGCGCGCGATGACTGTCAGCTGCGTGGCCCCGCCGATCAGGCGTTCGAAGTTTGTACGAACCGTGACGCGCACATGAGCCTTTAATTGGATCCCGTCTCGAGCGACTCCGTCAACGGTGGCACTTCCACTGGAGGGATCGGGACAGTTGATGACGACCGGATTCACACTGGTCTGAATTGCCTCCAGCACGTCGCGTCCCGCGAGATCGATCGCGGCAGCCGTGTCCCAACTCAGTTTAATGCGGGCACGATGTGCGATGATGAGTGCACGCATCACACGACGGACGTTGCCGCCGGCCAGGTAATGCCCTTCGAGCTTGGCGCTCGTGATTCGGGGCAGGCCGGCCTGGACCGCCAGAATCTGCGAGTCGACGATCACTGTCGGATTGACGTTCCGCAATGACATGAAGACCAGGGAAGGAAGGCTGATACCGACTCGCGTGCTCCAGCCTCGTAGCCACAAACTGAAGTACCTGACGACCACGGCGCTGAGCCCGATCACCAGCAGCGCCGCAAGGACGAATCCTACAATTTGTAAAGTGTTCGTGGCCGCTTCCTTCTTAGGATTGATTCTCGCTCAGTGTTTGTCCGCATTCACAAACCTTCCTGCGAATATGCACCACGGCATGACACTTCGGGCAGGTTGTATGCCAAGGGTTCGTGGCCGTTTTCGCCGCGACGCCGGCCTGCTCGCTGCTCGCTGCCGACGCGTCGGCCTTGATGCGAGTCATGCGGCGATTATCCGTCTGCCGGGCCGCGCACTGAGGATGAATCCCTGCCGGCGAGTAGGAAGTCTGACCGCAAACCGGACAACGCTTTCGCGGCGGACCCTCGTGCAATGGCGGGGGTTTACGACTCATGGCTCCTCACTGACCTCCCCTGAAGTAACTTCCGGGCGCGCCTGACAAGCCAGGCAAAGGGCGCTCGATTCAGCAACGCGTGCAACAGCCGTTCAAGGCACTGATTCCGCAACCGCTCGTGCGCGCAGAATCCATTCCGTCGACCAGTGAGCTGAGGAATGGTGCGTAAGGTGGAGCGTTCAGTCAGCGGTTAATGATACTCGCCCCCAATGGATTCTACGGGGCTCCACGCTACGCCAGTACGATCAGCGAATGATGAGATGCCAGCGTACCAAACGCCGCCATCAAAGTCGATGCCGTTGAACGGCGAATGCGCCAATTGTTGCGTGCCAATTCGCGACACCAAACGTGCCCATTTTCGGGTCATTTCGTGATTCAACGGCTTTTGTGCTAGGAATAATCGACGCTCAGCCGTATATTTCGCGAATTGATTGACGGGAAACAGGAAGCGAGTTTTTCTAATGCTCATCGAGTGTTCTCCTTCTCGTCACTGCTTTTGGTCTCCGAAGTTTGCTTAGAGCTGCGAGGAGCTGACGGCGGTCGTCTTATCCGTCTAGTCGAGAGTCCTGTGTATGTTCCAGTAGGGACTCCGTATCTGCTCCTGAAAGGAGAGGCTTTATGCCACAAGGAACCATCAAGAAGTTGACCAACAAGGGCTTCGGTTTTATCGAAACCGGTCGTAGCGAGCTCTTCTTCCACTGCTCCAACGTGGAAGGCACAACGTTCGAACAGCTCCGAGAGGGCCAGACCGTCGACTTCGTCGAAGGTCGCGGTCCCAAGGGCCCCAGGGCCGAGCAGGTTCGCGTCACTGGCTGAGGCCCGATGACGTTAACCGCTGACTCACTGAACACCGGAGGGCGATGTGCCTTCCGGTGTTTTTTTTGCACGACTGAGACCCGACGGTCTGGGAAGCCCTCCTATTGAGTTTCAAAACTGACTCTCGTCAGCGAGTGAACTGATCATCCTCCGACCCTCTTCTCCGCATCAACCCGAAGCTACAATCGGGGTCGATTGCAAGGATGAGAGAACACGTTGATCCACTTGAAAGCCCCCACATGGATTGGACCTCCTGCAACTACCCGCTCCACGACGCCGATCGGATTGCGAGCCCGTCGCTCCTCATCTTCGAGGAGATTCTCGACGCCAACATCCAGACGATGCTCGACATCGCGGCCCGACCCGATCGGCTGCGGCCTCATTGCAAGACGCACAAGATCGATAAGATCGTCCGCAAGTTCGTCGACCTCGGCGTCACGAAGCACAAGGCGGCGACGCTGGCCGAATGCGACATGCTCGCGCGGGCCGGAGCCACCGATGTGCTGCTGGCCTACAATCTCGTCGGTCCCAACATCGAGCGCTTCGTCGAACTGGTGCATGCCTATCCGCAGGTGACATTCTCAGCCACCGTCGATCATCCCGCGCCTCTGCGTCAATGGGATCTGGCGATGACAAAAGCAGGTGTCACGGCTCACGCGGTTCTCGACATCGACCCCGGACGCAACCGCACCGGCGTGGGGCTGAACGAACAGGCGGTCGAACTGTGTCAACAGATCCAGGCGAGTCGTTCACTGCAGCTTGGCGGCTTCCATCTCTACGACGGACATCGCCACGAGTCCGATGTTGCCGAGCGTCGTCGGCTCGTAATGGACTTCTGGGAACAGACTCGCGGCTTCATTCGCGATCTCGCACGGCAGGGGATCGATGTCCCCAAAGTGATCTGCGGCGGCACCCCCACGTTCCCCATCTATGCGGAGATCGACGACCCGCTGATCGAACTCAGCCCCGGCACCTGCACCTACCACGACGCCGGCTACGGCGAGAAGTTTCCCGACCTCAACGCCTTTCGCCCCGCCGCCCTGGTATTCACCCGGGTCATCAGTCGACCGACGGCCAACCGGGTGACGCTCGACCTCGGCACAAAAGCCGTGGCTTCCGACCCAGCAATGGGGCAACGCGTCGTCTTCCCCAGGCTGCCTAAGGCGACGCAAGTGCTTCAAAACGAGGAACATCTGGTCCTGGAGACCGAAGAAGCCGACCAGTTCTCCCCCGGCGACTGGCTCCTCGGCATCCCCCGCCACGTTTGCCCGTGTTCCGTGCTCTACTCAAGTGCCAGCGTGATCCGCGACGGGAAACTGGTGGACGAATGGGAGATCACGGCGCGGAATAGGAGGACCGAGACTTGATGGCATTATGGGAACTCCGAGGGTATTAGGCAGTTGAAACTGCTCAGTTGAGTGCATACATTCGCGGAATTCTTGGACTTCACTTTCCACGTGTCCAATCGATTTCGATCCATGCAGATTCGCATTCTCGCATCTCAGTTTGTGTGCTTCTTTGTGATCGTCTTGGCGGCAGCCGCGCCGGCGTTCGCAGCGATCACCTTCAACATTACTTACAACGATGTCGTGAACGACACGAACATCGGATTCGACGATCCGACTTTCGGTGCGACACGACAGGCGACGATTGCGTCGATGACGAGTTACCTCAATTCCGTTTTGGACCATAACGGCACGATTGATCTCACGGTCAATAACTCGCAAGCCGATGGGACAGGCTCTTTGGCAAGTTCGGGTCCGGTGTTCTTCACGAGCCCGAACGGTTTCAAGAACGGCTTCGCCTTTGAACATGCAACAACGGGAATAGACCCGTTAGGCTCAATTCACGATGCGTCCGCAACGTTTGACTTCGGCTACTCCTGGAATTCCGGCACCGGAACTCCTGGTGGCAGTGAGTACGACTTGTTTAGTGTCGCGCTGCACGAGTTCACGCACTCATTGGGATTCTTGTCGCTTGTGACATCCGCTGGCGTGAGTTCAATCTCTGGAGGAGACCCAGGTGTTTTCAGTGTCTATAACAGCTTTCTCGAACTGGGCGACGGAACCGACTTGTTTGGTCCGGGAGGGAACTTCCTTGGGACGGCGGCTGACCTGATAAGTAACGATGTGTATTTCAATGGAGCGAACGCCACAGCGGCAAACGGCGGTAATCGTGTTCAAGTCTACGCCCCAGGATCGTTTGCCTCTGGCTCCAGTATTTCGCATATCCAAGGGGTCTCAAACGCCGTGATGCAGTATTCGATCGGTCAGGGTGTCGAACGGCGGGCATACACCGCGCAGGAGCTCGGCATCCTGCAGGACATTGGCTGGACAATGCAGTCCTCTTCGGTCCCCGAACCGTCCGGCTTGGCATTGATCCTCATCGCCGGCACCGTCATTGGCGGTGCGCGGTGGCGGAAGCGGAAGGCAGCGGTTCCACAAGAACCCACGCCGACATCCACCGCCGCCTGATTCGTTGCCCTCGCTTTCCTCCGGGGCTACGATCTGATTCATCAGATCCGATTCACCCATTCGCTCCGGGGAGAAAGCATGCCTGCGATTCGATTGCTGCTGGTTGTTGCGCTGACGTTTCTGGTCTCAGTGTCGTCAGGGCGGGCCGACGATCTGGCCGCCCCGTTAGCTGCCGTCGAACTGCAGGATGGCGATTCGATCGTCTTTCTGGGCGACAGCATTACGCATCAGTGCCTCTACACACAGTATGTCGAAGACTACCTCTACACCCGCATGCCACACTTACGGCTTCGGGTGCATAACGCCGGCGTTGGTGGGGCGCGGGCTTGGGATGCCTTGGCGCGCTTCGACGAAGACGTTGCCGCTTATCAGCCGAAGTATGTGACGATTCTGCTCGGCATGAATGACGGCTCGTATCGCCCGTACGACGATGCGACGTTTCAAACCTATCGCAGCGACATGACGACGCTGATCGGACGTCTCGAAGAAATTGGGGCCACACCCATTCTGATGACACCCACGATGTTCGACGCCCGTGCCGCCCGCGTCCGTGATCCCAATCGCGATAACGAAACGGCTCAGTTGTACAACTCAGTCCTCACTTACTACGGCACCTGGCTGCGGGAAGTCGCTGTCGAGAACGGACACGGATTCGTCGACATGTGGGGGCCGCTCAACAACATCACTCTGGAAGAACGCAAGACCAACCCAGCGTTTACGCTCATCACCGATGCCGTCCATCCCGATGCACCGGGACAGGTGGTGATGGCGGCGGCGATCGTCAACGACCTGGGTCTGCCGCGACAGGTTTCGAGCATTCGCATCGCACCGGGAAGGAACGGTCAGCAGAACATCACCGCCAACGGCGGCGAAGCGAGCGATCTGAACTGGAGTGATGTCGAAGTCTCCTTCACCTTTGCCGCCAACGCGTTGCCGTGGGTCTTGCCGGAAGAAGCACAACTCGGCGTCGATCTCACCCGCATGGGGCATCGCCTGAGTCACGAGACACTCGAAGTGCACGGCCTGCCCGCCGGCCGATACACGTTGTCGATTGATGGCAACGAAGTCGGCACGTACACGAACGTGCAACTCGAGCGCCACATCGAACTGCAGGGGAACGACCAGACGCCGCAGTATCAGCAGGCTCTGGAAGTGGCCATGCTCAACAAGCAACGCAACGACGGCCCGGTGCGTGGCCTGCGGAATGAGTGGGGACAGTTCCAGCAGTTCGCCCGCGTTCGTCGTGGCGCCGAAGAGGCTCCCGACAATGCCGACCTGCAAAATCAGTTGCAGGAACTTACGGCCCGCATGGAAGGTTTGGCCGAACGTGTCGCCACGCGTAACGCCGAGGCGCTGGCGATCGAAGATCAGATCTTCGAGATCAACCAGCCTCCGGCCCGGACTTACATGCTGCGGCGCGTGGAGTAACCAAATTGGTTCCGTCTGCCGGACTGGTCTGGTTTCACCGGTGCAGAGCCAATCATCCCGATTTCCCTTTGTTAACGAAATGCCTTCCCCGAGGCTATTTGACGTGAATGGTCGCCCAACCGGACGACGTTCGATCGATTCTATCGTGGCCGCATTCGGCCCTTTTCTTGATTGTCGCTTACTTCGGCTTTGTGGAATTGCTCACCGCTCTCAGCGGCCCCTCCACTCAGTCGATCGTTCAACATCACGATTCCGCTCGCAAGACGACGAATCTTCCGCGTCTTGCCCTTTGTCCCCTCGCAGAAGTTCAAACCCACTTGCAGGCCAAGCTTGGCGAGTGCAGGGGCGATCTTCATGCGGGCAGTCGGATCCGAGGCGACTCGTCGAATGTCGTCAAGTTGTCGCATGGCGGCGCTGACTAGCTCTTCGGGGCTCCGCTCGACAACTGATTGACGTGATTGACGGCTCCGCTCCAATGCCTGCAATTCTTTGAACATGGGCAGCGCTCCAGGCAGTCACGGCAGTAGTTGTCACTGCAGCACTCGCAACCGCTGCAGCATTCGGGGCAGAGCGATGAGAGGCAGCCGTTACAGGAGTAGGCGTCATCCTCCGAGGACGTGTCGCCACACTCGGCACACAGGGAGCCCTCCCATTCACTGAGCAGCACATGGGCCTGGTCCATGCGCGGTGAAACCGTTGAACTCCGACTTCCGCAACATATCGTCCGAACTCAACGCGGCCGAGGTTGAGTCCCTGGTCGTCGGCGCTTACGCCATGTCGGCCCATTGAATCAATTGGCTCGAATCGTCATGGGAAGACTTTCGACGACTCACTCATTCGCCGCACTTCATGCGAAGGTTCTGTCGCAAGTGGACACTATGTTGCGGGTTGACCGCCGGGGAGTGCAGTGACAACGAGGCGGGGGGTAAGATGCTACTCAATCTTCACATTGAGTCGCAGGCCATCTCTTTGAAAGGAGCTTCGGCATGGTTCACTACTTTATACGCCCGTTGCTCGTCGTCACACTGATGTTCACTGCTCGATACGCCGTCGCGGATGATGCGTTGCCGAGTTTTGATCCCCATTTCGGCCCAGGTACGCGGTTCGTCGATCTGACGTATGCTCTCAATGAGGAGAACGCCTTCTGGCCCGGCGACAACTATCACCCGTTTCAACTCACGACGATTGCGACGCTCGAAGACGATGGCGTATTGTCGAAGTCATTCAGCATGCCGGAACATCTGGGTACGCACATCGACGCTCCCAATCACTTTGAAGCAAACCGGCCCTCGGTCGATAAGATCCCGCCTGAGCAACTCATTGGTCCCGGCGTCGTGATCGATATCGAACTGCGAGCCGAGCAGGATCCCGACACGACGCTGACGCTCGCAGACATTGAAGCGTGGGAGACCGAGCATGGAGTGATTCCCGAAGGGGCGATCGTGCTGCTGCATACGGGGTGGGGACGGCATTGGGGAAATTCGGACCGCTATCAGAATCGCGATACGTTGGGCTTGCTGCACTTTCCATCGTTCTCGGCTGAGGCAGCGACGTTTCTGGTGGACGAGCGCAATGTTCGCGGCGTCGGCGTCGACAACCTGAGTATCGACCACGGCATGTCGACGGAATTCGAAGTGCATCACATCGTCAATAGCGCGGGGCGATTCGGACTGGAGAATGTGGCGAACCTCAACGAGTTGCCGCCGCGCGGCTTCTGGCTCATTGTCGCTCCCATCAAGATTGAGAACGGCACCGGCGGCCCGACACGCATCTGGGCCGTGATTGACGAGACATCGGCCGCCGAATGAATCGTCGACTCCATTCCCGCGGACGCTCACCAGGGAGGTTCACGGAACAGGTCGGCGACGGCGATTTGAAACTGATCGAGGATGGGAGCGGCGCTGGCCATATCGCCGGGTTGGAGAGTTTCGGAGCGGCGTCCTGGTGTCCAGATCGACAATTCCTGCTGACGCGTATCCATCACCCAAATCAATTCCACACCCCGATCGAAGAACTGCTCGATACGGGTCGACATCCCGAGTTGGCGGTCCATCGTCGAGACAACGTCGACGACCCAATGGGGTGGATTCTCGGCCACCTCGGAGTCGACCTGCTCAAACATGCGTCCTTGTTTGTAGTAGCTGACAGCCGGGTAGCGAATCGTGTCGGGAGCGCGTGCGACTACGACGCCGATGTCGAATACCGCGTAACCGCAACGATTCGAATGCAGGAATGCCCCTAGCGCCTTCGAGAAACTCAGCACGGCCGCGCCGTGCATGAATTCGGGTGGCTCGAGAGAGCAGGGCTTGCCATGCACCAACTCGGTCCACTGACCGGCATCGGGCATGTCGGGCCGCTGGGCGAGGAATTCGTCGATCGTCATTACACAAGACCTCTGCGTGCCGGGTGGAACAGAGAATTCGATTGTCACTTCTGAGTGGCCGTCTGAAAAGAGAAACTCGCCGTGAGACCATCAGTCGACTTCGACTCGCCCGCGAATCAAGGCTGTCGGCGTGAACTTCTTCCCGACTCACTTCGCCCGCGAGTCGATCTTGGATAGAGTACGGTTTTGACGGAACTTCAGTCCTCGTGGGCAAGTACGCGTTTCAAGACTGGGTAAGTGAGAATGAATTCTCGTGACTTACGATTTCAGGCGATCATAGCCGGCATGACGCTGGGACTATGTCTGATCGTCTCAGCGTCCGCTATCGCGCAACCGCAGCCACAGACTGTTCCCGCCCAGCCAGCCGCCGATGGGGCTCCTGCCGCGGAGCCGCAGGTGCAATCGATTCCGACGACGGCGCAGTACCCCCCCGACCCGAACGGGTTCATCCGCGGCAACCGCATGACGGGGCAGAAGGGGAACTACTTCAGTCTCTGGAGACTGGTACCCATCATTCTGTTGTTTCTGTATTGGACGAACACATCGAATTGGGTGAACGAAGATTCGACGGGCCTGAAGGTACGACCCGAGTTTTGGAATACGTTGACACTGCTGTTTGGCGTGCTCGGATTCGTGTTGGTTCTGACAGTTCCCATGTACCTCGCGGGACTATTGTGCCTGCTGGCGTGTCACGGTGTTCCGCTGGGGCTCTACATTCAGGAACGCAACAGCCGGGTTCCCGACTCCGCGAAGGTGATGACGAGGGACCACATTCGCAAGTGGACGATTCGTCAACTCGCGCGGATCGGCATTCATATCGGCGGCGAGGTGAAGCTCGACAGCACCGGCGGCCCACCGATTCGCTTTATCGGTAAGACGCGGACCGGCAAGAAGGATGAAGGCCGCTCGCGCCAGGTCGAGACGTCGAAAGGCTACATGGCCGCCAAGGAACTCGTGTACGACGCGATCTTGCGGCGAGCCACCGACATTCACCTCGAACCCAAAGACGACGAACTTTCGGTCCGACTGCGTATCGACGGTGTGATGTACCCCACCCAGCCGTTCGACAAGGCGGTGGGCGATTCGGTGGTGAACATCATCAAAGTGCTCTGCGCGATGGATATCACCGAGCGCCGGCGTCCTCAGGACGGCAGCTTCGGTGCCTTCGTCGAGACTCGCGAGATTGACTTCCGCGTTGCTTCGCAAGGGACACGACACGGCGAAAAAGTGAGCTTGCGTATTCTCGACCAGGCGAACTCGGTGAGTTCGCTGGAACAGTTGGGAATGCGCAAGCAGATGCAACAACAGATCGACGGGATCATCAGACTGCCGCACGGGATGTTCGTCAGTTGCGGCCCGACCGGTGCAGGGAAGTCGACGACGCTGTACGCGTCGCTGAATTCACTCGATCACGGTGAGAAGAACATCATTACGATCGAGGATCCCGTCGAGTACAAGATGGATGACGTCACTCAGATCGAGATCAACACGAAGGCGGGGCAGACCTTCGCTCAGTCGCTGCGAAGCGTGCTGCGTCAGGATCCCGATGTCGTGATGATCGGCGAAATCCGGGACGACGAGACGGCGAAGATTGCCTGTCAGGCGGCGACGACGGGGCACATGGTCTTTTCTACGGTTCACGCGAACGACACGATTACGGCCCTCTACCGATTGCTGGATCTTGGGGTCGAGCCGTTCATGGTGGCCGGCTCGATTTCGGCCATTCTGGGGCAAAGGCTGGCCCGCAGGCTCTGTGTCCACTGCAAAGAAGCCTACCGTCCGAACCCCGATTTCCTCAAAAAGGCTGGACTTCCGACAGATAAGATTGAGAAATTCTACCGTCCTCCGCAGAATCGAAAGGAAGTTTGTACGCATTGTGCGGGTCTCGGATTCCGCGGACGGATCGGCGTCTACGAATTGTTGATTATTACCGACCGCATCCGTGATATGATTCGAGACAAGGCCGCCATGTCGGCGATTAAAGATGAAGCCCGCAAAGGGGGCATGTTGTACATGCACGAAGAAGGGCTGAGGCTGGTGGTGCGAGGCGTGACCTCGGTCGAGGAAATGCTTCGAGTGGTCAAGGCCGGGTAGATCGGCCTGATTCCGGTGGTGGCAGGACGGTGCGATGCGATCATTTCGAAAACCCATCGTCAGAACAGCAACGTGTTGCTTGGCACTGATTGCCACGTGCCTCGTACTCGCCCCGACTTCCATCCAGGCGGACGTCATTCGTCTGCGGACCGGCGGCGAACTTCGCGGCACCCTGCCCAGCGTCGGCGAGGCGGGCCGAAGCGAGACGGTCGAGATCGTCACTCTTAGTGGTGCCCACGTCGAGGTCGGCCGCGATCAGATTGAATTCATCAAGTCGCGCAGTCCGGCGATGGAAGAATATGTGACACGGTCAAGAGCGATTCCACACACGGTCGACGATCACTTAGAACTTGCAGAGTGGTGCCTCTCGCATCGCCTGAATACGCAGCACGAGGAGCAACTTACATTGCTGCTCGAACTCGATCCCGACCACGAAGCGTCGCGACGCGCGTTGAGACACGTCTTCTATGGTGGCAAGTGGATGCCGCAAGAAGAGGCGATGGCGGCGCAGGGTTACTTCCGCCACGAGGGGCGTTGGGTCACGCAGCAGCAGCTCGATCTCATTGAGAAAACGGCCGAGCAGCGGGCTGCGGAGCAAGAGTGGTATCCACAAGTGCGATTGTGGGTCACTTGGATTGAGGCCGTGCCGAACAAGCAGGGTGAAGCACTCCGAAACTTCGGGCAGATTCAAGACCCCGCTGCTGTTCCCGCGTTGGTTTCAAACATGGCGGACCACGAGAGTTCGGCGGTTCGTGTCTTGTTCGTCAACGTGCTCCGGCAGATTGGAGGAACGGCAGCGGTCGAACCGCTCGTCGCTCAACTCCTGCTTGATGTGGAACCAGCCATCCGATTGGCTGCGCTGGAGTCTCTGACGCCGGATCAATACGAACTGGCACTCGACTATCTGGTCCCCGAATTACGAAATCGCGACAACGCCGTCGTGCAGCGGGTGGCGACGGCACTCAGGATGATCGGCGACGAACGGACAGTGCCGTTTCTCATCGACTCGCTCATTACGCCTCACTCGTTCCAGGTCATGATTCCGGCCGGCACGTCTCAAACCTTCACCAGTGGCCCGAATGGCCAAACGGGAATGCTCGCGCCCGGATCGACCCCGGGCCTGACTCCTGGACTCGACCTCGCCCTGCGTTCCGGCCAACTGCCGTATGGAGCCATCATCTTGCCACCAGCGGGAATGGGACAGCGGATGCGCACCGTCACGGTTTCGACCGAAGTGCTCAATGGCGAAGTGCTGGCGGCGCTCGAATCGATTACGGGCGAAGACTTCGGCTACAACGAAGTCGACTGGCGCGCCTGGTGGAACTTCCACCGCCAGCAACAAGCCGGCTGAGGGGCGGACAAGATTCCACGCTGCCATGCGCCGGGGATAAGCAATGTCGCCGCCGACCGGCCACGTGACTGCGGGTGTCTCTCATCGCCGCTTGTCGTTCCATTGAGAATTGAGATGCAATCACTCAGGATATGCACTTCTTCGCCGATCGGCGGTCTCATCTCATCGTCGGAATGTCATCCAGCGTCAACACAATCAGTCAACTGAGTCCAACGGTGCCGGAACATCGTGAATGCAACTTGCACCGATTGGGGAGCTTTGGGCGTCGAACCGAACTTGGCGGGCGAGAAGTAACACCATTGGCCATGCCATTGCGAAACCGCATCCAGAGTCATTTGAATCACAGAGAACACTGGCGGGCGTCCACGCAGAAGTTTGAGAAAGCTCCGATGCGACACGCCGTGTTCCTGTGGCTATTGGCTGCGGTATTCCTCGGCCCGTGTATTGAAGCGACCTCGGCGGATGACTCGGAGGAAGCGGGGATTGAATACCGCATTGCCCAAATCGCGGCTGGTTCAGGAGGCGTTTATACCTACACGGCGAACCAGTGGGGGCTGTTGCGAGTGGTGCTGACGAATCATCGAGATCACCCGGTCGACTTGTTGTGCATGACTTACTTCGACAACGAGCGAACGCTGCAGTTCGGCCGACGAATCTGGTTGCCAGCGCAATGCCAGATCACGACATGGCATCCGATCCATCTACCGGAGTTCAACGGCGGGGGCGATCAACCACGAATACCGTTTCATACACTGGTCTCCGAGGTTGGCGATTCCGACAACGAATTTGTTCGCGATGAGGTCGGGAAGCTCCAGTATGCCGGCGAACTGCGGATCGCGCGGCATCAACCGATCGCTGGGTTCATTCAGCATCATGGATTGGAAGCGGAGCCACCCGGTGTGGGCATTGAACCCTCCGAACTGGTGGGTACCGCCCGGATGGACTTTCAATCACCCCGGCAAGTGTCGCGATTTGGCGATCGACTGTTGCCCCCCTCACAAATGGGGTTCGCGCCGTTGCATCAGTTGGTGATCGCCGACGATCGCATGCTGGGGGATGCATCGGCACTTGCAGCGATTCGGCAATGGCTCTACAGCGGCGGTCGCTTGTGGATCATGCTGGACCGAGTCGATCCAGAGCTGCTTTCCGCGCTGCTGGGTGACGAGTCGGGTTGCCATGTCGTCGATACGGTGACTTTGAACGAATTGCACATCTCCGGCGACAGCGAACATGGTGTTTATGATGCGGAGTTCGAGCAGCCGCTCAAACTGGTTCGTGTGATCGTCGACGAAGAAGATGTGCCAATACTCGTCAACGGCTGGCCTGCCGCATTCACGAAGCAATGCGGACAAGGACAACTGATCGTCACCACGCTGGAAAGCGCGGCCTGGGTGCGCCGGAAGTCGGTTGAGGAAATGAATGCGGGCCAAGGTGAACAGTCGGCGTGGCCATTCGCATCGATCCCGGCGTTTCAGGAATTGATGGGCCCGTACTTTGGTCAGATGCCAGAAGCGTCCACGGTTTCAGAAACGTTGGAACCTATTGTTCGCGACTACATCGGCTATTCGATCCCGTCGCGCTGGCTGGTGATGGGACTGTTGGCAGCCACAATCGCCCTGCTGGCTGTCTCCGGCATCTGGCTGTGGAAGGCCGAGCATCTTGAGCGACTGACGTTCGTTGTCCCCGGAATCACAATCGCGGCTGCCGCGGTCTTGATACTGATCGGCCGGCAGAATCGACAAGCGGTCCCCCCGACAACCGCGGTCATTCAGATCGTCCGTTCGCTGCCCGGGACCGACGACGTGCGAATTTCCGGTAACGCGGGATTGTATTCCACCGATTCCGACGTGGCCGTGCTGGAGGGTGAAAATGGTGGTTGGGTCTTTCCCGAGCTGGCTGGAACAGAAGGCACAATACGACGACTCATTTGGTCCGATCTGGAACGCTGGGAATGGGAGGGGCTGCCACAGGCTCCGGGGCTGCGAGCCGCCGAGTTTCAGACATCTCTGCAGACTCAGCAGCGACTCTCCGCGCATGCGGCGTTTGGCCCGTCGGGTGTGTCGGGAACGCTCGCAACGCCCGACAACCTGGAGCCGCAGGATGCCGTTCTTGTCACCGAGGCCGGCAGGATTGGAGTCCGCCTCAACGCAAACGGAGCATTTACAGCGGCCTCGGACGAAGTGCTCGGCTCCGATGAATACCTGGCTGCGGGACTGATGAGCGACGACCAGGCACGGCGCAGCGGCATTCTGGCGGAATTGCTGCAGCAACGTGAATTCGGACGCGTGAGCGAACCCACTTTGTACTTCTGGACCGCCCCCTGGGACGCGGGATTTCGATTCGACGAAAACGCACAACATTCTGGATCCGCGCTGGTGGCCGTGCCATTGGAGTTTGCCCGTCCTGAAGTCGGCACCCAGGTCTCGTTGCCCGCGCCCCTGTTGCCGTATCGCGCAGCGATCGGGCCGGATGGTCATCTGCCTGCCGGCTTGTTCGACAATCGAGATCTTCTGTGGTTGGCGAAACCGAGTCCGGCGACAGGCTGGATACGATGTGAGATTCCTCAAGTCCTTCTGCCGGTGGAGATCGAGTCGGCGCGAATCATCGTGCGTGTCACCGGTCCTGTCGGGAAGTTGGAATTGTCAGTCTCGCGAGACAATCAAATTGTCCCCCTGCAGACTTGGATCGATCCTGTCGGCACTTTGACGCTTGACCTCGACGGATCCCAACTCCCGGCTTTAGACGACGCGGGATACGTCTATCTTCGTGTTGCCGGTGGAGACTCCGATCGTCCTGAACTGTACGAGCCGGATCCTGAGTCCGGTAAACTGAACTATTGGCGCATCGATTCGTTGACGATGGAGTTGCAGGTCGTGGTGGTGGAACAAGAGCCGAGTGGCGCGTCCGACTCAGCACCTTAACTGTCAGCAGATCAGAATGACAAAATGCCGGAAACACACACACCTCGAACTGACACTTCAGCTGGCAAGCCCGTGGTTGTTATCGATCAGTTGACCAAGAAGTATGGTGATTTCACCGCACTCGATGGACTGAGTTTGACGATCTCGTCGGGGCAGATCCTGGGACTGATCGGCCCCAATGGAGCCGGCAAGACGACGGCCATCAAAATCATGGTGGGACTGTTGCGGCCTTCCAGCGGCATGGCCCGGATCGCTGATGCCGACTGCGTCGCGGACGCCCGCAGGATCAAGCATCTCGTCGGATACATGCCCGACAAGTTCGGATCCTACGAGAACATGCGAGTCCGCGAGTATCTCGACTTCTTTGGGGCAGCCTTCGGCATCGCGCCCCGACAGCGCAAAGCCCGGATTGAAGAAGTGATGGAGACGACCGGCACCGCGTACATGCGGGACAAGTTTGTCGAAAGTTTGAGCCACGGCATGTCGCAGCGCGTGGGCATTGCACGAACACTATTGCACGACCCGCAAGTGCTGATTCTCGACGAACCGGCGAACGGCCTCGATCCGCAAGCTCGGATTGAAATGCGGGAACTGCTGCTGAAACTCGCATCGCTCGGAAAGACGCTGCTGGTGACCAGCCACATTCTCACTGAGTTGTCCCGCATCTGCGATCGAGCGGCGATTCTGATCAACGGTCGACTGCGGGCTTATGGAACCGTCGAGGAGATCGGACGGCAAGTCAGTCAACGCCGAAACGTTGAGGTACAACTCGCCTCGGCCGAGCAGACAGAAAGGGCAGCGGCGGTCATTCGAGAATTGGGAGAGACGGAGTCCGACGTCGTGGAATCGATGGCCGAAGCGACAGTTCGCTTCTGTACGGTGCGTCCCGAGACGGAACTGGCTGACGTTCTGGCGGAACTCATCCGGGCCAAGATCGCCGTCACTCAGTTTCGCGAAGTGCAGATCGACCTCGAAGAGGCCTTCATGTCGTTCGCGAGACCGGGCGCGGCGGAATCGCCGGTTCCGGCGTTGACCAAGTCATAAACCGCATCCATCGACAATACCGAGTGTCTGACGACGATGAATCCGATTACCTCCCGCGAACTCGTAACGACGCTGCGACGCCCGCAGATGCTCTGGCTGTACTGCGGGCTGGCGGCGGCGTTCGCCATGCTCGTCGTGCTGCGCTGGCCGACCGATGCGCGAATCGCCCTCTCGGGAGTGCGTTCGCAAGAGGTCTTTCGACTTTTCTCTTACGGACTGCTCGCGATGCTTTTGCTCGTCGTGCCGGGTTTCCCCGCGACCAGTATCGTTCGTGAAAAGAACCAGGGGACGCTCGCCCTGTTGTTCAATACGCCGTTATCGGCGTCAACAATTCTGCAAGGGAAGCTGATGGCGACACTATCGCTGGCGGCCCTCATGCTCTGCGTGAGCCTGCCAGCCGGGGCCGCCTGCTACGCCCTTGGAGGCATCTCGTTGCGCGAGTTCGGCACCGTGTACGTAATGCTGGCATTGACGGCGTTGAGTACCTCCAGTCTGGGGCTGTTCGTCAGCACATTCGCGACGTCTTCGGATGCCGCTGTTCGCTGGACTTACGGGATTGTCCTTTGCCTCACGGTCGTCTCGCTGATTCCCCATCACTTCTTT
Organism: uncultured Planctomycetaceae bacterium; assembly: GCA_942492405.1. Taxonomy (GTDB): domain Bacteria; phylum Planctomycetota; class Planctomycetia; order Planctomycetales; family Planctomycetaceae; genus JANNSB01. The sequence continues at coordinate 134,002 of CALOES010000029.1, forward strand.
GCCGGCACGGCCGGATTGCTCGGCAGCGCGGTCGAGTGGATTCGCTGTCTTTCCCCCCTTGCGGCTTTGATGGCGGTCCTGGGAGCCGGGGATGTCGGCATGAGCGGCATTGCCTCCGATATTGACGTACCCGCAAGATTCGCGATCACGTCGCTCTTGCTCACGATCGGATTGACGCTGTGGACCCTTAGTCGGCTCAATCACAAGATCTTCGATAAGGCCCGCAGCGCGGGTATGGTGACCAACGAGCAGTCACTGCAAGTACGACTGCTTCGGCGAGCAATGTTCATTGTCGATCCCAAGCGCCGTTCCCACTCGATCGGCCGATTCGTGAATCCGGTGATGGTCAAGGAGTTCCGCTGCCGACGTTTCGGACGCCTGCATTGGCTGTTGAGGCTGGTCGCCGTTTGTGCGGTCGGCTCGCTGGCGCTGGCGATTCTGACGACAACGCGAACCATTGAATGGGACGTGCCGACGATCGGCGCGATCATGGTCATGCTGCAGGTCGCCTTGCTGGTGCTCATCACTCCCAGTCTGACGGCAGGGCTCATCAGCACCGAGCGCGAGTCGGGGGGGTGGGTGCTGTTGCAAATGACGCCGCTTCCCATCTGGAGAATCATCTGGGGGAAGTTACTGTCGGTGATGCTCACGCTTGTGTTGCTGTTGTGCGCGACGCTGCCTGGGTATCTGGTGATGGTCTACATCGAACCCGGTTACCGTCTGGAAGTCGAACGCGTCGTGATCTGCCTGGCCTTTACGGCCGTGTTCGTGATGCTTGTCAGTGCGGCCGTGGGCAGCTTGTTTCGTCGCACCGCTGCGGCGACCGCTGCGGGTTATTTCACACTGTTGACGGTGTGTCTGGCACCCCTGCTGATCTGGCTGGGCCGAGATGCTCCGTTTGGTCGAAGGACGGTCGAGGCGGCTCTGGTCATCAATCCGGTGGCGGCTGCGTTTTCGGTAATCCGCTTGCAGGGTTTCGCGGACTACGACCTGATTCCCGCGAATTGGCAGTTCATGGGTTTGGTGTCAGTGGCCAGTTTGTTGCTCATGTTTGTTCAGACCTACCGCATCTCGCGGCCGGCTTGATGTAGGAATTCCCAACCTTGAATTCGATGCGCCTCTCAAGTTCGACCGCCATGTCCCATCGACAACTGCCCGCGTTCTGGATTGTGGTGGCATTGACGAGTCTTGCCGCAACGGCAAGCGACTTGGCTGCCGACGGTATTCAGACAGAATTTGAAATGTATCACGACCCCGACTTGCCCCAGCCGGTCGTGGAGATGCGATTGGATGAGCGCCTGCTGCCGCTGTGGAGGCAGGTGCTCGTTCGACCCGAGGCCGATCATCAACGGCTGGCCGCCGAGGCGATTGCCTATGCCGCCGAGCGCGGCTTTCCAGACTTGGAGCCAGCCATCGACGAGTTGCACGCGGTGCTCACATCGCCGGCAAGTCATTCCGCCGCGCGGTTCGCAGCCGCACGGGCACTCATCGCCCTCGACGTTCGTTCATCGTCCGATGCACTGTTCGAGATGTCGCAGCAACATGGTTCGCAGTTGCGACTGTTGGCTGAACCGGCATTGGCAGCGTGGGCGTACGAGGCAATCCTTCCCGTGTGGCGAGAGCGTGTCCGCGATTCCCAGACGAATCGCAGCGAACTGCTCCTTGCACTTGAAGGATTGCGACAACTGCAGGACGCAGACACTCTCGACGCAATGCTGGCAATCGTCCGTTCCGCGAACAGTCCACCGGGAGTGAGACTGGCAGCGGCTCAGGCCGCGGGCGCTGCTTCGACCGGAGGTCTTGAGCCGGAAGTTGCACATCTGCTGACTCTCGAAAGCCCCCAGGTTCTCCATCGGCTGTGTGCGGTGGCCTTGCTTCAACGGCACGATTCAGAAGTGGCGCGCGTTCAATTGGCTACTCTTGGCCAGGACATCGAGCCGACTGTCGCTGAGCAGGCTCTTGGTGATCTCAATGCAATCGATCCACAACTCGTGATCCCTCTCGCGGAAGCGGCGATGCAAAACGCCGATCCAAAAGTGCGTCGCCGCGGTGCCGATGCCTATGTGGCACTTGCGACACCCGACCGAGTCGTCGCGCTCTGCCTGCTTCTGGATGATGTTCATCCCGAGGTTCGCGGCAGCATTCGCAATGACCTCTATCTGCTTTCCGATCGACCGGAACTCGACGATGCGATTCGAGACAATGCGTTAGATGTTCTCAGCCGCGAAAGCTGGCGCGGGCAAGAGCAGGCCGCGCTGCTGTTGGGAGCGCTCGACCACGAACCCGCCGCCGGTCGACTGTTGGAGCTGCTGCATTCCCCGCGAGAAGAAGTGATGGTCACTGCTGCCTGGTCCCTGCGGATGCTCGCAGTTCCCGAAACCTTGCCCGACATGCTCGAACATGCACGGTTTCAATCCGTGGAACGACTCGCGGGTCGGTCGACCACTGGTCTCGACAGTCAAGTGGCCCATTTGTTCGAGGCGTTTGTGCTGATGGACTATGCACCCAGCGAGCCGCTGCTCCGCGAGTATGTTCCCAAAGTTTCACTGAATGGATACTACTCCCGTGGGGCAGCCATTTGGGGATTGGGCATGTTTCATGCCGGCACTCCCGATGAAGGTCTAGCCGCTCAATTCGTCGAGCGGATGAACGACACGATGGATATTTTCAATCCGGAGGCAGACATCGCTTGGAAGATGAGCGCTCTGTCTCTCGGGCGAATGCACGCCGAATCCCAATTGCCCGCGCTCCGAAAACGCCTCAGTGAAACCGACGACTATGATCCCGTGGCATACGCGATTCGCTGGTCCCTGCATGAGATGACGGGAGAAGAATTTCCCGAACTCGCGCCGATTCTCCGCGGGGAATCGGGATGGTTTCTCGAACCGGCGGCTGGCGAGGCCGTTCCCAATCCTTGAACTTGGATGCCATTTATTTATTGAAGTGGAATGCGTTTCGATGTCGCATCTTACCCAAATCTGGAGAGACACAGCATGAAGTTTTCGTTGTCGCGGATTCTGATGGTCGTCGTTCTGCTTTCATTCGGACATTCCGTTTATGCGGATGACTCTCTCTCTCGCGAGCGCGTCTCCGATGCTGTTCCGCGCAATGTCGTGCTGGTGCTCGTGGACGACCATCGATACGACGCCATGGGTTTCATGGGGCATCCCTTTCTTGAAACACCGAACATGGACCGTCTCGCGGCTGAGGGTGTCCACTTTACCGCGGGATATGTCACGACTTCTCTCTGCTCACCCAGCAGGGCGTCGATTCTTACGGGACAATACGCCCACAACCATCGCATCGTCGACAACAATAATCTGGCCGGCGAGGAACTCGTCTTCTTTCCCGAGTACCTGCAGGCCGCCGGATATCAGACCGGCTTCTTCGGCAAGTGGCACATGGGGGGTGCAAGCGACGCCCCACAGCCGGGGTTCGATCGCTGGGTGAGTTTTCGTGGGCAGGGAACCTATCAACCCAATCAGAACGGACTGAATGTCGACGGCGAGCGCGTGCCGCAACAGGGTTACATCACCGACGAAATCACCGACTACTGCGTCGATTGGATGGATGCACTCAAAGCCGATCGTCCCTTCTTTGCCTATGTGTCACACAAGGCCGTGCATGCCGAGTTCCTGCCCGCCGAGAGGCATCAGGGACGCTACGAAGATGCCGAATGGACGCCTCCCGAAACAATGGCTCTCACCGAAGAGAATCTGGCCGGCAAGCCCCGCTGGGCGCGCGACCAGCGAAACAGTTGGCACGGCGTCGACTTTCCTTATCACAGCACGCTCGATGTCGAACAGTACTACAAACGCTACTGCGAGACGCTGCTCGCCGTCGACGAAAGCCTCGGGCGCATCATGCAGTCTCTCGAAGAGAGGGGCGTGCTGGAGGAGACGTTGATCATTTACATGGGAGACAACGGCTTCTGCTTCGGTGAGCATGGGCTGATCGACAAGCGGACTGCCTACGAGGCGTCGATGCGGATTCCGTTTCTCGTATCCTGTCCCGCGCTCTTTGAAGGCGGTCAGGTGATCGATCAAGTCGTCGCCAACATCGATGTCGCCCCGACGATTCTGCATGCCGCCGGCCTCGCGACGCCGCCACAGATGGATGGTCGCAGCTTTCTCGATGTCTGTCAGGGAACCGAAGACAACTGGCGGGATGCACTTCTCTACGAATACTACTGGGAACGCAACTTCCCGCAGACGCCGACGATGTTCGCGCTGCGAACCGATGACTACAAGTTCATCTATTACTTCGGCATCTGGGATACAGATGAACTCTACGACATGCGCAGCGACCCGCTGGAACGGGTCAACCTTATCAACTCGCCCGAGCATCAACAGGTTGTCCGCGAGATGGGGACACAGCTCTTCGCTGAACTCGAACGCACCGGCGGCATGTACATCCCGCTCTACCCGAATCGCGGCAACTCGCAGAACCTCCGAAATCCCGAAGGCTCCGCCCCTGCCGACTTCCCACCGTGGTTCTATCGTGAGGATTGATTGCCTCACTGAAACACGGCGCATGATCGAAGGTGCCTTAACTCCGACCGCACCTTGCGGCACACGATCCGCGCAACGCAACCGCGATGCTCTTCTCAGAACACGCCGTCGGTCGCCTGGAAATGCGTCGGCTTGCCCAGTAGCGGTTGGCCGCGTCGAATCCAGTCGGCGATCATCGGAAAGAGGTTGGACGCAGAGAATTGTAGGGGGCCGTACTTCTCGGACATGCGTCGGCCGTCGTTCAGCAGGGCCTTCGATCCTTCGGTCCCCTCAAACGTCACCGATTTGCCGAACAGTCTGGAGAAGGTTTCGGCAATGTCCCGCACGCTCAACACTTCCGGTCCCGCGACGTTGCAGCGAGTCGCCGGAGAACTCGCTTCCGCAAAGGCACACAACGTGAGGGCGTTCGCATCCCCCTGCCAGATGACGTTCACATAACCCATCGACACATCGATCGGCTCCCCCACCCAGACTGCTCGGGCAATGTCGACGAGCACGCCGTAGCGCAGTTCGACCGAATAATTGAGGCAGACGAGTGCGGTTGGAATGGCGAGCTTCTGACTGAAGTATTGAAACGTCCGTTCTCGTCCGAGGGCGCTCATGCCGTACTCGCCGACGGGGTCGAGCGGGTCGTTTTCCTTGCTCCCGAGCGATTCGGGCGAGACATGCGGATAGACGTTGCCCGTCGAGAAGGCGACGATCTTGCTGCTTCGATATTTGCGACAGACGCGAGCAGGCAGATCGGTGTTCATCCCCCACATCAGCCCCGGATTGCTGGAGCCGCCAAACTTCATGCCGGTCATGAAGAGCACATTCTCGCGATCAGGCAGGTCGTCGAGCGAGTTCTCCTCCAACAAGTCACGACGGATGACATCGATGCCATGCGACTCGAACTTGACGGCAGTCGCATCGTCGCCAAACCGACTGACGGCGACGATGCGTCTTTTGATTCCATTCGCCTCGTCCGCCCGCTTCGCCATGCGAGCCAGCGTCGGCCCCATCTTGCCTCCGGCCCCGAGAATGAGGAGATCTCCCGGCAGTTGCGACATCACACGGCAGACAGCGTCGGTCGGCTGGCTGAGGAGGTCTTCGAGTTGGGGGACATCGGTCTTCGTGAGGTTGGCGAGCATTGGAAACCTGTTCCAGTGTTTATGAAAGTGGGATTTGGTAGGGTCCACTGTGCTGCTGGAGTGGAGGAGAAGGCTGAGGCATAGCCGAAGGCTTCTCCTAAACGTAGGCTGCACAGCGATCGAGAAGATCTTGCAGATCGCAAGACTCAACTTGTCACTAGCGCTCGTTCAGCTCTTGAGCGGCCAGATCTCTCAGTAGTGAATAATCAACGGTCAGCATCCGCCATTCGCTCTGTTGTCCTCGGTATTCTTCACACCAGGCATCTTCATCCCATTGCCGTCCTGATTCCAATTCCTCAATTCGTTTGAGTTCATCAACGGACAAGGATTTTCGAGCTGCCTCAAAGAAGACAGTAAACTCTTCAAGCTCATATGTCGCATGAGGAACAGACTTGAGTCGCCTAACGAGATCGTCAAAGATGCGAACATCCCCTGCCCGACGTAGTGATTTGAGCAGTGACTCCCGATAGCTGTCCTGGTATCCATAGCCCGTATGGGATTGATACTGGCTCTCCTCCAAGTCAGGCACTCTCAACCATTCTTGATAAACTTGAGTGAGGGACTTACGGTCGCCTCTTCGTGCGAGTGAACTTGCAATTTCTTTGAGAATCCTTTTGTTTCGATCGTCGCGAAGTGCTTTGGATGAGGATTCTCGTAATTGCGCCAAGCACATTGTCGCCCATTCAATCTCCGGTTCAGCCAAAACTTCCCAGACGATACGGCAACGTTTCTGTGAGAAGTGAACTTGCATTTCCAAGCTGGGCTGCGACGGATTGACGGGGGTCGATTTGCAGTAGAAACTCAATCGTTCCCTGCGAAGCCAGAATTGGATCCAGTTGACACAAGTATCGCACCAGTGCCGGTTTCATCTTTTCGAATTGATCCTCAACATCAACAGCATTGTCATGGTGATGCAAAACGTATTGCGAATATCTGAACACGGCCGACAGAGCCCGCTCCCGAAAATGGTTCAACGTATCAAAGTCCTGTTGCACGAGCGCACGAGCAATTCGCTCGTCGTCACGTAGTGCTTCTGCACCACATTCCACGAGCGTCTGAGCTGCAACAGAATAGAATTGTGGATCGAATCCAGACAGAAGGCTCCTCAGAACATTCACACCGTCTGGCCCATAGTTCTTGAGTCGTTTGATACCTTCGGGATGCTGCTGGGATGCCCACCAGCAGGCATGCTCAAGCAGAGAATTTGGTTTCCAAGACCATTCTTTGAGGAGCATTGCAGCGAGGAAACGAAAGCGAGGTTCCAGACTCGTGAGATACGAAACCAAAGTTGGAATCGCTCGACTCGGAATCATCAGATCCGAAAGCGTCAGTTCCTCGGAGCAGCCATCAGCGGCTCCTCCGAATGGGTTTCGCAATCGTCCTTGGGAAAACTCCCGCGACCTTTTGCGATCGTAATCGCTCAGTCTGGTAAGTCTTTCGAAATCGCGAAGAAAGAGCAATTCGCCCAGAGATTGTTCACTCCCGATCCGGGCTAAGGCAATCCAGCAGTACTGTTGAAGTTCAGAATTTGAATCCAACCGTGCTTTCACTTCATTGGACTTGTTGAAGCCCATTTTGTGAAGTTCTTTGGCTTCTGTTGCGAGAGCCTTCAGCTTCGAAGTCACAACATCTGCAGCTTGGCTGGTCCCAATCCATCCCAGTGCTTCAAGAACCAGTATCTTCAGGCCTGATTCCGCACCCGAGCCGATTTCTGGCGTTTGGGCAAGGCCAAACGAGCTGTCATACCAATTGCTCAACACGGAAATACAGAGTCCGCCATGTTTCTGAACTGATCGAAGCAGATTCTCGTCAAGTCCTTGCTGAATTCGAAAAACTCGGATGATTGCAAGCACAGCCATTGATTTCACAATTGCGACTTCATCGTGCAGCAGAGTTGTGAGCAGATTGTGCTGCCGTGGTGTCGATATCGTTCCCAGAATCACTGCCAGCGCAGCACGTACCAATGGATCGGTATGCTGAGCCGTCATGTCAAGTAAGTCGGATAATTCACCAACACTCTCATTGAGTGATTGAACCTCGGATTGAATGTGTCGCGTCCTGTCCAGATTCTCATAATTCATACAGAGTGTCTCGGGCCAGAGTTTTGCAACCAACTCTTTGGGGCTACTCGAAGCGATATGAAATGCGATCCTGTGTCTTGGAGTGGTTGGTTTGGCCTTGAATGTCGTAAGCACGTTGAAAGCCGTTAAACGAACTTCACTCGCAGGGTCCAAAAGCAACTCACTCACTCTTGAATTCATTTCCTTATGCCTCAACGAAAAGATTGCAATAAGCGCAGCAACTCGAACCTGAGCTGCCTCGTGCCTTAAATAGGGGATAATGAGTTTGCCTGCCCTTGGATTCTCTGACCCCCCAATGATACGCAGGCTTGCTGCAATGAGGTGCTCGCTATTCGTGGAGACGAGTAGTTGGTGAACGCGTTTGTAAACGCTTCCGAGTTGCAAAGCGTCCAACTTTCTTTCGGCGAGTTGCAGTTTCGTGCCCTCTGCCGACTCAAATTGTGCGAGTAGCTCGACAACATAAGATTTGGTCAGGTGATCTCGCGCAATGTCTCGCGCAGCTTGACTAGCCCTGTCGTGTTGCAGAAGCCCCAGTCTGTTCGAAGTTAACGCGGCGTGTCGAATCGATTCCCGAATCGAACCAGCGATCTCTAAACACACGTCGACGACTTGGTCATTCGACAACCGACGAAGAGTCTTTAGGGCAGCATTGATGTCACGACGGTTCTCGGACCCCAATTGTTGCACTAGCTGCTCAACGTCCACGCCGTCCCATTTATCTTGCAAATGATCCAGCATCTGCCACCTCTATTTGAATAGTGCACCGAAGTAACATGCCTTAGTAACGAACTCGCGACAGATTCATTTGACTGTTGGTGGTCGACGAACGGTCCACTTTCGCAGTCGCTCCTTGAACGCCTCGAGCAACTGGCTCTGAAAGCGGTAGGGGTTCCAGGCCATGATGATGTCTCTTGTTGGTTTGGTGCCAGAGAGTGAACGATAAACGCGACGTTGACTGCTGTCGAGCGCGCGAGCCATGGCGGGAATCAGACTGATGCCGTGATTGAGCGAGACGAGTTCCTGCACGGTGGCCAGTTGACTTGTTCGTTCGACGGAGACGGGGTGCAGTGAACGACGTTCGCAAAAGCTGATGATATTGCCCGTCAGGCAGTGTGCCTCTCCGAGCAGCACGAACGGTTGACCTTCCAGTTCAGTCAGGTTGATGCGATTCTTCTTGCAGAGCGCATGGTCGACTGACATCACGAGCAGTAGCTCCTCGGTGAACAGGTCTTCAATCTCGATGTGCTTCGGTTCAATGGGACGCGCTAGAATGGCGACATCGATCTCGCCGTCGGCGAGTTTCCGCAGCATGATGTCGGTTGTGTCTTCATGCACGATGACCGTCGCGTGGGGAAACCGCGATCCGAAGTCACTCAGGAACGGCGGCAGAAAATAAGGAGCGATCGTCGGAATGGCGGCCACGCGAACCCGACCGGTTTGACCATCGTCGGAAATCTCGGAGGCCAAGTCATCAACCTGCATCAGGATTTGGCGGGCGCGGGGGAGCAGAATGCGACCGGCGTCGGTCAGCACCACCTTACGTTTGTGAGATTGCCGGTCGAACACAGGCTGGCCCAGTTCTTGTTCTAATCGCGCAATCGAGCGGCTGAGCGCGGGTTGAGAAAGCGCGACGGCTTCCGCCGCCTGAGTAAAGTTGCCCAGTTCGGCAACCTTGAGAAAGTGCCGCAATTGTGGAAGATCCATGCCTTATGGCCTCACGGTCGCCTCGGACGACATTAAATGCATAAAACGCATTGGTCGCATCCACTTCATGCATTAGACGCATGATACGGCGCATGATAATCTGAGGCAACTCGGCCAAAGTGCCGACGAGGCTTGAAGTCATCCACGCTCGTTTCAGAAAGGGATTGAAGATGTCAGAGACTCTCAAACACACTGCCGGCGGAGGCACGTCCAACCTCGACTGGTGGCCGAACCGTTTGAAGATCGAGTTGCTGCAGCAGCACTCGTCCAAGTCCGACCCGATGGGCGAGGATTTCGACTATGCCGAGGAGTTCAAGAGCCTCGACCTTGCTGCCGTGAAGAAAGACCTCACCGCCCTGATGACCGACTCGCAGGACTGGTGGCCCGCCGACTTCGGTCACTATGGGCCGTTGTTCATTCGCATGGCGTGGCACAGCGCCGGCACGTACCGCACGGGCGACGGCCGTGGCGGGGGTGGCAGGGGACAACAACGCTTTGCGCCGCTCAACAGTTGGCCCGACAACGTCAGCCTCGACAAGGCGCGACGCTTGCTTTGGCCGATCAAGCAGAAGTATGGTCGCAAGATTTCATGGGCCGACCTGTTGATTCTCGCCGGCAACGTCGCTCTCGAATCGATGGGGTTCAAGACATTCGGCTTCGCCGGTGGACGTGAAGACGTCTGGGAACCCGATCAGGACGTCTATTGGGGGGCCGAGAAGACCTGGCTGGGTGGCGATGTTCGTTACGCGCACGGCTCGGACGGTGTCAAGAAGTCGAAGGATGAAGCAGTTGTCGTTTCTGACGACGGCGCGGACGGCGACATTCACGGTCGGAAGCTCGAGAACCCGCTGGCGGCAGTGCAGATGGGACTGATCTACGTGAACCCCGAAGGTCCGGATGGCAACCCCGATCCGATCAAGGCGGCGGTCGATATCCGCGAGACCTTCGCTCGCATGGCGATGAATGATGAGGAAACTGTCGCGCTGATCGCGGGCGGGCACACCTTCGGCAAGACTCATGGTGCTGGCGACGCTTCGCATTGCGGACCAGATCCCGAAGCCGCCGGCCTCGAAGAGCAGGGTCTCGGCTGGAAGAACAGCTTCGGCACGGGCAAAGGGGCCGACACGATCACCAGCGGCCTGGAAGTCACCTGGACCACGACTCCCACGAAGTGGACCGCCAACTTCTTCTGGAACCTTTTCAGCTTTGAATGGGAACTGACAAAGAGTCCCGCCGGCGCACAACAGTGGACGCCAAAGAATGGCGCGGGCGCCGGCACGGTGCCTCACGCTCACGACAAGTCAAAGCGGATCGCGCCTTCGATGCTGACGACCGATCTTGCCCTGCGGTTCGACCCGGAGTACGAGAAGATTTCGCGGCGGTTCATGGAGAACCCGGACCAGTTCGCCGATGCATTTGCCCGCGCGTGGTTCAAGCTGACTCATCGCGACATGGGGCCGCGTGCTCGTTTTCTCGGCCCGGAGGTTCCTGCCGAGGAACTGATCTGGCAAGACCCGATTCCCGCAGTTGACCACAAGTTGATCGACGCGAAAGACATCGCTTCGCTCAAGGGGCAGGTGCTGGCTTCCGGGCTGTCAGTCTCGGAACTTGTTTCAACCGCGTGGGCGTCGGCATCGACGTTCCGTGGCTCCGACATGCGTGGCGGCGCGAACGGTGCTCGTATTCGCCTGGCTCCGCAGAAGGATTGGGACGTCAACCAGCCGACTCAACTCGCGAAAGTCTTGAAGACGCTGGAAGGCATTCAGAGCGCCTTCAACAAGGCGGCTTCTGGCGGCAAGCGTGTCTCGCTGGCCGACCTGATTGTTCTGGCCGGTTGTGCCGGAGTCGAACAGGCGGCGAAGAACGCCGGTCACACCGTGACGGTCCCCTTCACGCCCGGTCGCATGGATGCTTCGCAGGAGCAGACCGATGTGGAATCGTTCGCCGTGCTCGAACCGATCGCGGACGGCTTCCGCAATTACCTCAAGGGGAAGTACACCGTGTCGGCCGAGGCGCTACTCATCGACAAGGCACAATTGCTGAAGCTCACCACGCCCGAGATGACAGTGTTGCTCGGGGGCATGCGAGTCCTGAATGCCAACGTCGGAGGCGCGCAAGACGGAGTCTTCACTGAGCGGCCCGAAGCGTTGACCAACGACTTCTTCGTAAACCTGCTCGACATGGGTACGGAATGGAAGCCGGTCTCGAAAGATGCCGACACGTTCGAAGGGCACGACCGCAAGACGGGCGAACTCAAATGGACCGGCACGCGGGTCGATCTCGTCTTCGGCTCCAACTCGCAGCTCCGCGCCGTTGCGGAAGTCTATGGCAGCTCGGATGCCGAGCAGAAGTTCGTCAATGACTTCGTCGCGGCTTGGAACAAGGTGATGAACCTCGACCGGTTCGATCTCAAGTAGGTTCCGCTTGCCGAGCGGAACCTGGACGCGGGCTTTACCGACGATCGAGAGTGTGATGCACGAACAAGGTTCCCGTCCGGCAGACGGAACCTACTGGAAGCCCAGCACGCGAAAGCAGTCGCCTCGGTGGTCAAACATTGAGGTCGGCTGCTTTCGTTCTTTCACGGGGCTATCGGAGCGACCGCGTTTGAGCCAGCAGGTCGGCCATCCGCGACTGCTGCCGCAGTTGCATAGTCGTGAGAATGTTGACCAACTCAAACCGTGGCATCGCGGGGGGCAGGTCGCTATGCCAATTGAGTCGCCCGCGACATGCCGATTCCAGCGCGGTTTTCGCGGAGCGACGAGTGGTCAAGTTGCCGGCGTTCTCAACGTCAATATCCTTTGCAGCGCCGTGAGCAGATCGGACTCACCTTCGACGCACTCCAGGTCGATGTCGAGGGCCCAGAGGTGGCTGGGGCCGAGTGTGGGTTGACGGATTTTGACGAGGTCTTTGCGCGTCGTGATGAGGCGCTGGGCGTCGTGTTGTGCGGCCCAGTGGGTCAGGTCGTCGATGTCTTGCGGCGTATAGTGATGATGGTCGGGAAACTCGCGAAAACCGAATCGCTCGTGGCCGGCGACGCGCACCAGTGCTTCGCGAAACGCCTGCGGGTTGCCGATGCCACAGAACGCTGCGAATGTGTGCTCACGAAGTGCGTCCAATGACAATGCCTCTCCGTGACTGTCAATGAGCCGTGAAGGAACAAATCGCGTGGTGACAATGGGAGCTGAGGTTCGCCGTGTCATCTCGTCGCGAATCACTTTCAAGTCGCTATCGCCGACAAGTTCGGTCCGTGTTACCAACACCAGGTCGGCACGTCGCAATGCACGGAGTGATTCACGCAGCAGGCCGCGCGGGAGCAGATGCCCATAGCCCCAGGGAACAACGGCATCAATCAAGACGATGTCGAGATCACGATGCAGCCTGCGATGCTGAAAGCCGTCGTCGAGTATCAGCACATCGCCGAGTTGTTGTTCGGCAGCCAGCTTCGCCGATTGCACTCGGTCAGGATTCTGCAGATGCGGCACGCCGGGACAGAGTTCGTCGAGAAGGAGCTTTTCATCGTTCTCGACACCATCGAGGGAGCGATAGCCTCGGCTGATCAGTACCGGGCGATGTACTTGTGACTGAAGGTGTTTTGCGATCCAGGCAGTCGTCGGCGTCTTGCCGGTGCCCCCCGTCGTGATGTTCCCCACACTAATGACGGGGAGCGATGCCCGATGAATCGGCGTGAACGGGAGTCGTCGGTCGTAAGAAAAGTTGCGAACCGCGATGGCGGCAGCATACATCGGTTCGACGGCCGTCAGTCCACATCGAAGGAGCGCAGCCCCGATGCCGTGACGTTTTCCGGAGATCACATTGACGATGGACACGGATGAGAGACGAGAGTTGAGAGATGAGTCGGAATGGACACACCATTCGGAATGAGAGCCATTGCATTGAGAAGAAGGCCAAGACAAGCGATTGACGCCCGATCAACATTCAACGTCGAAAGCGTCCTTCCTTTCTCATCCCTCGACTCTCGTCCCAATCAATAGTCGAGACTGGCTCCGCCTTCAACTTCAATTCCCTGTCCGGTGATGAAGCTGGAATCTTCGGTGGCGAGAAACAGGCACACGCGACCGATCTCTTCGGGGGCGGCCATTCTGCCGAACACCTGCAGCTCGGCCACGCGTTTGAGAGCCGATTCGGGATCTGCGAGAGTTGCCGCCCATTCCCGCATGAGGGGGGTGTCGACATTGCTCGGCAGGACCGCGTTGACGCGTATCCCCTGCGAGCCGAGTTCGACCGCGAGGGCCTTCGTGAAGCTGAGTTGCGCTCCCTTCGTCGCCGCGTACGCGCTGGAGCGGTCCTGGCCGAGGACGGCCGTCATCGACGAGACATTGATGATCGTCCCTTGGGTCTTCCTCAAGTGTGGTACTGCGAACTTCGAGCCTGCGTACGTGGCAATGAAGTTGAGACGCATCAGCGACTCGACGTCTTCGATTCGTGTGTCGTCGATGGTCGTTGCGGGTGGATGGGCACCGGCGTTATTGATGAGACAGTCGATACGTCCAAATCTCGATGCAATGCTTTCGACGGCGGCTTGGAGTTCCGCTGGGGCCGAGACATCGCACTGAAACAGTTCGACGGTGCCGGGTGTTCTATCGGTGAGTTCCGTGGCAAGCTGTTGACCCGCAAGTGCATCGACGTCGAGGATCGCAACGATTCCTCCTTCTGATGCAAAGACAATGGCGCACCCGGCTCCGATTCCTTTGGCACCACCAGTGATGACGACGACTCGATCACGAAACCGCATCCATCCGTCCTTTTGATCGAACACGGTCACTACATCGATTCGATTTCACGCAATCGTTCCGCGGCCTCGTCAGCGGCAGGCGTGCCTGGAAATCTGTCGATCAGGCGTTGCAGGCGGGCGGCACGAACACGAGGTTCTTCCTGCTCCATCGCGTCGGCCAAGGCTTCCTGTGCGAATTGACGCCGATTCGCTTCGCGCTTTTCATCCTCGACCGGCCCCCCTTGAGCGACATTGCTCCCGCCCCCCTCTCGCACACGAACGCTGGGAGAGAACTCGGCAAGCTGGCCATCGCGAATCTGAAACGACACGACTTCGACGAACTGACCGGGCCGCAGGGCGCGAACTGTCAGGATCCGCTTCTCCTCGCCAACGACAATCAGAATGTCGCACTTGGTCGTCGCCGGCTGATTGGGATGCTGCGTGTAGTGATGAATCCCCACTTCGTAGGTGCCGTCGCGCGGCGGCACCGACCAGACGATGTTCTCCACGGGCGTTCGTGTCGTGGGAACGACGTTGGCGTCGACGTCGAGTTCAGCTCCACAATCGGAGCGGACGTTGGCGAAGTAAATGGACTCGTCGTCCGGCGTCAGGACATGCAAATCGATATCGTTCATGTCTTCCCAGGCGAGGGAGATTCGCAAGTTACCAGCGGTCGATCCTCCCCCGGCCGCGACGCGCTGGTCGATTTCCGAAACGCGACCGGGATCACCTTCGTTGCCACCAGCGGCAGGCGCGGATCCACTGTCGGACACCGATGAGACGCCGAGATTGATCGGCTGCATGACGGGATCGGAAATACCGAACACCGGTACGCTGCTCGTCACCTCTACGGATTCCAGTTCCATAATCTGGGTATCGATTTCTGGCCCGAGACCAATTTCGTCACCCTCTTGGAAATCGAGTACCGTTTGGAAATCGACCTTCTCCTCCGAAGAGAAAAAGACGGTCGCGGCACAGATCAGCACGGCGAAATGGAGCGTCAGACTTGCCACCCAGGCCCACCAGGCCCCGTTCTTGAAGAGGTCGCGCAGCGGATGATGGTGGTCGGCCACCTGTTCGACAAGACGTTGCCCAGTGCCGCCGACAGACTCCGCCTGACTGGCAGGACGTTTTCGAGTGATGGCTTTTGGTTCAGCCGTGGACATGGCTGTCTCTGTTGGACGCCTGGAATACTCAACGGGAGCAACTCTCGGGGCATTGTCCCACATCGGCTGCAGAATTCAATCTCAGCCTTCCCGACAGCCTCCATGCGGAATGGGTCTCGAATCTTTCCATTTCGCGGGTGTAACACACGCTGAGGCTATTGTCCCCCTCGTGATCCTAGTCCATACAGGAAGTTGAATTGGATCAAACTCAGCAACGTATTGATCGTATCCTCGGCACAGGTGTAGCGTACGAGAACCGTATCCTCGGGCTGGATGAGAATCCGTTGGGAGGAGTCCTGAAGTGCCAAATTGAGGTCGATCTTGATCGGGATCTGGCTGCCATCGCTCAATCGACGGACGATGATTGCCTCGGACGGAGGCAACGGCCCGCTCCCCCCGGAGCGACCACCACCTCCCCCGCCTCGGCCGTTACCAAGTCCACTGGCCGACAGGACGTTTCCAGATGAACCGACTGGTCCCCCGGCTATTGCGATCGCGCCCAGGATATCGAGGTCGTAGTCGCGAGGAATGGGGAATTCACCTCCTCCGAGCACACCACCTGTGTAGAACTTCTCACGATCGCGGGACTCAATCAATACGATGTCGCCGGTGTTGAGGATGATGTCTTGTTCCACGAATCGTGGCAGATCTTCTGGGAAGAATCGCAACGGGATCCTCGTGACATTCGGTGGATCGGGAACCGTCGGTGGAGCCGAACAGGGCTGGCGACAAGCGCGAATCATGGCAGCGACTTCGTCATACGCGGCGCCGTCGAGTCCCACACCTCGAATGATGAGCACCTCGGCCTTGGCATCGAGTCCCGGCAAGCCGCCGGTCTCGTTGAGGGCGTGTAGCAGATCGTTTTCGTATGCGGGGAGGTCGACAGTGAAGCCGGCCCCTCGCTTCGTAACGCCTTCGGTCCCACCTTCCTCCTCTCGCACGACGAGAACTCGATAGGTGCGGCGGCGAATCATGGTGACGATGATGCGGTCCTTGCCTTCAGGCAACAGCCGCTGATCAACGGTATAGGCGCGGCGAATCGCTTCCGTGGCCTGGGTTAAGGTCAATCCATCGACATCGACGGGTGGCACAAGCGGCAAGGCAATGGTGCCGTCTTCGCGAATGGGGATGGGAAAGCCGATCGATGGTGCTTCTTCGCCAGCTTCGGGGAAGTGCACGGGTGGTACGCCTTCCGCCTCACCCAGAATCGACTCAATGTAGATTCCCAGAATGTCGTTGGGGCCAAGCTGATAGTTCTCGGGAGGATTCTGCCGCAGTCGCGACAGCGAAATCTCCTGCATCTCCGAGCGTGGGCGCCCCAGCAATTCGCGTGGCACGCGATTGGCCGGAATGGCATCAATGTGGCCGAAGATGTTGATCGAACTGCATCCGCTGCTGAGGCACACCAGCCACAGGGACAACATCCACACAGGTTGAGTAGTGAGTCGGCTGCAACGCATTCCGTTTGACTCCCCAGTAAAGCTGCTCGTTTGAGACAGCAGGCAAGTAGTTGAATTCATTCCAGGGCCGGCGAATTCGACATTCGATCCGCCAAGACCGCCGCAGGTCATTCCAGGGTTTCGAAGGGATCGAGGAACTCAATCAGCGCCGGGCTGACGTCGTCGTCCGAGACTCCCGTCGGCAATTGTTCGATCGGCTCCAGCTGTGGGGCACCGAAGTCCTCCGAGCCGGAAGGCTGGAACAGGTTTTCGTCCCAGATCCCTTCTGCTTCCTGCAGGTTGTCGTAAGCGCCTTGCGGCAACGGCTGCGGAGTCCATTCAAACGGCGGCTCGTCGGGTGCGCCGTATCCGGGTTGAGCCCAATCAGGATCAGACATCGATCCATTCTCGCGGACATGCTCAAGCATTTCAGTGATGTCGATCGTCTCTTCGCACTGATTGCCATACAGGTCACGAGAAGTCACGATCGTGTTGCTTCCCGCAACTCCGTCGTACAACCCTTGCGTCACGCCTTGCGAGAACCCGTTAAACCAGGAGACCGACGCCGCCTGACCCTGGCACCCTCGGTAGCAGCAAGAGCTCCAATACTTGCGTGGTGGAAGCAACGGCGGACATCCATTACCACCGTTCTTGATATGGATAAACCCGGCTCGAAATCCTTCGCCGAAGGCTTTCAAATTGGGTTCGTCAGCATAGCAATGCTTCACTCTGCGCCAGATGTGCCACGCTTGCAGGCGGTCCTGGCACGTTGAGAAGCAATCGTTCTTGGATTCCTCGATGGCCGCGCAGCCCGTCATCAATGACGGAATCAGCAGCAACAGGAATAACGTACGTTTGACGGCTGTCATATCGATCATCCGTGTGAGTGCGTCGGTGTCCACCGACATCTCCGAAAGGTGGATCTGTGCGGAAGAGTGGAGTTCCTCCTCTAGTATCGAACGGCGTCACGTCGGTTTTGATGACTATGCACAACGGTAGGGAAAGTACGATCATTCCGGTCCTGCGGATTCAGGTCGGCGAGAATGGAGAAGGTGAGCAAGCGGCGACGACCTTGCGGGTGAGAGAGCATGTGCGTCGGCGTCGAACGATGTTCAATGCGCTCCATTCTGATGATTAGGGAGTCCTCACGTCCTTGTTTGAATAGAACCGATGGCGCGATCGCAAAGCCCTGTGGCGATTCGGTCAACGCACGATCAGCCGTTGTCCGATGTCATCATGGTCGGCCTGCACGTTCCCACTGGGTGCGGCAGATTTGGCCGGTAGGCACGGTGGCACCATCGCCAGCCGGTTCTTTTACTCGCTCACTCTCAACCAGGGACTGGTTATGGCGCGTTCGAGCCCCCCGAGGAAAGTGCTCTCATTCCGGAATTTCGCAATCACGTCCGTCATCATGCTGGCGGGTGGATTATTCCACTTGAATGCCGACCCCAGAATTGCTGGTGCCAATCCTGAGTTGACGCATTTGGGAATCGACACCCTGGAGATCCCCAGCTTGAGGATGCCTTCGTCCACGGGAGCCAACTCGGGTTCGATCCCGGAGGCCAAGGGGTTGAGCGGCCATTGGGCGATGCTGATGAGCGTCATGCTCCTTGAACGCGGCTGCGACTCCTTCGGAGCCAACGACCACTACACCTGTACTTTTAACAAACAGGAACTGATCGATGGCGAACTGTCAGAGCTGGAAACGATTGATTTGAGGATACGTCACAACCCCTTCAGCGTCTTCATGCATTGGCAGACCGGCCAGGAAGACCAGGAAGTCCTGTATGTAGACGGGATGTACGACGGGAAGCTGATTGTCCAGCCCGGAGGAATTCGCGGGCGACTCGTTCGTCGCTCCCTCGAGCTCGATCCCGAAGGCCCCATGGCGATGAATGCCTCGCGCCATCCGATCTACCGCGCCGGTATCCTCGAACTTGCTCGCATCACGCTCGAATACCATCGTGGTTACCTCGAGCGCGGTCAGGTCTATCGCTGCGAAATGCGGGATGACGAAATGCTGGCAGGCCGACCCTGTTATCTCTTCCTCATTGAACATGAGTCTCCCGAGACGAGCCCGCTCTATCGCAAATCGTTCCTGATGATCGACCAGGAATTGCTGGTTCCGGTTTGCGTCAAGAACTTCGGCTGGCCGGAGGGGGAGATTGACGGCGACGTGGACGCCGAGACGCTGCTCGAGTTCTACACCTACACCAACATCGCGATCCCACAGCAAATGGCCGATGCCGAGTTCGACCGCGACAACAATTCGTATCGTTTTCGGTAGACCGACGTGACGTGCGGCAGTCAGTACCTCGGCACCGTGGGGTCGAGCCGCTCGGACCAGGCGTCGATGCCGCCGGCCATGCTTTGAGCGCTCGCAAACCCTTGCTGGCGGAGCCATTGTGCCACTCGGAGGCTGCGTCCTCCGTGGTGGCAATGCACAACGATTCGTGCCTCGCGGTACGAGTCCAGCTCCCCGCTCCGTTCGGCCAACTGGTCCATTGGGATCAGGACAGACGGCTCGATGCGGGCGGTCTGATACTCGTCATCGCGACGGCAGTCCAGGAGCAGAAACTCGGCTCCGTCTTGCATCAGAGCCTTAACCGACTCACAATCAACTTCCAACGGGAGCGGTTCAGGCATTCCTGGTCCTTATTTGCAGGGACTTGTCATACTCTCGACGGACCGACGGGATTTCCCAATCACGCGAATGGACCTGTCGGAACTGCACGCATGATAGGCGGTTCCGTCGAGAATCAGTAGACTGAGCCGCTTAACGATCGAGGGAGGGAATGAGGAATCTGACACGCATTCGCTGTCGGCGCGAAGCTTTGATTCCTTGCTTGAGATCCCGGCTTTCTCGTTTCCCACGACTGTCGACATTGGAAACCGGTAGCGGTTCGATTTGAGGAGCGAATGGACAATCGGCGTTTTACCGCCCTGATGCTGACGATGATCTTCATGTACTTGTGGATCTCGGTCATCGCACCGGCGTTGTTTCCTGGTTGGTTCCCGAAGCCCAATCCGCAACAGCAAGCCGCGGTGCAGGTTGACGAACTGGAGGATGAACTGGTCGCTGGTGGCGACAATGGCGATGCTGATATCGGCGACGCGGTCGATCCACCGCAGGACGCAGATGCTCCGGACAACCATCCGCGTGAACTCGTCGTGTTGGGATCAGAGGATCCCAGTTCAAACTATTACATGCAGGTCGTGGCAACGACGGAAGGGGCATCGCTGCGAACAGCAGAGTTCAACGATCCGAATCTGGTGACGCTCGATCGGCAGAGCCCGCTGTCGATGATTCAACCGATCTTGTCCCCGCAAGGGGACCGGGAATACCGCACCTTAACATTGGCGATCCCGGCGATCGATTCCCAACTCGAAGACCACGATACCAACCTCTCCTCGATTGATTGGCAGGTTGCGGCGAAGGACGACTCATCGGTCACCTTTCAGTTCGAATATGGTGGTTTCGTCGTCAAGAAGACATTCACGTTGCAGCCGGGAGATCCCGAGAAACGCGAAGACGAATCGCAGGGTTACTTCGTCGACGTGGAATTGTCGATCCAAAACAGTTCCGGCGTCCCGCAGGAAATCGAATACACCTGGCAAGGTCCGGTGGGGGTTCCCCTGGAGAACGTGCCGAATGCGCGCACTCTCCAGGAAGTCAAAGTGGGGGCATTAGAGAATCATTCCAACCGTGACAGCATCACGCTGGTGTCGCGCAACGCCGACGTTGTTGTTGATCAGGTTGAGGCTGCACGAGCCGAGAACGATCCCAACGAAATCGATACCTGGCGCGATCCGCTGGTCTTCGTTGGAGTCGACGTGCAGTACTTCGCGGCTCTAATGGTCGCGGACGAAGACGTGCTGGAAGATGTCAACGGTGACGGCATTCCCGATCCGACTTGGCAGTTCGCCCGCCCGCGACTGCTCGTTGAAAACTCCGATCGCCCGATGGCGTCTGAGATCAGCGTTCTGGTTCGCTCGCGCCCAATCGCATTGGGGGCGGATGGCGAAGACAAGTCGCATACTCATGCTTTTCAACTCTTCCTCGGCCCGAAACGAGAGAACTTGCTCGATCAGTTCCATGCAGGACAGATCATTACCTATGGTTGGTTCGCTGCAGTCAGCCGAGTGATGATTAGCGTCCTCACATTCTTTCACCATTCGCTGGGACTACCTTACGCTCTGGCGATCATCCTGCTGACGGTCTGCGTCAAGACGCTGATGTTCCCCTTCTCGATCAAGACATCGGAGGTGCAGCGCAAACAGAAGGAACTGACTCCCGAACTGAATCAGATCAAAGAGAAGTACAAGAACGAACCCGAGAAGTTCATCAAAGCGCAGCGAGACCTATTCCATAAGCACGGGCATCGGCCATTTGTCTATGGCTGTTTGCCGAGCCTGTTAATGCTGCCAGTTTACATCGGGCTCTTCTACGGTCTCGACAAGGCGTTCGATTTGCGTTTGGCACGCTTCTTGTGGATCGACAATCTGGCCGCGCCCGACGCGTTGTTTCAGTTTCCATTTGATGTCTTCTTCCTGGGACGGGACTTCAATCTGCTGCCGATGACGACGGTGGTCTTGATGATCCTGCAGCAGAAGTTCTTCGCGCCCCCTCCCGCAACGGAGGAACAGGCGATGCAGATGAAGTTCATGAGCTACATGATGGTCGTGATTGGCTTCATGTTCTGGCATGTCGCGGCAGGTTTGTGCCTGTACTTCATCACTCAGAACCTGTGGGGCATGGGCGAACGCAAACTGCTTGAGTATCTGAATCCCGCGAAAAGCAATTCAGAGAACGGTTCACCGATACCCACCACCGCGACAACGAAACGCGCCAACGAGAACGGTGCGGCTGGCAAGAACCCCACGCTCTGGCAACGTCTGCAGTCGGCGGCTGACCAGGCCCAGCGGCATTCGAGCCTCGACGACAAAGAGAGTTCCCGCAGCGAAACCGCGGCGAGCGGAGGTGGCTCGAAGAAGAAATCGCGGCGCCGGCGATGATGGGAGCGAGCCTGTCCGCTTGATCTTGCCCCCGGCCTGCGAGAAACTCAGTCGACAACAGTGATCGAATCCCCGCCTGGAGAGCCCACATGCTGGTAGACGCAATGAAGAATACGATCTCGATGGCCCTCGTGATCGGAGCCTTCTCAATGGCTCTTGCTTCCGGAGTTTCTCGGGCCGATGCCCCTTGGGTAACCTACGAAGGCGGCGAAGGAATCGGATCGGGACAGCATGTCGTCCTGATTTCGGGAGATGAAGAGTATCGCTCGGAAGAGGCTCTTCCCCAACTGGCGAAGATTCTGGCGGAGCATCACGGCTTTGACTGCACCGTGCTGTTCGCGATCGATCCCGAGACGGGTGAGATCGACCCCAACGTTACGACTAACATTCCAGGGACCGAAGCGCTGGCTGATGCCGACCTGCTGATTCTGTTCACGCGAATGCGTGACCTGCCTGACGAGCAGATGGCACCCATCGTCGAATACGTCGAATCAGGCCGGCCCATCATCGGCCTGCGAACCGCCACGCATGCGTTCGCGCTGTCGGGGCAGAGCAGCTACCCTCACTACGATTGGCAACACGGCGAAACCGATGGAGGCTTCGGTCGCGTCGTGCTCGGCGAAAAATGGATCAATCATCATGGTCATCACGGCAGTCAAAGCACGCTCGGCATCGTGAACGACGAAGTTGCCGACCATCCCATCCTGACAGGCATCGAAGACGGAGACATCTGGGGGCCGACCGATGTCTATGGTGTCCGTCTTCCGTTGCCTGGTGATTCGCAACCGCTGGTCTTTGGTGAAGTGCTGGAAGGGATGAAGGCCGATTCGTCACCCATCGATGGTCCACAGAACGACCCGATGATGCCGATCGCCTGGGTCAAATCGTACACTGGAGAATCAGGCAACACGTCGCGAGTTTTCGCAACCACGATGGGAGCCTCACAGGACTTGGAGAGTGCGGGACTGCGACGGCTGATCGTCAATGCCGTCTATTGGAGCCTCGGGCATGAAAGCGATATCGAACCCGATCTTTGCGTCGACATCGTCGGCGAATATGCTCCGACTCCCTTTGGATTCAACAGACACACTCCGGGAATTCGCCCCGAGGATCACGCGTGGTCGGCGAGTCATTGAATCGGATCCAAAACTGATGCACGATCAGTTCGCGGAGAGTGCATCCAACATCTGCAAGAACATTCATGAAACATAATTCTGTCAAAGCGGCCTTGAAGGCTGGAGAACCTCAGGTCGGGACCTGGTTATCGACCGGAAACCTGATGGCAACCCGCGTGATGGCGCGTATTGGGTTTCCCTGGCTGACGGTCGACCTGGAACACTCCCCCATCGACTGGAGTGAAGCCGGGATGCTCTTCGGAGCGATTGCCGATGCGGGCTGCGTCCCATTGGCTCGCGTTCCTCGCGGAGACCACGATCACATCAAACGCGTACTCGATGCTGGTGCATTCGGCATCGTTGTTCCGATGGTCGACACCGTTGAGCAGGCCCGGGACGCAATTGCGGCCGCCAAATATCCGCCTCAGGGAACACGCTCCGTCGGCGGCACGCTGCATGCCTTGAACTTCGCGGCCTCCTCGGGGGATTACTACAAGCATGCCAACGATGAGATCCTGGTGATCCTGCAGACCGAATCCCCGCGCGGCGTCGAGAACGCCGAGGAAATCTACAGTCTGCCGGGCGTCGATGCCATTTTCGTCGGCCCCAACGACCTGACGGCCCAGATGCGCGGTCCCGATGGAATCGACCCCTCTCCCGAGGAACTCGAAGCGATGCTGCAACGCGTGCTGGCGACCGGAAAAAAAGTCGGGACACCGGTCGGACTGCATCTACAATCAGTGGAGTCTGTGCAGCAACGAATCGCCGAGGGTTGGCAATTCATCGCCTTGGGAAGCGATTTGCGAATGATGGTCAATTGCGCCCAGCAGTTCGCAACGGGGCTCAACCTCAAGTCGGCTGCCGACATCGCCCGCTACTGATTCGCGCGTTCCGATCATGCCTGATTACATCGTCATCGAGGATCTGTTGGTGAGAACCATCATCGGCATCAATCCCGAAGAGCGCACGCAACGTCAAGACGTCGTGATCTCTCTCCGCCTGGAGACCGACACGCGATTGCCTGGAAAGTCAGATTCGATCGACGACGCCGTCAACTATCGCACGATCACGAAGCAGGTGATCGATCTTGTGGAAGATTCATCTTTTCAGCTTGTGGAAAAGCTCGCGGAGGAAGTCGCGAGCTTGTGCCTTGCGGACGAGCGGGTAAGCCGCGTCCGTGTGAGCCTGTACAAGCCGGGCGCCCTCAGATTCTCACGATCTGTCGGCGTCTCCATCGAACGGACTCGAGAGGAAATTGCCCAGTGAGCCAACCCACTCATCGTGCGTTTCTTTCGCTCGGGTCGAATATCGAGCCTGAGTATCACCTCATTTCCGCCGCCGCGATGTTGGCCGACTATGGACGGGTATCGCGATCATCCACGGTCTGGGAGACGACTCCACTCGGTTTCACCAGGCAGCCTCCCTTTCTGAACGCCGCGCTTCTGTTGCGAACGGATCTGGATGCCAAACGGCTCGTCGAAGAGGTCATACCTCGGATCGAGCAGAGTCTCGGTCGCGTACGGGATCCTGCCAATCCGAACGGACCGCGGACGATTGACATCGACCTGGTGCTTTTCAATCACGAGGTCGTGCGCATCGGCACGCGCGAGATTCCCGATCCCGACATTCTCACGCGTGTCTTTCTGGCAACGACCTTGAATGAACTTGATTCCGCGTACGTGCATCCGATAACGCGGCAACGAATGTGCGAAATCGCCGATTCCCTGATTCACAATGGCTGGACAGGCTCAATGGTCCGCCGAGACGACGTACAATTGCGATGACGCATTGAATTTCGCCGTGGCTCCACGGATAATCGATTCAAGAACTTCACAGAGTCGTTCCACGGGACTGCATGCGCTATGAGCCAACCTCACACTCCACACCGAACTCATTGGTCTCTCTGGCTGGCCTGCGCCTGGTTGGTGATACCGATTCTCGCTGGTTGCGGCGGCGGGGGCTCGACGAGCGATTCCAATGCGTCGCAGCCTGAACAATCGCCGCAACAGTCCAGTGTCGCCACTTCGGAAACCGTTCCACAGCTTGGCTCTCAGACGTCGGACGAAGGAGACGACTCGACGATGTGGATCGGCGACATTCCCTACGACGTTTACTACGACCGGCCGCTCGACGTTGCGATGAATTCGCAGACGATTGCGACATCGACGAACACGACCCCCGACGTTACCGTCGTCACGCCGATGCCGATGACGCCCGATCCCATGCCAATGACCAACACGTCCGCAGACGGCAGCGGCGAGGTCGACTGGGAAAGCGTGATCGCCATTGAGGTGCTCAACGAAGAAGTCAAGCAGATCCGCAATCGATTGTCGGCCAACCTGCAGACCGTGGCCACATTCAATCGCGAACAGGAACCCAACCAGGTCGACGCGGTCGTACTGTCAGGCCTGGCGGCGATCGCCATCATGCATCCCGGAGACTTGAACTGGAAGGACAAGGCTCCCCATATCCGCGATCTGGCAAACATCATCTTCAACAATTGCACCACGACGGGACGTGAGGCATTCGCCGAATGCGAAATCGCCTTTGAGCAGATTGAGACGATGCTCGATGGCGGCCCGGTCCCGGCGGACCTCGAAGCCGATCCCGATCGCACACCGTCGGAAGTGGCCGACCGTTACTATTTGATGTATCGCTTTCGCATTACGTCGAGCCATCTCAAGTCGAACGTCAATAGCGAGGCCCGTCTGAAGGAGGACGTTCCAGGCGTCGTTCGCGACCTCTCCGTTCTGAGTGCTCTGGCCACATTGATCTCGATGGACTCTTACGAATACGCCGTAGAATCAGACTACCAGGCGCACATCGCGAACTTCATTAGCGCCACGCAGGCATCGCGAACCGGTGCCGAACTCGAGAGTTTCGAGCAGTTCTCTCTGGGGATCGCGAACATTCAGAAAACGTGCAACGAGTGCCATCAGCAATATGCCTTCGGGACCGAAGCCGGTATCTGACTCGTAGCGGAGCTTCATGTCATCGCGGAACGCATGTTCTCTGACCTAAGCGCCTTGCACCTTGTCGTGAGGCGAGTGAGTCTGTTTACTCAAGCGAGTCCTTGCTTGCGTCCGCGACACTTTCTTGCCAGTTCTCGCCATGAAAATGACGTCACCGCGAATCGTCGCCTTGATTCTGATCGTCTTCGTTGCTGCGAATTCCTCGCGAATCACAGCCGATGACAGTGTTTCAATCGGTCCCCCCAACTACGTTGTGATCCTGTGTGATGACCTTGGATACGGCGACCTTGCTTGTTTTGGCCATCCACGGATTCAAACGCCTCATCTCGATCAATTGGCGGCAGAAGGACTGCGTTTGACCGACTGTTACTCCGCGTCGCCACTCTGTTCGCCGGCCCGCTGCGGATTGATGACCGGCCGCACGCCATCGCGCTGTGGCGTCTACTCCTGGATCGCCGCCGGAAACCCGATGCAGATGTTGCCGGAAGAAACAACAGTTGCCGAGTTGCTTGCCGATGCTGGATACGAGACGTGTCATGTGGGGAAGTGGCACCTCAACGGGCACTTCAACGATCCCAGGCATACTCAGCCGGGCGACCAGGGGTTCTCGCATTGGTTCAGCACACAGAACAATGCGGGGCCGTCGCATCACGATCCGCGAAACTTTGTCCGTAACGGCGATGAGGTTGGTCAGCTTGAAGGCTACTCGTGCCAGCTCGTGGCTGATGAGGCGATTCGCTGGATGACCGAAACTCGCGATCCTGAAAATCCGTTCTTTCTCTACGTCTGTTTCCACGAACCGCATGAGCCGATCGCATCACCACCGGAACTGGCTGCCGAGTACACCGAGGCCCGGACGCCGGAGGAAGCCGACTACTT
Source organism: uncultured Planctomycetaceae bacterium (assembly GCA_942492405.1). Classification (GTDB taxonomy): domain Bacteria; phylum Planctomycetota; class Planctomycetia; order Planctomycetales; family Planctomycetaceae; genus JANNSB01. The sequence goes on from CALOES010000029.1 coordinate 160,747, forward strand.
TGCCAACGTGCAGAACATGGACCTGGCCGTCGGGCGGTTGATGGCGATGCTCGATGACCTGCAACTCGCTGATAACACGCTGGTCTGGTTCACGTCCGACAACGGCCCGGAGACGCTGTTGCGCTACGCGAACGCCCAACGCTCGTATGGATCGCCGGGACCATTGCGAGGGATGAAGCTCCATCTCTACGACGGCGGCATTCGCGTACCGGGCATCATCCGCTGGCCCGGCCATATCGAGGCAGGAACCGAATCCTCCCAGCCCGTGTGCAGCGTCGACCTGCTGCCGACCGTGTGCGAGTTGAGCGGTCTCGCGCTTCCCGAAGTGCGACCGCTGGATGGCTGCAGTATCGTATCACTATTTGACGGTCACCAGATCAACAGGCAACGCCCTCTCTTCTGGCACTACTTCGGCGGAGCCGACAATCTGCAGGTGGCGCTGCGCGACGGCGACTGGAAGATCGTCGCCCGCTGGAATGGACCCGAAAACATGCCATTGGGAGGTTCGTTGCAGCCCGGCGTCGTGGAGTTGCTCAAACAGTCACGCCTGTCGCACTTCGAACTGTATCGCCTCTCCGACGACATCGGCGAGGCCGAAGAACTCTCGTCAACCTACCCCGATCTGTTCGCCCGTCTCTCGATGCGGACGCAGGAATTGTACCTCGACGTGATGGCTGAAGGCCCCGTGTGGGAGTTTCCTGAATAGGCGTCATCGCTTCTGGCGTCAAAGCTACGATCAACGCCGTTGCAGCATGTGCTTCGCCGATCGCAGTGCATTCTCGATACGAAACTTCAGCCGCGGGCGTTGCAGCACATGCCAGGTGAAGCGGCCAGTATGCGTTCCCAGGCTTTGTTTGTAGCGTTCGTCTCCCGCCAGGAAATCGTACTTCTGCCGACCGAACTGCAGCGCATGCTCGACCGCCAGCGTATGCGCGACAAGCCCGGGTTTGCACTTGGGATCGTCTTCGTAGCGAAATCCACTCTGATAGTTCGCCACGCATCCTTGATAGACGAAGTTGTACAGGTAGCCAACAGTTTGCTGGCCGCAGGCGATGTGCGCCAGCTCGATCTCTCCGGCCGCGAAACGCTCACGGATGAGGGCTTCATGAAAGGCATTAAGGAACGCGTTCGCAAACGCCCCCGGCTCTCCCTTGGATTGCCAGTACGCCTGATGCAGTTTTTTCAGTTCGGAATAGAACTGCAGCGCGGCCTCGAGAGTGTCGGCCACCTTCAGCGTGATCTTCTCGCCCGATTCCTCGTACCAGCGCATCGAGCGACGAATCTGTTGACGCGTATTCCCACTCAGTTGGTCAAGGTACTGTTTCCCCGACTCACGAACTGCGTTGAGATCAATGTACGAACCATTCCGTTCATCGACGACGGCATGCCGTAATGAGCCAACGTCGCTCCACGTGGTCTCTTCGCCGTTTGAGAAGCAGCCTCCGAAGTAGAATTCATCCGTTCCCGACCGATGCTCATCGAGCCACGACATCACTTGCCGCGGAACATCACCGGCGTGCGCGCTGTCGACGAGCAATCCGTTGTGTTCGATCATCAGACTGTCGAGATCACGATCCCCGGTTTGATGCAGTGACAAACCACGCGACGCCACGAAACCCCTTCTCCACTCGGTGTGCTCGCAAAAGACTCCCAATGCAACGTTCTCGCGATTGTTTCCCACGGAGAGTACCAGCGGCCGAATTGAGCGCGGCAGTTGCTTCAGCCAGTAGCCGATCCAACCCCAGGAGGTAAAGAACGAATGGTCGCTGCGAGACTGCAGCCGCTGCCATTCCTCACCGAGCCGGTCAAGGTCGTCCAGAGTGTCGAGCGAAATATCGATGATTCACCTCGTGGCCATGATGGCCGGTTCTGGTGAACGGTCAATCTTCTTCCGGCTGCGCGGCACCATTCCTCGGCTGCGACGGAACGCGAGCAACAGCTCGAACCCAAATTGATAGGTCGACAGATACCAATTGGAAATCGCCATGCGTGGCACGTCGTAGGGATCGGTATCGGGCGTGACTACGCCACCGTGAGCCGACATGCAGCACGACAAACCGGCTTCCTCAACGATCTCGCGATTGTCATCACACATCTGATGTGGTCGACCGTAGGGAAAACTGAACAGCGTCGTTTCGGCCTGCAGTTCCGATTCGAGTTTCGCCTTCGAGCCGGCGATCTCGGTGCATGCTTCTTCGCCGACTACCTTGCCGAGATCGATGTGATTGAGTGTATGTGGACCGAACTCGAACCCTTGCCGGTGCATTGTCCGCACATCATCCCACGTCATCCATTCGGGTGTGATGCCGACCTCGGCATCCCACCAGGGGATGGCGTTCGATTCGATGAAGTTCGTCGCCACGAAGAAACACGCGGGCAGTTTCTGTCGCAGCAGTTCGGGGGCGGCATTAGTGAAGTTGTCTTTGTAGCCGTCGTCAAACGTGATCGCCAAATGGCCGGAAATGTCTTCTCCCGCTCGCAGTTTGTCGAGCAGTTCGCTGGGAGAAACGATGTGGAAGTAGCGTCCGAAGAAACCACAGAACTCGCGAAAAGCCCTTGTCGTGACACTGATGTGGTCGCCATCAAGGGCGTCGTCCACTCGATGGAACACAACAATGACCGCACGGTCGGTCAGATACCGGCGATAGAGTCCCGTGCGATAGGCGAGATGCCCGAGCGCCGCTTTCCCCTTGCGTTTCACAGAGTCAAGAACCGTACGCAATGGCATGGCTGATGATGCGCTTCCAAACGAAGCATTTCTGAGGGAATGCTGATGGCAGCCATTCGACTCGACGGAAGTGTGTGAGCCGGCTGCCGATGGGAATTCGCGCGGAATTGCACAGATCGAATCCACGCTGATTGAGCCTACTATGCGATTTGAGGCAACGCCCGCCGAAAATCTGGCCCCGGCGCGGAAATCGGTTCAACCGCTTGAATGCGGCTTCCCAACGGGATCGCACGCTCGAACAAACGTTTGTCTTGGCGGCCTCGCGAAACGCTCGTAGCGATGGTGACACGAATGACAATGTGTTTCCAATCTGCATCCTGCGGACGAACAACCGTGACAGATGCACGTTCGTACCTGTAAACTTGAGGAGACCCCGATACCACCCTCCCCAACATGGTCCACACGCTCTTTCCATTCGGTCGAATCGCAACTTGTTGGTGCAGCATCCTCTGCACGATGGTCATGTTGTGCGCTGTGATCGTCAGCCCACCGTCGGCTGACGGCGACGATGCCGCTTTCAGCCCTGAGGGCGTCGCATTCTTTGAATCAAAAGTCCGGCCTCTACTGCTGGAGCGTTGCAACGAGTGTCACTCGCGCGAGGCGGGGGCTGAGAATGGAGAATTGATTCTCGAAACCGTTGCCGGAATTCAGGCCGGCGGCACGCGCGGAAGTTTGTTCGGCGAAGATGACAACGGCGGTCTGTTGCTCGACGCAGTCGGATATCTCAATACCGATCTCCAAATGCCTCCTGAGGGGAAGCTGCCTAGTGAGGAACTCGCGATTCTCGAACAATGGATCGCGCTCGGATCGCCACTGCCCGAATATGTCGAGCCTTCGACGACCGACACTCCAGCCGCCGGCATCGACTTCGAAGCAGGCCGGGAGTTCTGGTCATTTCGTCCGCTCGCGCCTGTTGAGGTGCCGTCGGTTGAGCACTCAGACTGGGTGCAGCGTCCAATCGACGCCTTCATCCTCTCTCAGCTTGAAGTCAATGGTCTGTCGCCGAGTGAACGGGTGGCACCGAATCGGTTGTTACGGCGTGTCGGCTTCGATGTGATCGGACTCCCTCCAACACTCGATGAACTCGACACGTTCGTCGCCGATGTAACTCCCCAGGCTTACGAGCAGACCGTCGAACGCCTGCTTGCATCCCCCGCGTATGGCGAACGCTGGGCGAGGTTCTGGCTCGATCTGGCACGGTATGCCGACCGGGCTCCCGGATGGCTCTCCTCAACCGATCACGGCTGGCTTTATCGCGACTGGGTCATTCGGGCCTTCAACGAGAACCTTCCCTACGATGAGTTCGTCAAACGGCAACTCGCGGCCGACCTCATGTCCGAACTGCCGCCGACCGAATTGGCCGCCCTCGGCTTCCTGGGACTCAGTCCGACCTACTGGAAGGAATTGAGACTTGCGCCTCCCGTCATCGAGCAGATTTGTGCGGATGAATGGGATGAGCGGATCGATGTCGTCTCGCGAACATTTCTGGGGCTGACGGTTGCCTGCGCCCGATGCCACGATCACAAGTTCGACCCTGTCGGCACTCGCGACTACTACGCCCTCGCCGGCGTCTTCGCCAGTACCCAGTTGCATGAACAGCCACTGCTCCCACCTGAGGAAGCACAAGTGGTTCGCGACGCACGTGACGAGGTCGAGCGACTTGAGGCGGAACTCAAAGTAGTTCGCGAACAGATTGCCGCCGCCGCAGCTGCAACGATGGAAAGTGAAAGTGACGCCAACGCAGTAGAGGCGAACGATCTCCCCGATCCCACACTCATCGAACAACAGATCGCGGAACTCAAGGCGACACCGCATTTCGATGCCCCTTGGGCGAACACTGTGAAGGATGCGAGCGTCTACGTGCTGCCCGATGGGGACGAACTCACACGGCTGGAGTATCGCGATGGGGAATCACGCGACCTCCCCGTCTTTCGTCGTGGCAGCGTCACCAACCCCAGCGAAGATGTCGAGCCGCGCAGGTTCTTGACGTTGTTTGCTGGAGATGAACCCAAACCCTTCGAAGGAGTCAGCGGTCGACTGGAACTGGCCGAGGCGATGCTGACCGACTCTGAGGGCCTCGTCGCGCGGGTGATTGTCAATCGCATCTGGGACCAGCACTTCGGCAGTGGACTGGTGCGGACGTCGAGTGACTTCGGCAATCAGGGAGAGCAGCCGACGCATCCCGAGTTGCTCGAGTATCTGGCTTACGAATTCGTGCTGCACGGCTGGGATGTCAAATGGCTGCAGCAAGAGATTCTGCTGTCGGCCACATATCAACAGTCAAGTGCATTTCGCGACGAGGCGGCGGCTGTCGATCCCGAGAACCGATTGCTGTGGCGCATGCCGCGACGAAGGCTTGATATCGAGATGTGGCGGGATGCGATGTTGTCGGTCACGGGACAACTTGATCTTACGCTGGGTGGTTCGTCGATCGATCTTGAAGACGCGAACAACCATCGCCGCACGATCTATGGCACCGTCGTACGTGAGGAACTCAACGGCATGCTGCAGATGCACGACTTCCCAGAACCGACCTCACACAGCCCCAGACGCGAGCCGACGACAACGCCGTTGCAGCAATTGTTTGTACTCAACTCCCCGTTCATGCATCGTCAGGCAGAGGCATTGTGGGAACGGGTGAGTTCGATTGAAGGTGATGGCGAACGCATCCGGCACTGCTACCGGCTTCTCTACTCCAGAGACGCGACCGATGACGAAGTGCAGATTGGTTTGCAGTTCGTAAATGGTGGAGAGGATCTCGGAGCCGATTCCGGTAACGATCGCTGGCGGCGATACCTGCAGTCTCTCTTGAGTTTAAATGAGTTCTTGTTTGTCGACTGAAGTAGCGGAACTCGTGAGAGTTCCGATGGCATCAAGAGACGACGTAATTTGTTAGAGGTGAAGCGTGTTTGCATTCGATCGTCAATTCGCCGTGCCTCCCTTGCTTGCGCGGCAGGCCAATGTGTCGCGACGCGGCCTCATTCAGGCAATGGGCGGCGGACTCGGTGCGTTGGGTCTCGCTACCGCGCTTCCGCAGTCGTTGCTGGCGGGCGAGGGTCTTACGCATCATCCTGCAAAAGCGAAGCGGGTCATTCAGCTTTTCATGAATGGCGGCCCCTTCCAGGGGGATTTCTTCGATCCTAAACCTGCTCTCAAGGAGTTCGCGGGAGAGCGGCCCAGCGAAGTCGATCTGCGCACCGAACGCCGCACGGCTGGGTTGTTGCCGTCGCCATTCGAGTTCACTCCGGCTGGTGAGAGTGGCGTGCCGGTGAGTGAACTGCTGCCGCACACGGCCCGCTGCATCGATGATATGTGCATTCTGCGGTCGTGCTACACCGACAATCCCAACCACGGCCCCGCCCTGCTGTTGATGAACAACGGCACCGTCCTCAACACGCGGCCCAGCCTGGGCTCGTGGCTGTCGTACGGACTCGGCAGCGAGAACGAGAATCTCCCGTCCTACGTCGTACTCTGCCCTGGTCGGCCGGTGCGGTTCTCGATCTTGTGGACGAGTGGGTTTCTGCCGGGAGCGCATCAGGGAACCTACATCAATCATTCCGAGGTTACGCCGGACAAGCTCATCCCATATCTGCGTAACGAGTACAGCACGACGGATGAGCAGGCCGAGCAACTGGCATTGATGTCCCAACTCAATCGCCGTCAACTCGAATTAACCGGTCCCGATTCGCGAATGGAGAGCCGTATCGAAGCGATGGAGACTGCGTTCCGCATGCAGTTCACCGCGACCGAGGCGTTCGATCTGTCGCGCGAAACCGAATCGACTCGCGAGCAATATGGCGAGGGTCACTTCGCCAATGGCTGCCTGCTTGCACGGCGGCTGGCCGAGCGCGGTGTGCGGTTCACGCAAGTTTACTACGGCGATGGTCAGCCGTGGGACACGCACAGCGATCACGACAACTTGGTTCGCAATCTGGCTCGGGACATCGACCGCCCGATCGCGGCGCTGCTCCGCGATCTCAAACAGCGGGGGATGCTCGAAGACACGCTCGTCGTCTGGGGCGGCGAGTTCGGACGCACGCCGACTTCCGAAAGCGGCAACGGACGCGACCACAACCATTACGGCTTCACGATGTGGCTGGCCGGCGGCGGCGTGAAGGGAGGCATGACTTACGGCGAAACCGACGACTTCGGCTTCCGCGCCGTTCAAGATCGCGTCCACATTCACGACCTGCACGCCACACTGCTGCACCTGATGGGCTTCAATCACGAACAACTCACTTACCGCTACGCGGGTCGAGACTTTCGATTGACGGATGTGGAGGGGCGGGTTATTCAGGAGGTAGTGGCATAGAACGTCTTTTTTCAAGGAGGGAAAACGTGATCCGAATGTTTGGAGTGGTTATTGCCCTGTCGACTTTCACCGTGACTTGGGGCGATGAGCCGACGCCGTTCGAGATGGAGTTCGTGATTGTCAATGTCAGTCGCGAAGAGGCGAATGAGGCCGGCGAGGGTGTGGAAACCAACGCGCCGGAGGTGGACTGGGAGGTCAATGCCGAAACATGGATGGATGATGTCGAGCGGTTGCGGGCCAGCGGCCTTGACGCCCGCGTGCGGAGATTCACGCTGTCAGGCTACGAGGGACTGCCCGTGCGATGCGATTTATTCGATGATCGCAGCAAGTGCGACGACACGGAACCCGATCATGGTTTGCGCGAGCAGTCGAATCTTGAGGTGAACTGCACTGCCACACGCCTGGAGGACGGGAGGTACGAACTCGAAATCTCTGTGCGCGAAGCGACCCGCGAGGACGCGCCCTGGGACGATCCATTGCTGCAATTGGAGGACTGGCAGGGGCCCACCGTTAGATCCATTAAGTCAACACTTGCCGTCCGTCCGGGAGAGTGCATCGGGGCGGGTGGACTGACTTCGTGGACCTCTGATTTCGGTGGAGCTAATCGCCGGCCGCTTTCGAAGCGAATTCTGTTCATCCATCTCCCAGAGAACTGACAGTGAAGTGCTCACTTACTTCCGCAACTTAACCTGGATCGAACGTGCGGCGCTGGCGGCGACCACGAACGCCTCACCTACCGCTACGCGGGACGGGACTTTCGATTGACCGATGTGGAAGGGAGAGTGATCGAAGAAGTTGTGGCGTAACTCGTTGAACGGCAGCTTAACAACACAATAGGGAGATTGTTCGATGCTTCGCTTTTGCATTGTCTTCGTGTTGATCAATTGTTGCTCGATCGCTGTTGCCGATGAGCCGCAGCCGCTTGAGATTCAGTTTGTGGTCATCGAACTGAGCGATGAAGAGGTTGGTGAGGGCGATCAGGAATCGATTCCAATCTTCACTGAAATCGAGACGTTCTCGTCGGAGGAATGGATGGACGAAGTGATTCGGCGGCGAACCGAGGGATACGATGTCCGAGTGCGACGGATCACAGTCACTGCGTATGAGTCGCTTCCAGCGCATGTCGAGATGTTCAGCGAGCAAAGTATAGGCGACGACGAAAGCGATGATGGCGAGCGGGATCAGGCGGTGTTCGATATAAGTTGCCTCCTTCGAGAGCGCGACGATGGGAGCTACAGTCTGGAGTTCTCGATTCGCGACGAGGACAGAGACGAAGTCCCCTGGGAACATCCATTGCTGGATATGTCGCCGACGACCAGTCCGTCCGGCACACCACCAGACGTGCTCGAAACGGCAACAACAATCACCGCTCGCCCCAATGAGTGGACCTGTGTCGGCGGAAGTCAAACTTCGTCACGCGATCAAATCGGTGATAATCAAGTTCGGCATCAAGAGATCAGGACGATCGTGCTGCTGCGTGTCGTCGAGTAAAGAACTGCAACTTCATTGAAGCACAGCTACCGACATGCCTCAATTCCATAAACCGCTTCAAAGTCGGCCCGAGTCTGACGTTGTGGTCAAGAGGCTGGCCATTGCAGCGGTGCTGTATCCCGTCTTCAATGCGGTGTGTCTGGCGTTGATCACGTCGGGAATTGTCCATCCCCCCTGGCAACTGCTCGACATGCTAACGGTGCTACCTTTGGGGCTATCGACCATCGGGTTCGGCGTGATGTTCTCGGCGGGCGAGCGGCGTCCGAGGTTCTGGGCAGGACTCGGTTTCTCCGGCCTGATGCTGCTGGCATCGGCCTTCAACCGTCACTTGAGCTTTCTCGCGGCGGCGGCGGTCTGACGAATCACCCGCGGAGCAACTCATTCGTAAGTCGGAATGATGTCGAACTGAGACAAGATGGACTTCTCGCGTTCTCGCATCTTTGCGAGGTCGGCATCGCAATGGTCGTCGTAGCCGCAGATGTGAAGCAGCCCATGCACCAGGTAGAGGGCCAATTCTTCGAGGGGGACGACACCACGAGTTTGTGCCTCGCGGGTCGCCGTGTCGGCACTGACGATCACCTCGCCTTCCAGTTGTTTCAAATGTGAGAAGCTGGAAGCCTGTGATTCCGTATGGAGTAGAAAACTCAGCACATCGGTCGGGTAGTCGTGATCGAGATGCCGGCGATTCAATTCGTGCATCAAAGGATCGTCGATGATTGCAATGCTGATGCGCGCCGCCTCGACGCGTTCTGATTGCAAGACTGCCTGCGTCAATTCCCGCAAGAGTGCGTTATTCAGTTCAAGCGATTCCTGCTTGTTGGCGATATCGATTTCGTACACGATCGATGGATTAGCGAATTATCGAATCAACTTTGCAATCGTGCCGAAGTCAATCGCCTTACGCGGTCTTTGCCTCAGGATACTTGATGCGGCCGTGGTAGATATGAATCAGTGACTTGACCAGCGACTGTTCAACTTGATGAATCTCCGACAGCGTCAAGGAACTCTCGTCGAACTGACCATCGAGCAGCCTGCGCATCGTGATCTCATGCACCAGTGACTCAATCCGCTTCGGCGTCGGATCGGCCAATGCGCGGCTGGCGGATTCGACAGCGTCGGAGAGCATCAACACGCCGGCTTCCTTTGAAGCGGGCTTGGGGCCGGGATAGCGGAACGACGACTCCTCGGCGTTGGTCCGATGGTCGGGTTCGTCCTCGATTCTGAGGGCGGCGGCTCGGTAGAAATACTCGACCAGCGTCGTGCCGTGATGTTGTTCGATAAAGTCGATGATCTGCTGAGGCAGCCCGTACTGCCGGGCAAGGTCAACGCCATCCTTCACGTGGCCGATGATGATCAGCGTGCTCATGGCTGGTGCCAGGTGCTCGTGTCGGCTGGTTGTGCCTGCCTCGACGTTCTCCACGAAATAGTAGGGCTTGAGCATTTTGCCGATGTCGTGGAAGTACGCCCCAACGCGAACCAATAGGCCGTTCGCGCCGATGGACTCGGCGGCGGCGGCGGCGATGGTGCTGACGGCGATCGAATGGTTGTAGGTTCCAGGTGCTCGTTGAATGAGTTCCTGCAGCAATGGGTGAGACGTGTTGCTCAGTTCCAGCAGGCCGATGTCGGTCACGATGCCGAAGCGTCGTTCCACGAAGGGCAAACTGCCTGCGACCACGAATCCGGCCGCGAGGCACATGGCCCCTCCGCGTGCGCTTTGCGTCAACAACGCCGTGTCGTGAAATGCTTCTGTCAACGACTGGCTCTCGATCAAACCGACTCCGAATTTGACGAGAAAATAGACGGCTCCGGCGAGGATGCCGACGAGAATCAATCGATCGCGTTTTCGGACCCGCGCCAGCGGAATGGCCGCCGTGACCATTACGCTCAATAAGACGACGAAGTCTCCGAGTCGGCCGGTCGTGGCCAGTGTGTAGATCAATGCCAGCGTGAAGGACGTTAATGTGGCGAGCAACTGGTTGTAGGCCAACGCACAGACCATCGCCATGGCGAGAAGAGGGATGAGTTGGGCCGGCCACGGGTCGAACGCCGTCAACCAGTGCGCCAGACCTGCTGATAAGGCGAGCGCCGCCATATAGGCACTCAGTCGGGACGAGTTCTTGACCAATTGCGGTTCGTTTACGGCTAGATACTGCCCCATCAGAACAGCGAGGACCGCCAGCATGACGAACACAACACCCATGCGAAGTACGCGCGCCTCCCAGCCGATTTCAGCTTCGACCGCCTCATATTCGGCCTTCAGAACTAACAATCGTTCGTCGTCGATACGTTCTCGCGGAGGGACGAGCATGTCGCCCGCGCGATAGACGTCGAAGCGTTCGGGTTCGGCCGCTCGGGCAGCCTCTTGAGTCGATCGCGTGAGAGCGTCGTTGAACACCAGTGTCTTCGGAGCTTCCATCAGCAGCCAGCACGACAGTGCCGGGCGGATCTCTGATCGCAAAAACGGATATAGTGCCCAACTGCCACCGAGCGATCCCGCTTCGTTGAGAACCTTGGGAAGCTCAACTTGGTATAACCACGGATTTTGGATTGCAATCGTCGGGTCTCCCGGGACTCGCACACTGACACGTGTATCGGGCTCGCGTTTGTCTTCAGGGATTTGATCAATATCGACGATTCCGGTTTTCCGCAGGGGGTCGATGAATTTCGTGAAGTTGTCGACGATGTCCTCGATTTGCCGATCGGCCATCGGCATGCCACCTTCGCCGAAGATCACCTGTTTGAGGTTCTCGAATCGCGTGCTGGGGCTGGTGGCGATGTAGGGGGCCACATCAGGATTGTCGTCGATCGGATCGAATCCGAACGATCGCCTGGTTCGCGGTGAAAGTGAATCAACACTGTTTGCCTGAGCAATCTCGCCGAGCGAGCTGCGCAACAGTTGAGGAAGGTTGTTCAGTAGATCGGGCGTATTATCGAGGAACAGCGGAACAGCGTCCGCGGCATTTCGGCGAGCCCGTTCGGTTTCCTCCGCGTCGAGTCTCTGAAAGTTGACTCGAGCGGCGATTCCATGAGACGCGCGATCGTCGTTGCGATAGGCGAACGGCGCGCGCCAAGTGGGGACCGCCACCAGCATCAACAGCAGACCGGTCACGACCACCAGTAATCGAGGGATCCCTGTCCGACTGGTAGACCACTTCCAGAAACGCGACCACCCCGACGCCCTGGCACGAACGCTCACACGTCGTTGACTCTTCGATTTCTTTGCCGAACTGCCGAACATGTTTTGTAACAACCTGCCGATTCTGAAAACCAACGAATGTCGATTCGAATCGGCTTCCTAAAGAGATGTATTCAGTGATCGCGACGTCGATGTGATGCAACCTGGTCGTCGTAGGCCTCTACGATTTCTCGCACCAGCCGATGACGCACAATGTCTTGCCCCGTCAGTTCCACACGCGCGACTCCTTCGATTCCGGAGAGTCGAAGAATCGCGTCATCAAATCCTGAAGTGACATTCGGCGGCAAGTCTGTCTGCGTGGCGTCACCCGTGACGACGATGCGCGAGCCCTCCCCCATACGCGTGAGGAGCATCTTCATCTGCGTTACGGTTGTGTTCTGGGCTTCATCCAGAATGATATACGTCTGATTCAATGTGCGGCCACGCATAAACGCCAAGGGGACGATTTCGACGATGTCGGCCTCCATATATCTGCGGACCTGGTCGTAGTCGAGCAAGTCGTGCATGGCGTCGAGCAGCGGCCGTAGAAACGGATTGACTTTGGCGAGCAGGTCTCCCGGCAGGAAACCCAACTTTTCGCCAGCTTCAACCGCTGGACGCACCAGCACAATCTTCTTGACTCGTTGCTGACGCAAACTCTGGAGCGCCATGGCCACCGCCAGAAAGGTCTTACCGCTCCCTGCAGGGCCTCTGCAGAAAACAAGATCGTGATCGCGGATGGCGTCGACATACTCGCGTTGTCCGGGAGTGCGGGGAACGACTGTCTTCCCCTTTTCTCGCAGTTCGATCGTGGCATCTGCCGCTGTGCCGTTTGCCGGCTGGGCGTATTGAAGGATTCGATCGACCGACTCTTCAGTCAAGTCGTGGCCGCTTTCGACAACTTCCAGCAGTTGAATGATCGTGTTCTTTCCCGCCGCCATTCTCTCTGCAGGACCGTCCAACAACAACTCGTCACCCCGGAAGAGTACCTTGAGCCCTGTGGCCTCTCGAATACGGCGCAAGTAGCGATCTTGCGGTCCAAATAGCGACCGAACGTCCTCCGGCTGACGGATACCCAAGTTTGCGATAGGCATTGATGGAGAATTCTACAGTTGGAATCCAGCGGCTTCCAAGTCCCCAACTGTCAAAATTTCTCGATTCCTTGTTGAGTCTTGGCGGTGACGCCTGCACAGAATGGGTTGCTGTATCTGCTTCCCCACAAGCACTTTACGTCGAAGAAGAATCGCACGTTGACCCCGATCGAAAATCGGTGGTACTGTTCCATAGCGAATCGCCGGATACCGCATTCTCTCCAGGGGTTGTAAATATGTGTGGGATAGTGGGTTACGTCGGTCACCGAGATGTGACCGAATTTCTCGTCGAAGGGCTGCGACGGTTGGAGTATCGCGGATACGACAGTGCCGGTATTGCGGTTTCTCGCGGCAATTCCATCCATGTCTGCAAGCGGGCGGGACGCGTCACCGAAGTCGCTCACGTGTTGGAAGGCGAATCCGTCGAAGGAAAACTGGGTATCGGCCATACGCGTTGGGCTACTCACGGTCCTCCCACCGACGTGAATTCGCATCCCCATGTTGGTGGCAATGGCCAAGTGGTTCTGGTGCATAACGGCGTCATCGAGAACTACACCACACTCAGGTCGCAGCTTCAGGCACTCGGCTACGTGTTTCATACCGCGACCGATACCGAGGTCGTCGCGCATCTCATCGCGCATCACTTCGAAGAACAGCTCAAACTCGGCTCCGATCCTAATGATGTCGAAACGTGTGTCCGATCGGTCGAAGCCTCTTTGCAACGACTCAAGGGAACATACGGACTCGCAATTATTTTTCGCGACTTCCCCGAATTGCTCATCGGTGCGCGCAACGGAAGTCCGCTGGTTCTGGGAATCGGCAAGGATGAGCACTTTATTGCAAGCGACGCGGCTCCTCTGGTGGGATACACCAACGAAGTCGTCTACCTGTCCGACCACGAACTCGTCGTGTTGACACCATCGCACATGGAGATCGTCCATCGCGACGAAGGCAAGCAGGCACCGCGCATTCAGACGCTGAACCAGGTTTCCTCGGATATCGAATTGGGAGACTACGAGCATTATATGCTCAAGGAGATCTACGAGCAGCCTCAGACGATCGAGAACGCCCTGCGAGGCCGGCTGGATGATGACGACGCCACGGCGAAGTTCGGCGGCCTGAACTTGACAGCGCAGCAGCTACGCCAGGTCGATCGCATCGTGTTGACCGCGTGTGGAACCAGTTGGCATGCCGGTCTCGTCGGTGAGTATCTCATTGAAGAGTTTGCCCGCGTGCCGGTCGAAGTCGAGTACGCAAGTGAATTGCGGTATCGCAATCCGCCCTTGAGTGACAAGACAATGGTTTTCGCAATCACGCAGAGTGGCGAAACGGCCGACACGCTGGCGGCCCTGAGAGAATGTAAGCGCAAAGGACTTTCATCTCTGGCGATCTGCAACGTCGTTGGTTCGACCATTGCTCGCGAAGCCGACGGAGGTGTTTACCTGCATGCTGGGCCAGAAATCGGCGTCGCGTCGACGAAGGCATTCACTTCTCAAGTCACGGTTCTGACATTGCTCGCGCTATTCTTCGGGCGCATGCGGCATCTCTCGTATGCAGCCGGTAAACGCATCATTCGTCATTTACTGGAAATGCCGGAAAAGGCCGAGGCAACGCTCAAATGCCACGATCAGGTGCAAGAGGTCGCCGCGAAGTACTGGAACCTGAAAAACTTTCTCTACCTCGGTCGACTCTACAATTTCCCCGTCGCATTGGAAGGGGCGCTGAAGCTCAAGGAAATCAGCTACATTCACGCCGAAGGTTATCCCGCCGCCGAGATGAAGCATGGTCCGATCGCGTTGATCGATGACAAGACGCCGAGCGTATTCATCGTGCCCAAGTCAGGGATCTATCCCAAGGTCATCAGTAACATGGAAGAGGTCAAGGCACGCGGCGGCCCGATCATCGCCATTGCAGGCGAAGGGGACGACAAAATCGCGGACTTGGCCGACGATGTGATCTATGTGCCGGAAGTCGAGGAGTACCTCTATCCGCTCATTACGGCCATCCCATTGCAACTTCTGGCCTATCACATTGCGCTCCACCGCGATTGCAATGTCGATCGCCCGCGCAATCTTGCGAAGAGCGTGACGGTCGAATAACCCCGCACTACTGCGAGTCTTGGTCGAATGACACGCTGATACCCCAACGGGAGTCTGCGCGCTCATTCGATCAATCGGTCTGACGTTGTGGAATGCTCTCAACGGTGTTGACTAAGATACACCACTGACGTTTCCACCGGCTTCGACGCTTCGTGAACTTAGACCGGTATTCGATTCTCGATTCAGTGATCCAAACAGCAGCATGAGTATTGCATTTCTCTTTCCCGGCCAGGGCGCGCAACACGTCGGTATGGGGCGTAAGCTCATTGAACGGTTTCCGCGCGCGAAGGAACTCTACACATATGCCTCCGAGGTTCTGGGCTTCGACCTGGCTCAGGTGTGTGCCGAAGGACCGAAGGAACGTCTCGATTCGACGGTCGTCAGCCAGCCCGCGATTTACGTCACCAGTCTGGCAGCCTTGGAACTCGTTAAGGCCGAGTCTCCAGAGTTAATCGAGAACTGCAGTTACTCCGCGGGCTTGAGCTTGGGAGAATACACCGCGCTCGTGTTCGCGGGAGCCTTAAGTTTCGAAGAGGGGCTGAAACTCGTGAAGTATCGCGGCGAGGTGATGCAGGCCGCGGCTGATGCGACACCGTCGACGATGGCCAGTGTTCTGATGCTCGATGCACCTCAAGTGGAAGGAATCTGCGAGCAGGCATCCGACGCGGGGCTGGTGCGGGCAGCGAACTACCTTTGTCCTGGCAATACGGCGATCTCGGGAGTCGTTCCTGCCGTCGATCGAGCCGTCACCTTGGCGGAAGAGGCCGGCGCGAAGGTGGTTCGGCTGGCGGTGGCCGGAGCCTTTCACACCGACATCATGCAGCCCGCCGACCAGCAGATGCGATCGCTGCTCGAACAGTCGACGTTCGGCGAAATGCGAATTCCGGTCGTCTCGAACGTCGATGCCGCCGCACACACCAATTCGAGCGACTTTCTAGAATTGCTGGTGAATCAGGTCATCCGTCCGGTGCGCTGGGAGCAGTGCATGCGCACATTGATCGACAATGGAGTGGATGACTTTCACGAGGTCGGGCCAGGTCGCGTGCTGTCGGGGCTGCTGAAACGCATTCAGCGCAAGATCGCCTGCCGTGCCTGGAATGACAGCGAATGATCGTTCACGTTATGCTGAACAGAGTCCTCCTCGATTCCATCCTGTGCCCGCCTGCTGGAGAGAGCTATGCCCCGAATGCTTTTGGCTGTCCCTTCTCTGCTGATTATTCTCCTCGCCGGTTGGTCCCTGCGGGCTGAGGATCCAGCGAATGAGGCCGAGCAAGTCGATGCCGCGGACGCCACTTCAGAGACTGAAGAAGTAGGCACGCTGCTCTTCAACGGCGAGGATCTTGAAGGTTGGGAAATCACCAACTTCGGCGGCGAAGGAGATGTACGTGTCGAGGACGAGTGCCTGATTCTCGATCTGGGTGAACCATTGACTGGTGTCACCTGGGACGGAGACGACCTCCCCACCGTGAATTACGAATTGACGATGCAGGCGAAGCGAATCGAGGGAAATGATTTCTTCTGCGGATTTACCTTCCCCGTTGGGGAGGACTATTGCACGCTCGTTCTCGGCGGCTGGGGAGGCGGAGTTGTGGGTCTGTCGAGCATCAATGGAGCCGACGCGTCCGAGAACGAAACGACCCGCTACGTCACTTTCGAAAAGGATCGCTGGTACAACGTCAAGATTCGTGTTGACGAGACGCACATTCAGGCGTGGCTCGATGACACCCGAGTGGCGAACATCGACCACACCGAGGAACAAATCGGCATTCGCATCGAGATGTCGCTCTGCCGTCCTCTGGGAATCAGTACTTTCCAAACCCGCGGTGCCATCCGTGAGTTGCGAATCCGAGAGCTGAGCGAAGACGCCGACAACTAGGGTCAGAAATCGCTGCCGCGCTGTGGGCCAGTCCCTCTGGGATTTGTTGTCGATTCGGCAGCGGCTTGCGCTGCGGGAACCGGGCGTTCGCCATCGAGCAATGGAATCGAACTCGAAAGGATCAGTTCGTCCGTGGGACTGAATCGGCCGGAGACGAACACGAAGGCATCTCCTTCTTGACCGAGCAGATCGACCGGGACGTCGCGCACCGTTCCTTCCCGCAGAACCTGGACTTTGCGACCACCATCATCCCCATTCTGAATCGCCGCTGTTGGGACTTCCGTGACGGGATGCCTCGGGATGAGTTCGGAATAGACCGTCTGGCCGGCATCCAGATTACCGCTCGAGTTGTTGATCGTGACGACAGCCATCGCAATCGAAGGGACAAGGTCGCGTAGCGGGCCGAAACGATCCGCCAACGGCAACACGATGTCGACTGTCCCCGTGGCTTGCGTCTGTTCGACCGTCAACGGCAGGCTGTCTCCTTGTTGTACGGAGTTGCGTACGATCGGCACTTCCACCCTTAAGTTGGAGATGTCGGCAAACGTCATCAGCGGTTCACCGACACGCACGTACTGACCGACGGTCACATGGATCGCTGCCACGACGCCATCGAATGGGAATCGAATAATCGCCTGACTGAGTCGAAACTGCGCGAGGCTGAGGTCGGCTTCGGCAACTTCGACCGCTGCGGCTGCGGCTTCCATCGCATTGGCATCCCCGCCGGCATCGGCCGCGCTTTGCAATGCCGTCACCTCGCGCAATCGAGCTTGAGCCCGTTCGAGTTCGAGCGTGAGTTGCGTCGATTCCAGTCGAACGGCCTCCGCCTGCGTAGATGTTGTATCGCCCAGTTGCACCTGAATCGAGGAGACAATGCCGTCAACCTGTGCCGTCAGTTCCAGTCGCCGCACGGCCTCCAATGCGATCGGCACTTGATAGGTCTCGGCCGCTCGCAGAATCACGGGAGCCCGCTCAATCGTCAACTGGCGAACGGCATCCGACTCGCTATCGTCGGCCACCGCAAACGAAGTTGACAAAGCAATCGTCAGGTACGCCGATTGGGCAAGAAGTGTCCGAGAAACGGAAGCGAACTGGCGGCCAATTGAATGGGGCGGCAAAGCAAGGCGCTGCATGGCAATCATCTCGTAAACGCAGGACAGAACAGGTATCAACGACTGAAATACAGTCGATCCTGGAACCTAATCCCGGCGTGTCGGGAAGTCAATCCGCACGATGAAGAATGCGTGAATAGCCGAGTTTCGTTTCGTACTTCGCAGGCAGGTCAAAACGCCCCACGTCGGAGTCGCCAACACGCGACGGGTCGTCTTGACTTCAGGGGGGCAGAAGTGTGCCACTACTCATCAATCGGCACGCGGTAGCCGATCGCGCCGATGGCTTGGCCTTCGGGAACGTCGGCGTAGTGGCTGTGGCACATGATGCACTTTTGCGAAACGACGGGGATCGGAGTCGCCGCCAGCAGGTAGCGCTGCCCATCTTCCAAAACGACCTCTTCGACGAAGGTCTCACCAGCCAGCAACTGTTCGATGGCTTGTGTCTCGAAACCTTCTCGTGGTGCATTGTTCGGTTCGTAGGGGTCGTTGGTCGCATCGATCAGTCGGGCGTCGTGCCATCCCTTTTCACTCATGGCCGCGAACAGAGCCTGAAAGGCGGAGCCTGCGCCCAAGTCGGTTTCGTCCTCAACATAATGCTCGGTCACCAGGACGATGGCTGTTTTGTAGAGATCGTCGAGCATCAGTACCTGGCGGCGAGTGCGATCGACGGCAGGGTCGCTCGCGGGATCATCCGCGATCGAGGTGTGAAATGCATTGAGTCCAACGACTGCCGATGTGCAACCAACGAGTGCGAGCGTCTGAAATCGAGTCATGATGGTGCAGGTGTGTGGAACCGACATGAAACTTTCGGAGGAACCCACAGCACACGACGCCATCATTGCAGTTTGATGAGGGCGAGGTCTTCCGCGCCGACAACATCGTGCAACGTGACGGAATCGAGGTAGGCGAGTTGAATCTCCTCCGCGCGTCTCAGAACGCCTCTGAGACGACAACCAGGTTGAATCACGCAAATGTTGGTCTCCGAGTACACGCAGTCCAACAATCCGGTCTGTCCTTCGAGGTCTCGAATCACATTTCCGATACGAATTTGGGAAGGCTCGCGGGCGAGTTCGAGCCCCCCCTTCATTCCTCGTTGACTCCGCAGATACCCCAGGCGTGCCAGTCGTTGCACGACCTTGGCAACGTGGTCCTTCGAAACGTCGAAGAACTCGGCCACCTGCGAAATCGTGTAACGCGCTGACTTTCCAGTGAGGAACATCAGCACGCGAAGGCCGTAATCAGTGTGTAATGCGAGTCTCATGGATCAAACAGGTAAAAACAGTACCCGTTTTACTTCTATTGTCAAGTTGGCGCCTGAGAAGGAATCCAGGATTGGGTGTAGGAACGGATTTCGGATTATGTTTTATGCCGGTAGGTTTGCCATTGTTGGCTGTCGAGCAGGCTGCAGAGTCCGGCCATGAGATTCTTGCAGGCGCCTTCCACCCGTCCGCTGCCGATGCTTTATCCGGTCGCGAGTCGCTGGGCACCGTTCAGTCCCAGCCGCTCATCCGCCACATAGCCCCCCCGGTCTGACAGCGGAAGCAATCCCGCGTGAAGGAGATCCCGCCGGACTGCGTGGTCGTCTGACGCGTTTTACGGCGATGATGGCACTTGCTCAAACCGCAGTCACAGGTCCGGGTCGGAACCCCTTTTTCTTCGACCTCCCGCCCCGAGGGACATTCTCTCAGACGTTGCAATTCTCACGAGGCTCGGGCAGGCCTCAAGTTGGCGTTGGACGCTCAGCCAAAACCTTGGCATTGGAGTGCGCACGGGCTGTGCAGACTTGAAAACCGTTGCGGATAAGGGTCTGATGCCGTTTGACACTTTTCACAATTCCATTGGTTCGGAGACGCTCCATGACTCAATCTTCACGCCGCAGTTTTCTAAAGGCTTCGACGACGACCGCCATCGGCGCCGGTCTCTTGGGAGCCACTTCCAGCAAGTTGTTCGCGGGTGTCGACGACACCGTGCGGATTGGCGTCGTCGGTTGCGGTGGCCGTGGCACGGGTGCGGCCATTCAGGCTCTGTCGAGCAATTCCGGCAAGGTCAAACTCGTCGCGATGGGAGATGCCTTCCGCGATGAACTGGATCGATCGATCAACGAGATCTCCGCGCAGACCGCCAACATCGAAACCGCGGAGATCGATGTTCCCGACGAGAACAAGTTCATCGGATTTGATGCCTACGAGAAGGTGCTGGCAAGCGACATCGACCTCGTCGTGCTGGCAACTCCACCCGGCTTTCGACCGATTCACTTCGAGGCGGCAGTGAATGCCGGCAAGCACGTCTTTATGGAGAAGCCGGTTGCGACCGACGCCCCGGGAGTACGCCGAGTGCTGGAGACGGCACAGAAGGCAAAGGAACGAAACCTGAAGGTGGGAGTCGGCCTGCAACGCCGACATCAGCAGTGCTATCTGGAGTACGTCGATCGTCTGCATCAGGGAGATGTCGGCGAGATTCTTGCGATGCGGGTCTATTGGAACAGTGGGGGAGTCTGGGATCCCCGCAAGACGCGCGAGGAATGCCGCACCGAAATGGAGTATCAGATGCGCAACTGGTACTACTACAACTGGCTTTGCGGCGACCATATCGTCGAGCAGCATATTCATAACCTCGATGTTGGATGCTGGGTCAAGAATAAGTGGCCGGTCAGCGCGCATGGACTCGGGGGACGACAAGTTCGTACCGACAAAAAGTATGGAGAAATCTACGATCATCATGCCGTCGAATACACATTCGATGACGGCAGCGTGATGGTCAGTCAGTGTTGCCATATCGGCAATGCCTGGGGGAGCGTCGATGAATGGATGCACTGCACCGGCGGCATCGTGCATCTGACGAACAATCATCGCCAATGCAGCATATCCCGCACCGATGGGACCGTCGAGCGCTACAATGGCGAGAACGATAATCCCTATCAGGTCGAGCACGACGACCTCTTCCGGGCGATTCGTGATAACGCCGACTACAACGAAGCCGAACGTGGTGCCAATAGCACGATGGTGGCCATTCTCGGCCGCATGTGCACTTATTCGGGCAAGGAATTGCAATGGGACGAGGCACTTAATAACGGTGCGAACATCATGCCTGAAGTGTATGACTGGGACGCCGCCCCGCCGACATTGCCCAACGAGAACGGCGAGTACCCGATCCCCATGCCGGGACTCACGAACGTCTTGGCTTAACGATTAATGCATTGATTCGACGAACCCTGTCGGCGAGAGCGCCGGCAGGGTTTTTTGATAGTCACGGCATTCATTTGTTGAATGTGAGACTTGGTATGAATTAAGTACGTAACCTGCTAATTTGCGCGCTCGGCGGGATAACAATTCGATAACGAGAGAGATTAGGACATACCCACATGGCTAAGAAGAAGGCATCCGGCGGCTTTGTAATGACGGCAGCGGTTCGGGAGATTCTGCAGCAGGATCCCTCCCTGAAGGCGACTCAAGTGATCGAGGCCCTGCGCAAGAAGTATCCCGGTGCGAAGATCAACGAGGCGTCGTGCAAAGTGGCCTTCTCGAACGAGCGCGGCAAACTGGGTATCGGCAAGCGCCGCCGTCGCAAGCTCCGTAAGCCGGGAGCGATGTCAACGTCCGGCTACAAGGCACCGCGCATCATGAAGCTCGAAGTGCTGCAGGCCGCCAAGAACTTTATCGCCGCGGCGGGTTCGTCAGCGGATGCCATTGCAGCGATTCGTCAGGTCGCCAGCTTGCAGGTGAAGTAATCGTTGAAGTATCGGCTGTCAGCATGTTTCGAGCTCCACGCCGAAACCGGTGCTCGGACCGATGTCGACCTTTCCATTCTGAACGGCCGGCTGCCCCTGTACCCAATGCATCCACGGGCGAGGGGACTCCGCCAGGGCCCGCTCGTCAAGGGCGGCTAGGGCGTGGAGTCCCCAGACCTCGACTCCCCGGTGAGGGACCACACGCAGGCCCGCTTCGCGCGCCATCGCATAGATCTTGACCATCTCCGTCATCCCGCCGACCCAGCAGGCATCAGGTTGCAGAACGTGATGCAGCCTCCCGTCGATCAGTGGTCGAAAACCGTAGGAAGTGAACTCGTGTTCGCCTCCGGCAATTGCAATCGGTGAATGTTTCGAAAGTTCCGCGTATCCACTTAGGTCATCTGGTGGTAATGGTTCCTCGATCCATTCGACATCAAACTCGTGAATGCGGTCGGCCACATCGAGTGTGAATCGCGTCGTCCATTGCATCCATGCGTCGAGCATCAAGGGACGATCGCGACCGATGGCTTCTCGCGCCTGACGCACAGCGTTGACGACATCGTCCACCGACATGGCGACCGATGCGTCGTTCCAGTTCGTCAGTCCGAGGTGAAGTTTCACGCCGCAGCTTTCGTGAGCGAGCGAAACGTCGACCTTCCCCCAGCACGTCTTGTAGATGGGCACTGTTCGTGCATGCTGTGAATTGAGCCACGCCGCGACTGATTTTTCCGCACTGCGAGCGCGGAGATCCCAGAGGGCGAGATCGACGCCGGAGAGGGCCATGATTGCGACGCCACGCCGCCCGAACGGCAGTGTCGCGCGGTACATTTCGTCCCAGAGTTCCTCGACGGGCTCAGCCTCTCGGCCGACGAGCAGCGGCCTCAGCACCGAGTCGATGATGTGCCCTCCGGCGAGGCCGCCGCCACCGACACCAACGCCGACGAGACCGTCGCTGGTTTCGATCTGCACGGCGATCTGCCCCAGACTTGTCCGCCAGTCGGGGGGCGAATCCTCACTGATCGGCTGCCACCAGCGGAGATCGCAAATCGTCATCGATCGAGCCTGACCTTTTCGCAAATGCGGTTGCGTTGACGGAACGGTTCTTCTTCAATTCTCGAATCGTTCCCATCGTCCCGAGGAATCTATCCGGCATTCAATCTTGAGGGCTCGCAAGATAAATTGCCATGCATCAATATTCGTCTCCAACAACGCGGTGAGGGTAGAATGACCGATCAGAACCGTCGCACGTTTCTCAAATCGGTGGCATTCTCGGCAGCAACGGCATCGACAATGTCACAGACGCAAGCCGACGACCGATCGATCCCTGGTGCAATATCTGGCTTTCGCGATCAGCTCTTGCAATGCCTCGGCGGCCCCTGGCCCGATCCCTGTGAGTTAGAACCTCGTCTGATCAAGTCGGAGCAAACCGACGGTTATCGACGCGAGTGGATCGACTACTCCGTCGAACCAGGTGATCGTGTTCCTGCCATCGTACTTGTTCCCGATGGTGTCTCGGCCTCGTCCCCTGCACCGGGCATCTGCGTCTGGCATCAACATGCCGGCCAGTGGCATCTGGGGAAGACGGAACCTGCGGGACTTGCTGGCGACCCGATGCATCACACGGGAGTGGCGCTTGCGAAGGAGGGATACGTCGTCGTGTGCCCCGATGCACTCTGCTTTGAGGAACGACAAGATCCCGACGGAGTACTCGCTGCCGGCAACTTTGAGCGATTTGAATTCCTGAGATACGTTGTGGCGGGCAAATGCATGGCCTGGAAGAACATTCTCGACATGCGCCGAGCCGTCGACTACATCGCGTCTCGCCCCGACGTGCAATCCGACAGACTCGGTTGCTACGGACACTCGATGGGTTCGACGCACACCTGGCTGGTCGGACCCTGGGACGAACGATTGAAGTGCCTGGTGGGTAACTGTTGCCTGCCGACGTATGCGGCGATTCATCGGACCAAGATCCTGCACTGCTTCCCGAACTTCATCCCCGGGCTGGAGCAGTTCGGCGATACTCCCGACATCGCCGGCTTGATCGCTCCCCGAGCTCTGCATCTCAATATCGGCGAACTCGACAGTGGTTCGCCGATCGAAGAAGTGCGAGCCGGCATCGAGCGGATCGCCGCCGCCTATGCGTCCCAGGACGCCGGCGAGAACTTCACCTCATTCATCCAGGCAGAGACTGGACATGTGCTGTCTCCCGAGATGTGGGAGCGGACGCGAGCCGTCTTTGAACGACACCTTGTATGAGCCAAGCTTAGGGAGCGTAGATCGACTGCAGTCGCTCAGCCACATACTCACTGGTGGCGGCGGAGTTCACTGGTCGTTCGTTTTCCTGGCACCAGTCGACGAGTTCTTCGACGCGGATGTAGACCGGTTCCGCGTGAATGCCGCGGTCGAGCATGTCGACCATCAGTTTCTCGGCACCTGCTCGCCAGACGTCGTAGGAGTCGTCGATGCGCGAAGGATCATCGACCACGTCGCGGAGCTTCATCCATTCCTCCTCGCGGAACCAGGCGATGCCGATCAGTTTCTCATCAGAGGCGTTCATGCGTGCCACAAAACGATTGTGAACCGTTGAAATCGGAACATGCAACGAATTATAGCACACGCTAGAGGTGCAGTTGCAAGCCGATTCTAACAATCGTGTCGGCCTTGACGGGTCTGAAGAGCATTCATTCCCTGGAGCGCTTCGTACTTCTTATTATGGCAACTCGGCGTTCAACGTCAAAAGAATTCAGTCGTTCATTGAGTGAAGATTGGATTCGACGACAATCGATGCGTATTGCAGGATGCGCATTCTACGTCTGTGAATGTGCAGGCATCGTGCGTTGCATGCATTTGACAAGACTCAATTCTTCTGCGTCAGGCATGTGTGTCAGCACGATTACACGCCTCTTTCCGAAGAGTGAATCGTGGTCGTGAGTGCCGTGCAACCACGGCTTGCGCCGAAGACAACAGAGTACCCGTGACGTGCGTCTTAAAATCCGTCACAATGCCTAAGGATGCCCGTTCAGACAAGTTAAAGCGGAATCATGGGACAACGTATGAGAGTCGGAGGCCTGGCACTTTCCCTACTGCTGCTGCAGGCGGTTCGAGCCTATGCACAAGAAACTCCAACGACCGAACTGGATGCATTCTTCGAGTCGGACGTCCGGCCGCTGTTGATCGATCACTGTATTGATTGCCACTCGGGGGAGAGTCCGGAAGGTGACCTGAAACTCGATTCGCTAGGCGGGATGCTGCAGGGGGGGAGCCGTGGAGCGGCTATTGTTCCGGGAGATGCCGAGTCGAGCCTGATGATTCTGGCGATCAACCACGCGGGGCAACTCGACATGCCCCCTCGTCAAAAACTCCCGCAGGCCGAGATCGCAATTTTGACGCAATGGGTCGAAGCGGGGGCGCACTGGCCGGGCGAACAGGCGACGCGCCCGGAGACGACTGGTGGCGATTCCGCACTCGCCATTACCGAGGCTGATCGCAGCTTCTGGTCGTTTCAACCGGTTCAAGCCGTTGAGTCTCCCACCGTCGTTCACCAGGAATGGTGCCAGTCTCCCATTGACCAATTCGTGTTGGAGTCACTGGAGCAGACGGGTCTCGCGCCAGCTCCGCCGGCAGACAAGCGCACGCTCATTCGCCGGGCGACGCTCGACCTGATCGGACTCCCACCCACTCCCGAAGAGATCGCCGATTTTCTGGCGGACGACTCTCCCGAAGCGTTTGCCCGCGTCGTCGATCGTTTGCTCGACTCTCCGCAATACGGCGAACGTTGGGGACGCTATTGGCTCGACGTCGTGCGCTACGCTGACTCGAACGGGCTCGATGAGAACCTTGCCTTCGCGAACGCCTGGCGCTACCGTGACTATGTCGTCGATGCCTTCAACGAGGATCAACCGTATGACGAGTTTCTCCGTGAGCAAATCGCCGGCGACCTGTTGACTGAGTCAGCCGACCCGGAAGTACAACTGCGGCGCATCATCGCGACCGGATTCCTTTCACTCGGCGCGAAGATGCTCGCCGAGGACGACCCGGTCAAAATGGAAATGGACATCATCGATGAACAGCTCGACACTTTGGGTCGGGCCGTGATGGGACTGACGCTCGGCTGCGCACGTTGTCACGATCACAAGTTCGATCCCATTCTAATGTCCGACTATTACGGTCTTGCGGGCATCCTCAAAAGCACGCGCACAATGGAAAACTTCGGCGTCGTCGCACGCTGGCAGGAGTTGCCTGTCGCGACACCCACGGAGATTGAACAACATCAGGAGTTGATGGCGCAGCAGGATGAACTTCAGGCACAGATCGACGAACTCCTCGGTCGGCAGGAAGAGCAGGTGTTATCAGTCGCCAGACAGCAATTCGGTGACTATCTGCTTGAGGCGTTTCGACTCGAGTTGTTCGACGCGATTTCAAATTCCGCTCCCATCTCAGAGGAGCGGCTGACTGCAGCAATCACTCCGGATCAGATTGTTCGAGAGGCCGAAGACTTCGACCGTGGCAATGTCAAACGAGATTTCGACACGTACGGCAACGAAATCGGCGTGTTGGTCAACATCGGTGAGACGCCGAACTTCACCGAATACGACATCGACGTGGCCGCAACAGGCGTCTATCGCTTCGACATTCGCTACGCCGCAGCCGGCAGTCGACCTTGCGACCTATTCATCGACGGCACGCTGCGGGCCATTGTCGCGGACGATGTGACGGGAACCTGGAACCCCGACTCACAGACGTGGTTCGGGGAGACGCTCCTCTCCTTGGATGCAGGAACGCATGTTCTGCGGCTGGAACAAGCGAATGCCTTCCCTCATATCGATCAGTTCGCGCTGACGGCGTTACCGGCCGATTCACCATTGCACCTGGCGCACTTGCAGTTTCCAACAGCGTCGAGTGAATCTGGCCTGCTCGCAGAGATCGTTGAAAACTTGCGGAAGGAATTCCAAGGTGCGAAGGACGACTCAGGGGCACTCCTTCATCCGTGGTGGCAGTTCTATGAAGCTGGCGGTGATGTGGGGAGTGCTGTCACCGACTCGACGCAATTCAATCAATTGCTTGGCGAAGAACAGCCGACATCGTGGAACGACTTGGCGGAAACGTATCAATCGATGGCCGATCGACTGCACGACGAAGAGTTGGCACTTGACGAGGACGAAGACCTGCAGCCCTTCCATCGCATTCTCTTTGACGAAGAAGGCCCATTTCAGTTGGACGATGTGCCACTCTCCGAGGAGGCCGAAACCCAAGTTGCAGCGTGGAAGGCAGAAGTCGAGCAGATCGAAGCGACTCTGAATGCGACCTCGATGGCCATGGCCGTCAGTGACGGCGAGATCGAAGACTTGCGCATCCACTTACGGGGGAGCCATGTGACATTGGGAGACGTTGTCCCGCGTCGCGTCCCAGTCGTCTTCACATCGAGCGAACAGATTGGCTTCACGGAGGAAACAAGCGGCCGACTAGAATTGGCTGATTGGCTGACCGACCCTGAGCATCCCCTGACCGCCCGGGTCATGGTCAACCGCATCTGGCAGCGACACTTCGGACTGGGGCTCGTGCGAACACCTGACAACTTCGGAAGACTGGGCGAGCAGCCGACGCATCCGGAGTTGCTCGATTGGCTGGCAACTCGATTTGTCGAATCCGGTTGGTCGATCAAGGCGATGCATCGCGAAATTCTACTCTCGTCGACGTGGCAGCAATCGACCGCTTGGAATGCCGCAGCCGCCGAGATCGACCCCGAGAATCGACTGCTGTGGCACATGAATCGACAGCGGCTCGATGCCGAATCGCTGCGAGATTCGATCCTTGCGATTGGCGGCAACCTCGACCTGTCGATGGGAGGTTCGCTGTTGCCGACGGAGAATCGGGCCTATGTCACGAGCACTGCCAACATCAATTTGGATGTGTACGAGAATCACCGACGGACGATCTATCTGCCGGTGGTGCGCAGTGCCGTCTACGATTACCTGTCGGCTTTCGACTTTGGTGACCCTTCGGTGATGCGCGGTCAGCGAGACCGAACCACCATTGCCCCTCAGGCCCTGTATCTGATGAACGGCGAACTTGTGGCTGAGCAGTCGGCAGCATTGGCGACTCGACTGCTTGCCATCGAAGACGAATTCGAACGCCTCAATCGCCTCTTCGAAACAGTTTACTCGCGTCTCCCGGATGACGCCGAGTCGGTAGCCATCCACGAATTCATCGACAGCTATTCAAGTTCCGAAGGTGAGCCAGAATCCGAGTCGGTCGAGCACGCAGCCTGGAAGGCGGTCTGCCGCGGCATGCTCTCCTCCAACGAGTTCTACTTTATAGATTGAAGGTCGTCGTGAAACGCAATCATTCCTGCTTTCGATTCTCTCCGGTGACTGACCGACGCGACTTGCTTCAACGTTCCGCCTGCGGATTTGGCTCGCTGGCGTTGGCGTCGATGCTGGGTCCGTCGCCCGTCGCTGCCGATTCCATGGCACAGAATCCGTTATCCCCCAAGCCTTCGATGTTCGCGCCGCGGGCCAAGCGGATCATCTTTCTGTTCATGCATGGCGGGCCGTCTCAAGTCGACACGTTCGACTACAAGCCGTTGCTGGAGCGCGACAACGGTCAACCGCTTCCGTTCGAAAAGCCTCGCGTCTTCTCGTCAGAGACAGGCAACCTGCTCAAATCGCCTTGGGCGTTTCAGCAGTATGGCGAGAGCGGCCTGTGGGTGAGCGAGATCTTCCCGCATGTCGCACAGCACGTCGACAAGTTATGCATGATCAACAGCATGCATGGCTCGAATTCCCGGCATGGTGCCGCCCTCCTCGAACTTCACACCGGCAGCGACACATTCGTGCGGCCCAGCATGGGATCGTGGATCACCTATGGACTGGGAACCGAGAATCAGAACTTACCGGGCTTCATTACGATCTGTCCCACGTTGACGCATGGCGGAGCCACGTCCTGGGGTTCGGCGTTCCTGCCGGGTGAATACCAGGGCATGGCGATCGGCAACGCGTCGATCCCCTCTGACCAGGCGAAGATCCCGTTCATCGAAGCGGCCGATGGGACGAGTCTGGACTCGCAGCGGATGGAACTCGATTTGGTGCAGCAACTCAATCGACGGCATCAGGAACGATCTGGACCCGATGCGGAACTGGAAGCAAGAATCAATTCGTTCGAACTCGCGTTTCGACTGCAAACCGCCGCGCCAGGATTACAGGAGATCAATGATGAATCGGAGGCCACGCAGCGGATGTACGGCATCGACGATTCCGCGACCGCTCACTTTGGACGCCAGTGTCTGATGGCGCGGCGGTTCATCGAGCGCGGCGTGCGTTTCGTGCAATGCACTCACAGTTACAAATGGGACCAGCATGGCGACCTGCGGGATGGGCATTCTCGCAATGCGCTGGAGGTCGACAAGCCGATCGCGGGCCTGCTGGCGGATCTTGATTCTCGTGGCCTGCTCGAAGACACGCTCGTTTTCTGGGGAGGTGAATTCGGACGTACGCCCGTGGCTCAGGGTGACAACGGTCGCGACCACAACCCGCAGGGATACACAATGTGGCTGGCCGGCGGCGGCGTGAAAGGGGGACTCAGATACGGGGCCACCGACGACTACGGCTACTATGCCGTCGAAAACAAAGTCCACCTGCACGACCTGCACGCCACGATTCTACATCTGTTCGGCCTCGACCATCTCCGGCTCACCTACCAGTACGCCGGCCGCGAATTCCGACTGACCGATGTGCATGGGGAAGTGATTCACGGCCTGTTTGCGTAAGCCGGAAACTCGACGCGTCAGCGAGGCCGTCGTGACGTATCACGCCGATTCGTATTGCATATAGGCTCGCGGAGTTTGGCGCGATGGAATGCGTGACAGAAGCCATAATTCTGCAGATGCCGAGATCGGTTGGAGAACGGGGACTAATCCACGCCGACGAACTTCTCCAGATGCGATCGTAGCTCATCCTCGGTCATCCCGGAGATCTCCACGGTCTTCTGCCGCGACGATGCTCCGCGAGACAGCGTGATGGACGATTTCGCGACTCCGAGGGCTTTGGCGAGGATCTCAATCAACTCGCGATTCGCCTGGCCGTCTTGAGGGGGTTGTCGAATCCCCACCTTCAGGCGGTCGCCATGTACTCCGACGATGCCTGCAACCTTCGCGTTCGGCAGAGCATGAATGTCGAGGGCGACGCCATCGCGCTTGGAATGGATCATGTGGTTGACCATTAGCCAACGCTTAGCGACCGTCCCTTAAGCGTTCACCGAGAAAATTGTCGAGTTCGGCAATGGCCGTGATTTTCGCGATCGTCTTTTCAAAGTCGTAGGGGACGCGGACGAACGTCACCTTCTTGCCATCGAGAACAACGAACGATGCCTGGTTGTTGCCATCGCGCGGCTGGCCGACGGAGCCGACATTGACCAGTACTTTCTGATCGCCAAATTCGACCGTGCCGTTGAACTCCTCAGGTGACTGAAAGGAATAATCGTCGCGAAAGACGCCGGGAATGTGTGTATGTCCCTGGAAGCAGTATTTGTCCACCAGCCCAAAGATGCGTTCCATCTTGCGCTGATTGTAGATGTCCTCGGGGAAGACATACTCGTTCAGCGGGTTGCGGGCCGAGCCATGGACAAACAGGAAATCGGTCTCGCGACGCATCCGTGGAAGTTCGCCCAGGTACTCCCAGCGACGTTCGTTGTTGGCGGTGTCACCCGATTCGAGCATGCCTCGCGTCCAGAAGATGGCGCGCTCTGCACCGGCGTTGAAGCCTTCGGGATCGAACAACGCCGCTTGGTCGTGATTGCCTAGAATGCACACTTGACAATTCTTCATCACGAGATCGATGCACTCTCGCGGGTTGGGGCCGTAGCCGATGATGTCGCCCAGGCAGTAGATCTCGCTGATGCCGAGCTTCTTGATCTCGGCCAGCACGGCTTCGAGAGCTTCGAGGTTGGCGTGAATGTCACTAATAATGGCTCGCAACTGCCCCACTCCATCCTCCAGGCATCTGGAGGCTCTTGATTGACGAACGGCCCGCCGAACGAATCCCGCCGATGTTTTCTCCGATGTGCGTCGGCCCTAAACGGTTAAGTCTAGGTGATCGTTAAGAAAACGGTCAAGCAGTGCTGAAAAGAGGTCCTTTGAGTACATTTCCAAGGTGACACTTGAATGTCGGCTCTGAAGGACGATCACTGGACACTTTGCGAGCAATGAATAACGGACCACTTCTCATCACTGGAGCTGGCGGGCAGTTGGCGAGCGATTTGCTTCCGTTGCTGGAGCAATCCGCCATCGTTGGCCCAGTCGTTGGCTGCCGCCGGGAGGAGTTGGACATCACTGATGAGGCCGCCGTTCGCGATCGAGTGCAGGATCTGCGACCAGAAATTGTCATCAATCTTGCTGCATATAACCTGGTTGACAAGGCCGAGCAGGAGCGAGATTTGGCCTTTCGAGTCAACGCCGACGGCCCTCGGCAACTTGCGAAAGCCTGTCTTGCTGTCGCCGCGAAACTCGTGCATGTCAGCACCGATCATGTCTTCGGGCGTGACGAATCTCGCCGAACTCCATACCTGGAAGAGGACGAAACCGGCCCTGTCAGCGTCTACGGAGAATCGAAACTGGCCGGGGAGCAGGCGATTCGCGAGTCAGGTTGCTCACATCTTATCATCAGGACTTGTGGTCTCTATGGAGCTTCCGCCACTCGTGTCAAAGGAAACTTTGTCACCACAATTCGTCGGCTGGCTCACGAGCGGGATGAATTGAAGGTCGTGAATGACCAATTCTGCACACCCAGTTCGACGCGTGATGTAGCTCAGGGCGTTTTGGATTTGATCACCTCCGACGTCGAAGGAATCGTCAACGTCACGAACTCGGGCGAGGCCAGTTGGTACGACGTGGCTTGTGAGATCGTCGAGCACGAAGGGCTGCCGACGCGCGTGACGCCGATCAGCTCGACTGAGTACTCGGCCGCCGCGCGTCGCCCCGCGTACAGTGTCTTGTCGACGACAAAGTTTGCGGGTTATGCCGGTGAGGCGCTTCCCGAGTGGAGTAACGCATTGCGCAGATTCCTACGGTCCCACCCCCTTTCGACCGGTTGAATCGCCACAATCGCTACGACCCACCCCAAGTCCCGCCGCTCGCACTTGCGGGTTCGATCGGAATCATCGATTCCGTGCATCGTGACGATTGTAACACATACAGCATCCCTTTCATTGAGGGGTGGGAAGCATTCGTTCGTTGTAGGATAAGGAGTCAGGCCATGCGGGTATCCTTCATCATTCTCGGGTTCTGTTTCGCGTGTCAGGCACCAACTGTCTTCGCTCAATCGCGGGTGCCGCAGTTGCAGGTTGAGCAGCCGATCATCGAACTTAATCGAGTCAATACGACAGTGTTTGTGCCGGATGATGGCACACTGGTTTTGGGAGGCCTCTATCCCGGACCGACTCGGTCGGTTTTCGTCGACGGTGCCTACGTCGACCACCGTGGAGGACCGCTTCTTGGAGCATATGACGATGGTTTCGCGACACGGGTTGGACTCAACTCGCTCATCGCGCCTGTTGGAATGAACTCGAATCTGTTCTGGACAGGCGGATTCGAGTACCAACGGTGGAACAACGAACGGTTCAATGTGAATACATTGATGAACAACTACAGCCCCGATGGAAACGCCGACCTCTTCGGTGGCTTTCTGGGCGTGGGTTTCGAGGAAAGTACACCACTGGTCGTCGGCTTCCCGGTACTGAGCGACATCGAGGCATTCTTCTTCTTGAGGGGTACAGCATGCATCGGTCAGATGGAACAGTATTTCCAGGAAAGGCCATTCGATCCCGACCTCTTCACGATCAACCTGGGAGATGTATCCCCAAAGACGAGCGCCACGTATGCCAGCGGACTCTTTTCGGCCGGAGCGGGCGTGAGCACTCACCACTCAAGTCTCGCGTTTGTCATGTCGTACCAGATTCTGAAGACTGACATCATCACTAACCGCAGCAGCGAAACCGACAGCGTCTTCTTTGGACTGCAAGGAACCATCGTTCTCGACGGAGTGCTTGGGAGGAACCGGCCGCCCGTGTTGAATCGGGTTCCGTATGTCAATCGACTGTTCCGCAATACTGGTGTGGGGCGCGAGACCGAATCGCTGCAACTGATGGTCACGCCAAGGATCATCATTCAAGACGAGTAAAAGGAACCGCGTGTGCTGATCGATCGCCTCGCTGAAGTGTGCACATTGGCGCGCATCGCGAAAGATGGGATCTAGACCGTTGCTTGCGCCTGGCTCTCGCGTTCACGCCATCGCATTTCAGTGCGAGCTGGCAGTTCATCCTTGACGTTTCACGTGTTCAAGAGTGGAATGAAGGCTGGACTGACAACAGAGCATGGTCAATCTGTTGAAACCAACCCGTCTCAACAGATTGCCTGTTGAATCTCGGCCACTGCCGCGTGACTTGCATCACTGGATTGAGTCTGCGGGCTCGAATGGTCAGTATCAACAGCTCCGACACCCATATCGCCTCCCCGCTGGGGAAGCAGGAGACTCTCATGCGATCGTACCCCCATCGTCCGACAGGCACGCTGCCTGCATGGATCTTTGTGCTCGCCTGTGTCTGCCTCCCGGCGACGACGGCGTTCGCTCAGTTTGGCGGAGGTGGTGGCAACAACAACGGTGGCGGCGGCATCTTGATCGACGCGGAGGGAGTGGTGACAGCCGCCCCGGATACTCGCATTTCGCCAGCGCTGTTGCGACGGCAACAGGAGGCGTTCGTCAACGACAACCTTCCTGCGGAACTGCAGGAGTTCACCGAGCATCGTGTCGTTTCTCTCGCGGCGATCGAACGAGCCTTTATGGAGGCCGTCAGCGCCGGTGAGCCGATCCCCGAACCAGTAATGTATCTTGGCGGCCTGCAACGCATTGACTACATCTTCGTTTCGTCCGAGGAGCACGACATCGCCCTCGCGGGTCCAGCCGAAGCCTTCGTCCCCGATGTGTTCGGCCGCACGGTCGGGATCAGCACCGGCCGGCCCTGCCTGCGGCTGGATGATCTGGTCGTCGCTTTGCAGGTGATGCATCAGCGGAACACGACGCTTGGTTGTTCGATCGACCACGATGAAGGACGGCTGGCCGATCTGCAGCAATTCAATCAACAGAACAGCTCCGCTGCCACGCCGGCTGTTATCGCTCAGCGTTACCAGCAGATGGCAGGCGTCCTGGGCATGCAGCACGTCACCGTCTGGGGGGCTCCCGGTGAATCGCACTTCGCTCGCGTGCTTGTTGAAGCCGACTATCGGATGAAACGCATTTCGCTCGGTGCCGAACCTTCGGGCGTGCGTGGCATTCCGAGTTACCTGTCGATGCTTGGGCTGAACGGAAACAATATGCAACGCTGGTGGTTCATGCCGTTGTATGATGCCGTTTATGCGTCGGAGGACGGCCTCGCGTTCCAACTCACCGGTCAACGCCTGCAACTGTTGGCGCAAGACGAAGTGTCCGACGCCCAGGGAAATCGCAGCGACGCCGCCTTCACGCGGGCCAGTACACAACAATTTGCTCAACAGTTCACCGAGCACTATGAGGATCTGGCCGAGAGGAGCGCCGTCTTTGCCGACCTGCAGAACCTCTTCGACCTCGGTGTGGCTGCTGCCCTCATCCGCCGACACAGCCTCGCTGAGCGGGCCGACTGGGACATGGCCGGGTTGCTCGCCCCGCCTGAAGATGTCTTCCCGGAATTTAATGTTCCGAAATTCGTCCCCTCCGAAGCGATGTCCCGCCGAGCGGGTGGCTACATGCTCGGCGTGATTGGCGGCGTCACTCTGAACCCGGACCCGGTGATCGACCATCTCTCTCACGATCCCGAAGCCGCCGCGCACATGGCCACCCTGCAGGCGGATGAGTTCGCTCTCCGCAAAGACGGTGCGAGGTTTTGGTGGGACCGGGAATAAGCAGTCGATCTCGATCGAACGGCCGATCAGTGCGTTTGATCGCCGCACTCGCATTTCACACACCTGTTTGTTGGTGAGTGAATGGACGTACCTGCGGTCGCTCGCTTCACACGTCGGCCTTCAATCACCATTCTATGTGGTAGAGAGACGATTTATTCCCGCATAGCAGATCTCGATGACGACGGACGGCGATCGACCGCTGGCAAGTTCCCCTCCGATGCAGGGGGAGCGAGTTTCCTTTACGGGGATACTCGCTTCGATGACGCACGCCCAGGCAGCCGAGAGGGTGATCGAGCAGGGTGGGCAGGCGAGCGAACACATCAGTCGGCAGTCGACGATGCTCGTCGTCGGTGAAGAAGGCTGGCCGCTTGAAGACGACGGGCATGTTTCGGTAAAGCTGGAACATGCACAGAAAATGCTCGGCGAGGGCGTCGCGATACGCGTCCTTAACGAGTCGGATTGGCTCTTCCTGATGGGGCTGACGCACGACAGCGAACAGGTGCGCAGGCTCTACACCCCCGCCATGCTCTCGTCATTGCTCGATCTCGATGTGCATGTCATCCGTCGTTGGGAACGGGTCGGATTAATTCGAGCCGTGCAACGCGTCGGCCGCCTCCCCTACTTCGACTTTCGCGAAGTGAGCGGCATCCGTCGTCTGGCGGACCTGCTGAAAGCGGGAGTGCCGAGATCCGAGATCGAACGCAGTCTCAGCGAACTCTGTCGGCTGCGAGGCGTGAATGACGATCCGCTGCGACAGTTGGCCATCCTCGCGAGTGACTCGCATGTCGTGATCCGCGATCAGCATGGACTGAAGGATCCCAAGTCGCGTCAACGCATCTTCGACTACGAAGGACTGACGGGGGAGCCGGAGGAGGATGACGACGATCCCGCCAATCATCACCCGCATTCGTTGCGTCTCGATGCACATCGCGAGACCGTGCGTCTGCCTGATGGAAACTGGTTCTCCGAGGGTTGCCGACTGGCCGAGAATGGCGATGTCCCCGACGCCATCGAGGCCTTTCGCCTTGCGCTGATGACCGATCCATCCGATCCCGCAATCCACTTCCATCTCGCGGACTGCCTGTACCGAGCCGAGAATCCTCATGGAGCGCTGGAGCGTTATTACGCTGCGACGGAACTTGACCACGACTACCTGGAAGCCTGGACTCAGGTCGGCTGCCTCCATCGTGAACTCGGTCAGCCGCGACTCGCGTTGGATGCTTTCGACATCGCCCTCGATGTGCATGCCGACTTTCCCGACGCCCATTTTCACAAGGCCCAGACGCTCGATGAATTGGGCCAGCACACAGAAGCCCGCCATCATTGGGAGCGTTACCTGTCGTTTGACCAGCGTGGCCCCTGGGCGGATTTGGCACGATCGCGGATGGCGGATGAGGAATCCACGGACTGACGGCGAGCAGGTGCGAAATGATCGACCCCGCATTAAAGCGATTTCATCTCTGGCTGGTCTGCCTTCGAGCAACGGCATTGCTGTTGATCGGGCTGATTGGTGCCATCTGGGTATCAAGCTACTTCGTTGGAGTTCAACGATATCAATCCATCTGGTCTGCTTCCGCGACAGGACTTTCCGAGGACGCCAGATGGCTTTTCTCGAACCATGGCTCCTTTGGCTTCGCCTGGCGATCACAAAGGTCTCACGCTGCCGCGACAGATTCAGTTCCTCCTGATGAACTGTACCGACGGCCATCGGTTGACATCGATTTCAAGACGTTCGAGAGTTCTTCAGATGCGCTGGGCCATGTGCATCCCGAAGGGTTCATCCCGTGGCATTGGATTGTCTACCAGCCGATGGAGTTGTCCATGATAGGTTCCACCAGCACTGGTTACGGGCACTTGTTCATCCCCTATTGGATTCCGTTTCTCACCAGCGTGTTGTGGTTGTTCATTATCTCCGTCTGCTTCGAGCCTTCTCCGAGACAAGGCCCTAATTCGAAACGTTTACCTGGGTCGGCCACTCATGGGGGCGGCGGGCGCGACCAAGATATCGATCCCATTAGAAACGCATCCCAGACGATTTGAAGCATCAGGGATGGTTGGGTCGATTCCATGACGAAAGCCCGTTCCCACGGTGAGGTGGGCCCGGGCTTCCGTTGCCTGGAGAAGTTGCTATGCGACTTCGAGAGCGATCTTATGACAGTGACTGTCGTCGCTCACACCGGAGTCGGCGTTAGTCCATCACCGGTCCGGCACAGCGGATCAGGTAATCGTGGTCGACATAGACCACGTCCTCACGCTGATCGACGTTCGTAAACGGGACTGGCCAGTAAGAGCGCTTCGTCTCGGTGAAGAAGACGGTACACTTGTAGTGGCAGTGATGCAGTCGGCAGGGGCCGGCGTGGGGGAAGAACCTGGGTTCGTCCAGCCGGTCGACAATCAGTTCGACCGTCATCCGCACATTGTTGCGCGACGTTTCCGCCAGGAAGGGGAATCCCCCCGCCGTGTCGTCGGGCAAGGCCCGCATGACTTCGTCGGGAGAAGGAGCATCCAGACAGAAGAGTGGAGCATTCTCACCCTCGATGGGGTCGAGAATCGGCACTCGCAGGTAGCGCTCCTCATTCCAGTAGGTGTCTTCAATCTGTTGGCTCATGTAGGGCGTCACCGGGATCATCGGTGTCGTTCCCCAGAACCAGCCTGCAATGAACTGGTCCTTCAGGGCCCACCAGGCCAGTTTGCAGCCACTACTCGTAAAAACGGTGGTCCCCAACAAGACCACGAGGATGGCGTGCTTCATAAACTTATTCAGTTTGGACATTCGTTTCGCCTCCAGGCAATCCGCCGCGTGCTTGCGTCGGTCGTGTGTCCATCCAACGGATGATTCCCGATTCAGAACGATGAAGCGGGTAGTTAGATCGTTTATCGGATTGGTGATTCGGGGGACTTTGGAGGTTTCTGTCGATTCTGACGGAATCAACGAATACAACGGTCTCCATGAGGCAGGAATGGCCGCACTTGACCAGACTTTCACTCCCCGCAGATTGGTGGCCCTCGGGGTTTTGGCTAATTTAGGCAGTGGTAAGACCTTGCCAGCCCTTGGTTGTAACGCTCATTGTCATCCCGCATGCCCATTACCAGGAAATTCATGGATTGGTCGCGGCCGCTCATTCCGGCGGTGGTGGATGACTTAGTCAAAAAGTATTCGGTCCTCGGTGTCGCCGACCTTCGCGACGTCATCGTCGTCTTTCCTTCCAAGCATGGCCTGAAGTGTTTCGACGATCTCTGGGTGCGACGCACGGGTGGCGTGGGGCATCCACCACGACGAATTACCGTGGGAACGCTGCCCGAAGAGCTGTATCAGCCTCAGAAGGACTTCGCGAGCGAACTCATCCAGAAGCTGGCCTGGGGAGAGGCCGTTCGCGGCTTGCCGCGTCAGAGGGTGGAACTTGTCCTGGGTCATCTGCCGAAGGACGGAGATTTCGATGCCTGGCTCTCGATTGGAGAACTGTTGTGGCGTGTGCATCTTGAACTGGCGGCCGATGGACTCGATTTCGGCGACGTCGCCGAACAAGGTGCGGCTCTGGCGGGATTTCGCGAATCACCGCGTTGGCGGGCGATGCAAGAAATGCAAAAGACCTACCACGACACACTCGATGCGCTCGGACTCTGGGATCAGCAGACCGCAAGGCTGGTCGCCATCGAACGGAAGGAATGCGAAACCAAGAATGAGATCGTGCTCGTCGGAGCGGCTGATATCAATGTGGCCCTCAGAAGCATGCTCGATCAAGTGGCGGAGCATGTCACTGCCTACATTCATGCCCCAGAAAGCTGGGCGAGTCGCTTCGATGCCCACGGGTGCCTGATTCCCGATGCCTGGGAGCAGGTTGATGTCGAACTTCAGATGGATCAACTTCATGTAGTCGACGGACCGATTCAACAGGCCCAACAGGTGGTCGAGTGTCTCCGCAGTCTCGACGGACGCCGACGAATGGACGAGATCACGATCGGCATTCCGGATGAACGGCTGCTGCCGGTCCTCCGTCGAGTGCTTAACGACGTTGATGTTCCCAGTCATCGCGCCATCGAAACAACACTGCGTGAAACCAGTCCATTCCAATTGCTGAAGGCCGTCGCGGCATGGCTGGAATCACGGCGACCCGCGCAATTCGCGGAGTTGGTTCGGCATCCCGCCGTCACTAGCTGGTTGGCCGACCAAGGTGTGCCGGCACGCTGGATTATCGAACTGGATGACTTTCTGGTGAATCATCTGCAGTGTCGCCTTGGATCGTGGCCTGCTGCGGCTGCCGAGAAATTCGCGGCGTTGAAGTCGGCCTACGAACTTGCGACTGCATTGCTGGGATCACTTTCCGGCGATGCCAGGTTGCTTTCTGACTGGACCGATCCTGTGACTGAGTTGCTGCTGACCGTCTACAGTCAGCGCGAGTTCGATGCGGAGGTTCCCGAAGACCGGGTGACCTTGGAAGGCTGCCGCCGAATTTGGGAAGCGATGGTAGAGAACCAGAGTGTTCCCGAATCGATTATGCCTGCGATGGAGTCGTACCAGGCGCTGCATCTCACACTGAATGCGATCGGTATGCAGGCCATTCCACCAGGCTCATCCGCCAGCGGAGTCGATCTGCTGGGGTGGCTCGATCTTGCTCAAGATGACAATCCCGTCGTCATTCTCACAAACTTCAACGAAGAGTTCGTCCCGTCGTCCGTCAACTCCGATCTGTTTCTCCCGAACTCGCTGCGACAGCACCTTGGGTTGACCGATAATGCCCGCCGCTTCGCCCGTGACGTTCACGCCCTGTCGGCGCTGTTGCACTCGCGACAGCACGTATCGTTGATCGTGGGGCGTCGCGACGTGCGCAATGATCCCCTGATTCCCAGCCGACTGTTGTTTGCGACCGATGAGGCCACGATCGCGGCGCGTATCCGCCACTTCTACGGACGTCTTGAAGAGGCGAACGCTTCCGCGACTGAAACACGTCCCCTGGAATTGTTGAGCGAACGCACACAGGCGGCCCCAGTAGAAAGTCATCGATTCCAGGTGCCGCGTCCCGACAGTTCCCTGGAACCGCTGTCATCGATTTCTGTCACGGCGTTTCGGCTCTACCTCGCCTGTCCCTATCGCTTCTATTTGAAGCATGTGCTGAAACTTGAATCCGTGGAACAAGACGCCTGGGAACTCAGCCCGCTGGGATTCGGCAATCTCCTTCATGCCGTGCTTGACAAATTCGGCAAACATCCGGCGTCTCGCTCCTCGGATGAGACAGAGATCGAACAGACATTGGAGTCACTGCTGGACGAAACGAGTGTCAGTTTTTTCGGCGTCGATCCCTTGCCTGTTGTTCGGATTCAATTAGAGCAAGCGCGCACGCGACTCAAGGCGTTCGCAGTATGGCAGGCAATCCAGGTTCGCGACGGGTGGAGGATCTACAAAAACGAAGAGACGTATCGGTCATTGCTCGGCCGCGAAAGGAAGATTCAGGTATCAGGACGGATCGATCGCATCGACGTTCACGAACAGACGAACCAATTCCGCATTCTCGACTACAAGACCGGCGACAAACCCAAATCGGTTGAAGAGGCGCATCGCAAGAATGGAACATGGATCGACCTGCAACTCCCGTTATACCGCAGCCTCGTGAGGCAGCATGGGATTCAGGGTGATGTGCAGTTGGGGTACGTCTGCCTGTCGCGGGAAGCGGATACGCACGTCAAATTCGCCGAATGGAATGACGAGGAACTCCACGAAGCAGACGAACTGGCGAAAGACATCATTGAGAACATTCTCGCCGGGAAGTTCTGGAAGCCCGCGGATGCACCACCGGACACAACTTCGGAGTTCGCTGCGATCTGCCAGGAAGGTGTCTTCGGACGGGAGGCGTTCACATGAATCCCGATGACGTAGTCTCCAACGAAGACCGCAATATCCTGATTCGCGCGTCGGCAGGGACCGGCAAGACCTACCAGCTCGCGGAACGATACATCGCACTCGTTCAGGGTACGTCACCAGAACGTATTCTGGCCACGACGTTTACTCGCAAGGCAGCCGGTGAGATTCTCGAACGCATTCTATTGAGACTCGCCGCTGACGACGCGTCGCCCGAACGACAACAATTGTTGAGCGAATTTACACGCCGATTGCATCGCGTGCGGATATCAACGCTCGATAGCTTTTTCGTGAACGTCGGATCGTCCATCTCGCTTGAATTGGGTCTTCCGACGGGCTGGAGGATTGTCGATGAACATGAACGCGCTCAGTTGCGGCTACGAGCCATCGAAGGCCTGTTGAACGACGAGTCGACGGCTGATGTCGTGCGGCTGATGCACATGCTCTCGCACGGCGAGTCTC
This sequence comes from uncultured Planctomycetaceae bacterium, assembly GCA_942492405.1. Classification (GTDB taxonomy): domain Bacteria; phylum Planctomycetota; class Planctomycetia; order Planctomycetales; family Planctomycetaceae; genus JANNSB01. Next base: position 201,602 of record CALOES010000029.1, read on the forward strand.
AACGGCGAGTTGCCGCCGAACTGCTGGACGTCGTCGAGAGTTTTCACGACCTGTACTTGACGACCGATCACGCCGCTTGGCAGAAACTGCAACCCCGTCCCTGTTTGACGAATGATGAACTGAATCAAGCACTGGAGGAGTTTTCCCGCGTGCCGCGTCCCAAGAGCTGGGAAACGGCTCATGCAAAGTCAGCGGAAGACGCCGCCCGAAACAACTGGCAGGCATTCCTAAGTCGCGGTATCGGCAAAGTGCTGTTCGAGGGGAGGGACACCTTCAACCGGGTTCTAATTCCTCAAGATGTGACTGATGTGTATCGCAAGCTCATCCGACATGCGCAAGCACTCTTTATTACGCAACTGGCCAATCGCAACGAGGCGACGTGGAAACTGTTGAACCGCTATCACGAGTCGTGGAGCGAGATCGCCCGTGAGGCGAGGGTCCAGACATTCGCGGACGTCACGCGACAGTTGGCTGGCTACTTCACCGGGGCGACCGGTGACGACTCACGCTCGATGGAGCGTGTCGCGTTTCGCATCGATTCTCAAATCGATCATCTGTTGCTTGACGAGTTTCAAGACACTTCGATTTCGCAATGGCAGGCGCTGTCGAAACTGGCGCAGCACTGCGCGTCAGGAGACTCCAGCAGTTTCTTCTGCGTCGGAGACGAAAAACAGGCGATCTACAGTTGGCGGCAAGGGCGGTCGGAGCTCTTCACGCATCTTGACAGCCGTGTGGAACGACTCTCCATGCGCGACCTCAACACAAGTTGGCGTTCGTCGCAGGCCGTCATCGATACCGTGAATCGCGTCTTCCAGAACCTCAATCAGCACCCAGGACTCAAAGAGAACCAACTGTCGGCGGTCACCGAGTTCACGCAAGGGTTTCCACAGCACACCACGGTCAAACGAGATCTCGTGGGATACACGGCGTTGCTCGCCGCCGAATCAAATGACGGTGAGAGTTCACGAGCAGCAATCGCGCGCAAGATCGTCGAGATCGTCAGAAGCATCCAGTTGCAGGCTCCGGGATGCTCGATCGGCATCCTGATGCGCAAGAACGAGCATGTCGGTAAGATCGTTTACGCCCTGCGCGGCGCGGACATCGATGCCAGCGAGGAGGGAGGGACTCCGATCACCGATTCTGCCGCCGTGCAGATTGCGCTCTCCGCACTAACGCTCGCAGACCATCCCGGCGACACCGTGGCTCGGTTTCACGTGGCTCAGTCACCCCTTGGAGCGTACCTGGGCCTCACCGACCATCGTGATGCTTCGCAGGCGTGCAATGCGGCGGCTTCGATTCGATCACAACTTGTCGACAACGGTTACTCGGCAACGCTCGCGCGTTGGGTCGACGTGTTGGTGCCGATGTGCAACCCAAGGGAAAGTCATCGTTTGAGTCAACTCGTGGAGCTTGCCGATACGTATCAACCGCTGGCGACATTGCGACCGGCGGACTTCGTGCGGTTTATCAAACACCGCAAAATCGAATCTCCCAGTGACAGCCCCGTTCGCGTGATGACGATCCACCAGGCGAAAGGACTGCAGTTTGAGGCGGTTATACTCGGTGAGTTGGAGACGCCCCTGACCTCGAAGACAACCCCAAGTTTCGTCACCAGCGAGCCCGACCCGTTTGCCCAGGCGGATGGCATGTGCTCGTATGCCAATCAGCAGATTCAGAATCTGTTGCCGCCGGAAGTTCAGCAAATGTTTCCCGCGACGGCTCAGCGCGGCGTGAGGGAGGCGCTCTGTCTTTTATACGTTGCGATGACCAGAGCGATTCGTGCCCTCTACATGGTCTGCCCTTCCGTACTCGCGGAGAGCAAGATCCGTTCGACCTATGAAGGATTGCTGAGAGCCGCGTTGATCGATGGTCGCTCCCTCGGGCCGCGCGAAGTGATCGGCCATGGTGACCCGTGCTGGTTCAATTCGGTACCCGCCGAAATGAAGCACCGCCGACCCCTCTTGGAGCACGACGCGGCACGAGAGCCGATCGTATTCGCGGCACCCGACTCCGATGAGTCAAGGCCTTCGCGAGCCGTCGCCCCGTCGCGCATGGCGTTGCAAGGTGCCGTTCGACTGTCACGAGTGCTGCAGACTTCGAGTCGTCGCGCCCAGGACAGGGGAACGTTGATACATGCCTGGTTCGAGTCGCTTCGCTGGCTCGATGACGGACGCCCGACGCCGGGGGAACTCAAGCAGATTGCAAACGAAATTGCGGCTTGTGAACTCGATATCCCATCGTGCTTGTCGCAGTTTCAGTCGATGCTCGCGGCGCGTGAGATCGCGTATACGCTGTCGCGTGCGTCGTACCAGCCTCCGAGGTCGCTGTCACTGAGTCCCTCCGTCCTTGCCGAGTTGGCTGAAGGGCCATTGGACCTGGAAGTCGAGCGTGAACGACGATTCGTGATCCGCGACCAAGGCACGATCGTGTCGGGTTCGATTGACCGTCTCGTCCTGATGTCTCGCGTCAACCGACTGCTGGCGGCCGACATCCTGGACTACAAGACCGATGCCGCCGGCATTCGCGACGACGAAGCGCTCGCTCGTCGCGAGCATTACCAGGCTCAGCTTCGCTCTTACGCCCGCGCGGTGGCGAGGATTTACCAAATTGACGAGAATCGCATTTCGACGCGGCTCGTGTGGCTCTCGTCGGGACGCGTCGAGGTGGTTGATTGGAGGCGACAGCCGGCAGCGATCGACGTATCCGATGAGGCCACGATGCAGGTTTACAAGTAGTCCTGGAGAAACCAATGCCCCGGCTGGGAGTGAATATCGACCATGTTGCGACCATCCGACAGGCCCGCAAGACCGTGGAGCCCGACCCTGTCTGGGCAGCCGTGCTTGCCGAATTAGGCGGGGCGGACGTCATTACGATTCATCTGCGAGAGGACCGCAGGCACATTCAGGATCGCGACCTGCGGGTTCTCCGCGAGACCGTGCGGGTGAAGTTGAACCTCGAAATGGCCGCCACCGAGGAAATGGCTCGCATCGCCTGCGAAGTGCATCCCGACCAGGTGACGCTCGTGCCCGAGAAGCGCGAAGAAGTCACGACCGAGGGGGGACTTGATGTCATCACTCATCGCGATCGGGTGCGAAAATGCATCGACCAGCTTCAGCAGCAGCAGATAGAAGTGAGTCTCTTCATCGATCCCAACCGCGAGCAGGTCGCGGCATCGCAAGAACTCAAGGCTCAAGCGGTTGAACTGCATACTGGCGGATATGCCGACGCCATTGGTGAGAAGGCTCGCCAGAAGGAACTGCACCAACTGATTGCCGCGGGAGCAGCGGCCTTGCACCACGGACTGTTGCTGCACATGGGGCACGGGCTGACCTACAACAACGTGCAAGATGTCGCCGCGATCGTGGGGGTCAGCGAATTGAACATCGGCCACAGCATCGTCTCCCGCGCCGTTCTCGTCGGCATGGAGACCGCGGTCCGCGAGATGAAGCGGCTGATCACGATCTGACATTCGCAGCCGAGACCGTCAGAACTTCAGCAGCGATTGCGTTCGGAGGATGGCCAGATCATCCGGAAACGTGTGAAAGCTGCGAATCGCCAGCGAGTTCGTCAGTGCTTCCAGAAAGATCAAGCTGATCGGGCCAGGACGCAAGCGGTGCATTGCCGGGAACTGGTATGACAATGTGGCTGAAGGAATCTCACTGACGAATTCCGAATGCAGGTAGTCGAACACTTCGGAGTCGGTGAACTCGACATGCGCCCCCCAATGGTACTTGGCACCGGAGTGCAGATGGGCCGTGGCGTCGCGGCCATTCCGTAAACGATGGCGAACGCACTGTCCGAACTCGGGGAAGTCGTCTTCGTCGCTGCCGACAACCTCGGTGATGGTCTTGCCGGCATGCATCAATGTCACGGCATGTCCACCGACGCAGATGCGGCAGGTCGCCTGCATGTCCGACGTCAACAGGCTGGCTTCCGCATACGTGTCAAACAACTCGGGATGCAGGTTTCGCTCATACAGCCGAAATGATAGCTGTGTGGCTTGCGGTCGATAAAGCTGAACATTCATGGTCGTCGATTCCGTGGGACGCTCACTCACATGGAGAATAACTGATGAATGAAAGTATGCAGTGAGGGGACGTCGATATTGAAATCATATCCCCCGACGCGGCCGGACTGAACACTCGATCGCCACCAGAATTCAACAACGGGCCGATCGACGAAATTCCGCTCCACCAGACTTGCGGAAGGTCTCTTTGCGTAGTAGGCAAGCGCGCTCGCGTCCGCCTCGAAACGCTCGCGTTGCGCGATGGGAACAATTGCGGTAGTTCGACTTCATTGCGGTCGTCTACTGAATTCAGCAACATGGCCGCATGTGGCCGACTGTCATTACTTGCGTCATCTTGTTCGTGATCGCGTTGCTTGCCGCCGCGCCGTTGGCGCGCTGGATACAACGTCGAGAATCGCGTCTCGCGCAACAAGCATTTCGCAGTCGCCGGGAAGCTCTCGAAGCCAAGTTCTTCGAATTGGCCAGCCAGGCCGGCAAGCCCCGGGGACTGGTCTGGAAGGACTGCGACTGGCAGTCCGGCGTGCGATTCGCTCGTGACCGCCAGTCGCGACAACTCTCGGCATTCGTGGCCGTCGAGATCCACTTCGAGGCGGTCGAGGGAGGCGACATGGAGGACGTCGCCGCTGTCGGCACCATTCGCGATGCCACAGCTGTCTTTCATTATTCAGATGGCAATTGGGGAACTGGCGGCAGGGCGCTGTTCAACATGAACCCCGACGGAGCCATGCTCAAGCTGGCATCGCAATTCGAGCCCATTGAGGCAGGAAGTGATGCATGACAGCCAACCAAACGGGAGAATCTCAATGAGAATCCATGTCCAACTCACGTGTGTCGCTCTTTGTTGGTGTCTCTGTATCACGAATTCCCAGGCCGGTGAACTGCGTGCGGGGGCCGCGACCAGCAACATCACGCCTCCGATCGGCCTTCCGATTGTCGGCGGCTTCGTCCCGACTCCCTCTGAGAATGTCCACGATGAACTGCACGCACGCTGCCTCGTGCTCGACAATGGCGAGACCACACTCGCCTTGGTCGTGTGCGACCTGCTGGGGTTTCACCGAGTCGTAAGCGACGAGGCGCGACAGCTCATCGAGCAGAAGACCGGCATCCCTCCAGAGCATGTACTGATCAGCGCGACGCATACGCATTCCGCCAGTAGCGCTCTTGGGGATCGCAATGCCACCGGAGAAGTGCCGTTGAATGACTATCAGCAGTTCGTGGCCGAACGCATCGCCGATGGCGTGGTCCGCGCAAAGCATCTTTTGCGTGCGGCGGAACTGGGTTACGGCAGTGTCGACGTCCCCGAGCATGTGTTTAATCGTCGATGGTTCATGCGGCCGGGATCGATGCCTCCCAATCCTTTCGAGACGGCTGATCTGGTCAAGATGAATCCTCCCGCCGGAAGCGACGCTCTGCTCGATCCTGCGGGGCCGACCGATCCGCAGGTCTCATTCATTGCCGTCCGGGAGCCAGATGGAGAAATGATTTCGCTGTTCGCCGCGTACTCGCTCCACTACGTCGGCGGAGTTGGGAGCACGGACGTTTCGGCCGATTATTTCGGTGAGTTTTGCGATCACCTGGAACATCTCCTTGTGGCCGAGCAGCAGGATCCCCCCTTTGTGGCGATGCTGGCCAATGGCACGAGCGGCGACATCAACAACATCAACTTTCTTGAGCCCCGCGCGCGGCAGGAACCTTATGTGCAGATTCGCTACGTCGCCCGCGATGTCGCGGAGCACGTCCATGCCGCGCTGCCGGAAGTTGCCTATCAGTCAGACATCGTCCTGAGGGCGAGTTATCGCGAACCAGTTATCGGCTGGAGACAATTGACGCCCGAAGAGCGGCAGTGGGCCATCGACACCAATGCCCGCGGCTCCGAAGGCGACCGCGACCTGTCGTACATCTATTCGGAGCGGTTGCTCGGCATGATGGACCTTCCCGAAACGACCACGATCCCAGTTCAGGTATTGCGGCTCGGCGACACCTGCATCGGCACCATGCCCTGCGAGGTTTTTTGCGAGATCGGCTTGGAGTTCAAGGAACGCTGTCCGCTGCAGCCGGCGTTTATGGTCGAATTGAATCATGGTTACTTCGGCTATCTACCGACCCCGCGCCAGCACGACCTTGGCGGATACGAAACCTGGCCGGGAACCAACCGCCTGGAGCGGGAGGCGTCGACGAGGTTGATGGAAGCACTGCTGGAGATGGCAACCGAACTGCAGTGAGGGGACGAGTCGCGAATCCAGGTTGACGACTAACGGTCGTTCCGGCCTTCCACCGCCCACCTTCCGACGTCCCAGAATGCCAAAATGACTCGCTCGTTGACACTCCCGGAACGGACACCTAGCATGACGCAAAGTCACGTCTGTCCGGTACGTTAGAGCTTTCCTCTCAACGGCCTCACATGTGTTGCAACAACGTGGGGAACTGCCATGTCGACTGCCACCAAACCACCCCCATCCGCGAAACGGTCTGCGCAACTCCCCAGTGGCGTGCCTCAGCCCTATTTGAAAGTCACGCGGCACGACAAGATTTCGGCGACGATGTACGTGATTGTCATCACGCTGATTGTGATCCTGGTGGTGGTGCTGACACGAGTGAAATGGAGCAGTCCCCCCATTGAACTCGTCCCTCTGCAGTTCGTCGAGGCGACCGGCGGCTTCGAAGACGGTAACCCGGATGAGACATTGCAGGTCGAGTCTCCTGAAGAGGAGACGCCGAATCCTTCTCCTGTCGAAGAGCAAATCGAGGAAGAGAACCTGCAGGAAGTGTTGGAGAACGTGGTTGAGTTATCGACCACGGCCACTCAACAGGTGCAGGAAGTCCTGGCGTCCGAGGCGATGAACAGCGGCACTCCCGGAAGCGCATCGGGCACCGGTGGCCGGCCATTGGGTATCGGTGGCGGTTCGGGGGGTATCCCGCGCGAGCAACGCTGGTTCATTCGCTTCGCCGATGGAAGTTCCGTCGATGAATACGCTCAGCAGCTCGACCACTTCGGAATCGAACTGGGAGTTCTGCTCCCCGGTAAGCTGGTGTTTCTTTCCAACATGTCGACGGCTCCGCGAACTCGCGAGGTCACCACGGGGAGCGGAGAGGAACGGCTCTATATGTCCTGGCAAGGAGGAGATCGCAAGGATGCGGATGTGCGGCTCTTTCAACGTGCCGGAGTGGATGCCAGCCAGGGGACGATCTTTCACTTCTATCCACCACAGACCGAGCAACTGCTGGCGACATTGGAACAGCAGTATCAAGGAAGATCACCACAGGAGATTCGCCGCACTTACTTTGTCGTCGCACGGGGGGGAGATGGATTCGTATTTACGGTCACGCGACAATTACTCTTGACCGGGCGGCGATAGCTCAAATCATCCAGATCGACACCAGACCAACGAGAAGAACATAACAGATGGGTACAGCCGCTTTCCTGAATGCACTGGGATACGTCATCTATGCGGCCATGGCCTTGGCCGCATTGTATGGCATCTTTGTGGGGGTCTTGCTGACTCGCAAGATCGCCCAGAAGGGCTTTTCGGCCCGTGCCGCTCAAGGGTTCCTGGATGAATGTCGTGAAAGGCTCCAACAAAAGGACTTCGACGGCGTGGCCGAACTGTGCGACAGTCCTCCCTACTGGGCGAAGGCAACACCACAACTCATCCTGGTGGCATTGGCCAATCGGGACCGCGGTCCACATAAGCTGCGGGAAATGCTTGCCGAGCGTTTTGACCGCGAAGTCGTCGCCGACCTGCAGTATCGTCACTCGTGGATCGGCACGATTTCAAAAGTGGCACCGATGCTCGGACTGCTCGGAACGGTGACGGGCATGATTTTGGCCTTCGCCAAGATTGCGGCGGCATCGGCACAGGGAGGGACGGATCCATCCCAATTGGCCGACGACATCAGCTTCGCGCTGCTCACCACCGCGTATGGGCTGGCCATCGCCATTCCCATGACTCTTATTGGAGCATGGGTGGTCGTCCGCATCGGAAAACTGGCCGACAACGTTCAGGATCAGTTGGGTGAATTCATGTCGGACCTGGAAGCCGCGATGAAGCATTGAGGGCAGTTCTCCCAGAGGCATTGAGTTCAGTCACTTCGTCGATCCACGCACAATTCCATGGCCGGTTCTACTCGATCTCATCGCCGCGGTGCCTCCGATGACGATGAACTCGACATCACGCCGATGATCGATATGACATTTCTGCTGTTGATCTTTTTCATGGTCACGTCGACGATGGAGGATCCCGAGGCTTTGGCGATTCCTGAATCGCAATGGGGTCAGGGAGTCGAAACGCGGGAAGCCATCATCATGACGGTCGATATCATCGATGGGCAGCCGTCGGTGTATCTCGCCGACAAGGTGGACGGCAATGCCGTCAGCCTGCCGGAAGTCACTGCTTACGTTTCCGCCAACGTGTCGCCAACGCACAACGTGATTATTATCAAGGCCGACCGCGACGTGCCGACGGGCTTCGTGCAAGATGTGGCCCGCGCCGCCAACGACCTCGACATTGAATATGAACTGAAATTCTTTACGGCAGTCGAGCATAAAGACTGAGAACGCCCCTCTCGATTCTGGCTTTCGCCCGTGGGGATTCGCGAACCCGGCTCCGGGCAATTAGACTGGCGACTGCAACGCAGCAGACTCTCAATTCCCAGGAGGTATTCTCATGGTCAAAACCGCATCCACGATGCTTCCGCTCGGAAGTACGCTCCCCAAATTTTCGCTCAACAACGTCGTCGACGGCAAACAGGTCTCGTCGACTGAACTCGCGCACGGGCCGTTGGTGGTGGCGTTTATCTGTAATCATTGTCCTTTCGTCATTCATATTCGCAACGAGTTCGCGAAATTCGCGAATGCCTACCGGGAGCAGGGGCTGCAGATCGTTGCTGTCAGTTCCAACGATGTCGGAAACTACCCGCAAGACGGTCCCGACAAGATGAAAGAAGAAGCGAAGAACTTCGGATACTCGTTTCCCTACCTGTTCGACGAATCTCAACAAGTGGCGAAGGACTTTCACGCGGCCTGTACGCCCGACTTCTTCCTGTTCGACAAGCATGCCAAACTGGTTTACCGTGGACAATTCGACGACAGCCGTCCCAACAGCGGCATTCCCGTCACGGGAGCCGACTTGCGAGCGGCGTGTGACGATGTGCTCGCCGGAAAACCGGTGAAGACCGGTCAAAAGCCCAGTATCGGATGCAACATCAAATGGAAGCCAGGCAACGAGCCGAGTTACTTCACCGGGCAGTCGGCCCAATGAGGGAATGATGCGCATTCTGCTGGCGAATCCCCGCGGCTTTTGTGCCGGCGTGAACATGGCGATCGACTGTCTCGATCAATGTATCGAGGCGTTCGGCAGCAACATCTACGTCTACCACGAGATCGTGCATAACCGCTATGTCGTCGATCGCTTTACCCAACAGGGCGTCACATTCGTCGACAACGTCTCCGACGTCCCTGAAGGCTCGATCCTGCTGTACAGCGCTCACGGAGTGTCGCCAGAGGTTCGTAATCAGGCACGGCAGCGGAATTTGCGGACGATCGACGCGACATGCCCCCTGGTCACCAAGGTACACGTCGAAGCCATCCGCTATGCCAAGGCCGGATATCACATCGTGCTCATCGGGCACGAAGGGCACGACGAAGTCATCGGAACCATGGGGGAGGCACCTGAGAGCATTACGCTGGTGGAGACTCCCGACGACGTCGATCAGCTTGCATTTGCGGAAGAGAACAAGATCGCGTACCTCACTCAGACGACGTTGAGCGTTGAAGAAGCAGGACGCGTGATCCGGCGCCTTGAGGAGCGGTTTCCACAGATTGAGCATCCTCCGAAGGAAGACATCTGCTATGCGACGACGAACCGACAACATGGAGTCGATACGTTAATCGGGAAAGCCGACCTGTTACTCGTGCTTGGGAGCCAAAACAGCTCAAACAGCCGCCGCCTGATGGAAATCGGCACGGCGCACGCGAAGCCCGCCTATTTGATTGACTGCCAACGTGACCTGAAACCGGAATGGTTCAAAGGAGTCTCAAGTGTACTGATCACCGCCGGAGCAAGTGCGCCCGAGGTCGTGGTGCAGGAATGTATCCAGCACTTGATCGACAACTACGGCGCGCATGTCGAGGAGATCAGAACGCGCGAAGAACATGTCACCTTCGCGCTTCCGAAGGAACTCCGGGAACTTCAGGCGGTTGATCGCCAGCGGTAGCTTGCTCGAAGGTGGCGATGGTCGGAAAGTTCAGTCCCCGGCACCCACCGTCAGGTTGGCGGCCGTCTGCACAAGGTCACGTTCCTGTGATCGAAATTCCTGGAACGCCGTGATCCACGACCCCAAGTCGTCGCGCAACGAACTGGCGGTCTCTTCATACGTGATTTGCAGCTTCACCTGCTCTCGCAATCGCCGAAGTTGCAGGTACAGCGAGAAATACTGGTCTTCCAGCAATTCGACGCGCGCGTCCCAATGTGGGAAATCGTGCAGCACGTCACTCAAATAGCCTCCATCGGATTTGAGCGAAAATTCCTCGGGGACGGTTTCCAGCATCGTATCGAGCAAGACCGCCAACCAGTGGCGAGTCTGTTCCGAGGGGGACTCTTCGAGGACATCTCGCAAGTCGCCGATCAGAATATAAACCAGTTCCGCACAATCGCGAAGACGAAGGTTCGCAGACTCGGGAGGAAATCGATACATGGCATTCTCCTGGCACGCCAATGATGACATTGCATACCCGGGTGCCGTAAGGACGGCGAGATGGGAGGGCTGCACATGCCTGATCTCGAAGGATTCAGAATAGCCAGCGGGCCGCCGCGAGTCAAAGAATTCTTCGCGATCGTGGATAACTTGTGGAAACGGAATCCGAGTCAATGGCCGGGGCCGATGCATCAAACTCCTGAAACCATTGGACTTCCTTGATCTGATGTCTCAGAATCGGGCACAGCGAAGTCCTCGGTTGTCTTGTGCTCTAACAACTTGCCATGCATTTACAGAACACGATTTTTCGCAGTTTCACATTCACTGCATTTTCGATCGTCTCGCTGATTGTCGGAACAGGCATGGCCGATGATACACCGGCCACCACCGACGATCCTCGCGAACGCCGTCCCGATGGTGTGGCGGGCAACGACGATGTCGAGCGCATCATCCAGACTTTCCCAGGGCGTGGCGAAGTCGGAGACGATTCCGAGCCGACTGCGGCGGACGTTGCCGTCACTCAATTCGAAATGGCAGACGGACTCCGCATCGACCTCGTTGCCGATGAACCGGTCGTGGAGCAGCCGCTCTACATTTCGTTCGATCCTCAAGGGCGAATGTGGGTCGTGCAGTATCGGCAGTATCCCTTTCCCGCTGGCCTCCGCGTCATCCATTACGATCAACATTTGCGGGCCGTTTTCGATCAGGTTCCGCCGCCGCCGCCGAATCACTTCGAAGGTGCCGACAAGATCACCGTCTTCGAAGATACCGACGGCGACGGCAACTACGATTCGCATCGTGATGTGATCACGGGACTGAATATCGCGACTGCCGTCCTTACCGGTTACGACGGCATCTGGGTACTGAACCCTCCCTACCTGATGTTCTATCCCGATGCCGATGGAGATGCCGTTCCCGACGGCGATCCGGTGGTCCATCTCTCGGGCTTTGGTCTCGAAGACACGCACTCGGTCGCCAACAGCCTGCATTGGGGGCCTGATGGCTGGCTCTATGGCGCCAATGGCTCGACGACAACGGGGAACGTTTCCTCTTCAGTCTCACACAATGTGAAGTGGGAGGGACAATGCATCTGGCGCTACCACCCCATTTCGCACGTCTTCGAAATCTATGCCGAGGGAGGTGGCAATACGTTCTCGGTCGAGATCGACGGCGAAGGACGTGTCTTTTCCGGCACCAACTACGGAGCCACGCGCGGCATGTTCTATCCTCAAGGTTCGTACGGCATCAAAGGCTGGGGGAAGCATGGCCCGCTGACCAATCCCTTTGCGTTCGGGTTCTTTCAACATATGCGTCACGAAGGAGACGGCGATCGTTTTCCGCAAACTTTTGTAATTTACGAAGGAGGCACGTTGCCTCAACAGTATTGGGGGAACGTCATCGCGGCTAACGCGCTGCACAATCGGGTCTGGGCCAGTAAACTCATTCCCGATACGTCGACCTACCGCACGGTCGACCTGCCCCCCGTGGCAACGACACCCGATCGCTGGTTTCGCCCGGTCGATGTCAAGGTCGGACTCGATGGAGCCGTCTACATTGCAGACTGGTACGACACGCGATTGACGCACGTCGATCCCAGAGACAACTGGCACCGCACCAGTGGCCGGGTCTATCGGATTCAGTCCGATGCTGCCGACACATTAATGACACCGGGCGACCTGACGACGATGACGGTCGACGAAGTGATCTCGCACTTTGAACATCCCAACAAAGTGGTCCGTCACGCCGCCGTGCAGGTTCTTGGAGATCGCCTGTTGAGTTCCGGCGATGCCGCACTGACGCAAACGCTGCGCGATCTTGCCAGCGACCCGACCTCAAGCGTTTCACTGGAGGCGATGTGGGCGCTGCATTGGGGGGGCAGTTTCGATCTCGATCTGGCTGCAGTCACGTTGGCACATCCGGATGAGCATGTCCGCCGCTGGACGATTCGATTGCTCGGTGATCATCGCCGCATAAATGACGAACTCGGCTTGAAGTTGACGGCCCTTGCTCAGACGGAAGCCTATGTGCAAGTGCGAACTCAACTCGCTTCATCATCCCAGCGATTTGACGCCGCACACGCGCTGCCGATCATCAAGGAGTTGTGGCAACGAAGCGAAGACGAAAGCGATCTGCACCAGCCGTTGCTCCTCTGGTGGGCACTAGAGGTCCACTGCGAACACGACCGCGATTTGATTCTCGAACTTTTCCGCGAACCCGAAATGTGGGAGATTCCCATGGTGCGGGATGTGGTTGTTTCGCGATTGATGCAACGCTTCGCGATGGATGACCTCGCCCCAGCCACGCATCGCTCGATCGGCGTCGAGTTACCACGAGCTGACACTCAGCAATCTCAACAGCTTGACGGGCTGTCGATGTGTGCAGAACTGTTAAAGCTCTCTCCCAGTCCCGAACACACGCAACGGCTGATGGCGGGCTTCCTCGAAGCCTACCAGGGTCGTGAAGTGGCCGCACTGCCCGAGGAACTTGCGGCTGCTATCGCGGAGTATCAGGCATCGATCGGACAGTCGGATGTCGCCCTCGCTTTGCGCCTCGGTCAAGCAGAGGCCGTCGACCAGGCGCTACAGGTCGTCGCGAACGAGTCGGCCGATGCAGCCACGCGGCTGCTCTACATCGAGATTCTCAGCCAGATTGGTGAACAGCGTGCCGTGGGGCCGCTGCTCAACCTGCTCGGTTCGTCCTCCAGTGGAGTCAAACGGGCGGCAATGCTCGCGCTGATGAACTTTTCCGACGACAATATCGGTTCGACGATCTGCAATCGGTATCAGTCTTCGATTCAGGATGAACATGGCCTGCGGGAGACGGCTCAACGTGTGCTCGCCAGCCGACCGAACTGGACGCTGATGCTGCTGACCGAGGTCGAAGAGTTCCGCATCAAGGCCGAAGAAGTTGCCGGCGATGTCGTGCAGCAAATGCGACTCCATCAGGATGACGAGATTCAGCGCTTGCTCGATAAGCACTGGGGACGCACGCGCAGTACTCCCGAAGAGAAGCAGGAACAGATCGCAAGGCTGAGCGACCTCTTGAGGGCCGGTCTCTCCGAAGCGGCCGGCTCGTCGGACGATGATGCCGACTCACCGGTTGTGCGAGGCTATCACGTCTTTAAGAAGAACTGTGCCGTCTGCCATACGTTGTATGACGAAGGGGGGCGCACCGGCCCCAATCTCACCGGCTACGAGCGAGACAATCTCGACTTCATGCTGCTGGCAATCGTCGATCCCTCGGCAGCCATTCGCGAGGAGTTCACGAACTACCAGATCGCCACTCAGGATGGCCTGATTCTCACCGGTCTGATTGACGAACAGACCCCAACGACCGTGACATTGCGTGGAGCCAATAATGAAACGTCCATCATCAATCGCGACGACATCGACATCCTGCAGGCACTCGAAATCTCGATCATGCCGGATGCGTTGACGCAGAAACTGACTGACCAGGAGCTTGTCGATCTGTTCGCCTATCTAGTGCGACGCACGCCAATTCCTGTGGAACTGCGTGGGAACGACGGCGAAGCAATCGAATGAGCCGTGCACGCAGTAAGCGGAATACGCGTCGGAATGTGCAATGAAACTCACTCTTCTCTCAGCAATTCCGTGCTCACGAGTCGACATGATGCCCTGTTGCCAGGATGGTCGTGGCGGATGGGTCTATTCCCAATGTGACCCGAGTAGAACGTATACCAACTTAAGCGGGTCCTGTCGGCTGTTCTTTGCGCTCAGCATCCATGCGTCTCCCTGCGCATCAGATGATATCGTTGAAACCACTGTCCTTGTCGCTCGATTGGGAGACGAGGAAATCGGTACGAGCACGCTGGTATGGAAACATGGATACTGGGGCACTTGTCTTGAAGATGAGGCCGTATTCAGTTGGCCGCAAAGCATTGAAATCAATACTGCAGCCGGCGGTCTGGTTTCGGTTGAAATCGCGGTGAAAATGCGATCACGGGGTCAGGGCATTCCCGTTCCGCAGTCTGCATACTGTCACATTCGTCAGGAGAATCGCGACGCAATGCAGAAGTCACCTATTGGCTACTTCCTTTCGAGACCGAGGCAACGTGTGAAGTCGTTTCGGTGAGGTTGTTGCGATCGTCAACGACTCGCGCACGCAGTAAGCGGAACTCGCACTCGACGCTTAGTCCGCTTACTTCGTGTACGGCTCTAAACGTAGGATTTCGGGAATACCTGCGATGCCGCGAGTCTCTACCATGGCATGGACTGGCTTTACTCCATCGCCGCCAACTTTGTGATGTGCCTGCACTTCGGTTACGTCACGTTTGTTGTGCTGGGCTTCGTGTTGATACTGCTCGGCATCGCACGCGGCTGGAAGTGGGTGCGTAATCCCTGGTTTCGCTATGCCCATCTGACGGCCATCTTGATCGTCGTGGCCGAAGCATGGGTGGGGATGACGTGCCCTCTCACGGGCTGGGAGAAAGACCTGCGCAGACTCGCGGGAGAAACAGTCTACGAAGGAGGCTTCATCACAAACCTCGTCCACAGCATCATGTTTCAGTCATGGCCGGAATGGGTCTTCACGCTGCTCTATTCGGTCTTTGGAGCGAGCGTGCTGCTGACGTTCGTGCTGGCTCCGCCGCGCAAAAAGGAAACGCCTGCGGCTTGCCGTTAAACTACTCCACCCAGATCGTCTGGTCTCGATCGGGGCCGACGGAGAGGAGGTACGCGGGGAGTTCGAGCAGCTCGCAGATCGCATCGACGTATTCGCGTGTCCCCTTCGGCAGGTCGGCGAGTTTCTTGATCTGGGAGATATCGCTCTTCCAGCCCTTCACGGTGCGATAGATCGGTTTCGCCTTTGCCAGATCCTCGACATGGCTGGGGAAGTCGGTCGTACGCTCGCCGTCGATCTCGTAGGCTTCGCAGATCTTCAGATCATCCAGCTTGCCGAGAACATCAAGCAGCATCACTCCCAGACAGTCAGCTCCGCTGATTCTCGCCCCATACGACGAAGCGACGGCGTCGAACCATCCGCAGCGGCGTGGACGTCCGGTAACGGTGCCGAACTCGCGGCCTTCCTGACGGATGTGTTCACCGATTTCGTTCTTAAGTTCTGTCGGGCAAGGGCCGCCGCCGACTCGGGTCGTGTAGGCTTTGACGACGCCGATCAAGCGCGTGATCGCTCGCTCCGGCACGCCGCTCCCCGGGTGAATCCCTGCACCTGAACTGTTCGACGAAGTGACATACGGAAACGTCCCATGATCGACATCAAGCAGGCTCCCTTGGGCTCCCTCAAAGAGAATGCTTCTGCCGGAACGCACTGCGCGATGAAGATACGAAGTGGTGTCGATCACCTTATCACGTAGCCGGTCGGCGTAGCCGTTGTATTCCTCGATGACCTGCTCGGCATCGAGAGGTGTAAACTCCGGATCGATCAGCTTGAGCCATTCGTTCTTGCGAGGAACGATTTCTTCGACTCGCTTGCGAAAAATCTCGGGTCGAATCAGATCGCCCATGCGGATGGCATGAGTGCGTCCCGCCTTGTCGCGGTAGCAGGGGCCGATGCCCCGCATGGTGGTGCCGATGGCCGACTCGCCCCGTTGCTTTTCGAGGGCGGCATCTTCCAGCAGATGGTAAGGAAGGATGACATGCGCCCGGTCGCTGATCATCAGATTCCCCGGCTCCACACCCTGGTCGATGAGGGTCTGCATCTCGGTGAAGAGTGCCTTCGGGTTGATGACCACGCCGCTGGCGATCACCGAGTCGACACCTGGACGGAGAATGCCCGCCGGCAGGAGCGACAGCTTGTACGACTTGCCGCCGAAGACGACGGTGTGGCCCGCGTTGTTGCCGCCGAGATAGCGGACGACGAGGTCGTGTCGATCGGTCATCAGATCGACGATTTTCCCCTTGGCTTCATCTCCCCACTGCAATCCGATGACAGCGGTAATGCTTCTGGAATCCATAACACCCATCTCGATCGACATAAAAACGCGGCAGACAGAGGTCTGCCGCCGGTCCAGTGTGACGACTTGCTTAATACATTAGCCCGACGCGCAAGCGAGGGACGCAACCCGGTCAGTCTAAGAGGAACTCCCCTTCCGCCGCTATCTCATCGAGTTCCTCGGCCTTCAGGCGCACGGAAACGATATAAGGCTCCTCCCTCGGGGTCCAGTGGCCGTAGGTCGTCGTGACGATCGTTCCATCGGGGAGAACCTCGACTCCCGGATAGGCACAGTCGGTCCGTTCGTGGTTATCCATCAGCCGAATGCGATATTGCCCTTCGTTTTGATCGCGAATGTCTTCGTAAGTGCCGACCCAGGCGACCCAGTCTCCCCGGGTGGGGCTGTCGTGAGTCATATCGCGAAACGAAATGAAAAGCCTGCCGTCGGGGAAGTATTGACCCGTGTGACGGTCCCCTGTCAGTGATGCCGGCAACTCAACAGGGTCGCTCCACGTCTGACCTTCGTCCTGACTGAAGATGACGTAACTGTTGCGTGTTCGCGAATTCTCGCGCAGCAGCACCGCCAGTTCGCTTCCATCAGGCGAGCGGATGCAGCCTGGTTCACAGAGATGAATCTCGCTGCTGGCGTGAATTGCTTCGGGTGCGGACCATGTCAGACCGCCGTCATTCGAGAAGGTGGTGTAAAGCGTCATCGTGCGCGGATTCGTCTGACGGTTCTCGGAAGTGAAGAACCGACCGTCGTCGTGAAACATGGCGAGGTAGTGTCCCGGCTCTTGGACTGGAACAACGCAGCCCATCACGACGATGCCGCCCCAGTCGCCAACCTGTTCCAGCGGCGACCAAGTGAGGCCGTCATCCTCACTGACCGACAACCTTGCGGGGTACAGCCCCGACCAGACAATGAGCCGTTTCGTCCCATCGGCATCGACTACGCGATGAATCGTCGGCGTCTCCAGGCTGGTCGCCCAATTGTCTGGGGTCGGGAGGCGTTCGCTCCAGGTGAGCCCGCTATCGTCGCTCCGTTTGTACATAATGGCACCCCGGCCATGTCCCTTGGGATAGACACAGAGAATGGTCTGACCATCTTCGAGCAGCACCGTCGTGGGATGTCCCAGATACTGCCCTGATTCGCGATCAACGATGACCTGCCGATGTGTCTGCTCGGCCAGATCGATCGTGGGGATGGAGTAGCCGCGTGGCTGCTGGGCGTGGAGTTCCCCGGCAATCAGCGAGATGCTCAAGACATACAGGCAGCAACAGATGCGACTCATAGTGAATTCCTCAATCTCTTATCTCTGCGTCCACTGCGCCTCTGCGTGATGCTACGTGGATGTCACGCAGAGGCGCGGAGTTCGCAGAGAAACAATGGACACGACTTCTCACTTCTGGATTCCCACTGCGTCCTTCCTACTTCAAACTTCGTCCCGCAGTATACTGCCGGTTTCCTCTTTCAAAACGCTGGTGCCTGCATGTCGGCTGCTTATTCCATTGTGCGTCTCAAACCCCGACGGGCGTTGCCGTTCTTCAGCCGGCATCCGTGGGTCTTTCATGGGGCGATCTCGGAAGTGACCGGCAACCCGCAGCCGGGTGATCAGGTCGAACTTCGCAGCCATAAGGGAGAGTTCATCGCCTGGGGGCTCTATAACCCCAACAGCAACATCCGCGTGCGGCTGTACTCATGGGACCATGCCCGGCCGCCGGGAGTCGATCTGTGGATTGAACGTATCGATCGTGCCCTCGCATTGCGACAACGCCTGTTCGGCAACAGCGATGCCTCGAAAGCCTGCCGATTGATCTACAGCGAAGGTGATGAGCTTTCGGGACTGATCGTCGATCGGTACGGAGACAATTTGCTGGTGCAATGGACCAGCCTCGCTCTTTGGCAGCAGCGGGATGCGATTCTCGACTTGCTGCGAGAGGCCACGCAGCCTCGTGGCATCTGGCTCCGCACGGAACGTGGCATGACGGAAGCCGAAGGGCTGGAAATGCACGACAGCCTTATCTGGGGTGAGCCCCCCGAGCGACCGCTGTTCATACAGGAACATGGAGTGAAGTATGAAGTCGACGTCGTCGAAGGACAGAAAACCGGCTTCTATTTCGATCAACGGGAGAATCGACTGGCGGTGAGTCGGCTGAGTCAGGGACAAAGGGTGCTTGATCTCTGCAGCTATTCAGGAGGTTTCGCCATCATGGCCGCCGCGATTGGTGCGGCCGCCTCGGTCACGGCGGTCGACAGCTCGGCCTCCGCCCTGGAGATGGCGGTTCGCAACGCGGAACTCAACGGAGTCGCCGACCGCTTTCAATCGCTGCGGGGCGATGCCATCGAAACCATGCAGCAACTGCGAGAGCAGGGAGAGCGTTACGGTGTCGTGGTTCTTGATCCACCGAAGATGGCCCGTACACGCGGCGGGCTGGAACGGGCTCTCAAGGGTTATCTGCGATTCAACCGGGCCGCGATGGAGTTGATTGAAGACGATGGCATTCTCGCCACGTGCAGTTGCTCCGCCCATGTCGATCGCTATGCATTTCGAGAAGTCGTCGCCCAGGCAGCCCTCGAAGCGGGCAGGAACGTGCAGATCATCGATGAACGCACGCAGGCGGGCGACCATCCGATCGCGCTCGCTTGTCCGGAGACCGAGTATCTCAAGTGCTTGATCCTCCGCGTCACGTGACCGTTAATTCTGTCGGTTGACGGCTTGCGTCGGAATCCTGCATTCTGAGCGAAATCGCATCCGGGACGCTGTGTCCGAAACATCTAGAACGCCGCCATGTCCAAAGTGACCGAACAATTCACCCGTGCGCAGCGGTCCCTGTCCGGAGGCGTGTCGGCTTCGACACGGGTCAACAAGGCTCTCGGCCATCCGATGTATTTCAATCGGGCCGAGGGGTGCCGGTTGTGGGATCTCGATGGGAAGGAGTACATCGATTTGTGTTGCAGCCACGGAGCGGCATTGATCGGGCATGGCGACCCGCGCGTGATGGCGGCGGTGCAGGCGGTGTTGGCCCGTGGTGCCGCGTGTTCGTACGAGAACGAACTCCATTCCGAGCTGGCCGAACTGTTGTGTGAGACGATCCCGGCGTGCGAGCGCGTGCGGTTCACCGGATCGGGGACCGAAGCGACAATGCACACGATTCGACTCGCCAGGGCCTTCACTGGGAAGCCGAAGCTCATCAAAATCGAAGGGCATTTTCACGGCTATCACGATCAGGTGATGTTCTCGATCGGCGCGCCTGCCGACCAGTTGGGAGATGAAGCCTCCCCTAACAAGTGGAGTGCCTCCACCGGCATGGCTCCTGGACTCGACGAACAGCTCATTCTCGTCCCGTACAACCGCCCCGAACTGCTGGAAGCCGCGTTACGTGAGCATGCCCATGAAGCTGCCGCGGTGATTTGCGAGCCGATTTTCTTCAACGCCGGGTGCATCAAGCCGACACCGGAGTTCTTGAAAGTGCTGCGAGAAGCCACGCGAGCGAACAACGTGTTGCTGATCTTTGACGAAGTGCTGTCGGCATTCCGCATGTGTGCGGGTGGCGCACAGGAGTATCTCGGTGTGACTCCCGATCTGTGTACGATCGGCAAGGCAGTCGGAGGTGGTTTTCCTATCAGTGTCTTCGGGGGTCGGGCCGACATCATGGAAACCCTCATGCCGACAGGAACCTGCCAGCACAGCGGCACGTACAATGGCCACATCGTTTGCGTGGCCGCGGCGATCGCGGCGATCAAGGCGTATCGCGAGCCGGGGTTCTATGAGCACATCAACGCGGTGGCCGATCGGCTCTATCCGGGGATGAACGACATCTTCCGTCGACATGGTGTCAATGGACGTGTCGAGGGTCTCGGAGCGCGTTGTGGTATCTACTTCGGTGTTCCAGAAGAACTGCGGAGCTATCGCGATGCGGTGCAGCATCAGCGATCAACGATGCTCAAGTTCATCGCGTTGGCGATCAAGCACGGAGTCTACTTCCACGACTACGGCGGCGGGGCATGCCACCATGGATTCTGCGCGGCGATGACGCTTGATGATGTGGACGAGGCGCTCGATCGACTCGATGCAGCGGTGGGTGAGATGCAGACGTAATGGCGAAGAGAGTTCACGCTGAGGACGCAGAGAAGAGGAACGCATGAGAATCGCGATCGGGCAGCTTTGGCAGGAGACGAACACATTCAACCCGCGCCCGACGACGCGGCGTGACTTCGAGGAGTTCGGCGTCCTGCATGGCGACGACATGCTCGACAAGATGGCCGACACGAACGAGTTGGGAGCCTTCATTCAGTCGCTGCGTCGCTGGCCGAATGATCCAGAGATTGTCGGACTGGTGCGGCTTCCCGCCTGGCCGTCGGGAGTTGCAACTCGCGAGACGTTTGAGTGGATTCGTGACGAGATGGTTGGTTCACTCCAGCATGCGGGAAAAGTCGATGGCGTGTTGCTGGCTTTGCACGGTGCGATGGTCGCTGATGGGGTACCCGATGTTGAAGGTGAGATCCTCAAGGCCGTGCGTGATGTGATCGGACTCGATGTGCCGTTGGTGGGAACGCTCGACCTGCATGCGAATGTCACCCAGCTGATGGTGGACAATGCCGATGCCCTGGTGTTGTTTCACACGGCTCCGCACATTGATGTCTTTGAAACCGGCCAACGTGGGGCCGAAGTGCTGAGACGCATCTTGCTGGAGGGCGCAAGACCGACCATGAAGATGGTCAAACTCTCGATGGTGGCTCCTGTCGAGTGCGCGAACACGCAGGATCCTGATAGCGTCAGTTTCGATCACTGCAATCGACTGCGGGAACTCGAACGGTTGTCGGGAGTGTTGACCGTCGGCCTCGCCACGGTGCAACCCTGGCTCGATATTCCCGAGCTGGGAACCTCGGTGATTGTCGTGACCGACGATGACGAGTCGCGATCCGAAGAACTCGCCACAAAGTTCGCCTCACAGGTCTGGGAGTCGCGTGATCGGTACATGCCGACATTAACGGAACCGGCTGATGCCGTGCGGGCGGCATTCGAGACGCCGGGACTGGTCGTGCTCAGCGATCCGGCCGATGCGACGACGTCGGGAGCTCCGGGAGACAGCACTCATCTGCTGCGTGAACTCCTCAAGCACGATTGGCGACGGCAAGTCTTGGTGCCACTGGTCTCGCCGGAGATCGTCGATGTGGCAAAGAGTGCGACGGTTGGTGAGACACTCAATATCGAGGTCGGCGGCAAGCGAGATCCCTTTTCTGAGCCGCTGCTGCTCGAAGTCCAGAAGGTGCGCGAGTTCGCGGGTCAGTTCGTCATCTCGGGGCACCTGGCGAAAAACCTCGCCATCGACATGGGCGACTGCGTCGTGTTAAGCCACGGCCAGATTCAATTGCTGGTCACATCGCGCAGTGGAGCTCACTTCGCGCCGGAGTTCTTCCGCACGGGCGGCTTCGACCCGTTTGCCGATGGCGTCGTGGTCGCGAAGAGTCCCTGCGGATTTCGAGCCGCGTATGCCCCTCTCGCCACCCTTATCCACGTCGTCCGCGCCCCGGGTTGCGCCCGCCCCGACTTCTGGAACTTGCCCTATCACGCGATCCCAAGGCCGATGTGGCCGTGGGAGACTGAGTGCGAGATGGAGTGATGGCTGACGCCGTCACGATTCCACCGTGATTTTTGTGCGAGGATCTCTCGATACCAAGTGATGACTTGAGGCATCTGTTGATGCGTTGCATCGTTGGCCGGCGACTCCCAGGCCCGCCAGAATCAGCTCCATGCACTTCTGCAGCACCTGATCGATCAATAACTGCTCCAGGGCCGTGCCACTCCCTCCGACTCCAGCTGCCGACGTTCCGACTCCAGCCTGCCGACCACCGCTTCCCGTGCGCCTCACCATCTGTTCACTGGGGAGGGTTGTCCAGGTCAATCAGCGCGCCGGCTTCCCGGCGAAGGACGTTGATCGGGAACCAGTCGGTGGCCGGCATGTTCATTTGGCCCCCTTCCGCTCTCGCAATCTGGCCAGCGAGCCATTCGTCGGCGCGACTGAGCCAATTCTCGGCGGCTGTCGCGTCACCGAGTTCGTGATGGATCATCGCGAGCACCAGACAGTTCTGCGCCTTCCCTGCGTCCGCCCAATTGGTTGCATTTGATTCTTCGAGAACCTCGATCGCTTCGTCGTAGCGGCCGACGCGATAGTACGCCATCCCCAGGGCATGCAGATACCAGGCCGTTCGATCGGCCTCGACAGCCGACTCGGCCCATCGAACCGCTTGCTCGGCGGTTTCAAGAGGCTGAATCGCCAGACTGTATGTCCGTGCCAGAGTGAATGCCGTGAGTGGATCGTTCTCATCGACTTCAAGAACTGCGGCAGCCAGCGTTTCCTGGTACTCCGCCGTGTCGTTGCTGACCAACAGCAGACCACCGATCTCTAACCATTCTTCGGTTTCGATTTCCGAGGGGGCGGCGGCCCAGTCAATGGCCTCGGCGGCTTCGGACCAACGGTTGCTGAGAGCGAGATGGCGACACCAGACACGACGGAGATGCGTATCCTCCGGACGCGATTCAAGCAGCGCGGCGTAGAGCTCCTCTTGTTTTGCAAGGTCCAGAAGATAATTACTGCGCTCCGAAGTCCAGCGGCGATTTCCCCTGCTCGTACAGAGCCGCGCTCTCGGAGAGCCGACGGTAGATGCCGGCCGCCTGCGATTCCTCGTCCACCCATTGCCGCAGCCGCGTCCAGACGCGCATCAGACTTTCGTGAGAAATATCGATGATCGTCTGTTCGGTCAATTCGACTTCGGGTGACTGGACTTACCCACGTTTGGTGGGCGCGGTTGATGGTTATGCGGCCTGTTCGAAGTTCAGCGGGGATTGGTATCCGAGTGCTGAGTGTCGACGGACGCGGTTATAGAAGACTTCGATGTACTCAAACAGGCTTTGACGGGCCTGTTCTCGGGTTTTGTAATGCTCGTGATGCACGTGTTCTTTCTTGAGGGTGGCGAAGAACGATTCCATCGGCGCGTTGTCCCAGCAGTTGGCCTTGCGGCTCATCGAGCAGGTGATGCCGTGCTGGCTCAAGAGTCGCTGGTAGTGCTCGCTGGCGTACTGCACGCCGCGATCGGAATGGGCCACCAGGTCGTTTCCAGGCAGTTCCCGCTGCAGCGCCATCTGCAAGGCATCGACCACCAGACGGCTGTCGATCCGCTCCGACATCGACCAGCCCACGATCTTCCGCGAGAACAGATCCTCGACGGCAGCCAGATACAACCAGCCCTCATCGGTCGGAATGTACGTGATGTCCGCCACCCAGGTCTGGTTCTTCTCAGAGGGAAAAACTCCCGATCCACGATGTTTGCAGCCACCGGATGCGAATGCTTCGAATCGGTCGTGGTCACGCGGAACCTCTTCACCGTCCTGGCCTGAATGCCCGCCGATTTCATACACCGGGCCACCGTCTTGCGATTGCAGACCTGACCCTGAGCCAGCAATTCCCGATGCACTCGCGGGCGCTCCATAAACGTCGTGATGCGGCTGCTCGTGAATCGCCCGAATGCCGCTGCGTCAGTTCCTCCCAACGCCGAGCCCGGGCACTGGGCGGACGCTTCCGCCAGGCGTAATACCCGCTGCGGGAGACCTGCAGCACGGCGCACTTAACCGCAATCGGCCACCGCTCACGATGCGATTCAATGAAGGCATATCTCATCGAGTCTCCTTGACGAAGAAGGCCGTCGCTTTTTTTAAAATCTCTCGCTCCATCCGCAGCCGTTCATTCTCGGCTCGCAGACGCGTATTCTCCGCTTCCAGGGCCGAAGGCTGCTGTGGACTGGCCGGCGCCCCGTGCTTCTCCAACGACTGCTTCCAATTTCGCAGCAGGTTGGCATGGATCCCCAATCGCCGAGCCGCCTCCGCCAGACTCAAACCTTGCTGAGTGACCAGCCGCACAGCTTCCTGCTTGAACTCCGACGTATACCTCCGACGTGTGCTCACTGACGTTTCGATTTGATTCATCCCTCTCGCTCCTTTCACGGGAGTCTACACTCCCCACAGAGCCCCCCACCAAACGTGGGTAAGTCCAATACCTCGCGACGAGGCATGGCACCGGCTCTCGTTTGGTGATCTTAAAGCTTCCACTTCACGAGTCGCGTATATAGCACACTTCGCGACAACCATCACCCCATCCGGGTCGCTTTTTGGCGTCCCGGATGGTTGCGCGAGGCGACTCACCGTTACATGGTTCTGCGCCGACTCGCACCCGCGCCACCATCCCGGATGCTTGGGAGCAATCCGGGATGGCCAATCGTCGTGCCTGCCACTCCGCAGCTACCCGGGGAACGACATCTCCTTGAACTTCCGCAGAATCAGTTCCGCCTGGCTCAGGTGGTCGCGGAACATCGGGTGCTTGTCGTGGATGCCTTTGAACGTCGACAGTACATACTCGGCATCTGTGATGGACTACGTTTTTGGGACGGTGGGATGAGGTGGTATTGGTTGGGTTTGTTTTTTGGGATGTGGCGGAGTGTTGGGTGTTCTGGACATGGAGGGTTGCGATGAGCAGGAAACGTCAGGTGTTGGGGGGAGTTCTCAAGGCGAAGGTGGCTTTGGCGGCGTGCGTGGGGACAAGACGACGGCGGCTCAACTGGCGTCGGAGTTCGGGGTCCATGCGATCAGATCACCGCCTGGAAGAAGCAGTTGCTGGAGGGTGCGGTCGACCTGTTCGCGGACGGACGCTCACGCCAGAAGGAGACGCAGACTGCCGATGAACAGGAGTTGTACGAGCAGATTGGTCGGCTGAAGATGGAAGTCGAGTGGCTCAAAAAAAAGTCCGCGCAACTCAGTTAACACAGGAGAAGGCACGACGCACATGGATCGAACCCGAACATGCTCATCCAGAGCATCATCCGGCAATGCACGAGTTGCTGGGTCTCTCACGCAGCACGTGGTACTACCAGACCCGCGAAGAGACCTCCGAGAACCTGGCGGTGATGCGTCGCATCGACGCCGAGTATCTGGGAACGCCGTTTTATGGTTCACGCCGGATGGCGGTGACGCTGGGGGTGAATCGCAAGCGGGTCCAACGACGGGTGCGGACGATGGGAATCGGGGAGCGAGTTAAAATGAGTCGTCGCACCACGCGGCCCCAGACAGGACACAAGATTTACCCCTATTTGCTGCGGAATGTGGAGATCCGATATCCCGATCACGTGTGGAGTACCGACATCACTTACATCCCGCTGCGACAGGGGTTCTTGTACCTGGTGGCGATCATCGACTGGTTCAGCCGACATGTGTTGAGTTGGCGTCACACGAACGCACGCTCGACGGGAGCTTCTGCCTGGAAGCGTTGGACGACGCTCTCTCCCTGAGTCGCCCGGAATTGTTCAACTGCGACCAGGGGTTTCAGTTCACGTCTGTGAAGTTCACCGGTCGTCTGATCTCGAGCGGCGTGGCGATCAGCATGGATGGAAGAGGGCGTGCGTTGGACAA
This sequence comes from uncultured Planctomycetaceae bacterium, assembly GCA_942492405.1. Taxonomy (GTDB): domain Bacteria; phylum Planctomycetota; class Planctomycetia; order Planctomycetales; family Planctomycetaceae; genus JANNSB01. The sequence goes on from CALOES010000029.1 coordinate 227,693, forward strand.
CGTGTTCATCGAACGTCTGTGGCGCTCGTTGAAGTACGAGGACATCTACCTGCGAGACTTTGCTGACGGCTGGGAAGCAGAGGTAGGACTCCGGAGTTACTTTCAGTTCTACTGCGAACGACGGATCCATAAATCGCTCGGGTATCGGACGCCGTTGTCGGTGTATCAGGAAGGTGGCTGCCGACGCAGCGCGAGGAGTCATCAGAAAGGATGAAGGGGATCCCTCGAAGCGTCGAAAAACAGCAGCAAGTGTTTCGACTCACTGGAAAAGCGAGCCAAGCAGGAGGTGAGTGGATGCCTCCCTCCTGGGAACGTGGCCGGCGACGAGGCCTGACAGAAGGAGCCTCGCCGGCCACTCCCCCCATACCACTAAACAACCCCACCAACTGTCCAACACATGGGGTCCTCCTCAATCATCGTGGCCGAGGCCATACAGATGAAAGAACGCGGCATCGAAGCTCATATCCCCAACACGGCCCGCTCGGCGTCGGCTCCACTTGTTGAGCCGTCCGCCGTACTCGTTTTGAAAGCTCCCCGAAGTAAACCCGCACGCCGGGTGCCTGGGGTCAGGTTGCCGCGAGTTGATTCGACTGTCAAGATGAGCACATCGGCAACCTGCCCCCAACGAGTTACGTTGGGACAAGTGTTGTTGTATTAGTTTGCACCATTGTTCCTGCACTCTAATTCAGCTTGGGCCAACTGTCGAATCTCTTGGTTCGAATGGGATTTTGTCACCGAACGATATTCGTATTCGGTCTCGGTTAATTCAGGGCGTAGTCCGTGTCGGTCGCTAGAACTATCCCACCATTCTCTGGTATTAACCGTTCTGCTCCCAATGCATTCATTCTCTGTGAACTGAGCATCCCTGATTCTTGCCAACTCAACGACATGCTCTCGGTCGAGTCGGCTTCGAAGTTGTTGGATAATCGTTTTCAGGATCAAGGATTGTTTTTCCAGATGCTCTCGATCTGCTCCGTTTGCTTGGGATGCAGACCGAACAATTTTTCGAAAAATTCCATTGTCAAGAAAACTACGGAAAAGCTTGATGCTGATGGGGTGCTCCTGCGCTGTAGCAACCGCAGAGATGAACTCGCCCCATTCTTGAGTGGCCCAGCTCACTTTGATTGACAAATCAATGGGGACTTGTGGATCGCCACGCTTTTGGACTTTTTGTTCCGGGATTGGGAAAGATCATTCTTGAAAACCAATTTGAGCGTCTTCTTCTCTTTCTTTCGACTCAAATATTGCCCGGGTAGACGTCCAACGCTTCGACCGGCGGGACAAACTTCAACAATTCGGCGCAATTGACTCGACTGTGGTCTGGCATCGACATATCTGTCGCGGTCGCCTTTAACAAAGGGATTACTGCTGAATCGAAGTCCCATGATCGATAAGAAGCAGCAAATTGTGTATAGATATCTGAAACTGATTTTTGCGTGTTCTGAAGTCCGGACGTCAACACCTCAAGAGAAATCTCTTTGTCGAGAGCCTTCAATGCCCTTGTGAGGCAATATTCGGGATGCTCGCAGAACGCCTGATGATTACTCAAGACGGAAATTGCTTCAGCGTGCTGATTCCAGTTCAGGAGAGTGGCGAGTGGAAAACAGAAGCCAGGATGTAATTCGGCAATTCTCAATGTCAGTTCGACGTACTCCTTAGATTGCATTTGTTCATTCAAGAGAGACATGGCCAGAGCGGCACTGAAGCATTGACTTTCCGTCGGATTAGGGGGGAGTTTTCGAACTTGCTCAATCGCTTCTGAGTTGATGTTTTCAGGGCGAAATTCAACAAGTCTACGATTGTGAACCTGTTGAGAATAATAAATGTGAAATCGGCCGACTATTCAATCTGGCCAGGAGATCACCTGGGAGTAACCCAGAAGCCGAAAAAGGTCGTTTGCTGAAAAGGCGTCCGATCACAGAATCAAGATTTCTGTTCTCGTCCGATGAATTACGTAAAAAATGTCGGACCAACTGATCCAGAACCTGACCGCTATTGTCACGGGAAGCTTTGCTGCAAATTGCTTGGTTAATGCGATCAAGCTGTTCTTTAGTCAACAATGGATAGGTCAAGTAAGCTTCAATCAAGAAGTCGATTGATTTGATATTCGAAGATTCTTCCAGCTTTTTTGGCGCATGAGGAAAACGCTTTGGGCTGTTTCCAATTTTTACCAATTGATTCGAGACTGCCGAACATAAAATGTCCATCGATTTGTGCCGAGCGAGACTTTCCTAAAAGTTTTCCCTAACTAACCCGCAGATTCGAAATTCCCATATGGACGGAAAGATGGTTGTCTACCACCGATCGCCGGGTGCCTGGGGTCAGGTTGCCGCGAGTTGATTCGACTGTCAAGATGAGCACATCGGCAACCTGCCCCCAGCGCGGGGGAGGCATGCCGGCTCACCACTCGGCTGCGGTCGACCAGCGCGAGCCCACAGCCGAGCGGTTTGTCGGCAATGATCGCGAATGTGGGGTGTGGCGTGGCGAAAGTCACGAGAACGGATTCCGTTTCGCCGCGCGTTCTTCCGCCGATGGAACGGCACGGAGCCTGCTCCCTACAGAGGGGCGCGCATCCCCGACTCCCCATCCGGCAGGCACAGCCTGCCCTATCACTCGCTTTGGCACTCGGCGTTCATGCCAACAACGCACCCGGCATTCTCTGACGAAATGCCGAAGACATCAAGAACCGCCGCCTTTTGCCTTGAAAACATGCAATGAAGATTTTTCGCTACACTGATGGCCTCGAAAGATCCTTTCGGGGCAGCGGTAGCCGTTGGAGGCCGCAGCAATGACCTTCCACCGACTTCGTCGTCCCCGATAGCAACAGCGATCGGGGCCACCCGCGCATTTACAGACAGGAATGTCTGTGCCACCTGACATGGAGTGATCGACCGACCATTACAGAAACTCACGGCAACCGGCGTGAGTGTTGTTATCGTTCGTCCGGCGCAGCGTGAACTGCAGATTCTTCGGAAATCCCTTCACTGATCACAGATCCACGGCGGGCGAATGAAATCCCCTGTTGAGACGTCGTGTCGATCATCACTGCCTCGATAATGGGTTCGGTGACAGCGCTGTCCGCGTACCATTCCACCAGGAAATTGGCCCCGCTTCCGCCCGATGCATCGTCCCGTTCGATCAGAATCTCGGTCGTTGCAAGTGCCGGCAGCCGAACGGGGTTGGCCAGATACGACCTGACTTCGACACCTCTCGTATCAAAGTATCGTACCGATTTCACCGTGATGTCACTGTCGAGACTGGTGTTGCGAACACTCAGCGTAATGGTCAGCAGGAGCGGTTCGCCCTCAGTATGATAGATATGCGAGTAGGCTGGAACGTAGACCACCTGCCCCTCGACGGGATTCGATGCCAAGTGATAGAGATCCCGACGGCCTCCTTCATCAGAGAGCAAAGCATCCGGTGGATTGTGCTGAAGCGTTTCCTCAAACGCGTCGAATCGGCGATTGAGATACACAACGTAGATCAGCACCGGGATGAGGACGATGGCGATCGCACCACCGATCAGCCATTCCAGCCGCCTCATGAAGGCATCGACATCGTTGGCGGTCATGTCGTGCTTCATGTACAGGTCTCCAAGTTGTCGGGGCTCCCCGCGAGAGGCTCCCGTTCTGCTGTTTCACGAGTTCGCATCACTTACGGTGCGCAAATTGTCGCAGGTCGTCCAAGTGGTTGAAAGACAAACCTTCGGTCGCCATTGACGGCCGCAACACGACTCGCGATGCGTGGTCGCGCATGGGGCATCGCACTTGAGATGCGTTTTGGTGATCCCCTCATCCCCACAATGCACCTGACCCCGCTTTCATCTTTTCTCAGTGGGGGAGAGGGAGAATTCCACCACCAACCAACGGATGCACCCGGATGCTGCCGGCATCTGCATCTTCGGACTCTCAAAACGGCATCCAACCGTTACACTGTTCCGTATGTCCCAACGTTCCCTCAATTCGCACGAAACCGAGATTCGCGTTCGGTATGCCGAGACCGACGCGATGGGGTTTCTGCATCACAGTAATTATCTCAGCTACTTCGAAGTCGCCCGCACCGAACTTTTTCGGGCGCAAGGAGGCGACTACCGCGACATGGAACGCCGCGGGTTCTTCTTCGTGGTCGTGAAGGCGGAGGTTCATTTTCGCGCCCCGGCGAAATACGACGATGTGCTGACGGTTGGCGTAACGATCTCTCGCGTTACGCCCGCCAAGCTCGAACACGACTACACGATCACACGCGACGGCCAGGTGATTGCCAATGGCAAGACACTGCTGGCATGCGTCGATCGCGAAGGGAAAGTGCAACGGATTACAGATGATATGCTGTTTGTTTGAGATGAGTGAGTAGGCAGTAGGCAGTAGAAAGACGAGTTGCGACGCAACTGATTCCCGACCCCTGACCCCTGATTCCCGACCCCTGACCCTTGACTCCTGGAATGCACGAATCCCTCGCTCCCGTCGTCGCTGCTCTCGTTCGCGGAGAGGCCGCGGAGCGTGAATCGTTCGCACGAGCCATCGGCGTCATCATGGATGGAGCGGCCGGCGAGATCGAGATCGCCTCATTGCTGACGGCTCTCGCCGCGCGCGGTGAAACAGCCGACGAACTGGCAACGGTAGCCGGCGCGATGCGGCAACGGATGACACGCATCCCCACCACGCGGCAGGGGCTCGTCGATACCTGCGGCACGGGCGGCGATGGCTTGCACACGTTCAACATCAGCACCGCCACGGCGATCGTCGTTGCATCAGCCGGAGTGCCGGTCGCCAAGCATGGCAATCGCAGCGTCTCGAGTTCGAGCGGGTCGGCCGATGTGCTCGAACAGTTGGGTGTGAACATCAACCTCACTCCCGAACAGGTCGGACGCTGCCTCGACGAAGTCGGCATCGGTTTCTGTTTCGCTCGGTTGTTGCATTCCGCGATGAAGCATGTCGCCCCCGTCCGTGCGGCGCTCGGGTTTCGCACAATCTTCAATCTCGTCGGCCCACTGACCAATCCGGCGGAAGCGGGGCATCAACTGCTGGGAGCCAACTCGATCGCGACGGCCGAGAAGATCGCGGAAGCCCTGGCCCAACTCGGCACTAAGAAGTCTTTCGTTGTCTGCGGTGCCAATCAGATTGACGAAGTGGCGTTATGGAACGTGACGTCGGCTTTCGAAGTGAAAGGGAACCACGTCGAGCATCTCTGCTGGAATCCGAGCGACTTCGGTCTGAAGGAATGCACTCCCGACGAGTTGCGTGTCTCGTCGTCGGCGGAAAGTGCCGACGTTATTCGCAACATTCTCGACGGCGCGAAAGGTGCGGCCCGCAACATCGTCGTGGCCAATGCTGCCGCCGCGTTTCTGGTGGGGGGCAAGGTCTCGACGCTGCATGTTGGCGTCGATCTGGCCGCCATGCTGCTCGACAAGGGCCTGGCGAAAGCAAAGCTGGAGGAACTCGCCAATTGGACGACGGCGCAATCCGAGTCGCCGGCGGGAGCGAACTGACTGAGACGATGAACTCAGCGTTGACGCACATACGCGCGCGGCGCGATCGGCTGGACCAGTGACGTCGGTTGGAATTCTTGAGCGGTGTAAGGTCGCCCGGCGGGAGCCGGATTCGAGGCGGCGAAGGTCATCACGGCGGCCGAGGCCGGTCGCGGCACGCGCTGTGAAGTGACCGTGGTCGTCGCAGGGCCATCATCCGTCATCGAAAGAGCTTCGGTGCCATCGAGCTCGCCACTCAGATAAGCGACAAACTTGGGACTGGCGCGATGCAGCACCACGACGCGCTGGTTGCCATCGGGTTCGGTGATCAGGCAGACGACTTCGGCTTCACCGGCGTCGAAGTCGAGCGACTGAGACGTCGTCGCAAAGCCGTTGGCTCCGGGACCGCAAGTCTCTGGCGTGCAGACTCCGGCCGAAGCGGCAAAGGGTTGATTCGAGTGTTGGCCGAGGTCGATGGCCGGAACCGTGTAGCCTTGTGGTGCTGCCGCGGCAAACGGGTCGGCGGGAGGTGTCGCTTCGGCGACCTGCGGAGGCGCGGGCTGAGTGACTTCGGGAGCGTACAACGCCGATAGGCTGTACTTTTCCAAAATGGAATACATGGCCCGGGGACCGGCGTAGAGTCCGAGTGGTTCATCGACACCGGCAGAGAAGCAGATGCCGACGAGTTCTTCCTTGTCATTGAAGAGTCCGCCTCCCGAGCGGCCTTGTACCGGTGTTCCGTTGCATTCGATGTTGTTGGGGCCTTCGTACTTGTCGATGGCAGTGATGCGAAGTTGCTCGCGTGAGGGAGTCTGGCCGCCGCTGCAGCCGATGCTGGCCACATGGTCTTGTATCTGTTGAACGCGATTCGCGGGAGCGATTGCGACGGTCGGCAGGACGTTGTCGGTCGGAATGGTGATCAGTCCGACCTCGGCTTCGATGTCGAAATCGAGAAGCGTGCCGACATAAGTGATGGCTTCGCGTCCGTTAAAGACATCGACTTCGATCTTCGCTCCTTCACCCAGATCGCGGAAGATGTGGCCGCAGGTGATGATCAGCGACCGTCCCGGCTGGCTGACGATCAGAGTGCCGCTCCCCAGATTGATGCGCCCGCTGTGAATGACGCGAATCCTGACACTGGCCGCCATGCTGGCGATGCCTGTTGGTGCTTGCGCTGCCGTAGTGCTGGCATCGTCGATGTTCGCCCGGGTCCGCGGTTGATCTTGTTGTTGTGGAGCTTGCGCATATTCGAGGCTGGGGGGTTGCGTGCTTTCTCCTCGCGGCACACTCTGTTCGCGCGGTGTCGTTCGGGGAGGCAACGGACTTTCGTACGGACGTACGGGCGGTTCGTCCGCGAGAGTCTGCTGTTGCGTGGGAGCCGTTCCGGGGAACGGTCCCGATTCTCCCAGCACGATGTGAGCCGATGAGGGAGGAGCCGCCTGTGATGGAGTTTGCGCGGCACCTGTGCCGGCGGCCGATGCGGTACGTTGGGGTTCCGGCTGAGGCTCGGGGATGCGGGCCAGCATTTGCCGCAAGCGATCTTCGCTTTGTTTGCCGGTGCAGCGGTCGACGACTTGTCCGTCTACCACGAGCAGAAATGTCGGCAGGCTCTGGACCTGATACTGTCGAGCGAGATCGGGCTGCTGATCGCAATTCACTTTGACGATCGGGTGTCCCTGTTCGATCAGCCGATCGACAATGGGATTCATCTGCTGGCAATAGATACAGCGGGGAGCTCCGAAGTCGTAGAGCACGGCGTCGGGGTCACCGGTTCCCAGCACAAGAGCCAGAGCGAGCGAAGCGGCTTGCATGGAGGAATCCCTTCCTGTCGAGTGCTGCGAATCGAGGGGGGCCGGCTGGCTTCCTGCTCAGGGGCGTCCTCGTGTCTCTCATTCACAATTGGAGTTGTAACTTTGACAATGCCCGCGTTTGGGAGTTTGCAAATCTTGCAATCCCCCGCTTCGATCGACTCGAAACGCGTGCCTCCAAGTGTGCTGAGTGTCAGGGACGCAAATAGAGCAACTGCGGTGCCAATGCGAATTCAAATCAGCCCCGTCATCTGGCAAACTGGCCTGCAAGCTTCCGCCTGCCACGTCTCCGCGCTACACTGTTTCGTGTGAAGTGAGTCTCGCGTTGCCTTGTTGTCTTTCGCACCGCAAAGGTCGCGGCGGGACAACAACCGACGCACCGTAACCATCGACCCTCAGCCCGATAGCGAGAGCAGTTCATGCCGCAGGTCAATCCTCAGGAGTATGTGGACAAGATTGGTCACGCCTACGAGCGAATTCGCTCGCAGATGTCGAAAGTGATCGTCGGCCAGAACGATGTAATCGATCAATTGCTGATCGCCCTCTTCAGCCGGGGCCATTGCCTGCTCGAAGGTGTACCGGGTCTAGCGAAGACTTTGATGATCAGCACGCTCTCGAAGTGCCTGTCGATGTCGTTCGGGCGCATTCAGTTCACGCCCGACCTGATGCCGGCCGACATTACCGGCACCGAAGTGCTGCAGGCGAATCGCGACACCGGCGATCGCGAGTTTCGCTTCATCAGCGGACCGTTGTTTTACAACGTCATTCTGGCGGACGAAATCAATCGTACTCCTCCGAAGACGCAAGCCGCTCTGCTGGAAGCCATGCAGGAACGGCAAGTGACCGTTGGTAAGCAGCGTCACGAACTTCCCGATCCCTTCTTCGTGCTGGCAACGCAGAACCCCATCGAGCAGGAAGGAACCTACTCGCTCCCCGAAGCGCAGCAGGACCGCTTTATGTTCAAGGTCTTCGTCGACTATCCGAACTTTTCGGAAGAGCGTGAGATTGCCAAGCAGACAACGGCCACCCAGAACGTTTCGATCGAACCGGTTCTCACCGACAAGGAGATTCTCGAACTGCAACGCATCGTGCGCGAGGTGCCGTTGACCGATCACATCGTCGACTACGCGTTGGCCCTCGTTCGCCAGACCCGCGTGGGTGAAGCCGGCGTGCCGGACTTCATTTCGGAATGGCTGAGTTGGGGAGCCGGCCCCCGTGCCGTGCAGTTCCTGCTCCTGGGTGCCAAGGCGCGTGCGTTGCTCAAAGGTCGGACTTACGTCTCCACGGAAGACATTCAGGCTCTGGCCGCTCCCGTCTTGAGACATCGCGTGGTACCCAGCTTCACCGCACAAAGCGACGGCATCACCAGCGACAAAGTGGTCGAACGCCTGATCGCGGAAACACCTTCGACCGAAAGCGAACTGACGACCGATCCACGACTGAAGAAGATTTTCGCCGCGTAAGCGGCGAGTCATTGGTCACTGGTCATTAGTCATTTGGGGTTTGCGATCCACGTCTTCCCCAATGACCAATGACCAGTGACGCCCTAGTCCCTAGCCCCTCGTCCCAACTTGGCCAAAAACACCCTCCACGAATTCGTCAAACCCGAAGCCCTGGCAAGAATCCAGAGGCTGGAGATCCAGGCCCGCCAGGTGGTCGAGGGGTTTCTTTCGGGCATGCACCGCAGTCCCTACTTCGGGCAGTCGGTCGAGTTCGTGCAGCATCGCGAGTACGTTCCCGGCGACGACTTCCGCCGCATCGACTGGAAGGTCTGGTCGAAGACCGACAAGTACTACATCAAGCAGTACGAAGAAGAGACCAACCTGCGAACGTCGATCCTGGTCGATGCCAGCGAGTCGATGCGGTTCTCGTCGGGCAAGGAAAACAAGTGGGATTACGGTTGCTCGATTGCCGCCGCCCTGACGTATCTGCTCTTGCGCCAGCAGGACGCCGTCAGTCTGCTGGTCTTCGACGAAGAAGTACGGACTCGGCTCAACGCCCGCAGTAGTCAGAACCATCTCGGCACGATCTTGTCGGTCCTGGCTCAAGGAGAGCCGAAACAGAAGACCGACATGTACAAGATTCTGCGCTACATCGCGGATCAGAAGGCGTCGAAGGGACTGGTGGTGATCATTTCGGACTTTTTCACTCCGCGTGAGTCGCTGTTTCGCGGACTTCGGCTCCTTAAGCAGCGCGGGCACGATGTGCTGCTGTTCCATGTCCTGGACGACGAGGAACTCGATTTCAACTATGCCGGCACGACGAAGTTCGAAGGGATGGAAGAGATGGGCGATCTGCTCTGCGATCCCCGGTCGCTGCGTGAAGGCTATCTGAAGGCCCTGAATACATTTCTCGACGAACTCCGTCGCCGCTGCGCCCGCAACATGATTGACTACCAGGTGATCCGCACCAGCGACCACCTCGACGCCGCCCTCAGGCATTACATCCATCACCGCGTGGGACTGGAGAAGGTCTAGGGTCGAGAGACTACGGTCTAGGGGCTGCGAGGAATGGCTCCCCCGTTTCAAAGCCCATCGTTTCAATTCCCCTTTCCTTCCCTAGACCCTCGACACTAGACCAAGCATGCACTCCTTCGACTACTCCACGCCGGCGACTCTCGATGAAGCCGTGGCCTTGTTGGCGGATCGCAATGGCCAGGCTCGGCCGCTGGCGGGTGGCACTGACTCTGATCGATCACATGCGGGTCGGCAGGTTACGACCGGAGCTGGTGGTCGACCTCAAGCAGATTCCCGATCTCAACGTGCTCGAAGCCACCAAGGCCGGCGCACGCATCGGGGCGGCTGTTCCCTGCTATCGCATTTGCGATCACGAAGGCTTGCGAGAGAACTATGCCGCCATCGTCGATGCCTGCTCGATCATCGGAGGCATTCAAATCCAGAGCCGGGCGAGTGTCGGCGGCAACCTCTGCACCTCGGGTCCGGCCGCCGATTCGATCCCTGCGCTGATTGCGTTGGGAGGCGTTTGCGTCATCGCCGGTCCTGGCGGCAGGCGAGAAGTTTCCGTCGCTCAGTTCTGCACCGGGCCGGGGACGAATGTCTTGCAATCGGGCGAACTCCTCGTGGAGATCAAACTCCCCGCGGCCGAGCCTCGCTCGGGTTCGCACTATCGCCGGTTCATCCCACGCAACGAAATGGACATCGCCGTCGTCGGCGTCGGTGCATGGCTGCAACTGGATGAAAAGAAAGAGACGATCATCGCCGCCCGCATCGGATTGGGTGCCGTGGGGCCAACACCAATCGCGTCTCAGGCCGCGGTACAGGCGATCGTCGGTCAACCTCCGAAAGAAACGACCTGGCAGGCCGCCGCGAAGGCCGCTCGGGGTGAGATTTCCCCCATCAACGACATGCGGGGCACCATTGAGTTCCGCACCCACGTGACGGGCGTCCTGGTGGAACGTGTGCTGAAAGAAGCAGCACAACGAATCGGGTGAAGGCTGGTCGCCTCCCGTCGTGACAGCCGGTACGTTTCAACCCGTAGATTGCCTGGAAACTCGTTATTCCACGAATTGCGAAGTCTCGAAATGTTGTGTTGGAGTTCTCGTTTGCCGGCAAGCCACTGCTAATAATGCAGTACGACCCGTCGATGCCCAGTTGCCGAATTCGGTCGACGTAAAACGCCTGGCAAACGGCAACATCGGGAATCTTCAGAGAAACGCAGTCGAGGAAGAGTTGTGGACGCACTTCTTGCCGCAGCGACGGATAACCTCCTGCCAGCACGCCTGCAGATGGCGTTCACGCTGGGGTTTCACATCATTCTCGCGTGTCTCGGCGTCGGACTGCCGGTGCTGATGCTCGCCGCCGAATGGCGTTATCTGCGAACGGGGGATGAGCTGTGGCGCACACTCGCGCGGCGCTGGTCGAAAGCGTTCGCGGTCATGTTCGCCATCGGAGCGGTGACGGGGACCGTGCTGTCGTTTGAACTTGGTTTGCTCTGGCCGGAGTTCATGGGGCGTTGGGGGTCCGTCATCGGGTTGCCTTTCACGATGGAGGGCTTTGCGTTCTTCCTCGAAGCGATCTTTGCCGGCATCTATCTGTATGGCTGGGATCGATTGCCGAAGCGCGTTCACTGGCTCACGGGTTGGCCGATCGCAATTTCTGGTTTCCTGTCGGCGTTTTTCGTCGTCATGGCCAATTCATGGATGAACACGCCGCAAGGCTTTCGCATTGTGGATGGCGAACTCGTCGACATCGATCCCATAGCGGCGATGCTCAACCCCGCGACCGGAGCGCAAGTGACACACATGATCGTCGCGGCGTATCTGGTGACAGGCTTCAGCGTGGGGTCGTTCTACGCGTGGCGACTGTTGAAAGATCGCAACGATGAATACAGCCGACGCGCGCTGACACTCAGCCTGCTGCTCGCGTTGCCGCTGGCACCAGTGCAATCGATCGTGGGGGATTGGTCAGCGAAGGTCGTTGCGGAATCGCAGCCCGTTAAACTCGCCGCGATGGAAGGCCTGTTTGAAACGACCACACGGGCGCCGCTACACATTGGTGGGATCCCGAACGAGCAGACGCGAGAGATGGAGTATTCGATCGAGATTCCGGGAGGGTTATCTTGGCTTGCCTATGGCGACTTCAATGCGGAAGTCATAGGGCTTAATGATTTCCCCGAGGGCGACACGCCCCCCGTGGCCGTCGTGCATTTCGCCTTTCAGATCATGGTGGGCATTGGAACGCTGATGATGCTAATCGCCGGCTGGTGCGGCATCTCGTACTTGAGAACACGAGGCTGGCCGAAGTCCAGATTCTTCCTCTGGTCAATCGTCGCGCTGGGACCGTTGTCGATCCTCGCGATGGAAGCGGGCTGGGTCGTAACGGAAGTCGGACGCCAGCCCTGGATCGTGCAAGGCTACATGCGAACATCGGAAGCGGTCACGCAGTCCTCCGGCGTCTGGAACGTCTTCTTCGCGACGCTCGTGATCTACCTCGTCATCGGTATCGCGACCTTCACGATTCTCAGGCAACTCGCCAACATCCCCCTCGAATTTGAAGAGCAGGAACATGGGGCCTGAAGATCTGCTGCTCATCGTGATGCTCACGGCGCTGACGCTCTACGCCATCCTCGGAGGCGCGGACTTCGGGGCCGGCATCTGGGAATTCACGACGGCATTGCAGTCCTCCGAGAAGGAACGGCGGCACATCTACAAAGCCATTGGCCCTGTGTGGGAAGCGAACCACGTCTGGCTCATCTTCGTGCTCGTCATACTGATGAACGGCTTTCCGATGGCATTCGCGGCCCTCAGTCGGGCCTTGTGGTTGCCGTTGCTGCTGGCATTGTGCGGCATTGTCTTTCGCGGAGCCGGTTATGCGTTTCGCTCTTACACGCGCGGTCCAGAACGCGAGCGCCGCATGTGGGAAGCGGTCTTTGCCATCGCATCAACAGCCACTCCGTTGTTTCTCGGCGCAAGTGCGGGTGCCGTCGCGTCGGGCAACCTCGCCATCACGGCGAATGGACAATTCGAAGCCGACGATCTCACGGGTTGGATGTCGTCACTGGCGGTCTTCACCGGTTTCTATTCAGTCGGCATGTGCGCGTACCTCGCAGCCGTCTATCTGCTTCGTGAGGCCGATCAAGCCGATGACGAAGAGTTGAAGAAGCTTTGGCGTCAGCGTTCGCTTTCGACCGGTCTCTGGATAGGGCTGCTGTCGTTTGGCGGCCTGATGATGGTCTGGCTCGACGCCCCGACACTCGCCGCCGGCTTCGTCTCTCGCGGCTGGCCTCTGGTCATCGTCTCTCTGGTCTGTGGAATTGGTTCACTCGTCGAAGTTTGGCGCGTCAACTGCACGCGCGCCGTGATCGCTGCTTCTGGAGCGGTGGCCTCCGTCGTCTGGGGCTGGGGAATTTCGCAATACCCGGTCATCATTCCGCCGCACATCACCGAAAGTGTCGCCAAGTCGCCTGACAATGTCCTCTGGATGATGCTCGCCGTCATCGCGACCGGTGCGGTCTTCCTGTTGCCCGCTCTCGGCTATCTGTTCGTGCTTTTCAAGAGCAACCCTTAGATACGGAGGCCAGGACTTCCCGCAACGATTGGTGGGAACTGGCCGCCGAGGCGGGGGTGTTAGGAGAATTCCGGGGCAGGAGAGGGGCTCACCATCTAAGATGCGTGTGCCGCGAACCGTTAGTCAGGTGGTTGGCCCCGTTTTGAACATTCTGCAAAGGTGGAGTGATGTCCAAGCATCCCTCATCGCACGAGAACTCCGATCTGTCCGAACACGAGATCGACGCCCAATTGACGGCGTTCGTCCTCGGCGAACTGCCGGAGGCCGATCGCGTCGCCTGGGAACGAAAGGTGGCGGAATCAGCCGATCTGCAGCAGGAAGCACGCGCCATTCGCGAGGCGGCTTCGCTGGTCTTCGCGGCGTTGCAGTCCGAGCCGACTCCCAAGCTGACCGATCAGCAACGGGCGCGCATCATGGAACTGGCGCGACAGCGGGGGAGGAAGCCGACTCATCAGACCGACAGTCGTCCGGTGGTGATCGAAGCGTCGCCGGGTGAGAAAGCCGTCGATCCGCGCTGGGCCTTGATCGCGACCGCGGCCGTGCTGACGGCGTGCCTGCTGCTCATCGTGACAGCAGCCACGGTCCCGCTCGGTCCGCAATCGGTCGACCGCGAAACGACGGTGGCATTTACCGATTCACGGGAACTGGCGATCGATGCGCTTGCGATTCCCCAGATCGCTTTGGCAATGCGCGAAGCCGATGGTGCCACGAACTTCGGTTTGATGGAAACGCTGGACGGCGACGTCGTGATCGGTCACTTCGTCTACTACAAAGCTCTCGAAAGCGACTTCGACAATGCGTCGAATCAGGGCGTGACATTTATCGACGCCAACGGAGATGGGACGGCCGACCAGGTTGTCAGCTTCACCCTGGAAGACCTGTCTCGCACGGAGTGGGAAGCCGAAGTCGACTACGAACAGTTGGGAGAGAATTGGTACGAACACGACCGGCTCTCTCGCATCGAGGACTTGACGGGGGAGCTTGCGGAACGGCCTCAACTGAACTTCAGAGGAACGACTCCGCTGGTGCGAATGCAGGGAGTCGATCCTTCGTCCCTCGCTACGAGTACCGACGGTCTCGATGTGTTTTGGGAAAGTCAGAACACCAATGGCCGCTTCGATGGCGAGCAACGCAGTTACTTCGACTCCGGCGTGGCGGAGACTCGGTATCGCAGGCGTTTCGCGGCTCCTTCCGCTGGATCGACTCCGGTGCCGATGGACCGATTTGGCCGGGGGATCACACCGCTGTCGTCCTATGTGGCGCAGCCTGACCAATACGATTTGTACTTGGAGTCGGCACCGACGACCTATCCCTATTACGCGATGCCCTCGGGGGGCTTTTCCGACCTCCCGCTCGACGTGCGGCAACTGAATGAATCACTCTTGGGGGCGCAAGACTTCGGCGATCAATCTGGCAATGGGCAATCCGGACAGGGGGAGCAGATGCCCGACTTCTACAACTCGGCGTTTCGGTTTCAACTGCACGATCTGGAGCAAGGCCAGGCCGGTGGCATGGGGGGCGGAGGCCTTCCGCACGGCTACTCTTACGTAGCCGAAGACCTGTCGCAGCTCGGTTTGCTGCCGTCAGTCCAATACATGTCTGATGATGTGCAGTTTCTTGGACGACGTGAAGACCTTGAACTACGAGTCGATCGAATTTACTCGCTCATGGAACGGGGCGTTCGAGGCCGACCGGAGGCCTACGAAGAAGCCGAGGCGATCGCCCTGCGAGAACTGCAATCGGGTGGGAGATCCATTGGTGGTCGTGGCGGTCGTCCATCTCTCGGTTGGAGCAGTCAGGAACTCTCATGGGACGACGGTACCTGGGCTCTCGACTTTGGCACCAATACCGAGTCGTATGCACCGATCGTTGAGAACCCGTTCAAGTCGCCGATGGAAGAACCGTTGGCGACGCTCGGCATCGATGTCGACACGGCTTCGTACTCGAACGTCCGACGGTTCATCGAAGGGGGTCAATGGCCCCCGGCCGATGCCGTGCGCATTGAAGAGCTACTGAACTCGTTCACCTACGACTATCCGCAACCCGAAGGGAACGATCCCTTTTCGGTGACGATGGAAGTGGCCGCGTGTCCGTGGGAGCCGACGCATCGTCTGATGCGGGTCGGCATGCAGGCCCGCGATATCGATCTCGATGCCCGTCCCGCGACCTCGCTCGTCTTTCTGATTGACGTCTCCGGCTCGATGTCGGATGCCGACAAACTTCCGCTGGTGCAGGAGTCTCTCAAACTGCTGCTCGATCAGATGACCGAGAACGATCGGCTGGCGATCGTCACCTATCGCGACAATGCTCAGGTGGCGTTGCAAAGCATTACCGGTGATCGGCGAGACGAAGCGATTGCCGTGATCGATTCGCTGACCGCCGAAGGTTCGACGAACGGCGAGGGTGGACTCGAACTTGCCTACGAAGTCGCCACGACGAACTTCATTCGCGAAGGGCAGAACCGGGTCATCCTCTGCACCGATGGTGACTTCAATGTCGGCGAAAGCAGTGACGATGCAATGGTGCAGCTCATCGAACAGAAGCGAGACACCGGCGTCTTCTTGAGCATCTTCGGGTTCGGTGAAGGGAACCTGCAGGACTCCAAGCTCGAAGCCATCGCCGACCATGGCAACGGGCAGTACGCCTACATCGACGGCATCCGTCAGGCGCGTCGCAAGCTGCTCGATGAACTGACCGGCACGCTCTACACCGTGGCGAAGGATGTGAAGCTGCAGGTCGAGTTCAATCCGCTGCTCGTGCGTGGGTACCGGCTGATCGGGTACGAGAACCGCGTGCTGGCCGCCGAGGACTTTAACAACGACCGCGTCGATGCCGGCGACATTGGTGCCGGCCATACGGTGACGGCGTTGTTCGAGATCGTCCCCGGTTCGGCGATCGGAGAGATTCAGCCCAGTGTCGATCCGCTGCGGTATCAGCGGGTTGATGAAGTGGAGTTTGAAGTGCCTTCCGAGCGAACTCCTGAACGCGCACGGACGGAAGACGGACTCGAACCAGTGACGTTCCCTCGATTTTATCGGCTGAGCGTTCTCGAAGAAGACGCGACGATCGACACACTCAGCGAGTTAATGGGCAAATCGATTGTTCATATCGAGTTGCAAGATTCGGGCGAGATCGAAATCGATACGACACGCGAATCGCACAACCAGGTCATGGAGTTTCTCAATCAACTCGGTGAAGAGCCAATCGTCTCCGTCGCGTGGCAAGTCGATCATCTTGAACAGGTGGTCGTCCCGGCTGATGTGCAACACGAGTTGTGCGTTGTGAAGGTGCGTTACAAGCAGCCGACGGCTGACGAATCGGTGCGTCTCGACTTCCCCGTGGACGATCGCGACCATCGGATGACGGCTCCCACGCGCGACTTCCATTGGGCGACGGCAGTGGCCGGGTATGGCATGCTGGTTCGCAACTCACCCCATCGCGGCGACATTTCGTGGGGCGCGGTGATCGAGATCGCTCAGGGGGCACAGGGCGACGATGTCGATGGCCGCAGGGCCGAGTTCGTCACACTGGCTCAGCAGACTCGCGACCTTTGGTACAGGCAGCATGGCATCGACAACACGCCGCAGCCGGTGTCGCTCGACTCGACAACGGCTCGCGAGCGGGCGACGTGCGGAGGCAAGTACTCGAACCTGCTCGACAAGCTCGAAGTCCCCGACGACTTCGAGACGTATGGCAACTTCCGCGACTTCGGCTGGTGGGAAGGAACCGAGTACAAAGAACACACCGGACTGCCGCACGCGCATTGGGTCTACGTCTATCCGCACTGGTATCTGTGGGGCGAGATGAACGACGACGTCTCGGCGACGACGTCTCCGGCGCATCCGTTGAACGAGAATGGTCTTGTCGCGGACGATGGTGGTGTCGTCGACGCGCCCGTTGCCGATGAGCCGGCGTCAGCGGTTGAACTGCCCGACATCTACTTCGCCGAGAACGATGTCTCGCCGGAAACAATTCAAATCATGGCGGGAGGCCACTACGGCACCGTCACGCTGGCCGGAGCACGGTTCGATGGAGCCATCGTCGAAGGTCTGCGGCACGTGGGATCGATCGAGACGTTAAGACTCTTCGGCGAGGGTCTGTCGGGACAGATTCCGAGACTGGAACACGTCAGCGGGTTGACGGGTCTGGAACTCGGCACACCGCTCCGGTTGATGGATCTCGAAGCGATCGGTGAACTGTCGAACCTGACGCATCTCAAGCTGCCGCAGGATTTGGCGATCACGGTCACCGGGGCGCGGAACATCGCGAAGCTCACGGGGCTCACCAGTCTCGATCTGTACAACTGCCAGATCGACGATGCCTCGATTGCGGAACTGGTCACGTTGACACAGCTTGAGCAACTCGACCTTACCTACACGCAGGTCTCCGATGCCGGGCTGGTGGCGTTGTCAGCGATGCCCCATCTGAAGTCGTTGATTCTCAATCGCAACTGGATGACACAGACCCGCATTACCGATGCTTCGGTCGCGACGCTCGTCGAGCTGAAGGAACTCGAAACCCTCTCCCTCTGGGGGACCGACATCTCGGATGAAGGTCTTTCGCAACTGGCCACGCTGCCGAACCTCAAGTCATTGTCGATCGGCCAGACGCAAATCACCGGCGACGGCCTCGCGGCATTGGAGTCGTCGGTGATCGAGAGCCTGACGCTCTCCCCCAATCAAGTCGGCGTCGTGTTCCAGGCCGATCCCATGCTGCAGCAACTCACGCAGCCGATGCTGCAGGAGATTTATCAACGGGAGCTCAATCAGATCTTTCCGGCATCGGAGCAGCCTGAGCCGGAAGAACAGCAGCCTGGTGAATCTGATCAGTCGGGCTCGGGAGAAGAAGGAAACTCGCAACAGGGGGGGGCGCCGGGATCGTGTGATGATCCTGCTGGTTCTGGGGAGGAAGGCCAGCCACAGGATGATGGTTCGTCGACGCCTGAGGTGACAGGCGACGGTCCGCAGAGAGGCACTGTGTTTTCGGGCCGCGAACTCAGCCACATTGACGAGAGGTGGTTCGTCCGCTTCGATCATGACAACATTGATGAGTACGCAAAGCAGTTGGATTACTTCGGAATTGAATTGGGGGTGCTGCTTGACGAGAAGATGGTCGTCATGTCAGGAATGTCGTCGACCCCAGTAACGCGCGAGGTCGCTGTTGAAGAAGGAGAATCGCAACCTCATTTCGTGTTTAGACCCCCAGCAATTATGGAGTTCGACAGAACGCTCTTTGAAAGAGCTGGCATTGATGCCAGCGAGGGGGCAATTCACTATTCCTTGCCCGAAGAGACGGAGGCGAAGTTTGCGGAGATGGAAAGGGGTTACGCCGATCGAACTCCAGAGCAGATACGCCGCACATATTTTACCATTGAGGCAGACGGCGAAGGCTACACCGCAAGAGTGATTCGGCAAGTGCCGCAACCTCAGAGTCCTCAACCCGGTGAAGACGTGGACTTGGAAGGACGAGAGTCGCCGGGTTCATGTGACGATTCCGGCGATCCTTCAAGCGAAGGGCAACCACTGGAAGAAACTCAGCAGCCGGGCGAACAATCGGAGCCTGGTGCCTCGGATCAGGTGAACGCTAAACTCATCGAAGCCAACCTGTCCGCCCAGATGCCGGGGTTGATGCATCTCAAGCGGATGCCGAATCTGAAGTCGGTGCTGGTGATCGGTCAGTTCGACTCGATGGCATCGATCACGCTCTGGCAGGCAATGGCCCCGAGCATTCAGTGGGGCTTTATCGATCCGTGAGAGTGATCCTCGAATCGAAACGACGACCGATCACACGGCATGGCCGGTCATCAACTGATCAATGGCCGACATCGTCTCGCCCAGATTGGCGTGGATGACTTCGTCGGCGACGTCATCGAGCGGTGTCGGATCGCGGTTGATGATGACCAGTCGCGCCCCGTGGCGTTTGGCGATCTCCGGCAGCGTGGCCGCCGGATAGACGACCAGCGACGAACCGAGCACCAGCAGCACCTTGGCCCAAGTGGCCGACTCCGTCGCGGCGGCGACAACGTCTTCGGGAAGAATCTGTCCGAACGAAACCGTGGCATGCTTGAGCAGCCCGCCGCACTTCGGGCATGCAGGGACGGCATCGTGCGTGAGGAACTCTTCCACGAAAGGTTCGGTGTCGAAGCGGGCCTCGCAACTCAGGCAGCCGATTTGCCGCGCGGTGCCGTGCAGTTCCCAGACGCGTCGGCTCCCCGCGAGCTGATGCAGTCCATCGATGTTCTGCGTGATGACTCCCAGCAGCTTCCCTTCTGACTCCCATTTCGCCAACACCTGATGAGCCGCGTTGGGCACGGCCCCGGCGTACTCTCGGTATCCAGTGCACTTTTGCCGCCAGTATTCGTAGCGGGCCTCGGCCGACGCGAGGAAGTCTTGAAAGTAGACCGGCTGCACTTTCTCCCAGATTCCGCCGGGAGAGCGAAAGTCGGGGATGCCGCTCTCCGTCGAGATTCCCGCCCCGGTGAAGGCGACGTTGCAGGGGGAATCGTGCAGCCAGTCGGCGATGCGCGCGAGTTGTGCGTTGGTTGACATCGTTGTGTCCGCTCTCGGACGTGACCTCTTACTCCGCCTGATGGCTCAATACGCCGATCGTGTGAAGCCAGGCTTCACAACGATCGGGCCACGTCGACGACGGCGAAGAAGATGATCGCATGCCAAAGCCGTGACCGCCCGAACCGTAGATGTGCATCTCGGCGGGGATGCCGGCCTGCTTGAGAGCCAGGCACATCAGAATGCTGTTTTCGGGATGAACGTTGTCGTCGATCGCATGCGCGAAGAACATCGGAGGCGTCGATTCATTCACCTGCACATAATCCCTGAGTGCTCCCGTGTCGGGATCGTAGAGACCGCCGGTATAGATCAGAGCGGCGAAGTCGGGCCGGGCCGAGGCTTCATCCATTTCATCGACGGCCTCGTATTGGGGCTGGTCATGAAAGAGGCAAGTGAGGGCAGCCGTCTCGCCGCCGGCGGAAAAGCCGAGGATGCCGATGCGCTCGGGATCGATCTGCCACTCGTGAGCATGCGCTCGCACGACGCGCATCGCTCTTTGAGCATCCTGAACGGCGGCCCGATAGCGGCGGTCCTGCTCGCGAGCGGGAACACGATATTTGAGCACGATGCCGGTCACGCCGATGGCACTCAGCCATTCAGCGACTTCGGTCCCTTCTTTGTCGTATGCGAGGACGTAGTGTCCGCCGCCGGGACAGATGACGATCGCTGCCCCCGTATCGACATCGGGACTGGGACGATAGATCTCAAGGGTCGGCACGGTGACGTTCGTCAAGCGCAGCGTGGGAAGTTCGCCATCGCGCGGCGGGAGGTTCTCTTCTTCACCGATGCCATCGGGCTCACCGGGAGCCTCACCCGGCCAGACATTGATGATCGTCGGATCATCAGCCTGAGCCAGAGTTGCAAACGCGAACACGACAAACGTGGCGAGGACGGTTTTCATGATGGTGTTCCAGAAGGGGAGGAATCGGATTGGTCGCCATCCTTGCAGAAGTATTTGCGGACCAGATGTTCCGGCGGAGGGGGCGTGACCATTGTGCCGACGTAGGTAGCCAGAAGTGAAGCGACGAGGCCGATGACGACGGGATCGAGACTGACGACCGACATCGGGCGGAAGAACGAGCCGTTCACCCAGATGCCGGCGACGTAGAGACTAAGATGAATCAGAAAGCCCCCGATCATGCCGGCGAGGCAACCTTCCTTGTTGGAGCGGGGCCAGAAGAGAGCCGAGGCCATCGGCATCAGGAAGCAAGCCGCGAGTCCGCTGCCGACGTAGACGATGATGTCCTGCAAGAACTTCGGCGGGTTGATGGCCCCGATCAAAGCGATCGTGCCCACGATCAATGTGACCATGTAGCTCAGTCGTTTGAGTTGCTTCTCGGTCGCATCGGGATTGATGTTGCGCTGATAGATATCGCGGACGATGCCGGAGGAGATCATCAGCAGAAAACTGTCGACAGTCGACATGACGGCGGCGAACGGCGCGGCGATCAACAGACCCGCGAGCCAGGCAACGTGAAAGTTCTTCGTGAGAAAGACGATCATCTCGGGCATGACGCTGTCGGGTTGATGGTCGAGACCAGGGAGCAGAATCCGTGCGCAGCAGAAGATGATGATCAATGGAAAATAGATCGCCGAGTAATAGAGCGTGACCGTGATGATCCCCTGCCGCAGCGTCCTGGTGTCCTTGAACGCCATCAACCGCACCATGTGCTGAGGTTGTCCTGCCCCGGAAATAGCCCACATAAAGAAGAACGAAATTGCCACCCCCAGCGGCAGGAACCCACGTTCCGACGTGCGATCGGGGCCGGGACCGGTGACGTACGCACCTTCCTGCCCCTCGCTCGCCCCATACGCATAGGGAGCATCGTCGACGACAGCCGACACTTGAATGGCGGCGAACTCAGCGGGGTAGTCTCCTTCGAGTAGTCGCGTGATGACCGAAGGCGTCACGATCTCGAGAGCCTTCACTTCGCACACCTCCCGCGCGCCGGCGGCGATGTCGGCATTCTGACTCAGTCGGAAGATGCGCGGCGGTTCCCCGGCGGCTTGTTCGAGTCTGACGTAAGAACTGCTCGGGACGCGATGCGCATCTTCAGCCGGTGCCGCGCGCGCCAGACAGAGCAACACCGGCCGCGGAGGTTGCAGGTCGGCCATCTCGCGCGTGG
Organism: uncultured Planctomycetaceae bacterium; assembly: GCA_942492405.1. Taxonomy (GTDB): domain Bacteria; phylum Planctomycetota; class Planctomycetia; order Planctomycetales; family Planctomycetaceae; genus JANNSB01. Next base: position 249,686 of record CALOES010000029.1, read on the forward strand.
CATTTCCCAATCCGCCGATGGCAATCAACGTGAGGGGCAACATGATGAGCACGCCGAGGACCATCACGATCCCCTGCATCACATCGGTCCAGACGACGGCATGAAAGCCGCCGTATGTCGTGTAGAAAATCACCGTGATGCCGAAGAACATCAGACAGAGCAGATAGGCTCCGTCGATCGGTTGTCCTTCGGAGTCAGTCAGTCCTCCCATGCTGGAGATCATCTGGTCGGCGGCGTGGGCGGTCTCCTGAAAGACTTCGACATCGTTGATCAGTGCCTTCAGGATGACGGCCCCGGCCTTGAACTGCGCGACAAGATTGAACGAGATAAAGAAGACAATCAGCAACGAGGCGAGCAGCCCCAGGGCGCGCGAATCGAAGCGGTCGCGCAGCACATCGGGAACGGTGATCGCTCCCGACTTACGAGCGACTTGATTGATCCGCTTGCCGAAGATCCCCATCGAGCAGATCGGCACCACCATGTAACTCGCGATCCAGACCGCGAGGATCCAACCGTGTGAATAGATCTTCGAAGGGAACCCGGTAAACGAACCTCCGGATGCACTGGTGGCCGCGTAGGTGAGGGCGAAGGCCCAGGTTCCCAGGCTCCGGCTGCCGAGGAAGTACTCACTGAGAAACTCGCGTTCGGAGAGAAGCTTGTTGGCGAACCAGGCGAGGACGAAGACTCCAAAGACGTAGAGTCCGAAGACCGCCAGAGCCGAGACACTGCCACCAGCGGCGAGAATGGGATAGGTCATCAGCAGAATTGAGGTCGATCGTGGTTGGGACGAAGCAACGATCAGATTTCACTGATTCATTAACAACTTGTAAACCACGAGGGGGGACGAACCGAAAAAGGAAGTGCGATTGCGTGCTTTCAGGAGTCGCGCTCATTCCGAGAAAATGCCCCGCGTGGTTGCGATTTCGTCGAACATTCGTGGGGATCATGCAGTCCATGATCAGGGGAGTCGCGAGACGCTTCCCTGAATCGTGCCTGTACGTTGCAAGGCATTTCTTCGCAAGGATTTATGAGGCAAGGCTGGATTTCGTATTGAGATCGTCACCTTCCCGGCTAATCTATTGTGACCAATCTATCATTTCGATCGGCTCGTTCGAGCCATTCCTGAGAAAGGGCCGGTTCCCACGTGATCAGGGGCCAGTCGGTGTCTTGGCGTCGACGTAGAATAACATAGTCGGCACTTCTTGCGTGGTTTGCGCTCATTAACGGCAATTCGACAGTCACGGTGAATCCCTGATGCCCGGTATGGAACCGACATCTTCGATCCTCTCTGCTGCGGACGATATCCAACGTCCGATGCCGTCGATTCGCGCTGGAAAGGACCGCGTTTCGCGAGATTCCTCGGTGCATGTCCCGTTGGACCGCAAGCTCTTTCCTGAAGTCAGTCATGATGCCGAGCCTGTCGCCGGCACGAGGCTGGGTCATTTCGTAATCGAAGAGCAGATCGGCCGCGGTGGGATGGGAGCGGTCTTTCGCGCCATCGACCAGCGCCTCAACCGGATCGTGGCCCTTAAGGTGCTCGCGCCGAATCAGTCGCGCGACCCGGCTTCGGTGCAGCGTTTCTTGAATGAGGCACGAGCAGCGGCCCGACTCGATCACGAAAACATCGCCCGCGTCTTCTTCATCGGCGAAGATCAGGGTCTGCAATTCATCGCGTTCGAGTTCGTGACGGGTACGAACATTCGCGAGTTCCTCCACATTCGCGGCAAGTTGTCGGCGGAAGAAGCGGTCAACTACACGTTGCAGATCGCGCTCGCGCTGCGTCACACGGCGGCGGCAGGCGTCGTGCATCGCGACATCAAGCCATCGAACATCGTTGTCTCCGCCACCGGACGCGCGAAGTTGGTCGACCTGGGACTGGCGAGGACACAAGCCGCCGCCGGTGATGGCGATGAAATCACCGTGGCCGGCACGGCGCTCGGCACGTTCGACTACATCTCTCCCGAGCAGGCCCGCGATCCCCGACTGGTCGATATCCGCAGCGACATCTATTCGCTGGGCTGCACGCTGTATCACATGTTGACCGGCGAGCCCCCATTCCCGCAGGGGACAATGTTCGAGAAGGTGATCGAGCATCATGGCTCGCGCCCGCCTGATCCGTCTCTCAAGAACCCGAGCGTTTCGCCGCAACTGGCCCGCGTCGTCCAGCGGATGATGGCCAGCTTGCCCGACGAGCGATATCCCTCGCCAGACCCGCTCATTCAAGATCTGGTTGCGATCGCGCAGTCGATGGGCCTTCGGGCCAGCGCGCCGGAGTCGCCCGTCTGGGTGACCCCGTTGTTCGACCGCCCCAGTTTCTGGGACCAGAACCGCGGCTGGCTGATGACCTTCGCCTTCCTGCTGCTGATTGCGATTTCGATTGATCGCATTCCGTGGGAACAGTTCAATTCACGAAACGGATCCAGCCGGAACGATTCGGCGGTAACAGAGAACACTGCAACGAACGCGACCGCCACCGGGCAACCGGAACTGAGCGGAACGGCCTCGCCAGTCGAATACCGGGTCGGGATCGTCCCGACGGACACTTCCGCGAATGATCGCATTCCATACGAAGTTCCGTTGACCCAGGTGGACACGTTCGATCCTGGGGGACATCCAGCGACCGTATCGCAGCCGACAATCCATCAAGGCTCCATCACGTCCGCGGCCACCGGCGCGCTGGGCCAGGGAATTTCCAGCGGCAGCATCGAGGCGATTCAAGGATTTGCCGCGAACAACACTCGTCCCAATTCGATCGGCAGTCCGCTTCCGGAGTCGCCGGCCACCATCAGTCCGATGGAGACGGAGTCGCCGAGTGCGACAGTGCCCTCGACCAGCGAAAACCGGTTTACGGTCAGGGGGCCGACCGGTGCGCGTGTCGGGGTCTATCCCACATTGGAGGCGGCCTGCGTCGAGGCACCGGACAACTCGGTGATCGAAGTCTCTGCCAGCGGCAGCGCGCCGATGCGTGAGTCTCCGATTCGAATTGTGCAGAAGCGATTGCGGATCCAAGCCAGCCGCGGCGCGAGGCCCGTCATCGAGTTCGTTCCCGTGCAAGGCGCGCCGTCGACGTCCGCGTGGAATTGCATCGAGGTGATTGACGGCGCGTTGACGATGGCGGGCGTCGATGTCGTCGTTCGCGCGCCGAATGGATCGATCACGTCGCTCTTCTCGCTGATTCGATCGCGTGAGTTGACCCTCAGCGAGGTGACACTGACGCTCGTCAACTCGGCAGGCGCGCCGGCTCAATTCATCGACATTCCGCTTCCCAGTTCGGCGGAACGCATGGAGATGATGGCCGCCGACGTCTTAAGGATCGATCTTTCGCATTCACTCATCCGCGGACGAGGCAGCTTTCTTGTCAATCATTCCGAGTCGTCTCTCGACGCCCGCATTCATGAAACGGCGTTTGCCGTTAGCGAGCACTTCCTCCAGATCGAAGGATCCAGTCTGGCGCGGATGGATCAGCGCACCGACGGGACCGAATGCCGCATCGAACTCGACCATTGCACCTGCCTGCTGGGGCACAACCTGCTCAACCTCGATGCTCCCATGGAGTCTCGCATGCCGCATGTGCGGTTCGATGTCGATGACTGCGTGGTTGCGATCACTTCGCCCGCCGAACCCGTGATCGCAATGTCTGGAGGCAAGGAGATGGACGAACTGATCAATCTGCTCGAGTGGCGCGGGTTCATCAACCACATTCGCGTTGCCGGCCCCTGGTGGGAGATCGACGCCCCCTTCTCCACGGTTGTCGCGTACAAGACCTGGTCGCAGCGCGAGTGGCAGAATTACTGGCCCGATGCCGACGACCAGCCTTTGCAGGCCTCGCTGCTGCCCGAAAGTATCACGGGAGCCTGGTCGGCGATTCCCGCCTCGGATTTCGTGCTCCGCATGAACGACGAGGAGGATTCACTCCTGTCGAGCGATGGTCGCACTCCAGGCGTCGACTGGTCGCAAAGCACGACTCCGAAGGCGTTTCCCCGCCTTCCGTAATCGAGACGAGTCCAGGGGTGACGACACCCGTGGGTTCCATTCGTCCCAGCTAAACGCGTCTCGCACTGATGCTGTCACACTCTACTAGCTGGACATCGTGGCAGTCCGGCTCAATGATTGACAACCGAATTCCACACCGCTACGTTGGCTAGACTGTCTTCACATATATGCGATCTTGTAGCCTGATGAAAGGTTTCAACATGCGGGCCACAGCCGACCTATCCCCAGTAGTGACGTCTTTAGTAGCTCTCACCATTTGCTGTTCGAGTGCTTCAGCTGCGATGGTTGTTCCGGGAGACCTCGCTAGTGTGGAGGGCAACGCAAACAACGCTTTTCCATTCAATCGCTCGAATGGTGACACGATGCGATATCAACAGGTGTATGCCGCTTCTGAGTTCAGTGGCTCTTTGCTGATCAATACGATTCTGTTCCGGCCCGATTCTTTCACCGGGAGTGCATTCAGTTCGACGATCCCGAACATCCAGATCGACCTGTCAACAACGAGCAATGGGCCAGACGGGTTGAGTACGACGTTTGCAAGCAATGTTGGTAGCGACAACACGAGCGTGTTTTCTGGATCGCTTAGTCTCTCCAGTACAGATGCTCCCGGCTCCGGGAATACCCGCGCATTTGACATCGTGGTCAACCTCTCGACACCATTCTTTTATGACCCGTCGCAAGGCAATCTGCTACTTGATGTTCGTAACTTTGGCGGTGTCGGCACGACGCAATTTGACGCGGTTCAAACTAGTAGCGACTCCATATCGCGAGTCCTCAGCTTCAATGTCAATTCGGGCACTGGTCTTGGTGACACATTGGGGTTGGTGACTGCCTTTGACGGTGTTTCGTCCGTACCCGAACCCTCTACCCTCGCCCTGCTCGGCATGGCCAGTCTCGGAATGATCGGCTACAGCTGGCAACGGAAGCGGAAGACGACGCTCGCTGTGTAAAGGGTGCCTCAGGACGAATCGAAACGTCGTCGGATGGCATTATTGACTTGCCAGTGACGAGTTCCCAAACGAACGCACGAATCAGCTGATTGCGGCTTGGACGCGTCGAATAGCTCGTGCTCCGCATGAACGACGAGGAGGATTCACTCCTGTCGAGCGATGGTCGCACTCCAGGCGTCGACTGGTCGCAAAGCACAACTCCGAAGGCATTTCCCCGCCTTCCGTAATCGAGACGAGTCCAGGGGTGACGACACCCGTGGGTTCCATTCGTCGAGTTTGCTCCCCCAACCCGGTGCCGCTTGCACCGGTCTCCGCTGAGCAACGGAACGGCACGGTATCCGCAAACGAAAGTGACCGAAGTCGCCTTCCCGACCGAATCGTTTTGAATCCCGGACTCCAGACCGCTATAAATGTACTTGGAAGAACATTCACAGCAATGACTTATTGATCCGATGCGACCAGCCTCAATCGGTTGAAGAATTCCCTACGAAGGTGTTGCCATGACAATGACGCTGACAGAAGCCCAGAAACAGGTCGGGCGCGAGAACTTTTCGACCACCATCAGTCTCAGCCGGCGCGACTTCCTTAAGGGAGCAGGAGCCGGCGCGGTCGGACTCGGGGCCTTCTACTTCGGCTATCGCGAGTTGCAGGGGGATCCCGTCCGCGTGGGATTCATCGGCACCGGCGATGAAGGGAACGTGCTCCTCACACAGCATCCCATGAATTATATGGATGTTGTTGCCGTCGCCGATCTCCGGCCATCGAGTCGACGAGTGACGATGCAGGGGGAAGCGAACGACGCCCGTATCGGGCTGGTCAAGAAACTCGGAGCCGAACGCGCTTCGAAAGTCAAACAGTTCAATAACCATTTGGACCTCATCGAGAAGGCCGGCGAACTCGGCATCGAAGCGGTCGTGATCGCCGTCCCGCTCAATCAGCACGCTCCCATTGCGCTGGCGGCGATGGATGCCGGACTGCATGTGCTGACCGAAAAGCTGATGGCCCACAACATCCGCCAATGCAAGGAGATGATCCGCAAGGCACGCGAGAAGAACTTGCTGTTGGCTGTCGGACACCAACGTCATTACAGCGTACTCTACGACAACGCCGCTTCGATCTGCTCCAGCGGCGCGCTCGGAGACATCAAGTTCATCAGCGCCCAATGGCATCGCAACAACAGCTTTCCCAACAGCGATCAGTGGAATAAGTCGATCCCCAATGCCGACAAGGCCGATGCCGCACTGATCGAATCGGTTCAACAATACGGCTACCAAGACATCGAAGAGCTCGTTCGCTGGAGGCTCTTCAAGTCGACCGGCGGCGGCATTATGGCCGAGCTTGGCAGCCATCAGATGGATGCCTGCAGCATCTTCTATGGTCATCAGCATCCTTTGGCCGTCCAGGGCTACGGCGGTCGCAATTTCTACGGCGTCGAAGGAGTGGGATCAGAAGACAAGTTCGAGGATCCCCGCGATATCGACGACCATGTTTACGTGACCTACGAATTCCCTGGGCCGCATTACAACAAAGAGACGAACCCGAGAGACATCGCGATCGCGACCTATTCATCGATCAACACGAACAGCTTCCAGCCTTACGGAGAGACCGTGCTTGGCAGCCGGGGAACGTTGATCGTCAGCCGCGAGCAGGAGGCCTTCCTCTACAAAGAGAATGGCCGCGGCAGTGAAGGGGGCGGCCCCGATCAACGCCTCTGGGTCGTGCAGGGACAGGGAGGTGCCGGACCGGTGCTGCAGGCCTATGAGACGACCTCGGGATCGGCCCAGGCGTCAACGGGCGGCACTGATTGGGCGGCCGGCGTCAGTCGTGGTTACACCGAAGAGATGGAACACTTCTGTTACTGCATTCGCGAAGGGATCGTCGGCCAGAATGCCGAGAGCGTGCTGCGTTGCAGCGGCCCGATCGCGATGGCCGATGCGATCATGGCCCTCACCGCGAACCGCGCGATGGAACTGAAGGAACGCATCGTCTTCCAGGACGCCTGGTTCGACACCGACAGCCCCGAAACCCCCGAAGCCGCGCATCCGCTGGAAAATGAGGACCCCGCCGACTTCCGGGCGTAGAGAGAGGCTGAAGGCTGTAGACCACCGGCCGAAGGAAAGGGGATGACTGCCTCTGTGAGCGGTTTTCGGACGCTTCGGTAATCCGCAAGATCGTCAAAACTGTCAGAATCCACTTGCTCGGCCGAATGGCTGGGGTAGGATCGAATCTTCACTTCTCTTCGTGCGGGCTGTTTTTACCCCTCTTTGGAGAGACGGCGGCGGGCATCAACCTCCTGTCGACGTTGCCTCAATCCAAGTAATCACGAACGCAGAGGCCTGGGATGATCACCACGTACTCTTATGATGCGGCGGGTAATCGCACGGTGAAGAATGAAGGTGGAGTGCGAACCACCTATGCCTACGATGCTGCGAACCGCATGCGGCGCAGCGAAGATGCCGGCGGCATCACGACGTTTACGTTCGACAACAACGGCAACCAGCGGCGGATGATGTCCCCCACGGGAGACATCACCACCTATTCGTGGAGTTACGAGAACCAGCTCAAGCGTATCGAGGATCCCGACAATGCGCTCACAACCTCCACATGGGCGCCGGTCAACCGCAATGGTGTCGAACAACGTATCGCGAAGGAGACTGAGGACGTCCTGACGAACTATCTGTGGGACGACCAGCGGCTGCTGCAAGAAACCGATGAAGTCGGCACCATCGAGGCCGAGTACACGCTCCAGCCGAAACCACAAGCGAACCTCGTCTCACAACGCCGTGCGAGTGAGAGTTCGTTCTACAGCTTCGACGCGCTCGGCTCGACCGCGGCGCTGACCGACGGCACCCAGGCGGAGACCGATCGGTACGCCTACAAACCGTTCGGCGACGTGCGGTCGTCGTCAGGGACCACCCAGAACCCGTTTCTGTGGCGAGGCAGTCGGGGAGCGTATCACGACGACAGTGGCTTTTACTCCATCCGAAACCTGCAGTACTTGGCCAATCAAGGGAGGTTTGTGCAGCAGGCAGAGCCTTCGGCGACGTTGAATCTGTATGCACAGAATGATCCCACTGGTGCCCCGGTTAACGATTCTGCTTCAGAATTGGAGTCGGCACAGGAGGAATACGACGCAGCCATGGAAGCTCACGACGCATGGGCCGGAGAGCAACCTGAGGTCCGCAGCCCACTGGAGGGGCCTGATGACGGCTATGAAGAGTGGTTGAGGTGGATGCGCCGAGGCGAAGAACTAGATACCCGACTCCGAGCGGCAAGTGAGCGCCTGATTGAATTGACTCGCGACCACACTCCGTGCTCGCGTTTCGGATTTGGATCGCGTTCAGAGAATCAAGAAATGTCTCGAAGCGAGCTGGAGAGCATCTTATCTCCTGATAGCCCGCTCTCGGAAATGGAAATTCGAATGCTTGATGATGGATGTATTGGTTTGTGCGCACTTCGGCAGGGTCAAGGACGTGATGTCTATTACCCGCCAGAGGGAGGACTTGCGCTGTTTTGCCCACCGGTCGATCTGCCCGGAACACGGTGTTTCAGGTCGTTGCCACAAGCCCTACACTTTGAATGTCCGCCCAACAAAATCAAACACATCTTCCAGGTGAGGGGTTTCGGGCTTAACAGCAATTGGACGCGTGACCAGCCCGGCGACCCACCGACCGTCATTGATGATGAGACAGGAGAAATTGACCCATCGACAATGTTTTTGGCGCCAGAGACACCGGAACAGAGATTGGAAGTGACGAATCGGAGATTGCTGCCGACATTTGATTTCGCAACATATCTCGGCAATGGATGTTGGGAGCAGGTTAGTCGCGGAATAGGAAAAGACCTTGAAGGAAATGAGGTAACTCGCGAAACACAAGGATTCTATATCACTTGTGGAACTCCCCTTGTTGGGCCGGATCAAGCTTACCCCTACGAGATGTTCTGCGTCACTTGCAAGGATAAGGACTGTTGACATGGATGTCACGAAATGGAAATTTCTTGTCGTGGTTGTGGTTGTGGGCTCGGTCTGTAGTTGCAAACAATCGAATCAGCCTGAGGACCGGGGCGACATCGCCGAGACGGACTCCACAAACGGTGGGAACGACTTCTCCTCATCCAACGACTCTGGCCCGCTTCCTCCGGAGTCACAAACGCTGAGTATTGTCCCTTCAACAGACGTTACATTCGACGAAGTCGTTCCGCCATTTCTGCTGAGTGCAATCTTGAAGGTCGGTATGTCGGCTGATGGATCCCGACATCGGTATCTAGGACGCGACGACACCTGGCACTATGTCGCGGCAGGACAGTCTGATCGTGTTCTTGTTGCGCCGGTGGGCGCTGTTGATCCAGAATGGCTGAGCCCCGTCCTCGAACCCGAAGAATACTGGACACTGCGTCTCGACCAGAAATCTGGGCACGTATCTCCTCTGAGTGCTGCCGTCCAGGCTTTTTGCGAGTCGCATTCGTCTCTGACAACAGCACCGTGGGTCGACGCTAGCGCTGATGCGAATGTCGAGCCATGCGATGATGACGACGAGGATTCACCGTATCCGCAACGAGATGGACTGTTTTTCGTCACCGTCGCGCCTGATCTCGCGTTCTACGCGTTGTTGCAGTATCCAGTTGACGGGGGCATGCTGGGAGACTTTTACCTTGGACGCGACGAGGAATACCATTACATCGCAGATGAGTGGGATCCTATCATTTGGTGTTGCAAGATTGAACACATCGCCCAAGACGACTTGGAAGCCGTTGTGGAGAGTCAGCGTGAGCGATCGGAGGCATTCTTTGACATGGCTCGCGAAAACCCAGGCATACCATTTTCTTCACGCCCGGATCAATCGGCGCAGCAAGCATGGAGCGAGTCGCACGTCCTGATTCAGATTGAAGACCAGGAGAGGCAGTGATGCCCCTGACATGGTATTGAGGGGGGATTCTCAATCTCGATCTCTCGCCACGCCGGCGATGAATCTGGCTGGTGACAGCTCTCGGGAAGAACCCGCTGAAGCCTCGTGGTTCAAGGCTGATGCTCGTTATGCCGAGCCGCCACGTCCGATTCGCCTGACTCGAACCGCTCATTCAGTACGGCATAGACGTCGTCGAGACTTGGCATCCGTTCGTCCCCAACCACGCGTGGTTCGAACTCCACCTGGCAACGCTCCGGCAGATCCACCGGCTCGACCGGAGGACGAAAGACGTTGTCTTCGTAAATGGCGCGTACCATCTTTATGGCGTTTCATTCAGGCAAGTGTCTATTCTCTACACGAGATTGTACCACGATTCGATAGACTGAGAAATACCCCGATCCTTCAGCCCAGACTTCAGTCTCCAGCCTTCCCCCATGCGCTCTTCCGAGCAGTACCTTAAGCCCGAAGTGATTCGATCCGTTGCCCGGCTCGATTTGCGGGCGAGGTTTATTGTCGAAGGGTTCCTTAGCGGGTTGCACGCCTCACCTTTTCATGGCTTCAGTGTCGAGTTCAGCGAGCATCGACGGTACACACAGGGGGATGATCCCAAGAACATCGACTGGCTCGTTTACGCCAAGACCGACCGCTACTACATCAAGAAGTATCAGGCCGAGACGAACATTACCGGCTACTTGCTGATGGACCTGTCGGAGAGCATGGCCTACACCTATCGGCAGGAGTTGACGAAGTTCGAGTACTCGATCTGCCTCGCTGCCGCGCTGGCCTACATGATGATCCATCAGCAGGATCCCGTCGGGCTGATGATGTTCGATCAGGAGATTCGGTCGAGCCTGCCTGCCAAGAGCCGGCGGACTCAGTTGGCAAACATTCTGGCGATGCTGTCGAAGTCTCAGCCGACCGGAACGACCGAGATCGCGAAGAACCTCAAGAAGTTCGCGGCGATGGTCAAGCACAAGAGTCTGGTGATGCTCTTCTCCGATCTGCTGGCGGAACCGGGACCGATCATCGAAGCAATTCGCATGCTGCGTTTCGCGGGGCACGATGTGATCGTCTTCCATGTGCTGGATGAAGCCGAGGTCCACTTCCCCTTCAGCGGCATGGTCGATCTGCGCGATCCCGAGACCGATGAGCACGAGCTGATCGACGCCAAGGGGATCCGTGCCGACTATCTCGACGCCCTTAAGAGCCTGCGTGATGAATACCGCACCGCCTGCCGCAACGTGCGAGCCGACTTCGTCGAACTCGACACCAGCATGCGCTTCGACAAGGCACTGGTGGAGTACCTGGCGCAGAGACAGGCGCGATTCTGATTTGGCGAATCACTCGTTAAACGAGGTGTCCGTTCGCGTTGCTTACGATACGATGGAGGCAACCGCGAGGTGTGACATGCGTGAGTTTCCGCAGCCGGAGGATTTTCCTCGACCTTCTCTCGATCCCTACATCGCGCTCACGGTGTTGGCATGCGTGGTGTTGGGTATCATCTTCCTGCGAACCAATCGCAAGGCCCGCGCCTGGGATGCTTACGTTTGGGTGGTCGCGGGAATCATGCTTTCATCCCTCTTCCTTGCAGGCGGCAGGGAAGACCATCGTGTTCGAGCGTCGCTCGAAACGCTGACAGCCGTCATGTGGATCCTGATGTGCGTGGGATGCCTCATCGGAGATTGGGGTCGCCGCCGTGTTCAAGGCAAAGTCGCAACCAGTCAGAGTCGGAGCGACTGGACCATCTGATTCTCAGTCTGATACTGGTCGCAGCCGCATTCGTGATCTTCCCCGGAATTCCACCGGTCGCGAGATCCGGAGGTGGTCGGTTTGCGCAATGTCAGAACAACATGCATCACCGACGACTGCTGCATCGGCCTACAACTACCACGACACATTCGAAAGGCACGCATGGCCATCGTTCTTGAAGTAGTCTTCGTTTTCATTGGTGATCCGATCAACTTCTGCATGTTGTCGGCAACATCGTCGGACTGCTGCGCCCATTGATCCGGTGCGATCAATTCGACCTGCGGATAGATCGTCGAGAATTCAGGAATGGGTTCGCGTTCATCCATGACCGTTGACGGCGGCCTATCGGGATTCCGACGCCAACGTATTAAAGGATCCCGTTTGCAGAATGCGTGCGATCTTTGCGTATGGAGTGCCCCTCCCAGCGACCGATCCCGCCTCTCGATGGGCAGCCTGTTCCGACAGCAGTTACGGGCGCGGAACTGATCATTGGGGATCATGCCGCTTCCTGGACCGAGATCGAACGGTCTCATCGATCCCGACGACATCCCCGATGGAGCGTCGCACACTGCCATTCTGGGTGAGGCGTGCGGGTTGGGCATCATCTGGACCGACGCCATGATGGGACATCGAGAGTTGTAGTAGCGAGTGATATCGATCGGCATCGCGGAAGAGTCGGCCGATGATCCGGTGCCGGCAACCGATACATCATCTGAGGCAGCCTGTGATGCGCCGTCAATGGTAACGATCGTCACACCATCGAGACTGATCTCGGCGCGCCCCGCCTGAGTGGTTTCGGGCAACCTGGAGGCGTGTGTCGTTGTCACCGAATCGCTGTCCGTCGACTCGGCAGTGCATCCCACGCAGACGAGTGCAACGGTCAACAGCAGGCACCATTCGGAGATGCCATCACGCGAGGTGGTGTGCAGTCTGTTCATTTCACTCCCAGCCCGGTCGATGGTCCCACCACGACTCCTTGTGACGATGTGATCGATGGATCTCCGAGATGATAGGACTGGTCGAGGCGGTATGCCATCTTCGGTTGACGCGTCGCCTGCGGCTGGGCGATAAACCTCACTGAAACAGCGCGTACACGACGAGGTTGACCGCGATGCGGGCGGCGTCGGCGCTGTCGTAGCCGGCGCAGGCGCTGGTGGCCTGTTGCTCCAATGCGCAGCTCAGGTCGTACTTGCTATAGAGAATGACGTAGCGTCCGTCGATTGCGACACCTTCCAGGATCGGTTCACCAATCGATTCTTCGACGGTGATGGCCGACTGAGCGTCCTGTGACGGTATCCGTCGTTGGACCTGACGAATGTCGTGACCCACCGGATGATTGTAGATCTCGTGATCGATCGGGATGCGTGCCAGCGGCTGATCGAGCAGCACTTCGACCATCGCGCGGAAGCTTTCATCAAACTGCGGCGCGCCGCAGCAGGCGTCGGCAATCAGCACGCCGCCGTTCTGCAGGTACTCGCGAAGCTTCTCCAGTTCTTCGGCCGTCAATTGATAGTTCTTGCGGCCGTGCATGTAGACGATCGGATAGTCGAACAACTCGGGATCGGTGGCCGGTATCGTCGGAGCCTCGACCGAGGGTTGCAGCCCAAGCGTCGTCTGCAATGCGAGCAGCAGATGACGGTGGGCGTTCGGGGCAGCGTCCCAACCTCCGGTGTGCCTCAGTCGGGCGATGGCCAGCCGGCCCTGGGCGATGTGGTCCGCATCCAACTGACCGAGGATCTCGGGCGTTTCCAGCCGGTCGTGCAGTTCGCGTCCCGTCGCGTACGCGATGACGTTGACGGCCAGTCGCAACGACAATTGAATCGTCGTCGTGACATCCTGATGCCGACCGAGCGGGTCGACGCGGAGCCACTTGTTCCAACGGCAGCCATGCGGTTCGAGGGCGACCACGATGGCGGTGCGGCAGCCGAAGTCGACGCCATACAGCTCGGGAGGGTTCGCGCCAAAGACAAACTCACTGCGATAAATGTCGTGTGACTCGGGAAGCTTGCGGAGTTGGTACTCCCCATCGGGGAACATGTGTTCGACCAGGGTGATCATTCCGTCCAGGAATTCGGTCCCCTCGTTTTCGCCGTCGCAACTGGCCACGGCGAACAGGAAACCACCCTGTTGAATCGCGTCGGTGAGCAGCTTGATTTGATTGGCATCGTTGTAGATGTGTCTCAAGTCGTCACCCCTGCCGGCGAGATACATGACCGGAGCTTGCAGCGCTTCGTTGAGGCCGTCGGCCTCGACCGAGGCCGTCGGCAGATCGAATGATTGCCAATTGAGCGTGTGCGGCCACTGGTCACGAGTGCTGACGAACTCGGTGAGATTCGCGGCGTCGCGGGGATGGATGTTCCAGACCGCGTCATCGACTGCATTCTGTCGCCCGACGCGCGGACCAAATTCGATCTTGTTGATGAGGACCGGTGCGATCCCCTTTGAAAGGAATAGCAGCGCCAGACTGGTGGCGACCACGGGGTCGGCCTCTGAAGCGGAGCGCCAGGTTCCATCCGCGCGATTCTGGCCGGCGACGAGAAAATCCGCCCCTTCCCGATACCAGTCATGATCGCCGAAAAACCGCGTGCCGGTGAAACGTCCCGCACGTTCCAGCCCGTAGAGGTAATAGAGTACCCAGCTGTTCTCGCCGGGGTTCGTGCGAACGGTGAAGTTACGCTCGATCCAGCGAATACCGGCTTCGATCGACTGCTCCCCCTCCGACGGATCGAGGTCGAGACAGCACAGGATCTTGTGATCGCGATCGGTATCGAGACTGTCGTCGTGCAGCAGTTCTTCGAGAACCGTCATCGACGCGATGCCGGCGACCGTCATGCTGCCGGAGTCGTTACCGCCGACGCGTCCACGATAGTTCCAGCCGGCGCCGCCGGCCGCGTCGACGCTGCCTGACTGTTCGTTGATCCAATGCCTGCGGGCGCGTTCGAGGACTTGACGATCGATGATGACCCCCGCATGGGCGGCTTCCCGCAGACCGAGGACGGCGAACTGCGTATTGCTGTTATCCCACCAGTTGCCTCCGCCGCCCGAATAGCCCCAGCCTCCGGTGGGAAGTTGCGAGTCTTCGAGAAGGTCAGCCAGGTCGCGAAGCTTGCCGTCGTCGCGCGAGTCTTTCGCAGCCGCCAGAGCCATAATCATCATGGAAATGTCGTAGGTCTGATCGGGCAGCGGCTGCGACCGCAACCAGCGGAGTCCGTCGGCGATGGGAGGGTCTTCGGGTGTCATTCCGGAATTGATGAGCGCCAGCATCGCCAGCGAGTGGACGCCGATGGAGTGCGCGTTGAGGTTCGTGCTCCAGTTTCCGCCTCGTCCCTGATTCTCGAGGAGGAACTCCTGAGCATGCTCGATGGCCGCCAGCACCTCTTGACGCCGCATGGCGTCGGTTTGGGCGCACAGCGTCCCCGTGAGGGCCAACTGGGCGATTGTCGCAAGAATCGCCTGCCAGACTAAGGCGCGCGAATACATACTTCCTCCTGAGGCAAGTGACGCTCGTTGGATTCTACCCGACCCGACGGCCTCGTACAGGTGATGTTCGAAAATCCAGAGCCAGAATCGCCGCGTCGAGGCGAAAGCAACTGGCCTGGCAGCGTCAGACCATGTCAATCCGTCACGAGAGGAGAGGTCTCACGAAGATCCAACGCACCTTGCGCACGGCGACCTCGTTCCATGAGGATCTTCGCAACCCATCGGTTACGGTGCGGCTTCCGCATTGGCGGGGTCGGCGGTCGCGTCGTCGGTTGCCGCACTCTCGTCGGGTGCCAGGATCGGCACGATCGGTTGCCGTTCGGGGAAACGATGGAACATCGGATACGGGCGGCCTTGCTCGCGGAGGCAGATGACCAGTCCCGTCGAGTTCGCCAGATAGAGGCGGTCGGTGCGGTCGTTGCGGATACGGATCGGAAACTCCCTCAGCGGAATAGATCCCACCAAGGCCCCATCTTCGCGGGACAAAACCAGCAAGTTGCCGACCTGGTCCTCGGCATAAACATGCTCGGCGCTGGCCGAGAGAAACGCCCGTGCGGCCGGCTGATTCCAACGACGCAGTCCGGAAGTGATCGACAGACAGAACAGACCTCCCTCGATCGGGTTCACGAACACGTCGTTGCCGACCGGAACGGCAGGCTCTTCGATCGGCGCGCCGGCGGTGAACCGCCACTGAACCGCACCGTTGATCTGTCGCACACATATCAGGGTGTCCCCCGCCGCCAGGAAGACCGAATCCTGATTGCGCCCCATGGCCGTCGTGATGGTTTCCGACGTCTCGACTTGAAACCTCAGTTCCGCCAACTGGGCCGACACGGCGTAGAGTGTCCGCGCTTCGCAGGCGATGTTCACAACCAGTCCGTCGGAGACAGGGGCCGAGCGAATCTGTCCGGGAGTCTGGTAGTGCCACAATTCCGCCAGAAACGTAAGTTCGGGGAGTTCACCATCAGCAAACAACTCGCCGATGCGTTTGAGGTCGTAGCAGACGACGCTCCCTTTCGCGTTTCCGATAAAGACCCGTTGTTCATCAAGTTCCGGAGAGGTCGAGGGATGATGTTCGAGTTGCAACTCCCACAAGATATCTCCGCTTGTCTTGTTGATGCCGTACATCCGCATGCCGACAGGCAACACGACCAGGTCGTCGTTGGTGACGACGGGGAACTGCTGTTGGTGGGGGCGTCCCGGCAGAACGGCCCAAGCCTGACGCCCGGTTTCCGAGGTGAAGGCCGACAGCAGCCCGGTGCGGGTCTGAACGTAGGTGAGCCGTTCGTCGGCGGTCAGGAACTCGAGGCGGTCTTCATCCGGATCGAGGGCGGCCTGACCCCACCAGGCGAGTTCCAGGCCGTAGCGACCCAGCATTTCTTGAGCAGGCAATTCGCTGCGCGCGTTGAATTGGGCCGCAGCGGGCGTCACATTCAGAACAGTTAGAATCAGTAGCCCGATCGCGAATCGCATCCGACGTCTCCCCACTTGAATAGCAGTCAAAGTGCAGGACGTCCGTGTCCGAAAGCTCTCGCTCTTTCTTTCAACTCGGCTTCCTCCCGCTCATTCTATCGAGATAGAGACCGTTGTCAGCTTTTTTCGCCTCACTGCGGAACTGAGGGAGAATCAATCCGAATCTGACCTCTGAACACCCGAGTCTGACGACGACACCGGTTGCAACGACGAGGCATTCTGCAGAAAGAGGGATGCCGCAATAGCCGCCTTTCGCTCTGTGAAAGAGCACGGGCCGGATCAGAGAGCACAGAGAGCATCCCGTGGGGTGTGTCGTGGATGGCGGTTTTCTATCCTCCGTGATTGGTTCTCTGGCTCGTCCTTGGGCGTCTGGAGTTCGTGGGTGCCCAGCGCACTTGTCCCTCGTATCTCATCTCTGGTCTCTCAACCATGCACGTCACGCTCCGCTGTTCGGCGACGGGAGTCGAAGTTCCGATCAATCAACTTCAGAACCTCAGTCCGGCCGGCAAGCCGCTGGTCGCGGAGTACGACCTCGCCTCCCTGCGCTCCGTCTGGACTCCCGAAGTCGTCCGTCGGCGGCACCTGAGGTCGATGTGGAAATTCTGGGACGTTCTCCCCGTCGATGCTCCCGAAGAGGCCGTCTCGCTGGGAGAAGGGATGACGCCGCTGCTGCGCTGCCGGCAGGCGGGACCATTCGAGGGCTGCACTCAGTTATTCATCAAGGATGAGTCCTTCAATCCGACCGGCAGTTTTAAGGACCGGGGGATGTCGGCGGCCGTCACGCGCGCCAAGGCCTTGGGAGCCGAGGCGTTGGCACTGCCGTCGGCTGGAAACGCAGGGGGAGCGGCCGCCGCCTACGCCGCCGCCGCCGGCCTGCCGTGTTACGTCCTTATGCCCGAGGACACCCCTGTGGCCAATGTGATCGAGGCACAGGTTTGCGGGGCGCATGTGTTTCTCGTCAACGGGTTGATCAACGACTGCGGTGCGCTCGTCCGCAAGGGATGCGACCGGTTCGGCTGGTTCGATCTATCGACGTTGAAGGAACCATTCCGTCTCGAAGGCAAGAAGACGATGGGCTACGAACTCGCGTTCGACTTCGCGGAGATCGAAGACGGCGAACTGCAGTTACCCGATGTCATCTTTTACCCGACTGGCGGCGGAACCGGATTGATCGGCATGTGGAAGGCGTTCGACGAAATGGAGCAGTTGGGTTGGATCGGTGCCGCGCGTCCCCGGATGGTGTCTGTTCAAGCCGAAGGATGCGCGCCGATCGTGCGTGCCTTCGAGCAGGGCGAGGAACACGCGCCCCTCTTCCCCGATGCCCATACGATTGCCTCGGGTCTCCGCGTCCCGGCGGCGGTCGGAGACTTCCTGATGCTGCGGGCGATTCGCGACAGCCAGGGAACGGCGGTCACGGTAACGGATGACGAACTGCTGCAAGGGGTCTCGGAACTCGCCCGGTTCCAAGGGCGGTACGCCTGCCCGGAAGGAGGGGCCGTCTGGGCGGCAGCGAAGCAGTTGCTCGATCGCGGCTGGCTCTCTCCCCGCGAGCGAATCGTTCTGTTCAACACAGGAACGGGGCTGAAATACGGGCATCTTTACTCACTGGACAACGTCGAGAGAATCGATCGCCACGACCCGAACGTGCTGGATCGTTTCGCGACTGCTTGACCGGCCGAAAAGGCCACGGCGTGGGTCCAGGTTTTGCACAGAATATCAACAAATGTTTCCCGGTCCTGGGATCGGTAGGCATCGATATCTGTAAGTTCCCCTGGAGAAAGACGTTTCGCCGATCGTCGCCCTTCCCGAAACTCGCAAATTACCTGTTTTAACAGAAGTTCCTGGCTTGGACACTTGCTTCGTTGGCACCTTTTGCCAACATCCCCCGCTCGTTGCAAACGGAGTAATCGATACGACGACCGAGAATTGAAGGAAGTTGCTTGTGCGTCCAGCCCCCAGAGACGGATTGATCTCGCTTGGTGGAATGTTGGGCGCGAACGGAATCATTGTCCGATGCCGAACAGGTGGCGCATTGAGATTTGTTGCGTCAACCGAATTCGGCTCATCATCAGTTCATTCCCCGAAACGCCCAATGGGACGTCGATAGAGATTGAAGTGGTGTGTGAACCTCGGTGAATTCTCACCAACAAGGAAGTCGTCCTCCCTCCAATAGATCACTAAGTCTCAGGAAGACCGGCACTCACGATGTGGTGTCGTCGTTGGCAGGAAGCCTCTCCCGATGGTGTTCGACTTCGTTGAAGTCGATTCGACCCCGAAGTGCCCTCAATGTCGGCACACAAGGTTTCACGCCGATTAGACACCCGCGAAAAGGAGCTGCGATGTCTCGTAAGTCTGTAAACACCGTGTTGATGCTTGTTCTGTTCACGGCCTCCCCTGCCCTTGTTCAGGCAGGATGGATGGAGAACCTCGATGCCGCCAAGGCACAGGCCGCCGAATCCCAGAGCCCCATTCTGCTCCACTTCTACGCCGACTGGTGTGGACCGTGTCAGAACATGGAGCAGAACGTCCTCAATAACCGACAAGTGATCGCCGCCATGGGCGATCGCGTGATCGGCGTGAAGATCAATATCGACGATCACCCCGAAGTTGCTGCCCAGTATGGCATTAGCCTCCTCCCGTCCGATGTTGTCATCGAGCCCGATGGCACGCAGATCATCGAGTCGCGCGGAGCCCGCACGTTGAACGAATACGTCTCCTCGATCGATCGAGCCGCCACGCGTTACAACGATCTGCTGGCCAGCCGGCAACCTGTCGAACCCGCTAACCAAGCGGCTGTTGCAGCCGGCGATCTGATGATGGGCGGCTACTGCCCCTTCACCCTGCAGATTCACCGCCGCTGGGAAAAAGGAAGCCCCTCGTTCACGGCACAGTACCACGGACAGCAGTACCAGTTCGTTTCGGCCGAAGCCCTGGCGGAATTCCAGGCGCATCCCGACCGATTCGCCCCCAAGTACCTCGGCTGCGACCCTGTCGTGGTCTGGGAAACCGACCGGGCTCTCCCCGGCAACATTCAATACGGTGCGTTCTACGACGACGAACTCTACCTGTTCGTTTCCGACGCGAATCGCCAGCGATTCAAGGCCGATCCCGATCAGTTCGTGCGGACCCGCGTCGTGCTGCACATCGATCAGATCGAGGCCGTCGTTCGCTGACCGACCATCAGCCGAGACAGACTGAATTCCAGGCCGGACCCGCGACTGCGGGTCCGGCTTTTTGCGTTGAAATGGCAGTATTCAGCCTTCTGGGGCCGGCTCCTTACAAGGCGAGCAGCCGACGCTCTTTCGCGGAGCGAAAGGCGACTTTGACGATCCGATCTTTACGCACCCTTCCCCTCTGCACGACAATCCGAGGCACGAGAGTTCTCACCACCAGGTCTCAAGGAGGCGACCCGTGTTTGGCAGGCGGAAAGAGACCCCTTTTCAGGTCCACACCGAGGCTCCCAATCCCCCGACGCTTCACAACGTGGAAGCCTCGGAGGACGATGATCAGCTCTCGCTCGAGGAACTCGAATCCGCTTACCTCCGTGCCCTCGAAGCCTCCGACGTGGCCGAGGCGGCGATCGGCGACGAACTGGAAACGGAAGGCGCCCCCGAGTCGATTGCTGAATTCGACGCACCCGAAGTCGTAAGCGACAAAGGGAACAATCATGCCTCAGCCGCGACCGAGCCTGCGGACGAAACGACTGTTGGCGCAAGAGTGACTCAGCAGTCGGTGCTCGAAGCCCTGCTCTTCGTGGGGGGAGCCTCCCTGACGACCCGCAAGTTGGCCGAGATTCTCAACCTGCGCGACCCTGATGCCGTCGAACCGTTGGTGACGCAACTCAACCAACAGTACACACAACAGCGCCGTCCCTACATCGTCGGTTTCCACGAGGGGGGTTATCGCCTGGAACTCACCTCCGAGTTCGAAGGGGTCCGCCGAAAGGTCTATGGTCTCGCTCCCAAGGAAGTGCGTCTCTCGCAAGAGGCCCTCGAGATTCTGGCGCTCGTTGCCTACCGCCAGCCGTTGTCGGACCAGGATCTCAGGCTCACCGACCGCAAGAACGCCTTGCCTCTCGTAAGACAATTACTTCGCCGCGAACTGGTCGCCCTGCAACGCGATGACGAGAACCCGAAGCAGGTCTCGTACATCACGACTCCCCGCTTCCTGCAACTTTTCGGCATCGGCTCGCTCGACGACTTGCCTTATCCGGAAGACCTCGAGTTCAAGTAGGATCCGTTTCCACATCGTCGTAAGACTCCGTCGACGATGTGAAGGAGAAGGAACTCTCGCGATGTCGATCTTGCGGCTAACGTCTTCCCAGACGCAGCCACATGGCCTTGAGGTACTCGGTCTCCGGATCCCGACGCGTCGAGGGATGGTCGGGGGCGGCACCCGTGGTCAGCAAGAGCTGGGCCGTGCAATCTTCGGGGAGCGACGAGAAGACCACTCTTCGAAACTCTTCCATCGGCAGCAGCCCGCTGCAACTGCATGTCAGCAGGAGGCCGTCGTCGGCAACAACCTGGGCGGCTAAACGATTGAGGTCGTGATACTTCTGAAGCCCTTCCCGCTGCTCTTCGCGGTCGAGAATCAGCTTGGGCGGATCGAGCACCACCACCGGGTACTTCTGACCATTGCGGATCAGATCCCGCAGATATCCGAAGGCGTCGGCATGCACGAAGCGAATCTTCGCCTGGTTGCGGCCGGCATTGCGGCGCGCGACGGCGATCGCCGCTTCGTCGAGGTCGACCCCGACAACGTCGCTGGCCTGTCCCAGGTGTTTGGCCTGCACCGAAAATCCGCCGGTGTAGCAACACAGGTCGAGAACGGACTTTCCGGCCGACATCGAAGCCAGCCGCAGCCGGTTGTCACGCTGATCGCAGAAGAATCCCGTCTTGTGTCCACCGGTGAGATCGACGACGAATTCGGTTCCCGACTCGCGAATGACAACTTCCGTCGGGCAGCCTGCCGACGCGCGAAACGGGGTCTGAAAGCCTTCTTGCTCATTCGTGCGTGGCCCCGGACGCAACACCCAATGTTCTGTGCCGAGCAATGTTGCCAGTCGGCCGAGGATCGCTTCACCGCGTTGCCACGCACCGAGCGTGTACGCCTCCATCACCAGCACATCGCCATAGCGATCGATCGTCGCACCCGGCAGGGCGTCGGCCTCGCCGTGAATCACGCGCCACGCGTCCGACTGCTCCGCGAGGTGCAGCCAATCGGTTCGCAACTCGCAGGCACGTCCGAGGAGAGAATCCCACCAGGCCAGATCGGGTGATTCGGTCGACCGCGAGATCATTCGCACCGCGATCGTCGCAACAGGATTCCACCAGCCATGGCCGGCGGGCTGACCGTCGTCGCTGACGATTTGAACCAAGTCGCCTGGCGCAAGCTGGGGGTCGCTGCGCAGCACTTGTTTGCGAAAGATGCTCGATCGCCGGCCGAAGGATCGCAACGTCACCACGCGCGGCGGTACGTCGTCCACCAGGGGACGTTGCTGCAACAGGTCGGCATCGTCCCGAGAAGGAACGGCGGACTCGTGGCCGGGAGAACGTTTCCGTGCATCGGCACGACTGCGAGGGTGCCGAGATGGCATAGGATCAGGGCATCGTCCATTCGTAGTTGTTGAGCTCGATGATCAGGAAGATGCATCCTGCAATCAACGCGGCCACCGATACGAAGAGCAATCCGGTAAAGACATCCGGCTGCGGATCAGATTCAAAGCTTTGTTGTGACATAGTCGGCTACCTCGATGATTCCGTTGCGGTTATCGGTGAGCACTTCGGCCACCACTCGGTCTGGGAGGGGTTCGCCGGTGACACGAACTTGTCCGATATAGATCGTTTCGCCATCAGTGACGCGATAGACGTCGAGGACATGCCCGACAGCCAGGCCATCGTCTTCGCCCAGTGAGAGCAGGACCATTTTCGGGCGGCCGGCATCGTCGAATTGAACTTCGAGGATGCGCCCGTCAACCGGGGGAGGAGGTGCCAGCACTCCTCCGAGAAGTCGCTCTGTGGCGGGGTCGATACCATTCTGCCTGAGCAGGGCCAGTTGATGAGCGTTGTCTTCCTGCAATGCGGTAAACCGACGTTGCAGGTCGGCAAGTTCGACGCCGAGAGCGAAGATCTGGTCGTTGGCGTTTCTCAATTCGGTTTGCGTCGCGTCCAAGGCGGTTTGTTGTGCCCGGTTTTCAGCCCTTTGCTCTTGGGCTTCTTCCAGCCGGAAAGCGGCTTCCATCCCGGCGGCCTCAACTTCTCCTTCGAGCCGACGAATCTCCTGCGAGAGGTTTTGATTGTCGCGAATCGACGCCTGCAACTGCTGTTCGGATGCTGTCGCTGCCAGTTGGAATTGGCGCATCTCTTCGTTCGCGGCGTCGATTTCGATCTGCAACTGGTCCAACTCGCTGTCGTGGGCGTCGCGCAGGTTGTTGTTTTCTCCCTGGAGGTTTTGAATCGCCGACTGCGCCGTGTTGTACTCGGCTCGCCAGTTCTGATGAACGGCAAAGACGGCACCGGCGAAGGCCATGAAGCACAAGCTCAAGACCACCTGGACGACAATCAGAACTTTACCGAGAAACGTCATCTTCGACTCCTTGTGGGCAGACCTGTTTTCGCCGGGACGCCGGTGACTGCGCCAGGACTACTCCACCGTGGGAACCTATTGGGAATCTGGAGAATACGGCAGGGTTGCCCCTTGCTCGATCAATTGTGTTTCGCGGCGGCGCGCCCGTTCGAGTTCGCCGTCGAGTTGATGGATCAACTGCTGCAGTTGCGAAATAATCTGTTCGGCCCGGTATTGGTCCACGTAGATTTCCGCGTACTGGGCATGCAGCCGCAAGACGTCGGTCCTGCGTGCGGCCAGCCGATCCTGAATCGTAATCACTTCGTCCTGCGTCCCCTGGACATCGCGGCTGATCTCTTCCGTCTGGACACGGAGCGTTTCGAGTTCGGCGCGAATCTCGTCGGAGGCGACCTGCAGTGCCGCCAAGTCGGCGGAATTGGCCGCTGCGATTCGCGTGACGTCGGCCGCTGCAGCCTGCTCTCGCGCCTCGAAGCGGGCGATCTCGGCCTGCTGATCAGCGATCGCGTCGGCGTAGGTCGCGTTTAGAACGGCAGGGAGACTGGGATTGTTGAAGACGCGCTCCTCGCCAATCACCTGATACGACTCCCATTGCGGCTCTTCGCCGCCGGTGTTCGTAATCCGGTAATCTTCCTTCAGGCGATCGATGTCTTCGTCGTAGTTGCGTCCGCCGACGATCAACGCAGCCGCGAACCCCATAAAGGAGATGCTGCCAATCGCAATGGCGACAACGAGGATTTTGCCAATTTGATTCATGGCGATCCGGCACGCATTGCGCGCTGGGGAGTATGGGAGAAGTGAATGATGGAAGATCCGCGCGTACGAGCTGGATCGTCTCCTCCGATTTTCGGCTATCCCCCCGTCGTTTCGCAAGCCTGTCCTGCCCTTGCGGATGAGGATTTGGCGATCGGGATTTCCGTAGCGATTGTGGCGGGACCGTGATCTGGGCGGATTGCAGCCGACGGAGCGATTGTGCCGATTCTGCGGTTTATCACATGTAAACCGTCGCCCGGAGGGTGTCGCAGCCGATGGTATGGTGAAGCACAAACCACTCGAGTTCCGCAGGGAGGTGAAACAATGAGGGGGATCGAATCGACGGGAATCGGCCATCCCATACGCACCGACAACATCGAGGAATCGCTGGCCAGGCTTGCCTACTCGATTGAACGCGGTCGTCCGCTCGCGGTCCTGACGGGGACAGCCGGGGTCGGAAAGTCGACCTGTCTGGCAATGCTGGCGGACGAAGTCCGTGAACCGCGCCGCCGAGTGGTACAGCTCAGCGCGGCCGGAATGTCCGCGAACACATTGCTGGCCGCACTCACGGCGGAACTCGGTCTCGGAAGGTCGCAGCGTATCTTGCCGGAGCGACTTTCCCTGCTGCTCGACTACCTGCAAGGTCTGTCGGCCACCGGCGAGTCCGCCGCCCTGCTCATCGACGATCTCGATTTCGCCGACGAGGAATGCTGGAGACTGGTACGATCGCTGGTGCGACAACTGGGTCAGCTCAAGACGACGGCGTCGGTGATCGCGACCATTTCTCCGACCGGTCTCGAAACGATTCTCGCGACCTGCCGTGACCAGGCGGAGTTCGTCGTCAGACTCGTCCCGTGGACGCTGCAAGAAACCGCAAAGCATGCACTGGCGGTGGTGCAGCGACACAATCGACAGACACAATCGGTGACCTGCGTGATCGACGACGCCGGCTTGAAGGCCCTGCACGAATGCTCCGAAGGAATCCCCGGAAGGCTGCAGCGAATTCTGGAACTCTCACTGCTGGCGTGCGAAGAGTTGGAGGAAACGCGAGTCAGCCGATCGATCATCCAGGCCGCCCACGAGGAACTCGATCCGCGCCCCGCGTTGCCTAATAACCGCGTCGCGCTGCACACCGCTGGCGTGTAGCGGAAGTCGTGAGACATCTTCTGTCACATCACTCCGCCTCGGCCACGGCGCGCTTGTGCTCCATCAGCCGCTTGTTGTAGGCGGAGATCGTCTCTTTGTGTCTCAATGAGCCGAGGAGTCTGCTGCGATCCTTGGCATCGACCACGGGCAATTCGTCGATGGCGATCGACGTGAAGCAGCGCATGGCGGTGTTGAGGTCGTCTTCCGGCGTGACCGAAACGACTTTCGAGTTCATGACATCGCGGGCGACGGCGAGCTTCCAGATCGTGTCGTCGTACATGTAGGCCCGCACGTCGTCGCTGGAGAAGATGCCGACCAATTTCTGATTCTCGTCGACCACGGGGAAGTAGTGCTGCTGCGTCTCCGACATGATGTGCAGAATCTCTTCGAGTGACTTCGATTCGGGAACCAGCGTGATCGGCTTGTCCTTGTTAAAGACATCTCCCACGCGAATCCCTTCCAGTACATCGACCAGAAAGTCGCCGCGATGGGCAGGCGACTCGAGTCGGGTCGGCACCTGCTTCGAATAGAGCTTCCACGGTTTACACATGATGAAGCACAACGTCGAGACCCACATCGTGGGCAACAGCAGCCCGTAGCCCCCCGTCATCTCGGAAACCATGATGATCGTCGAGAACGGGGCATGAGCCGACCCGGAAAAGAAGCCCGCCATCCCGACGATGGCGAATGTCTCGGGTCGCGTCACCACTGACGGCCAGATCTGATGGAACGCCAGTCCGACCGCGGCACCAATACAACCCCCGATCACCATCGAAGGCCCGAAGACGCCTCCCGATCCGCCGGAACTGATCGTGAGAGACGTTGTGAGAATCTTCACAAGACCGACTGTCACTAACAACGGAATTCCCAGTTTCGTCGCGTCGACGAGCGATGCCTGCAACGTCCCATACCCCGTCGCCAGCACGGCCAGCGAGCGATCGTCCTGTTGAAAGGCTTTCCAGACGAGCAGCCCGACGACGCCCGTCAGAAACGCGCCCAGCACGGGCCTCAGTAACTTCGGCCCTGGGAGTTTCGCGAACAGCTTGTGCGTTCCGTAGAAGACCTTGATGTACAACACCGCCACGATCGACACGATGATCGCCAGCACGGCATAGGGAATCAGTTCCATCGGACTATGGAAGCGATAGGTCGACAACGTCGAACCGAACAACGGAATGTAACGCACGTCCAACGGCAACGAGAGACAATATAGGCTGTAGGCAATGATCGAGGCGGTCGCGGCCGGGATAATCACGTCGGCTTCGAAGTCCGATTCGCTGTAGAGAATCTCGGCGGCAAACAACGCGCCGGCGAGCGGAGCACGAAAGATCGCGCCGACGCCCGCTCCCATGCCTGCCGCCAGCAAAATGCGACGATCACGAGCCGACAGGTTGAGGATCGTCGCCAGGTACGACCCGAAGGCCGCGCCGATCTGGGCGATCGGGCCTTCCTTGCCTCCCGATCCGCCGGTGCCGATGGTGATCGCCGAAGCGATCGTCTTCACGAACGGAATGCGGGCGCGAATCACGCCGCGTTTCTGATGATACGCTTCAATCGCGGCGTCGGTTCCATGCCCCTCCGCCTCGGGAGCGAACCATTGCACGATGATGCCCGCGAGCAACCCGCCGGCAGAGATCACCGCAAGCAATTTCCACGGTGAGAATGGTGCCGCTTCGGCGTCGAAGTACGAATGCTCACCGTGCGCCTCGACGGCATCGTATCCTGTGACCATGATCAGGCTGAGATCGGTGGCCGCCTCCATCGCCAGTTGAAACACGATCGCGCCGGTTCCCGCGATCACTCCCACGACCATCGCCAGGAACGTCCATTTGCCGGAGTCCTTCCAGTCGAAGGTCAACCTCAATTGCCGAAGCATGTCCACTGAGCGGCCTCGTCTCTCCTGTAAATGGAAGGAAGATTCGGGAGCAGCACCCCTGAAACGCATCCGGAGCATCGCCCCCGAAGGCTACGTCACACCACTTTCCACATGCAAGGACGGCTCCCGGAAGGAACGAACCCGTGCTTGTGACGAAACGTGTGTGCGGCGGGAGTCGTGAAACCGCAACTCCGAACGGGGCGGAACCAGATGGAGCTTGACGGCCAGTTCACGGAACAGACCCAGGCCGCTCTGCTCCGCCGTTCCCAGGCGAAAATGAAGGTTGTCTCGCAAGTACGAAAGGGCATCCGCCGTCGACAGACCCAGCCCGCCCGCCTCGCGATCGGCAATCTGGTCGAGTCGACTCATGCCAAGATCGCGAGCGGCTGCCAGCAGTTCAGGAATATCATGCAGGATGGCATCGCGGCGGGTGACCCACATGGCGAACACAAAGGGGAGTCCCGTCCAGTCGAGCCACTCCTGGCCCAAATCCCAGATCGTATGAAATGACTCGTTAGGAGGCTCGATCGCGCGATCACCAATCAACAGCACGGCGTCGGCCGCGATCTGAGAGATGGGAGCTTCCAACGGAAGGTTGAGTAGCTCGGGGGAGACGCCGTACCGTTCCGCGAGCATGATCCGCGACAAGACGACACTCGTGCGCGACCCTTCATCGAGGGCCAGCGTGCGGACATCGCCGGGATGGACGCGAAAGTAGAGTTTAACGCTGCGCACCGGCCCATGCGTGGCGACGCAGGCATTCGAAACGACTTCGTAGTCGGGGTCGTGAAAGAGTTCGATCGAGGGGATCAGCCCGACGTCGAGGCTCCCTTGAGCGAGACGGTCCGCCAGTCGACTGGGGACATCGAGAACAAGATCAGCCCCTGGCGCAAGCTCCCTCAACCCTTCGATGAGAGGTTTGCTGTTGAGATAGCTGACGGCTCCGATGCGAGGTCGAGAGCCATCCCCATCCCTGGCCGGGGCTCGAGTTCGGTCGATCATGGCGTGTTCCAATCGACATACTCTATACCTGTCCAGGCGTTAGGGCAAACAAGGTTCCCCCTCCCACGAACCCCCCTTCCCAGCAGCGGGAATGGACGCGAAGGCCAATGTCGCCTTTCGGTCCGCGAAAGTGCGTCGGCTGGACAAGTGACGAGGGGCATCGGAAGAGCGACACGACGGACGCACATTTCGCCCTCGCAATAGCGGCCATGACTCGCCCCCGCTGGCAGTCCTCCCTACACTGCGGTTCCCACCGAATTCATCCGGCCGCAACCTCTGGTTCTCGCGGCCCATTCCGGTCTCTAACCCGTTATCTGCCGTGTCGAATTCGCCCTCGCTTCCGACGCATGACACTCGCATGACGACGACCAAGTGGTTGATCTGCGTCATCGCCTCGATCGGCTTCGCATTCGACATCTACGAACTGCTGATGCTGCCGCTCATTGCCAAGCCCGCGATGGCCGAACTCTCGCAGCCAAAGATTGACGAAGCCGTTGAGGCCGCAATCGCGGTCGACGCGAGCGCCGATGCAGACGCAATCCGCACTGCGGAGGCGGCGAAATGGAGACCTGGCCAGGAAAACTATGTGAGTTGGGTGCGGACGTTGTTTTTCGTCCCTGCGATCTTCGGCGGCATCTTTGGGTTACTGGGAGGCTATCTGACCGACCGACTGGGCCGTCGACGTGTGCTCACGTGGTCGATCTTGCTGTACGCGTTCTCGGCTTGCGCGGCCGGGTATTCGCAGTCTTTGGAGATGTTACTCTTTTTTCGCTGTCTGGTGTTCATCGGAGTCTGCGTCGAGTTCGTGGCTGCCGTCGCCTGGCTGGCGGAACTCTTTCCCGATCCGAAGCAGCGCCAGAAGGTGTTGGGGTACACCCAGGCGTTTTCGTCGGTTGGTGGTTTCCTCGTGAGCCTTGTGGCACACCTGATCGCCGGCAACGCCGAGTCGCTTTGGGAGATCTACGGAGGCCACTCAGCCTGGCGTTACACATTGATCTCGGGACTCATCCCCGCGATTCCGCTCATTGTCATCCGCCCCTTCCTTCCCGAATCGCCTGTCTGGGCCAAGAAGAAGAGTGAAGGAACCCTCAAGCGGCCAAACATTGGCGAACTCTTCAGCCCCGCCCTCATCAAGACGACCGTGCTCACGACGCTCGTCTTTGCAGTCAGCTATGCATTTGCCTTCGGGGCATTGCAGCAACTGCCGCAGATCATGCGAGACCACGCTGGCATCGTCGAACAGGCGCAGGAGATTGTGGCTGAAAAGCAGGCAGAGGCGGCCGCGAATCCCGACATCAAGCTTCCGCCGCCCCCCGTCCTCGATGCCAATGCTCGCGACGAACTCGTCGCGGGTGTGCAACTTTGGCAGGAGATCGGCGGTCTCGCGGGGCGATTCATCCTGGCGTTTCTGGCGGTGTTGATCGTCAGCCGACGACGCTTGCTGGGCCTTTTCCTCGTTCCGGCGGCGTTCTTCGTGCCGAGCTTGTTCTATTGGATCTCCACCCAACTCCAGAATCCGGCATCAGTCGATTTGATCAAGTGGGGAGTCTTTGTTGCCGGGCTGTTGATCGTCGGTCAGTTCAGCTTCTGGGGCAACTACATCCCCCTCGTCTTCCCCGTGCATCTGCGAGGGACCGGAGAAGGTTTCGCCGCCAACATCGGCGGTCGCGTGCTGGGGACTGCCGCAGCCTGGTTCGCACTCACGCTCTCTGCCCGCGAAGAACTGAACCTCGCTCAGGCCGGCGCGATTGTCGTGACCATCTACGCAGTGATCGGCCTGTTGTTAATCTTCTTCCTCCCCGAACCGGAATCGCTCGCCGAGGAAGATTGATCGGGGCCATCAATTTGCGAGTTCCCATGACAACCGTTTGATGCGGGCCACATCCGCGCCGCTGCCGTGAACCGTATCTTCATCGTCCTGGCCATTATTGGAAACGCGTTGCTGATTGCCGCGTTCGTGTTCGGCTGGGTCATTACCGACGCTGCTTCACTCGCTCCCGACGTGCGGGGGGAGGTGGGCCGTCACATGTTCATCGCGCTCGGGGCGGCGATTCTCGCGCTGCTGGTGCATGCGGTGGCTCTGACGTACTTCATGGGAACGGGCCGCTGGATCGAAGAGACCAGCGAGGCCTATTCGCTGGGGAACGATCGGCGGAAGGCGAACATCCGGCTCAAGTACCAGGCGATTCCCGGCATGGTGCTGTCGATGTTGCTGATCATCATCACCGGAGCCTTCGGAGCGATGTCCGACCCCGCATCGAATTCGACGATGGAGGGGGCGGCGACGATTCACTTTACGCTGGCGATCATCATGCTTTGCGGCAACTTGCTCGCCAGTGTTTTGGAGTATGATGCCATTCGCCGAAACGGCCTCGTGGTCGATGCCGTCATCGCCGATGTCCGCCGGATTCGCAAGGAACAAGGGCTGGACTGAACTTCTCGCGAGTGCGTCAATGCAAGCCATCCAGGACGACATTACGCGGCTCGACGTTGATGCGATCGTCAACGCGGCGAATTCTTCGTTGCTCGGCGGAGGGGGCGTCGACGGCGCGATCCATCGAGCCGCCGGCCCCGAACTGCTGGCCGCATGCCGGCTGCTGGGAGGCTGCCCCGCCGGCCAGGCCCGCATCACCAGGGGATATCGGTTGCCGGCCCGGCATGTCATCCACACGGTCGGACCCATCTGGCAGGGCGGAAAGAGTGGTGAAGTCGAAACGCTCAAGTCGTGTTATCGGTCTTCACTGCAACTGGCAGTCGACACCACGTTGGAATCAATCGCCTTCCCCTGTATCGCCACCGGCATCTACGGATTCCCTCAAGACCTTGCCTGCGACATTGCCGTGTCGACAGTCGGCGAATGGATCCCGTCGCACGAGTATCCACGGCAAGTGACGTTCTGCTGCTTTACGGCGGAGGATCTCGATTTGTATCAGCGTCGGCTCAGTCGCGTTGAGTGACACAACCCCGTCGGTGCCTGTCAGCTCGAATAATCTTGAAAGTGCGCTACAATTACGGCATGTCCAGCGCTGACCTTTCATCATCAACGGCTATGCGACCAGCCGCGCCGGTCCCTTATCCGCCGGCGGGGTGGATTGATCCGGGGGCTTTGCTCGGGATGCAGTCTTTGGAGCTACGGGCGCGGGCGGTGGTTGAGGGGGTGATGTCGGGGATTCATCGTAGCCCGATGCATGGGTACTCGGTCGAGTTCACCGAGTATCGGCCCTATGTCCCTGGAGACGATCTGCGGTATCTCGACTGGAAGCTCTACGCTCGCAGCGATCGCTATCACCTCAAACAGTTCGAGGATGAAACCAACCTGCGCTGCCATGCCGTGCTCGATGCCAGCCGATCGATGGAATACGGCTCGGTCGGGTACACGAAGTTCGACTACGCCCGCACGCTCGTGGCGACACTGGGCTACTTCATGATCCATCAGCGGGATGCGTTCGGACTGCTGAGGTTTTCTCAGGGGATCGATTCGCGACTCCCGGCGCGGTTTCGACCGGGCCAGTTCCGCAGAGCGATCGTGCAACTCGAAGCTCCGACGACGGGCAACACGACGAACCTGCTTGACCCGTTGGAAGAAACGGCTCGCACGCTTCATCGCCGAGGACTGGTGATTATCGTTTCAGACTTCCTGGCACCGCTTGAAGGATTGCAGACCGTCTTATCGCGACTGGCCGCCCGTCGGCATGAAGTCGTCGTGTTCCAGGTGCTCGACCCTGCCGAACTGACATTGCAGTTGGACGCCCCTGCCCTGCTGGTCGACCTCGAGTCGGGCAAAGAGATGTACGTCGACCCGAAAAGCTGCCGGGACCAGTACGCCGCCAAGATGCAGGCCCATTGCGAGCGACTCCATTCCGACTGCCGGGGACTGGGGATCGACTACATCCTGCAGCCGACGAACGTGCCGCTCGAGTCGGCCCTGGTGGCCTTTCTCCGCAGCCGCGAATCGCGCGTGGTGCGGAGATAAAAAAAGGGAGTAGGCACCAGCCAATCGGCAGTAGGCAGTAGGGACTGCGAGATGCATGTCCCTACTGCCTACTGCCTATTCACTACTGCCTACTGCCTACTGCATATTCGATTCCCAGCACCTCGATCACCAGCGGCGATTGCCAGATCGAGACGGCCTGCAGGAATTCGGCGGCCGAGGCATCATTCTCCAGCAAGTCCCAGTTGGCGAACTTGATGTAGGTCGGAGTGATGTTGCCTCCCATGCGGACGGCATCCAGCGGCATCCAGCAGCCGTCGATGTAGGCTTCGACCCACATGTGACCCATGGCCACGCGAAGGTCGCCGTCGATGATGAGGCCTGCCGCCGATCGCGCCGGGATACCGTTGAGCCGCAGCAATGCCACCAGCAACACCGAATGCTCGGTGCAGTCCCCTTCCTTGTTGACGGCGACTTGTGAGGCCGAATCGAACAGGTGGCTGTAGTCGTCGACGATCATTTCTCCGACAAACGTTTCGAGGGCCAACGCTTGATCGAGAGGCAAAGGCGCGCCCTGGATCCCTTCCTCCGCGAGCGACTGCAGCAGTGAATCGTCGAGATCGATGTAGGGTCCACTCGCCAGGCAGACGGCGAGGTCTTCCTCGCTGCAAGTACTCGAGCTGACCATGTTCGACGAGACATGCACTTCGATCGTGTCGGCATCCAACTGGACGCTCGTCTGCCTGAGGTCGCTGAGTACCATCGCGGCTTCGATCCCCGGCAGCGTGAGCTGATAGGTGGCTGAGCTCGCCGCATGGAGAGTGCTCGCCGACATTCCGGTCGGAAGCGCCACGCGGATCACAGTGCCGGTCTCATGCACGACAAGATCGACATCGGTGGCGACTTCTTGAGGAACGCGCTCGACCGTCATGTCGGCATCGACAATCTGCGTCAACAGCGCACCGATGCCGCTCTCGATCAAGAATCGGGTCGTCTCGACGCTGCCGTCGGCGAGAGTGTCCTGCTTCTCGATCTGCAGCAGCATGCGGGTGGAACCATCGAAGAGCGCCACTTCGGCTTCACCGAGGTTGATGTATTTCGCGGAGAAGACGCCGTTGGTAAAGCTGTACTCCGTAGTGGTGACTTCTTCACCCGGCTGCCAATCGTGCTTGTCGAAACGCGAGGCGAATTGCATGCCGGCGATCAAGTCGGCTGTCCAATCGATGCGCATTTCCTGAACCAGTTCATCACCGTTGTGAACCGTAATGAGCAGCTCGGCACCATCGACGACGGCCGTCAGCACCCTGGGCGGCTCACCATCGGTCGTGTAGGTCTCGGTGAGTCGCAGCAGCGTTCCATCAACCATTTCTTCGGTAATGACGTGAAGCATCAACATCTGGTCTTCGCCGAATCGCGTGGTGGTGAGCATGCCGACAGACTCTTCGACGATCATGGAGTCGCCGTCGCGTTCGATCTGGTGGATCGTGGTATGCACATGCCCCAGGCGCGCATCGCCTGCCTTGGCGACTTCCCAGAAGTCTTCGAGGAGCAGACCGTCCATCTCCTCAACCGACGACGAGTCGGAAAGTGTGTACCCGATCAAGTTCGACACGGCCTCTTCGTCGGAGAGGCGTTCGCTGACGACGCCATTCCGCCGTTCGATGACGGTTCCTTCTCCAGGCGACAGGAAGTATTCGACCAATTGAGTCGTGCCGTCAGTGAGTTCGTTGGTGCGATCGAGTTGCATTAGCAGGCGTGTCGATCCATCCGTCATCGTAACTTCGGTCTCCCCTTTGGCGACGAATGTCGAGGTCATCACGCCGTCGAGTAAACCGTAGGACTGGATGGTCATCGTATCGCCGGCCTGCCAGGCGAAGTCTTCGAACTGCGACTGAAACCGCATGCCGGCCGCCAGTTTGGCCGTCCATTCGCTGCGAGTTTCGGAAGTGCGGTCACCTTCGGTCGTCATGCAGACAAGCATGTCTCCCTGAATCTCGGCGGCGATTTGCGTCGTTTCTGCTCCGGGGACTTCGATCCGCAACGAGAAACGGAGTCGTTCGCCGAGCACGGTTTCTTCGGAGTGATAACTGAATACGATCTGCGTCTGTTGGCCGAATCGCTCGACATTGATCGTGGTGACTTCGTCGTTGGCAACAACGATCATGCCGTCGCGAATGGTCTGCCTTCGCGTCGAGTGAGTCGAGCCGGCCGGCTCATCGTCCATGGTCAACAGGCTCCAATGCTCATCAAGCATCGTTTCGACGGCATCGTCGGCATGGGTGAAACGGCTGCCGACGGTGCATAACATGCAGCAGGCGGCGAACAGGACAGAGGCGACACGTAATCGGTTATTGATCGATGCAAGTAGCATGTGAGACTCGCTGAAAGTTAAGTGAGGCGCAGGTCTGTTCGGCATCTGGTGGAAAGGTTTCCAACCAGACCCTCGATGTCCCCCCGGCGATAGAACATCAGCCAGCGAAGCGCAGCCGCACCGAGAGCGTTACAAAGAATCTGGAGATTTCGTCGCCGAGTCTGTCCCAGACTCGGGGTACAGAGAGTTGGACGCGCTATGGCCGACTGATCCGGCAGCCAGATGAAGCCGAACAATACCGCGACTCACCGTCAGAACGATTCCCAGTCAGGCCCTTTGCAGCACCCGCTTCGGACAACTTCACCCGCACTTGTCCCGCCCTGCGTCTGGGGACAGACGCAGCTACTTCAGCCAGTCTTCGTGCAACTGCTGCAAGCGCTGAACGACATCGGGATGATCATCGGCGAAGTTCGTTTGCTCGCTGATGTCATCGGAGAGATTGCTCAAGAAGTGCTGTGGCAATGCCTCGCCCGGTGCCGTCGGGTCGACGGGGTGGCCGATGAGTTTCCATTCTCCTTGCCGGACCGCCCACTGTGCATTGGGACCATCGCCAACGTGCCAATGGACGACATCGTGTGGTGATGCGGCATCTTCGAGGATGACCGACTTCAGTCCTTCGCCATCGAAGTCGGAATTGAGGAGCGGTGCTCGCACGAATTCCAGAATCGTCGGGAACCAGTCGCAGCCGTGGGCGAGTTGATCGCGAACTTCCTCCTCGGGAATCGTTCCGGGCATCGACACGATCGCTGGCACGCGGATGCCTCCTTCAAACAGGCTGAACTTCGCACCGCGATACGGCCCGGCGTGGCCGCCGCCGAAGTGAGTGCGTTCCTCGACCGAGTGACCGTGATCGCTTTGAAAGATGATGAGCGTCTTCTCTCGCAAACCGAGGTCATCAACGACGGCCATCAACTGGCCGATGCGTTCATCCATTGTCGACACCTGAGCCGCGTACAGATTGCGCGGATAAGCGAGGTCACTGTAGTGCTCGAGCCAACGGCCTCTCCCTGCAACGGATAGTGCGGCACGTTCATCGCGAAGTAGAGAAAGAAGGGCTCATCGCGATGTTGTGTGATGAACTCGGTGGCTTCCGTCACCATCAAGTCGGGGAAGAACTGGCCGTCGGCGTAGACTTCCTCGCCGTTACGCCAGAGGTCGTGGCGATTGGGTCCGCCCCAGTAAAAAACGTGCCCATAGTTGTCGATGCAGCCGCCGAGATGACCGAAGGAGTGATCGAAACCCTGTTCGTTGGGCGTTTGGCCCCGCATCACACCGAGATGCCATTTGCCGATGTGTGCGGTGGCATAACCGGTCGACTGAAGTGCCTCGGCGATCGTCAGAAAGGCTCCCGACAGTCCATTGTCAAAACGCGCGCCGGGCAATGGAGGGGGCGAAGCGTTCGTCGCCAGCCGCGCTCGCAATGGATACAGCCCTGTCAACAACCCAGCCCGCGATGGCGAACAAACCGGAGCCGCCGCATAGAACTGAGTAAACCGCACACCTCGCTCGGCGAGCGCATCGAGGTGCGGCGTGACGAGATCCTCCGACCCATAAGCATGCGTATCGAGCGACCCTTGGTCGTCGGTGAAGATGATGATGACATTGGGCCGGGCATCGTCGGCCGACGCACCAGTCTGAAACGATGCCAAGTAAAGCACAATCAAGAGTCTGACAACTCGCTCACCCCCGAGACTGCGGATGATGTCTTGCATCGGGAAACTCTCCATTCTCACTCGTTTCATGGTTGAAGCCGGTCACGCCTCCCCATACGTTGACTGGCACGTTCACGGAATTCAACGAGCACAGGCGACTCTTCGATCCACAGACTCGGTTTTCCATGCTTACATGGACACCAACCCCACCACCACCGCTCTCGATACGACCTATCGCTTTCGCGATCACGGGTCGAATCGACCCGGAAGCTGGCGCTATCTTTGGCAGCCGGTGATCGAAGAATTGGCGTCGCTCCCCAGCAGGAGCCGCGTGCTGGATGCCGGCTGCGGCAACGGCACGTTTGTTCAAGCGCTGTTCGAACAGGGATACGACGTCTGCGGCACAGACCTCTCCGAGAAAGGGATCGAACATGCCCGCTCACTCGGCATGCCCGGCCGATTTGAAGTCGCATCCGTCTACGACAATCTGCTCGAACTATTCGGGCAGCCGTTCGACGCGATCGTCTCGCTCGAAGTGGTCGAACATTTGTATGACCCGCAAACGTTTGCGCAACGGGTGCATCAGGCTCTCAAGCCCGGTGGACGGCTGATCGTCTCGACGCCCTATCACGGCTGGCTGAAGAACGTGGTGATCGCGACGCGGGGAAAGCACGACCACCACTTCGATCCACTCACCGTCGGGGGTCACATCAAGTTCTGGAGCCGATCGACACTGAGCAAGCTCCTCACCGACGCAGGCTTCGAAGTCGAAGGGTTCCGAGGTGCCGGCCGATTTCCGTACCAGTGGAAGTCGATGATTCTGACGGCACGCAAGGGCAACGCCACTTAACCCCCGGCGAGTCGCCGAGGGGATGAGTGGTTCGACTCGTCTGCGGCGTTCGAGAAGTTAATGCGCTTCGCCGTGTATTCGGAAGTCTCACGACTTCCGCTACAATGGGGGATCAGCGTTTCGTTGTCATCGATCGATCGTTTATTGATCCACGCGGATTCCCCCGGCGGCTCGCCGGGGGCTAAGTCGCAACGCTCATTCGAACATGTCGACCGACAGATTCCCGTTCTCGATCAGTTTGGCGAACAGGTCGGCCGGATTGCCATAATGGTTCGTGAGCCAGTAGCGTCGCCCATAGACATCGAATACGTACCAGCCGTGCGAATCGTCTCCCGGCATCCGCCGCAACTCGACGATTTCGATCAAGCTGAGCTTGAAGCTGTCTCCATCACGTTCGTCGGGACAAATACATTCGATCGAGTCGTGATCGATCCTGCATATGAACTCGACGGGAGTCTTTGGATCAACGGCCGCCAGGGAGAGCAGCATTCTGACGATGCCGGCGATGATGACGATGGCGAACCCCGCCGCCGTCAGCCATGGGGAAACCTGTGATGGACCCCGTTTTTGGGACAGTGGGATAAGGTGGTATTGGTTGGGTTTGTTTTTTGGGATGTGGCGGAGTGTTGGGTGTTCTGGACATGGAGGTTGCGATGAGCAGGAAACGTCGGGTGTTGGGGGGAGTTCTCAAGGCGAAGGTGGCTTTGGCGGCCGTGCGTGGGGACAAGACGACGGCTCAACTGGCGTCGGAGTTCGGGGTCCATGCGAGTCAGATCACCGCCTGGAAGAAGCAGTTGCTGGAGGGTGCGGTCGACCTGTTCGCGGACGGACGCTCACGCCAGAAGGAGACGCAGACTGCCGATGAACAGGAGTTGTACGAGCAGATTGGTCGGCTGAAGATGGAAGTCGAGTGGCTCAAAAAAAGTCCGCGCAGCTCAGTTAACACGGAAGGCACGACGCACATGGATCGAACCCGAACATGCTCATCTGAGCATCATCCGGCAATGCGAGTTGCTGGGTCTCTCACGCAGCACGTGGTACTACCAGCCCCGCGAAGAGACCTCCGAGAACCTGGCGTTGATGCGTCGCATCGACGCGCAGTATCTGGAGACGCCGTTTTATGGTTCACGCCGGATGGCGGTGACGCTGGGGGTGAATCGCAAGCGGGTCCAACGACTGATGCGGACGATGGGAATCGAGGCGAGTTGCGTCGGTCGTCGCACCACGCGGCCCCAGACAGGACACAAGATTTACCCCTATTTGCTGCGGAATGTGGA
This sequence comes from uncultured Planctomycetaceae bacterium, assembly GCA_942492405.1. Taxonomy (GTDB): domain Bacteria; phylum Planctomycetota; class Planctomycetia; order Planctomycetales; family Planctomycetaceae; genus JANNSB01. The sequence continues at coordinate 287,678 of CALOES010000029.1, forward strand.
GATCCGATATCCCGATCACGTGTGGAGTACCGACATCACTTACATCCCGCTGCGACAGGGGTTCTTGTACCTGGTGGCGATCATCGACTGGTTCAGCCGACATGTGTTGAGTTGGCGTCTGAGCAACACGCTCGACGGGAGCTTCTGCCTGGAAGCGTTGGACGACGCTCTCTCCCAGAGTCGCCCGGAAGTGTTCAACAGCGACCAGGGGAGTCAGTTCACGTCTGTGAAGTTCACCGGTCGTCTGATCTCGTGCGGCGTGGCGATCAGCATGGATGGAAGAGGGCGTGCGTTGGACAACGTGTTCATCGAACGTCTGTGGCGCTCGGTGAAGTACGAGGACATCTACCTGCGAGACTATGCGGACGGCTGGGAAGCCGAGGAAGGACTCCGGCGTTACTTTCAGTTCTACAGCGAACGACGGATCCATCAATCGCTCGGGTATCGGACGCCGTTGTCGGTGTATCAGGAAGGTGGCTGCCGACGCAGCGCGAGTCATCAGAAAGGATGAAGGGGATCCCCTCGAAGCGTCGAAAAACACCAGCAAGTGTTTCGACTCACTGGAAAGCGAGCCAAGCAGGAGGTGAGTGGATGCCTCCCTCCTGGGAACGTGGCCGGCGACGAGGCCTATTGAAGGGCCTCGCCGGCCACTCCCCCCATACCACTAAACAACCCCCGCAACTGTCCAACACATGGGGTCCACCTCAACCTGCCAGAGAGCAACGGCGATCAACAGTGTCAGCGCCGCCAGACCCAGCATCGCGTTGCTGCCGACGACAAACCCGTCATAAAGAGCCGGTGTCATCTGACGATGCTCGAACATACGGCACCTCACGAGACGCGGACATCGCAAAGCAGCGTCTCAATACCAAGAGAACTAAGTCGAAGACTCGCTTGTTTCGGGATTGCCTGCAACGACTGGATTCTGCGCACGAATCACCTGAGTGCCAGCCCTCAAGTCTCCGAGTCTTCGTTGATCGGGACGCAGAAAGGCCACCATCGCCTCAAGAATGGGGAGGAATGGAATCACCATCAATTCGTTTCTACGGCTCAATGGATTCTTTCTCCCCTCTGGTTTGATCTCGAAAGGTTCCCCTTGAGGATCGACGATTGAGAGACGGCACAATCGCTTACCTATGCTGTGTCCCTTCGCAGTATCTCGACCGAGAACGTAGCAGATGTCGACCACCAAAAGGATGTAGCCGATGAAGAACGCAAATGGAGCGATCGATTCCGATTCGAACGCCTCTTTCACATAGAAAATGTATGCAGCAGCGCCCAATCCAGCGACGACAAGATTCACGAAAGCCAGGCACGCGACATCTATCAACCACGCACTCACGCGCAGCCAGAAGAGTGCTCGATCCTGACATGGCTCAATTGGTTCGCATTGCACGACGGCAGATCGTCCCCATGGGTAGGGCAACGGCACGCCGCCGCTCTCGTTGGGGACCACCCGGATGTTGGTTGCCAACTGGCCGATGCTCTGCCGTGTACGACCTCGAATGAAGATCAGTACGAAGAACCAGAGAGCCAATGCGGCACCGACATTCTCGAGAAGTTGCGACATGTCCCTGTGAACTTGAGCGTCCACCGAATACTCAACGATTAATAACACGATCGACCAAGGCAGGCAGAACAGCGTGAAGAGCGACATCCCATAGACAAGAACGTCGATCGTCAGAGCTGCACACCGCATCGAAATGGACGCCGGGCCATGGTCGTCATCGGTTGTTGCTTTTTTGTCTGCCGAAGAAAATGAGGCGACAGGCCGAGGTGGAGATTCCTCCTGATTCTCCAATGACTTGGCCTGCACTTCGAGCCCCTTGACCTTTAACGCTGAAGTCCACTTTTCTTGATCCCGACTGATAAGATCAGTACCGGTAATCTTCCCAGACCGAGCCATTTCCTGAAGCTGCCCGGACGAATACGGTCCGGTGACCAGTCCCTCTTGTCGTACATACCACTGATGAGTCATTCGGCCCTCGGAGAACTAGGATTCTACTGAAGGTCAACCTTCGTCCAATAAAAAAGCCCGGTCACTTGCGCGACCGGGCTCTAAGAAGACAGTTTGAACAGGCGGTCAGCGCATTACGCACCGAGGAACTCGCCGTAGTTGCCGCGGTATTCTTTCTTCACGATCGATGCCACTTCGGGGGCGTTCGTGGCGGTCAGCGTTTCCGCATCCCACTCGATCTTCTTGCCTTCCCCTTCGGCGGCGGCCCAGACGGCCAGGTTGCCGAGCAGAATCGTCTCGGTCAGCGGGCCGGCATAATCCGGGAAGTTCGACATCGAACTCTCGATCTCTCCGGTGATCGCCTGATGCCACTCGGTGAAGTGGCCGGGCGAACGGACATACTCGACTTCGGGCAGCTCCGAGTTCGGAATCACATTGCCGTCGTTGTCGAACACGATCCATTCGCCGCCGTAGTCTTCCCACGAGTACATCGAGGCGTTCGAGCCGACGATCACCGATCCACTCGGATGCTCGCGGCGATTCCCCTTGAAGATCGACTCGTCGGGAGCGTTACCACCGTCGTACCAATGGACTTCAACGGCGGCACGTTCATCAGTGGCCGGGAACTCGAACATGATCTTCGACGACTGCGGATAGCTGTCGCCGTTATGTCCCGAGGTCCAGGCCTGAATCGTGGCCGGGTTGGCCAGACGCAATCCCGCGAAGGGCATGTTGAACGTGTGGCAGGCCATATCACCCAGGGCACCGGTGCCGAAGTCCCACCAGCCGCGCCAGGCGAAGGGATGGTAGCCGTCGGCGTAGGGGCGTTCGGGAGCCGGCCCGAGCCAGAGATCCCAGTCGAGGAACGGAGGAGCGTCGGCTGATGCAGGTCGTGGTCCCCCTTGAGCCCAGATCGGTCGGTTCGTCGTCACATGGACTTCCATGATGTCGCCGAGAATGCCTTGCTTCAGCAAGGCAGCCGCCCGACGGAGTCCGTCGTGCGACGTTCCTTGATTACCCATCTGAGTCGCGACGCCTTGCTCGCGGGCGATCTCCTGCAAGCGACGCGCTTCCCAGACGGTGTGAGTCAACGGCTTCTGACAGAAGCACGCCTTGCCCATTCCCATCGCATATGCGGCTGCGGGTGCATGCACATGGTCGGGGGTCGAAACGGTGACGGCATCGATGCTGTCGCCCATCTCTTCGAGCATCTTGCGGAAGTCCTGAAACTTCGCGGCACTCTCGAAGCCGGGGCGTGTGACCGCTTTGTCGAGCTTCAGTTGGTCGACATCGCAAATCGCCACGATGTCGCCATGACCGGCGGCATCACCCGAGTCGCTGCCACCCTTGCCGTCGACGCCGATACAGGCGTAACGAACGCGGGAGTTGGCCGAGCGATCATCACTGAACGCAACCCGACCGCCGACAAACATGGCAGCCGACAGAGCCGACGAGGTTTTTAAGAAGTCACGACGCGACGATTGAACAGGTCTCTTGGGACGAGGCATGTAGCGCTCCCTTTTCGTTAGAGGACAATCCGAGTGTGAATGTACTGCATCCGTCCTGGACGGTGGTCGATCGCCGACCGATCACAGCGCCGCCGGGCGCTGATTGAGGTGTTGAGGAACTTCGCAACGTCGCGTTCCGCAAGGGTCTCCTTCCTCAGCGTTTCATCGTACAGTTCGGCAATGCCTCCTGGAACCGTGCGACTGCCTCGGGGGTGATATTCGTGACGTTTTCGATCGACAATTGCCGCAGATTCGTCAGGGTCGTCAACTGGTCCAGCGCCGCATCGTCGATCTGCGTTCGGCTGAGATTGAGGATGGTCAGCGTCGTCAGTTCGGTCAGGTGACTCATTCCCGCCGACGTCACCGGGTTGCTGTCGAGGTTCAAATCCTCGATCTGATGCATCCCCGCGAGATGGACCAGGCCCGCGTCGGTGACGGTGCCGTTCCAGAGGTCGAGCGTCTTAAGGTTGATAAACCTCGCGGCGTGCGACAGGCCCTCATCCGAAATGCGGATTTCGCTCAGGTCGAGGAAGGTGAGCGTCTCGACGACGGCGTCGGGCAAATGATCGAGCCCCGGTCCCGTGAACGAAGTTTGTCGCAATCGCAAATCTTGAAGCTGCGTCGCTTCGGTGAAATGCGTCAACGCCGTGTCATCGACATAGCTGCGATTGAGGTTGAGCTGCCGCAGGTCGTGCATGCCAGAAAGATGCACCATCCCCCCCGTGGTGACTGCTGCATCCTCCAGAGTGAGGTACCGCATTTTCGTCATCCCCGCCAGATGAGCGAGTCCCGTGTCGTAGATCGATGGGGAACGCATCTTGAGATCGACGAGGTTGACCAGCCCCGCCAGGTGAACCATCCCGGCGTTACCGATACGGACGCAGCCGCGCAGGTCGAGCACGCGCAATGTTGTGAGGGGCGCAATGTGCGCGAGTCCCTCGTTGGAGATATTCGTGTACAGAAACAGCGCCCGCTCCAATCCAATGAGATGGCTGAGGGCCGCGAAGCCGGCATCGGTCAGCAATGAACAACGACGCAAACCGAGAATCTTGATCTGTGGCATCTGCGACAGGAGTGCTTCGAGGCCGGCGTCGGTGATGGACGAATTCTCCAGGCTCAAGTCGGCGAGATGCGTGAACGGAACAAGCAGCAGAGCCTGCTCATCGTTGAGGGCGGCAGCCTTGCAGTCGGCCTTCACGACCTGTCCTTCGGCATTCAGACTCAGCGCCACTCCCAGAGCCTCGACAGCGGCGATGGCATCGGGGGCATCCGCGATGGCGTCAGGCTCGACCATTGGCGGGTTGTCATCAGTCGTCGTCTCGGGCATCTCGGGATCGTTTGTCGACGGCGTGCCGTTGTCGGTTACGTCACCGTTGGAGCTGACGTCGCCGTTCGATTCCGGTTCACCATTGGTCGCCACGGTGCCGCTCGTGCCCTGTGTGCCGTTGGATCCGGCGGTGCCATCCGCTTCCTCAGTGCCGCCGCAACCGACGAACAACGTGAGCAACCCGAGACAAACGACGGGGAGACAGAATCTGGTCATTCCAGACCACGAAAGTTGCGAAATCACGACGATGCCTTTCAATGATTTGGGGCGTTGTTGTTACCCCATTTATACCAGCCTGGGAGCGTCGAAACCACCAGCCGTCGCCGCGGACCTCCCGGACGCAGCGGCGACGGTAGTGACATTGACCTGATCGCGAGAAATGTTCTAGAAGCCGTTTCAAAATGACCGTAGCACGGGCTTCCTGGCCCGTCGGACGGCCTGGGAAGGCGTACTACTGACTGACGGCGGCCTGGGAAGGCCGTCCTACGTGTTTGAGGGGCGAAGACCATGTTCAATCGTGCTGCCAAACAACAGAAACAACTCGATGCGGCCCGCACGCTCTTCGAGCATCTCGCGAAGAAGCTCGATGCCCGTATCTCGATCAAACTCTGGGATGGCACGATCGTCCCGCTGGGCGAGAACGCCGACCCCGACTTGTGCGTCTCGCTGAGCGGCCCGGGAGTCATCAGTTCGCTCATCCGCAGACCCACGCCCGACAACCTGCTGCGTCATTACGCCCGAGGGAACATCGATTTCGGCGGGACCGACATCTATTCGTTGCTGGAGATTGCCCGGGTCCGCAACTCGCGCAAGCGGGCCAAGAGCATCAAGAAGTCGGTCTTGGCGAAGTCGCTCCTCCCCTTTGTCTTCGGACCAGCCGCGAGCACCAATGTCGATCATTGCTACTCGGGGGACGAGACCGGACTGCAGCGTGAACAAACTGAGAACAAAGACTTCATCCAGTTCCACTACGATCTGAGCAACGACTTCTACAAGCTGTTCCTCGACCCGGAGATGGTCTACTCGTGTGCCTACTTCACCGACTGGAACAACTCGCTCGAACAGGCGCAGCAGGACAAGCTCGACATGATCTGCAGAAAGCTCCGTCTGCAGCCGGGCGAACGCTTTCTCGACATCGGTTGCGGCTGGGGGGCTTTGATCATTCATGCGGCCCGCAACTACGGGGTCAAATCGCACGGCATCACGCTGTCGCAGCAGCAGCACGATTACGCTCAAGAGAAGATCAAGCGACTGGGCCTGCAGGATCAGGTGACGGTCGAGATTCGCGACTATGCCGACCTCTCTGAGAGCTACGACAAGATCTCCAGCATCGGCATGGTCGAGCATGTCGGCATCGACAACATGCTCGGTTACATGCAGACCGTCTCGAAACTGTTGCCCGATCGGGGGATGTTTCTCAATCACGGCATCACGCGGCCCGCCAAGCGATCGAACAAACGCTTCCGCAAGATGACCTCAGAACGTCGGCTGCTGGCGAAGTACATCTTCCCCGGCGGAGAGCTGGATCATCTCGGCCACATGGTCGAGACGATGGAGGGAGCCGGCTTCGAGGTGCACGATGTCGAAGGCTGGCGCGATCACTACGCCCTGACCTGCAAGCTGTGGTGTCAGCGACTGACGGAACGCAGCGAAGAAGCGATCAAGCACGTCGGCAGCGAACGCTACCGGCTGTGGATCTTCTACCTGGCCGGCGTCAGCATGGCTCTGGGAGATGGCTCGGCCTGCATCTTTCAGACAGTCGCCACCCGCCATAAGGCGAAGGGAGTCTCCGGCATGCCGCCGACGCGCGAGCATTTGTACGGCCAAGGTGGCAACGATTCCGCGGCACGACGGGCGGCGTAAGCCCGTAGCCGCGGCTCACTCCAGCGCTTACGCTTGAAAACGAAGATTGCCGCTCCCCAGCACTTCGTTCAGCGAGCGTTTGAGGTCGGTGTTCACCGTCACCTGGATCGGCGTCTGCACGTAGGCGCGCAGGTGATGGTCAGTCTCCTCGTGCCCGTTGGAAGCATGACCATTCGCTGCGTCACCATTGACTCCGGCCATCTGATCGGGAAGCGAGATGGGTGATTCCGGCGGGCCGTTGAGGCCGGGGATCGGCTGCTCCTTCGCCTTCGGAGCTTCGGGCCACGTTTCGATGACGAGCAGCACCGGCGTCTTGCCGGGGAATTGACTGAGGACCGTTCGCACACGCTTCATGTCGTCGTCGGTGTGATAACCTCGCACGAGTTTGATTGCGACATTGCGGGTGAACTCCTTCTCCGCTTCGGCCAATGTGAAGACCTTGTTGCAGATGAGGTTCGGCTCCCTGCGCGACGTGTCGATGCGGCCCTTCACGATCACCACCGCCTCGGGCTGCATCTTGTCTTTCTCGCGGGCGTAATCATCGGGCCACAGAATGCAGCGCACGGCTCCCGAAGCATCTTCGAGATCGAAGTTCAGATAGTTGCTGTTGCCGTTGCGCGAGGCCTTCTTGGTCGTTGCCCGTTTGAGTGACGACACCATGCCTCCGACGAGAATCTCGGCGCGGTCCTCCAGGGCATGCAGTTCGGAGATCGTCTGTTGTGCGTAGGCTTCCAGTTGATCGGCAAACTCCGCGAGGGGGTGCGAGGTGAGATAGAAGCCGAGCGTCTCCTTCTCGAAGGCGAGCTTTTGGGAATGGGTCCAATCCTCGGCCGATGGCAACGTGACATCGACTTCTCCGGTCGCGCCCGCCGACTCATCCAATCCACCAAACAACGACTTTTGCCCGCGGGCTTTGTCGCGATGATGATTCACCGCCGACTGCGTGGCGCGATCGATAACCAGCATGTGCTGAGCACGATTCGGCCCAAAGCTGTCGAGAGCCCCGGCCTTGATGAGGGTTTCGAGTACCCCCTTCTGCAACTGCTTGGGATCAACCCGCTCACACAGGTCGAAGATGTTCTGAAACTTTCCGTTGGCCTCACGCTCTTCGACAATGGCCCGCATCGCCGCTTCACCGACCCCTTTGATGGCACCCAGGCCGAACGAGATGCCGATGGCTTTGGCGTCGAGAGTCGAGGGTCGAGGGTCGAGGGAAGTGTTGAGAGATGAGAGTTGAGAGTTGAGGGAAGGATTTGGCCCCTCCTCTCTCCTCTCTTGTCTCTCGCTTGTCCCTGACCCCTGACTCTTGATTACTGACTCTTCTTCCATTACCACGCCGAACAACACAAGGCTCGTGTTCACGTCGGGGGCGAGGATCTCGATCCCCATCCGTCGGCAGTCTTCGGTGTGCTCCGAGATACGCTCGGTCGCTTCCATCCCGCACGACAGCAGTGCCGCCATGAACTCATACGGATAGTGCGCCTTCAGATACGCCGTCTGATACGCGATCGCCCCATACGCCGTGCTGTGCGACTTATTGAAACCATAACCGGCAAAGTGCTCGATGAGCTGGAAGATCTCGGCGGCCTTCTCGGCCGGCATGTTGTTCTTCTGCGACCCTTCGATGAAGTCGCCACGATACTTGGCCATCGTCTCGTGCTGCTTCTTCGAGATCGCCTTGATGCATTTGTACGCATCCGCGAGATCGATGCCGCCGAGACGATTAAGGATCCGCATCACCTGTTCCTGGTAGACCATCACGCCGTAGGTCTCTTGCAGGACATCGTCGATAATCGGATGCACTTGAGGGACAGGCTGCCGACCGTGCTTACAGTCGACGTAGGTCATCACCATGCCCCCTTCGAGCGGGCCGGGGCGATACAGAGCCGACGTGGCAATGATGTCGGCAAACTGGTCGGGCTTCATCTTCGTGAGAAGATCCCGCATGCCGCCTGATTCCAACTGGAAGATTCCCTTCGTCTCACCGCGTTGCAGCAGGGCGAATGTTTCTTTGTCATCCAGAGGCAGCTTGTTGGGGACGATCTCGACGCCGCGATGCTTGCGGACGTTGTCGACCGCCTTATCGAGGATGGTGAGGTTCCTCAACCCCAGAAAGTCCATCTTTAAGAGGCCGGCCTTTTCGACATCGGTCCACTGCGTGAGCAAATCATCGCGTCCCGACAGCTTCTGCAGCGGGATATACTCGATGAGGGGCCGATCGCCGATCACGACGCCGGCCGCATGCGTTCCCGCGCTCTTCGCGAGGCCTTCGAGTTCCATCGCGAAGTCGATCACCTCTTTCGCTTGCGTGTCGGTATCGTAGGCCTGCCGCAGGTCGGCACTGTCATCGAGCGCATCGATCAGCTTGATGTTGAGCGTATCGGGGACCATCTTGGCGATCTCGTCGATGCGCTTCTGAGGCAGTCCCAGCGCGCGGGCGACATCTCGCACCGCCGCCTTGGCCTTAAGCGTGCCGAACGTGCCGATCTGGGCGACACTGTCGTGGCCGTACTTTTCCTTCACATAATTGATGACCATTTCCCGCCGATCGCGGCAGAAGTCGATATCGATATCGGGCGCTTCACTGCGGTTGGGATCGAGGAACCGCTCGAACAGCAGGTCGTACTGAATCGGGCAGACATCCGAGATGCCGAGCACATACGACACGATTGCGCCGCACGCCGAACCACGAGCCGTGCAGGGAATGTTGTGCGATCGTGCAAAGCGTGCGAAGTCCCAGACGATGAGGAAGTAACTCGAAAATCCCATGCGTTCGATCACGCCGAGTTCGTAGTCGAGCCGATCGCGATACATCTGCTCGGGCTCTTCGCCATACCGCCAGCGGAGGCCCTCTTCCGCAACCTCTCGCAGGTATTGCACATCGGTCTTTTCCGGCGGAGGCGTAAAGACTGGAAAGTGTCTGGTCTTGAGATCGAGTTCGATGTCGACGCGATTGGCGATCTCCTGCGAGCGGGCGACCGCCTCGGCTGCATTCGGAAACGCACCATACATCTGCTCGGGAGACCGAATGAACAACTGATCGGTCCCGATCCGCATGCGGTTCTCGTCGGTCACATGCGATTTGGTGTTCACGCACAACAGCACATCGTGCATCGAGGCATCGGTCTGACACAGATAATGCGCATCGTTCGTCGCGACCAGCGGCAACCCCATGCGGTTCGCCAGCGTGATCGTCGCCTCGGCACACGACTGCTGAATCTCGACGCCGCCGTCCTGAATCTCCATGTAAAACCGGTCGCCGAATTTCTCGACATACCACTTCACAAGATTCTCAGATCGTTCGAAGTCTTCGGAGAGCAACAGCCGCGAGAGTTCGCTCGACGCGCAGCCCGACAGACAGATGATCCCTTCGTGATGCTGCTCGATCAGTTCCTTGTCGATACGCGGCTTGTAGTAGAAGCCTTCGAGATATGCCTTCGACGCCATCTTCACCAGGTTCTGAAACCCGGTGCGGTTCATCGCCAGCAGCGTGAGATGGAACGCGGCGTCCTTCATTCGCGAACTGCTGCGATCGGTGCGATGCCCCGGCGCGACGTAGGCTTCGTACCCCAGGATGGGATTCACTCCTTCCTTCTTGCACGTCTGATAGAATTCCAGTGCCCCGTACAGGTTGCCGTGATCGGTGATGGCGCACGAGTCCATCCCCAGTTCCTTCACCTTCTTGACCAGTTCGGGAACCTTGTTGGCCCCGTCAAGCAGGGAGTAATGCGTATGACAATGGAGATGAGCAAAAGGCCGTGACTCGTTCATGGCTCTCCGTAGCGCGATATTGAAGCGTTGGAAGGGGTGTGAGGAGTGATTCTACCGAGTCGGCTTTCGGAACTGAACCAGTCCTCGTCGCCGTGTCTATCCCCAGACTCGGAGCAACGCTCGGTGACGTCCTCTGTCTGCAATGGAACATCAGAGGGGTAGATCCCCGCCCAGTTCCCGGCGGGCTTTGGAGAATTTCACCTACTCTTCATCATTGGCATCCTCACTCCGCTCCACGCGGCGAGGGGGCGATTCGACGGCCTTGCCGGCTGAGATGACGGCACTGGCTCCAACCACTGCGACTGCCACCCAGGCGGCAACTCCCACGTTGTGTTCGACTCCTTGCGCAGTCACATAGGCCGCCGCCCAGGCAACGCCGATCGCCGTCGCCGCCCCACATGCCAAAGCCGGCCAGCGTGGTCGCTCGTTCATCACGGTTGCCGATTCGTCCTCATGCCGATGCCCGGCGTCTCGGTCTTTTGCAGAATGTTGATGTGCCATCGACTGCGATTCGCTGCAAGATCCAACTGTGAATAAGTCCTCACGTTAGCAGATGCCGCTGCGATTCGTCGTGTCCGCGATTTGAATCGCTGCCGCTGTGGAGTGCATTCATAAGAGCTGCCGAGCCACTCTCCCTCTCCCTCGCGAGGAACTCTTGATGCAAGGTTCCAGCGAGGGAGAGGGCCGGCGTGGTTTTCACCAAGAAGCCGGAGCGGCATGAACGGCTCACGAATTGAGACGTTCGTTCAACTTGCCACGATCAGTCACGCCGGTTGAAAGTCGGCGAGCGCTTCGCGCAGGCGGTGCCGCGCGGTGTGCAGTCGCCGCTTGATCGTGCCGACCGGGCTTTCGAACCGGGCGCTCATCTGCTTCAGGGACTGGCCCTCGAAGTAGAACGCGACCAGCGTCTCGCGGTCGAGCCGACGCAGTTGCGACAGGCCCTCGCGGACCTGCGACGCCTCTTCATCGCGCTCGATACCGATCTTCTGCTCCAGCCGCGACTGGACGCAGCTCTGCAAAACGCCCGGATCCTGCATCAACTCGCGCGGCCGACGAACCGCGCGGTTGATCGACAGGCGAACCGCGATCCGCTTCAACCAGCCCATGAACCGCTCGGGCTCCTGGAGCTGACCGATCTTACGGAACGCGCGGAGGAAGACCTCCTGCGTCACCTCGGCCGCCTCGGCCTGATTGCGCAGCCGACGCGCGACGATGCTGAAGACGGTCGGCTCGAACTCGCGAACGAGCTCGCCGAACGACTCCCGGTCGCCCTCACGCGCCAGTCGAACCAGATTGATCAATCGAGTGTCCATCTCTGTGATCCTCAACGGAAATGAATGCAATGGCTCTGCCATGGAATGCGAAGACGGGGAGCGGACGCGAGTCCGGCTCCTCGGAATGAAAGTGGTTCGTGAATGCGTTTCAGACGGAGTGCGCACAAACATCGGCGCAGGTCTGGCGTCATTCGATCCGCCGTCGAGAGGGAACGATTCCAGGCAAGCTCATCGCAAAAACTTGCGAAGGAACGTACCCCATGGAATCACTGCGTGAACGTGCTAGGTGCTCGCAGCTTCCGGTCTCGACGCTCTACTGAATTCGCTAAAGAGCGCTTCAGGTAGAGAGTGCCGCTCCCAGCACCAGTGAGGCCCAGGCCGCCGCTGGTAGCGGGGTTCTGGCACTGGCCGCCGGACAAGGACCGGTCGTCGGCGCTGTGATCGCCGGCGTCTGTTCCTTTGCGGGGGACCACTGTGAATACAGCCGTTTCCCAAGGCGCAACATGTGCGGACGGACGCGATGCGAAACCATTACGCGACGATCGATCGCACCGAATACGTTGCGGTCGATGGTGTTGACGTCGTGATTTTGGTTCAGGCTCAGCATCGTGACACCTTCCTGCGGGTTCATCCCCACAGCCTCCAAGGAAACTCATTGGACTACGGATGGCCTTTCCACCACCGCGTCGCTGACCCGTCTTCAGGCGGGCCGATCGAGAAAATAACTCTGACTTCGAGGAGATGATGGACCACTGATGAGGCGGTCGGGATCACCCGTTCGGGAGACATCCCCTACACAGTAATGACCTTTTCCCTCGACACTTTGTTCGCTGAAAAGGGAGAAATGTTGGCAGAATTCTGAAATTTGCCATGCGATTTCCAGCTTTGAAAATCCGATCGCGGTGCGGATCTCGCTGATAATTAACGAGTTATGACGCTGCATGGCGGCAGGTTGCGGTTTCACGACATACCGAAAAACTCCAGCCGCGCGGTTCAATTCGTTTTCAAGGGTTGGCTGACGGCAGAATCTTGACAAGATCCGCGATTGCCCCGTTTCACGTCACTGTGCATGAAGGGGATTGATTTTCGTGGGATGGGCGGACTTGGTATTCGATTGCGACAGCGATGTAGGACAAAGAACGGCCAGTCTGCTGCATCGTTACAGATACCGCCAACTTCACGAACACATCCACGCCACTTGAACCACCAACGAACGGATGCCCAGACTCGCCGATGGGCCGTTTCCTCGGTAGACTCGAAGGCATGAGCGCGGTTCTCATTCCCATCTCGGGTGGTGCGGCAATTCCCTTACGCAAGTCGAGGGTCTATCTAGGTCGTGCTCCAGGGACAGACAAGAAAGTCCCTCCCGACGCCAACACCGCGCTGTGCCTGCTCGAAATGACAGACGGCTGGTGGTACATCGAGGATTTGCGGACGCCCGGAGGGATCAAGGTCAACAGCCGGGGACGCAAACGCGAAAAGCTCGTCCCCAACGACGAAATCGAACTCGGCAAGCATCGCTTTCGCATCGAGTTCGAGGCACCGAAACATAATTTCGGCCGCACTCCCACGGGGTCGTTTCAAGTGGTGAAGCCGAAGACGGCATCCACGTCCAGCGTTCCTCCTCCACATACTTCCTCCGCGACCGCGGTCGCGACGAAGGCACCCCCCAAGCCGACCAGTTCGATCGCTCGCAAGCCTTCGGGATTGCTTGGCAGGCTCGTCCCGCTGGGGGGAGGCGAAGACCATCCTCTATTGCGGACGAAACTCATCGTCGGCAGAAGTTTTGAATGCGATGTCGTCATCCGCGAAAAGACGGTCTCCGGCAAGCATTGCGAACTCGTGTTCGAGAACAGCTTCTGGAGAGTGCGCGACTTGGGAAGCCGCAATGGCACCCGTGTCGGCGGACGTCGCTGTCTGGAAGCGTGGGTCCAACCCAACGCCCGGCTGACGCTCGGAACCGAGGCCTTTCGCATCGACTACGTTGCGGACGGGGAATTGCAGGAAGACGAAATCATTGCCGCGTCGCTTTCGGGTTCCCTGGCGCAAGCTGCGGGTATCTCGCGATCGATGATCGACGAAATCGCCAGAAAGCAAGAATACGAAGACGCGAAGGACGACTCGAAACGCAATCGTTTCGATCTCACGAAGGATCTTTAGCGGTCACATTTAGCTGCGAGCAGCATCATGGCGCACATTCTGGTTGTCGACGACTCGGCGGCCGACCGCATTCTCGCGGGTCGGTTGCTGGAGAAGGACGGGCATGGACCCGTGCGTTACGCAGTGAACGGCCTCGAAGCCCTCGAGCACGTACGTGCCGAGCGACCCGACATCATCATCAGCGATCTGCAGATGCCGGAGATGGACGGCCTGCAACTCGTCGAATCAGCCCGCGATGAGTTTCCCTCCATCCCCGTCGTCCTGATGACGGCCAAAGGGAGCGAAGAGATCGCCGCCGAGGCACTGCGCAAAGGGGCTGCGGGGTACGTCCCCAAGATGGCCTTGGCCCGGCAATTGGCGGAAATCGTGCAGCGGATCGTGAACGCCTCGGGGGCCGACCGCTTGCATACACGGCTGATGCACGCCCTCATCGCGGACGAGTGCTCTTTCACATTTACGAACGATCCCGAGTTGTTCGATGCGGCCGCGGCCCACGTGCAACAGCTTTTGAGGTGCATCCGTCTGCGTGACGAAGGAGCCCGCTTGCGGGCCGGTGTGGCGGTGCGAGCGGCGCTCTGGATCGCGCATCATCACGGCAATCTGGAGATCCCGATTGACCCGCAACTCGACGACGAGGCGTTCCACACGCTGGCCGAACAGCGGCGGTGGGAAGCCCCCTACGCCACGCGCAACATTGAGTTGCGTGCGTCCATCAATCGCGAACGGGCGCTCGTCACGATTCGTCACCAAGGGGCCGGCATCGACCTGGGCATGCTTCCCGACAACGTCGAGGGCCTCGCCGCCGACCGTTCGTGGCTGGGTGGCTTCTTGTTGATCAACGCGATCATGGACGACGTGCAGTACGAGGCCGACGGACACACCATCACGCTCTCGAAGTATTCTCGCGCAACCGATGAGTTCGACGAACTCGAAATCGGAGAGGAATAAACCGTGCGCTCAATCCACTGCATGATTGCCCTTGCCGGTCTCTCGATGATCGTGAGCGCCACAACCCCTGTTACAGCCGCTGAGGACGAATTGATCGAGACCCTGCAACCCTACGTCGCCGACATTGCTTCATCGTTGGACGAACTGCCGGAAGAGCGCCGCGAGCTGCTCGAAGAAATGGTCGCCTTCATCACCGAACGTGCACGGGCCGGCGGACCGGTCGACTTGACGTTTATCTGCACACACAACTCCCGACGCAGTCATCTCGGACAAGTCTGGGCGCAAACGGCGGCGATCCATTACGGCATCCCCGGCGTGACGGCCTATTCAGGCGGGACCGAAACGACTGCCTGCAACCCGCGCACGGTGAGCGCTTTCCGACGAGCGGGCTTTTCCGTCGTGCAGCCGTCGAACGACGACAACCCCCATTATCTGATTCAATACGCCGAGAATCAGCCGCCGATCGAAGCCTTCTCTAAGGTCTACGATGCCGAAGGGAATCCTTCCGAGGGCTTTCTCGCCGCGATGTGTTGTGCCGATGCCGACGCCAATTGTCCCATCGTGAATGGGGCGGTCGCTCGCATTCGCCTCTGCTATGAAGACCCCAAGTTGGCCGACGGCACGCCTGAAGAAGCCACGCGATATGACGAACGCTGCCGGCAGATCGCCATCGAAATGTTCTACGTGATGTCGCGCGTGCGGGCAGCGCTGTGACGTCGCTGATCCCTTGAACAACTTCGGAAGCCTCACGACTTCCTCGTTTCATTGGAGCAACGCATGATTCGCTGGCTCGCGCTTCTCGTTGGCTGTTTTGCTTTGGGACATGGCTCACTCGCGTCGGCCGATGACGCAGCTCACCCCAACATCGTCTTCATCCTGGCCGACGATCTCGGCTGGACCGATCTGTCGTGTCGCGGCAGCGGCTACTATCAAACACCGAACATCGATCGGCTGGCCGCGGAAGGCCTGGACCTCACGAGCTACTACGTCTGCCAGAACTGTGCACCGACGCGCGCGGCGATCATGAGCGGGCAATATGCCCCGCGCACCGGCATCTACACGGTCGGCTCACTCGCTCGTGGAGACGCAGCAGACCGACGGCTTGTCCCGCCGGAGAATGCCACTCAACTGCCGTTGGAGATCGTCACACTGCCACAGGCGTTGCAGTCGGCCGGCTATGCGACGGGGATGTTCGGCAAATGGCATCTGGGAAACGGTGCAAGACACCATCCCTCCGTTCGCGGGTTCGATGAAGCCATCGTTTCAAACGGCAGGCACTTCAACTTCGAGACCAACCCTGCCGTCGACGTTCCCGAAGGAGCCTACCTCGCCGACTGGTTGACCGATCGCGCAGTCGAATTCATCACCTCGCATCAGGAGGAGCCGTTCTTTCTCTATCTCCCCCACTTTGCCGTACACACACCGTTGCAGGCGAAGCCCGAGTTGATTGCCCTCTACGAATCACGCACGCCTTCCGGGGGACACAACCATCCGACGTATGCGGCGATGATTCATTCAGTCGACGAGAGTGTTGGGCGTATTCTCGACACGCTCGATGCCCTGCAGCTTGCCGAGAACACGGTGGTCATATTCAGCAGTGATAACGGTGGCGTCGGGAGTTACGTCGTTCCCGATACGGGTGAACTCAAGGGGACGACCGACAACTCACCGCTGAGGGAAGGGAAAGGCTCGCTCTACGAAGGAGGCATCCGTGTGCCGTTTTTCGTCCGCTGGCCGGGCGTGATCACGCCGGGAACGACGTGCGATGTGCCGACAGCTCATGTCGATCTGTTTCCGACTTGTATCGGAATCGCGGGAGGCGAGATGCCCGCCGACCAGATTGTCGATGGCGTGAATCTAACGCCATTGTGGCGGGATCCCGACTCCGCGCTCGACCGCGATGCGATCTTCTGGCACTTCCCCGGTTATCTGGAAGCCTACATCTCCGAAACGACCTGGCGAACAACCCCTGTGGCGGTGATCCGCAGTGGTGATTTCAAATTGCTGGAGTACTTCGAAGACGGCCACCTCGAACTCTACAACGTGACGGACGACATTTCGGAAACTCGCAATCTGGTGGAGTCAGACCCAGAAGAGGCAGAACGACTGTTGCATCGTCTGCACCTCTGGCGATTGGAAACGGAAGCCGACATGCCGATGGTTCGCGAGTGAAAGCTCCACAAGGCGCGAGCACTAACGTCTCGTCCGTTGGACGGGATCTGCTGACGTTAACAACCTGTCGTTACCGCGTGGACTCGTCGTGCCGCCACATGCTCGAAACCGAGTTGGAGCGCGGGGACGTGGAGAACCCACCGAGTTACACTCGATGATCAACAACGATCAAGACATGAATTGCACGATGAACCAACGGCGGTTTCCCGCATGTCGCTGCTGCAACTCGCTCATGTCAACAACATTTCGATCGACTGACGAAAGTTTTGAACAATCGCTGCCCCCTCTCTACGACTACTACTCTCTTTAAATGATTTAAGAGTAGGGAGACTGACTTGACATCGTGGCCATCGCGTCTTTGTACACCGTCATCGATTCATCAACGAGAACCATCACAATCGAAGACACGAACGCGAAGTTGTCAAGGATGTCATTGCGACTTTCGATCACTTTGAAATTCGTGACACGAACGCACCGATTGAGGATTGCGAGAATGCGTTCGCTCGATCAGAATCCGCCTCGAACGTTACACAGGTTGCGACAGTCGCAAGCATCTACAAGCAGACATCGCAGGCAGTGTCGTTCTCCTGGTGTGATCGCCTGATTCCAGGTGGGCCATCACGATCATTTCGATGTTTTCCTCTTTGAGGTCCATTTCATGTATCATGAAATCGAGCGTGGCTGTGACCAGGCCATTGTCGTCGGCGAAACCATTGTGCGAGTTGTCGATGTCGTGGGAACCCGCGTCACCCTTGCCGTCTCGCGTCCCGATGGACGCCCTCGATATCAGGAAGTCGTGGTGGATCTGGCGGAACAGGAATTGGCCGCGTTTTCCGAGGAATTCTCAGCGGAGATCTCCACGGCCCGTTGAGCTAACATGCCACGGTGCCCCGGCAGACGCCCTACTCCCCTGAACAGCTTGAATCCCTGGGTCTCAATCCCCAGGCGATTCCCAGACATATCGCCATCATCATGGATGGCAATGGTCGCTGGGCCAATGCGCGCGGCTTGCCCCGCATCGAAGGGCATCGCCGCGGCGTCGGCAGCGTCAGACGCACCGTCGAGGAATGTTGCCGGCTCGGCATCGAGCAACTGACGCTCTACTGCTTCAGCACCGAGAACTGGAAGCGGCCACGGCTCGAACTCGATCTGCTGATGAGTTTGCTCAAGCACTACGTGATCGCCGAGCGCAACGAAATCATGGAGCAGGACATCCGCCTTTGTGCCATCGGCAGAACTGAGGAACTCCACGCAGGCATCCTCAAGGAACTCAAGCAGAGTTGTGAAGTGAGCGCTGGCAACCAGGGGATGCGGCTGTGTCTCGCTCTCAATTACGGTTCACGTCAGGAGATGGTCGATGCGATCCGCAAGATTGCGCGTGAAGTCGCGGCCGGCGAGTTGTCTCCCGCGGAAATCGACGAGGCGCAAGTCGCCACCCATCTCGATACCGCCGGCATGCCCGACCCCGACTTGCTGATCCGCACGTCGGGCGAAATGCGCATCAGCAATTTTCTCTTGTGGCAGATCAGTTATGCGGAACTCGTGGTCACGCAGACACACTGGCCCGACTTCGACGTACAGGAACTGCACGCCGCTCTCAAAGAGTTCGCCCGCCGCGATCGTCGCTTCGGCGGATTGAAGAACCCCAAGTCGTAACCCCGGGCCAATCGGCCGAAGCCACTCCGGTGATCGACACGACATCGAAGCGCCGTTGTCGGCAGCCACTGTCGCTTCGGTGCGCTCCGGGGGCTTCCGTTTCACGGTGCGCCCCGGCACCCGCTGCGACAGCAGTCAGGGGACGGGGACTTCTCGGGCAATGGCAGCGTCGAGCGCTTCCCAGAAATCACGTTGCATGCCCTCGGCGTCGATCGCCTCGAACACCGTGACCCGTCGAGGATTGTCGGGGAACTGCTCGACCGTCTCGGCATCGTGGATGATCGGCGCTCCGACGACGACCCGGGTGGCGAGTTCGGGACGCAGCATCGCCTCGATCAGGGCGACGGGGTATTCAGTAGTCGTCCCCGCGGGTGGCCCAGCGGCTTATTGGCTGGGTTGTGGAGCAACAACAAGCTACTCCTCAACAGGTCGGGACGTCCTGGGATTGATGCCGATGCAGACCAGCAGGCCCGAAACGATCAGCAGGACGCCGATTCCTCCGATGGCGTAGATGCGATACGAGATTCCACGAGCCAGTTCGGCCGGATCGGGAGGAGGCGTTCCCGGCTTTGGTTCCGGAATCACCCATTGCAGAAGTGGATACGAGTCGGGATTCGGTTGAGCCGCGACCGCGATAGCGTGGAACTGCGAACGCAGCGTCAGACACAGGACGAACACGCCAATCCCGAGGGAGAGCAGCAGAATGCCGAGAATGTATTTCATCAGCCATCAAACTCCGTGTGGAATTCGGCGTTCGCGGAGTTGTTCGAGGCTATGGGGCCAGATTGAGGCACTTCAGCGTTGTCTCGTCGCGTACATAGAGCAGGCCGTTGGCCAGGGCGGGGAGGGGACGGGCTGTTCCCGTCAGAACTTCGGCGCTGGCGAGTATGTCCAAACCTTGTCGCGTTGCGTTCGCCAGATGCAGCTGGCCGTCAGTGCCGAGAATCAACAGTTTGCCATCGGCCCAGATCAGTGTTGCGTAGCCGAAGCCTGCCTGTTGCCACACGACTTGTTGTTCGGCAGGGTCGATGCAGACCAGTTCTGTCGGGCCGCCGTCCTGACGTCCGTTCATGGAGAACAACAGCCCATCAACCGCGATCGGCGTCGCGTACTGACTCGCGACGATCTGCGACGACCACTCCGATTTGAAGGCCGAGGCTTCGATCGTGCCGTAGACGGCACCGATGCCGTAGCTGGCGGTCAGAAAGAGTTGATCGCCGATGACAACGGGCGATGCGCCGTTCACCGTCGGTCCCCGCCCTCCGAAGGGAAATGTGAACCGTACTTCGCCGGTCTCTGGATTGAGCGACACGCAGTTGAGCCGCGTCACCACGAGCAGATGCCGCACACCATCGACTGTGACAGCCATCGGAGCCGAGTAGCTGGCATGGTCGTCGAAGCACCGCCAAGCTTCTTCGCCCGAATCGAGTTGGAAGGCCACGACGCCCGCAGTCGAGCGAAATCCGCCGACGTTTACGATCGCGAGCGAGCCCTCGACGATCGGGCTGCTGCCGGCTCCGAAGTAACCTTCCTGAGCACCGAACTCTTCGTGAGTGGCGTGCTGCCAATGGAGATCGCCGGTCGTCAGATTCCAGCAACTCAGCATCCCCTCGGCTCCAAAGGTGATGACACGATCACCCGCGATCGTTGGCACGCACAACGGGCCATCTTCGCCACCGACCTGAGGATTGAAATCGGACGGATGGCTCTTCTGCCAGACCGAGTCGCCTGTGGCGGCATCGAGCATCTCGACAACTTCCTGATTCCCCATGCGATGAAACAGTACGAGCTTGCCCTCGGAGATGGCGGCCCCCGCGTACCCGCTGCCGACCTCGCGCTCCCAGACCACAGGTGGCCCGTCGGCCGGCCAGGCGTCAGCGAGTTCTTCGTCGCGGGCGATTCCGTCGCGATCGGGCCCGAGTATCTGCGGCCAATCACCGGCGTGAGCGAAGTGTGTGGTGAGAACGATTACGACCGACAGCCAAACGCCGAGCATCCGCATGCGAGTGTTCCTTGTATCCATACCCATCGAACTTCCACGACAGCGACACGTCGCTCAAGTGTAACGCACTTCGCGGTGAACTTCCTCGAAGTACTCGGGCAGCAGGCTGTCGACTTGCAAGAGGCCCTTACGAGTGATGATCACTGTGTCGCCTTCGATCGTCAGATAACCAGCGGCTTCCTGATTCCTCAGCGGTTCGGCAAACTCGACCAGCGGATCGACGCCGAACTTCTGGCGGAAGGGCTCGGCCGACACGCGGCCTTCCTTCATTTGCAATACCCATTCGCGAATCAGGCGTTGATGCTTGGTCGGCGTCAACGCTCGACGCACCGGCAACTCACCCGCGCGAACCGTCTCCATGTAGGGGACGAGTTCATCGATGTTCTGATAATGGACGCCCTGGAAGTGACCGAACGACGACACTCCGACGGCGACGAGGTCGCTGCCGCGAAACAGATTGTCGCGGTAGACGAAGCGGTCGGTGTCGTTGCTCTTGACCAGTTCGTTGCCGCTCGACAGCACGTAACCGGCCGAGAGAAAGCGGTCGATCGCCTCACTCGCCCAGCGGCGTTTGGTCGGCCAGTCGGCCACTTTGGTGACGGCGCCGAGTTCGATGATCTCTTTGGAGTAGACAGTGTTCCAGGGGAGCTCCATCTGATAGATCGTCACGTTGTCGGGCTCCATGTCGAGAGCCCTCGTGACGCAGTCGTGCCAGTTCTCGTCGGTCTCACCCACCATGCCGGCGATCAGGTCGATGTTCACCTGCGGGAACCCGACTGAGCGAATCCATTCATATGCCTGAATAATTTCGGGGGAGAGATGCGCCCGACCGTTCTCCTCCAGAATCGTGTCGTTGAAGTTCTCGACGCCGAGCGACACGCGGGTGACGCCGATCTCCTTCAACGTTTGTACCTTCTCCAGACTGAGCGTGCCCGGCTCGCATTCGAAGGTCACTTCCTCGGCGTTGTCCCAGGAGACCGAGGCACTCAGCCGTTCGCGAAGCATGTTGAGTTGTCGCGCGCTGAGATACGACGGCGTCCCACCACCGAAGTAGACGAACTTCAACGGACGTCCGGTGATCGCGCCGAGATCCTTCAGCAATTGCATTTCCATGTCGAGACACTCGACATAGTTCTTAATCGTGTCGGCGTTCTGCTGTGTGTAGACGCGAAAGTAACAGAACTTGCACCGCTTGCGGCAGAAGGGAATGTGAATGTACATCCCCAACGGCACATCGACGTCGGGCGGCCGATGCAGCACTTCGAGAATCTCATTGACATTCTCCGTCTTCCATTGCGAATACGGAGGGTAATTCGAGATGAAGTAACTGCCGATCTCGGTCTTGGTCGTGGTATCGGTACTCATATTTTCGCTGATGGCAAATGGCTGATGGCCAATGGCCGGAAGCACTTTAGCCCCCGGCGAGTCGCCGGGGGGAACCGACGCACATCACGGTTGCGACTGTCATGCCATTCATTGTAGGGGCTGAGTCGAGCGGGGACAGGGGAGCAGAGAGGTCGCGACAATGCCCCCACTTTCGAGGGGTACCGGGGGGCGTTACACTGTCGGAGCCGCTGGCGGGGTGGAGCGGCTTCGACACTCATCTCCTCGGTTTTCAGGACGCTCGATGCAATTCGCAACGCTTTACCGACACTTGGTTTTCACGGTCTGTCTCGTCCTTCCCGCGACCGGGGCCTGGGCACAGAACATCCGCCACGATCAGATGCTCGAGCAGGCCACCGCGGCCTATCAGAGTGGAGACTTTCAGGAAGTTCTCGAAGTCGCGGAGCAGGTCATTGCCGAGGACGCCAGAAACGACCAGGCCTGGTACTTTCGGGCGTCGGCCAAGGTCGAATTGGGAACCGCCTCCAGCGATGCGGTTCTGATCCGCGAAGGGGTCGAGGATTCGCGTGAGGCCATTCGCATCGGCGGCGCCGACAACCCCGAGTACTACTTCCCGTATCTGTTCGGGATGACGAATCTTTCGCGGGTCGAGAATCAGCCGCACCATGCCGAAGTCGCGCTGACCGTCATTGATGAAGAGTTGCGAGTCCGCATCAATTTGACGCCCGACCAGCGGGCGAACCTGCTCTTTCACCGGGCGCGGGTGAACAATCAATTGGGCCATCAGGACGAAGCGATCGCCGATCTCGATCGGGCGCTCGATGCCGTGCCGACTCACCTTTCAGCCATGACCCTCAAATGCGATCTCGCATCGCGGTCGGGCAACAACGAACTGGCGCTGGCGACGTACGCTCAGGCGATCGAGGCTCATCCCGAAAACCCCGTCGTGCAGAACAACTACGGGCTCTATCTGTTTCAACTCGGCCGCGGTGAAGAAGCGATCGAGCGCTTTACGGCGGCGGTCGATGCCGACGACAGTTACTTCATGGGATACACGAATCGCGGCTACGTGCTGTTGATGCGCGGAGAGGTCGAACGGGCGGAGGCCGACTTCACGCAGTCGCTGGCGATCAATCCTCGGCATCCCGTGGCGCTGCGTTTTCGCGGAGAATCGCATTTGCGTCAGAGCGAGACCGAGGCAGCCGTCGCCGACTATCAGGGGGTCGTCCGCTTGCAGCCTCAGTCGGCGGATGCTCATGCGGAACTGGGCTTCGCGCTGCTCTTTGCCGGTCAGGCCGAGACGGCATGTGATGAATTCCAGCAAGCCCTGCAGCTCAATGCGAACTACCAGTTCCTCAACCCCTGGCTCTGTCTGGCGCTGGTCGAGAACGGAGAGGTCGACGCGGCTCGCGACGCGATGCAGGCCGCGATCGACAAGCCCGAAGAGCAGCGTCAATGGTACGATATGGTGACGCTGTATCTGCTGGGCGAGATTAACGACGGCGAGCTGCTGGGGGCCGTCAACCCGAACGACGAAGCGGTTTCGCGAAGTCAGCAGTGCGAAGCGTTCTTCTTTATCGGACGCAAACTGCAGTCGGAAGGGATGAACGAAGAGGCCACCGCCTTCTTCGAGCAGGCATTGCAAGTCGGCACGCCGAGACTAACCGCTTATCGCGGGGCACTGCAACAATAGGAACGGCGATACCCGAAACCAGAAGGGGCCACCCTGATCGAAGCAATGGAGTGATGCATGCCGAGTGGATTCGACGACGCCGGAGTGGAGCCTGAAACGCTCGAGGGCCGCAGTTGGCCCTGCTTGCGGCAATTCTCGGTTTTTCTCGCCAATCGAGTCGGTCGCATGCACGATCTGCTGCGGCAAGTCGAACGTCATGACATGCGGATTCTCGGCATGAGCGTTGTCGACAGTGTCGAGTTCGCGGTCGTTCGGCTGATCGTCGACGACACCGATCGCGCCCGCGAACTGTTCGACTTGGGAGGCTTTACCTACATCGAACACGACATTGTCGGCGTCGTGCTCCCCGAGGGGACTCAGCCCTTCATGGAGATCTTCGTCGCGCTGATGGCGGCGGAACTCAACATCAGTTACGCCTACCCGCTCCTTTGGCGACGCAACGGCAAGGGGGCGATCGCCCTCTATGTCGATGCCGCGGACCAGGCGATGCAAATCCTCCGTGGCCACGGACTGATGGTCCTCGAAGAAGGGGATCTCCGGTCGGATGACGACCACATCGAATAGTCGCCTTTCGCTCCGCGAATGAGCGCGGGAATCACGATGACGAGCGATGAAACGAGTCGGGTTTCGACACCAAGTCGATCCGCGACAATCCCGAGTAGGATCGAGTCGAGCAATCGTCTCCTACAAGGACACGTCTAAAACCGCGGGCCTTGCGGAGCGTGCACTGGCAATGGCGAACCCGATTGTATCGAGGATGCCGGCGTGATGGCGGAAGCGGGCAGCGTGTTCGGTTCGCTGGCTGTCTCCTGGTCGAACAAACTCGAGTCGATAAGCGGGTCGGTCATCTGGCGCGACAGTGCTGCTTCGCGGGTCGGAGGAGCCAGGAACGGAGAGCTGACTTCCGTCGCCGCGGACGGTGCGCTGCTTGCGGGTGGTGCGACCGACTCTTCGACCGCGTCTTGAGGCGCGGCGACGGATTCGGTGGTCGCGGCTTCAGTCGAATCCACCGGTTCCGGTTGAGCAACGACATCCTCGACGGTCGCGACGGCCAAGAGTTCCACTTCGAACACAAGAGTCGAGTTGCCGGGAATGATTTCATCAACGCCCGACTCCCCATAGGCCAGTTGCGGAGGTACGATCAGTCGGCGTCGGCCCCCGACCTGCATTCCGCGAATCCCTTCACGCCAGCCGGGAATCACGCGATCGATCGGCACGGTCACCGCTTCGTCGCGGCTGTAGCTGTCGTCGAAAATCTCTCCCGAAAGGAATTGACCAATGTAATGCACGGTCACATCCATCCCTGGCTGGGCGGCCTCTCCGGTTCCTTCTTGCACATCGACGATTCTCAGTCCCGACTCGGTTTCGCGCGTCAGGTCGCGAACTTCGAGACCGCGAAACTCGACGGGTGTGTCGTAACTCTGCAAGGCGATGTGGCCCAAAGGAGCGCGGCTCGACAACCGCTGTCCGGCGACCGTGCTGTCGAGTGGATCGATGGCGACATCGTTGACGAGCAGGCCGTTCAACTTGACCTGAATGTGCCGTCCACGGCAGATGATCTCGATGGCGTTCCACTCTCCGACAGGATGCGGAATCGCGGGTGCGCTGGCCGCCGACAGATAGTACAGGCTCCCCGTTCGCTGCATGTCTCGCACATCGGCGTACTTCTCCGCGGTCTCATCCAGCAGTTGAACTTCGATGCCGGTCGACGAGGGATTCCCTTCCCCCGGAAACCGGATGGCGATGCCGGTATTGGCACCAGCCGACAGCCGGTACTCGCCACGCAGCACAAAGTCGCTGTAAGCCGCGCTGGTCTGCAGCCAACCCCCCCCCGATCCGACGCAGCGCAACACGCCGTTATCGATCTGCCACGCTTCGAGCTTGCCGTCGACGATATCCCAGTCGGCCAGCGTACCATCTTCGGCGATGAGAGATGCGAATGCATTGCTCACTTCGACGGAGGGAGCGGCCTGTTGTTCGACTTCCAGCGGAATCGCCGGAGATGCAGGTGCCGGCGCGGAGACGGCGAACGGATCGGTGGTCTGCGCGACTTCGAGTACCGGCAGTTCGGTTTCCGATGCCGGGGCAGAGACTTCGATCGTCTCGGTGACAGCGGGGGCCTCGGTGACCCCACTCGACTCTGTCGACTCAGCCGCTGCCTGAGCACGCGACATGGCGGCGATTGTCAACGGCGGCACGAAGACCGGTGGCGACAGTTCGGCGGTTTCGGTTTCCGTGGCGGCCGTCTCGTCTTGATTCCATGCGGAGGGGTCTGACGAATCGATCGCTTCGTCGATGTTGTGTGCCCGTGATGACGCCTGGTTGCTGAGGAGCGCGGGCGTGCCGCATTCATCACCGATCGGCATCGGGGCGGCATCTCCCAGTTCGCTGTCGTCGGCCGAGAACGAACCCAGCCGTAAGTCGACGGCATCGTTCTCCTGGAAGGAGGTTTCGTTCGATGATTCCGAGGAACATCCTGCGACCACAAGAGTGACGCACAACACACACCAAGAATGCTTGACCACCGTCTTCCTCCGTGAACCGATCTCAGGCCATGTCCCAATTGCCAGGGCGAGAGGTGTCGCGGCTTTCCGCAACCCGTTGCCGACTTCCGCTGTCCGTGGCGGCAATGTTGGCCGATTTCCCCCTGCATCCCCCGATCGTGGCGAGATGGACTCACTCCATACCATCCCCACGACTGGCATCTTGGTAATCATCGGCACACCCGGTCGCTCGGCTCCGCACGAATCCGAGTTGGCGGACAACATTGAGTGGGGGCGGGAGCGAGTGGCGAATTACGAATCAGCGAGAGAGACGCCAACGACACACTTGCCCGATCAGGTGTGCAACGGTTGAGAAATGTACTGACGTACACTATTCTTGGGCATCGATTGTCATCACAACACACTTTCGCGGAGCGAAAGGCGACTTTGATCCGATTCGCAATTCACCGACCATGCTCCTGCGCTCACAGACCTCTGCGATCGAACTCATTTGCGACGACATTGTCGCCGACCTGCTGGCGGAGCTGCGATTGTCTCCGGTGAATGTCGATCCCTTCGAAGTCGCTCGGGGATTGGGGATGGAGGTCGCGATCGATGCCGGGCAGACGGGGCGGGCGCGGATCAAACGCATCGCGGGGCGACATGCCGTGCTGCTGCGTCCCGAGGAACGCCCCGAACGGATGCATTGGGCACTGGCACATGAGATCGGCGAAGCACTCACGCCGCGCATTGCCGATGTTCTGAACGATGAATCAGCCGATGTCTCGACGCTGCGAGAACAATGGGCCAACGTCTTCGCCTCGCGGCTGCTGCTGCCGAGAGATGGCTTTCTTCCGGAGGCACGTCGGCTGCGGGGCGACGTCGTGCAACTCAAGTCGCTCTTCCCGCATGTCAGTTACGAACAACTGTTGTGGGGGCTGTTAAGGCTCGATGTGCCGACGGTGGTGACGGTTTTCGACCAGGGAAAACTCACCCGCAGGGAAGCCAATACGGGAGGCCGGCCGTCCCTCACAAGTTGGGAACGCACGTTCTGGCAAGCGGTGCACGAGTCCGGCCGGGCGAATGAGACAACGCACGGCGACTGCCGCCTGCAATGCTGGCCAGTGCACGAAGGCGAATGGCAACGCGAGCTCCTGAGAGTGACTGAAGTGTGAATTGTGAAGTTGGAAGAAAGAAAGGGCGAGGAATCCAAGATGAATTCCCCGCCCTGATGTTTCACACTTCGAACTTCCTACTTCAACCTTCATTCATACAGATACAACCGCAGCGTGAGGGCGATGTTGTGCGACTCGCGATCGAGCTCTAAGGAGCCCGCGGGGTTACCCGCACCGCCTATGCCAGGATTGACGTACAGGTCGGTTTCGATCGTGCCGAGATCGACATAACGGTAGCCGAGGTCGAGTTCGCAGTTGTCGCTGATGTTCATGAGTAAACCGGTGCCGACCTGCCAAGCAAAGGCTTCATCGCTGGCGCGTCCCGAAACCTGAGTGTCGTTCGTAGAAAGGTTTGCACTGGAGACACCCGTGCCTCCTCCGAGATACCAGGCAAGGTAGTCGTTGCAATACAGATCGATCCACAGGTTCCCCATCACCGACCAGTTCTCATCGAGATTGGAACGATAGAAGAACGCGGCTGGTCCCGGAGGCCCGGGGAAGCTGCCGTGAACCATGCCTTGCTGATCTTCATACCACATGCCTTCGATTTCCGAACGGACACGGAAGCTGCCGAATTCCTTCGAGATACCGAGCGCACCACCCAGGCCGAGCGTATCGTCTCGGTCGCTGTCGAACGCGTAAAACCCGCCGGCCTGGCTATTGAATCCCCCCGCTTCGATGTCCATGAACGCCCCTTGCACAGTTCCCGCCACGTAAGGCACCCAGGGGTTGTCATCCTGGAACCACTGTGCCTGAGCGGTCGAACTCGAACAGACGATGAGCAACAGCGAGGCGGTCGCCGTCCATGTGATGCGCGTCATGGATTCCTCCGTGAGTGATGGATCTCGCGCACTTCATGGCGCGAGCGATATGTGCTGATAGGATCGTCGCAACCGCGCCAGACTCTACGGTTGAATGCACTCCCGCACAGGAAAACGAATGCCGACATTCGCGCGAACTGGATTCATTCGCACACGCCACAACTTCGCCACAATCGGCAAAGTTTGACAGATTCCCCATCCTGGATGCTTTCCCGACGACGTGGCCTGCCAGTGGAAGTTCCCGCATCCGGGATGGTCACTCCCCGATCAGCTCCAGGAACTCTTCCTCGCTCAGCACCTTCACGCCGAGCTTCTGCGCTTTCTCCAGTTTGCTTCCCGCCTTCTCGCCGGCCACGACGTAGTCGGTCTTCTTCGACACGCTCGAGGCCGGCTTGCCGCCGTGCTGGCGGATGAGTTCGTGAATCTCCTCCCGGCTGTGCTTCGCGAGTGTCCCCGTCACGACGAGCGATTTCCCCTGCAGCTTCTGCTCGCCCGCTGAGTCGGTTTCGACTTTGACGACCGGCGAACCAAAGTGCAGACCCGCCTCGCGCAGGTCGACCACGATCTTCTGACCGGAGTCGCTGTGGAAGAACTCGAAGATCGATTTCGCGATGATGTCGCCGATCTCGTTGACTTCGGCCAGTGCCGCCGCATCCTGGGCGATGATCTCATCGAGCGTTCCGAACGTGTCGGCCAGCACGCGTGATGTCGTCGCGCCGACATGCCGAATGTTGAGTGCCGTCAACAGCCTCCACAGCGGGCGGTTGCGAGAATCTTCGATCCCCGCGAGCAGGTTGTCGCAAGACTTCGATCCCATGCGCTCCAGTGCGAGGATGTCGTTCTTGCGATCCTTCAATCGATAGATGTCGGAGAAACTCGTCAGCAGGCCGGCTGCGATGAGTTGCTCGATGAGCTTGATCCCCAAGCCTTCGATATCCATCGCCTGCCGCGAGGCGAAGAACCTTAGCCCTTCCCGCAACTGAGCCGGGCAGGTGGGATTGATGCAGCGGATGTAGACGCCGCCGACATCCTGCACGACGTCGCCGCCGCACTCGGGACACTTGTCGGGGAACTCGAAAGCGACTTCGCTGCCGTTCCGCAGATGTTCTTCGACGCGGACGACATGCGGAATGATCTTGCCCGCCTTCTCGACGATCACCTGGTCGCCGATCATCACGCCGAGCCGTTCGAGTTCATCACGGTTATGCAGGCTGGCCCGCGAGACAGTGGTCCCCGCGATCTCGACGGGCTGCAGTTCGGCGACCGGTGTCAGCGTGCCTGTCTTTCCCACTTGAATGCTGATGTCGTTGACCTTCGTCGTCCCTTCGTACTTTTCCCATTTGTAGGCGATCAGCCAGCGCGGGCTCTTCGAGGTGTTGCCGAGCGTTTCGCGCTGAGCGAGGTTGTTCACCTTCACCACCAGCCCATCGACCTCGACATCGAGCGTGTGGAGGCCTTCCATCATTGCATGACACAGTTCGAGCGTCGCTTCGATCCCTGTGCGGGCTTCGACACCGGGCGTTGTCGGCACTCCCATCGACTTGATCGCGGCGAGATACTCCAGATGGTTCGTGAACTCTCCCCCTTCGCGATAACCGACGCCGTGCGCGAAGAACCGCACCTTGCGAGCCGCGCACAGTTTGGGATCGAGCAGTTTGAGCGCCCCCGCCGTCGTGTTGCGTGAATTGGCGAAGAGTGCTTCTCCGCGCCCTTCCTGCTCGGCCCTTAGATGGGCGAAGTCGGTATTCGAGATGTAGGCCTCGCCGCGAACTTCGAGGATTGCTGGCGGAGACTCACTCTCCAGATGCAGCGGCACGCCGCGCACCGTGCGGGCATTGTGAGTGATGTCATCCCCCTGTCGCCCATCCCCCCGCGTGACGGCCCGAATCAGCCGACCCTGTTCATACACCAACTGCAACGCTACGCCATCAATCTTGTATTCGACCGTGTACTCGACAGTTTCGACATCAAGCAGTTTGCGAACACGGGTATCGAACTCGAGCAGTTCGGCTTCGTCGTAACAGTTGTCGATCGACAGCATCGGCAGCCGATGGGGGACTGTCTCGAACCCCTCGATCGGCTCCCCACCCACCTTGTGCGAAGGGCTTTCGGGCGAGTCGTACTCGGGATGTTGTTGCTCAAGATGCTCCAACTGTTTGAGCAACAGGTCATATTCAAGATCGGAGATCTGGGGCGTGGCCTCGACATAGTACAGTCGGTTGTGCTTCTCGATCTCACGTCGAAACAGTTCGATCTGTTGTTTGATCTCGGCGGACATGGGAATGGTCGAGGGACGAGGAATGAGGGCCTAGAGCACAGCGTATCGTCGATCGCATTCCCTACAAACTGTCACAACCGTCACATCCCGCCCAACTGCTGAATCTCTGCCGGGCGTGTCGAGTTTTGGCATCATCGCCCCATCCGTGACCTATGTTTGGGCAGTCCCGGTGTTCGGGCAGCGTCACGCGCATGAAGAAAGCTTCGCATGGAGAATGTCGAAACCACATCACCGACTGCATCTTCTGCCGACCGCTGGTGGCTCATCGGGTCTCTCGTCGGCGGGGCATTGCTGCTGGTGCAGGCCGGTATGTTGCTGGCCGCGTTCGATTCGCCGATCTATCACCTCACCCGCGACGGCGTCGAAGCCGCCCGTGCGGTATGCGAGCAGAATAACCTCAGCTCGTATCGCTGGCCGAAGTATCTGTGGAACGAAACCCGCCATCCGAACGGGGGCCTCGCTCAGCATGCTGCCGACGGCAGCTACCCCGGCTGGACTCTCTACTCCTCCGGACATGACTGCGTTGTGATCGCCGTCGATGCCGACGGTCACGAGGTGCATCGCTGGGAGGCAGCTTACAGCCGTGTCTTTGATTCGAGTGCGACAGTCTGGCGGGGCATTCCCGATCACTGCATTTACATCCGCAGGTTTCACGTCGAAGCCGACGGCGACATTGTCGTGCTGTATGAAACGCCGGTCTCGTCTCCGAACGGCTGCGGACTGGCGAAGCTCGACCTCAATGGAAATGTGTTGTGGACGTATGACCGCCACACGCATCACGACTTCGATGTGACCGATGACGGCACGATCTATGTGCTGACGCACGACATTCGGGATGAGGCCCATCCGCAGTTTCGGCACCTCGGCAGTCCACTGATCGAAGACAAGCTGGCGATCCTCTCACCCGAGGGGAAAGAGCTGGCCGCGTACTCGTTGTTCGATGCATTGGGAGATACGCCGTTCCATCGTCCGGTGACGACGCTGCGAGATCATCACGGCGACATCTTTCATTCGAACACCGTCCATGCCGTGCCTGCCGGCTTCGCCGAGCATTACAACGAAGTCGACTCAGGTGATCTGATGGTCTGCCTGCGCAACACGAATCTGGTGGTCGTTGTCTCGCGCGACACAGGTCGGGCGGTCTGGGCCACGAGTGGACCGTGGCATTTTCCACACGATCCCGATCCGCTCGACAATGGCAACATTCTGATCTTTGACAACTGTCACACGTTCGGCACCCAGGCACTTTCACGGGTTGTCGAGTTCGACCCTCGATCGAGCCAGATTGAATGGTCGTTCTCGCAAGCGGAGGGAAGCGCACCGCTTCTCAGCCAGGTGCGATCGTGTCAGCAGTTACTTGCCAACGGCAATGTCCTCATCACCGAATCGGATCATGGCCGACTGCTGGAAGTGACTCACGACGGCAAGGTCGTGTGGGAGTACATCAATCCCATTCGCGGCGGCGATCGCGATGAACTGACGCCGGTAGTTTCCGGTGGGACGCGATATGGATACGTCGACCTGCCATTCCTGATGAGCGAATCCAACATTGCTCTTAGCCCCCGGTCAATGACCGGGGGAAGCAAGTAGGTCCCGATTGCCGAGCGGGAACTCAATCCACGAGGCCAACTGAATCCAGGTCCCTTCCGGCAGAAGGGACCTACGACAACTCCAACGATAAAGACCCAACCATGCTCATTTTCACCACACATTGTCTATTCGCCTATATCGGCCCCGGTGCGGGGCTGGGACTCGTTGGTGCGCTGGTCAGTCTGCTTGTCAGCGTCGGCCTCGCCCTGCTGATGGTCTTCGCCTGGCCCATCCGCGCGGCGCTGAAGAAGATGAAGGCGAAGCAGCGAGTAGCCAATGGCGAATAGCCAATAGAAACACATTTTCTGCCCCCTACTCACAATTGGCTACTCACTATTCACTCCTTTCGCATGACTCTCGCACTCCTTTCCTCCTGTGGCCCAGCCTGGTTGTGGGTCGGCATTTGCGGACTCGCGGCCGGCGTGCTGTCGATGTGGTTGTACACGGTCTGCTCTCCACAAGGGCGGCTGAGTCTCGTTGTTGACCAGCTCAAGCAGTCGCAGGCTCGACTCGCCAGTTACGAAGGTGACTTCGGAGGCGCGGGAGTGTTGATGCGCGAGACACTCAAACTCTCACTCCAACGGCTCGGCCTCGTCATCGGGCCGTCGCTACTGGCAGCGCTGCCGATGGTGGCGATGCTGACCGTTCTCGATCACTCTCACCTGGAATGGTTCGAAATCACGCTCGCCCCAGCGTGGTTGTGGACGCCACAAGGTGTCTTTCTGTTGCTGGGGACCGTGAGCGCGCTGGTGACGAAGGTGGTGTTAAAGGCGAAGTAGTTGGGAGAGTGTAGGGAGTAGTGAATCGAGTCCGATGGAAACCCGAAGCGTTAGCGAGGGCGTCGTGAAAGGCGACGAGTTCTTGGGAGTAAACTCTCCTGCGGAGAGCGACAACGAATGAAACCGTGTAAACGCGTCGAATACCGCAAGCTGGGATAAGCAATCAATCAACGTCATTCATCACGACCCCCTCGCCCACGCGTCGGGATACCGGCGAATTGAAACGTCACCATGTCCATCACGATCGATCAACCTCCGACCGACGCAGCGACGGCGGCACCCGCGACGCCGAATGCGGGGAAGGCTGCGCTCGATTTGGATCGGGCGTTTCATGTGCCGTGGAGTACGCATCTCGCGAGCGGTTTCGTGGCGGGCTGTCCGTGGTTGTGGAAATGGCTGGGCAACCTGGAAACGTTTGCTCATCGCGAACAAATCGCGAACATCAAAGTCGATCGACCGATCTATATTGCAGGAATCGCGCGCTCGGGGAGCACGATTCTGCTCGAAGCGATCGCGGCTCATCGTGATGTGGGGACGCATCAATACCGCGACTTCCCGGCGTTGTTCACGCCGATCTGGTGGAACCAGGCGAATCAACCCAAACAGGTTGATCTCTTCCCCACCGAGCGGGCGCATGGGGACGGACTGATGGTCACTCCCGCCAGTCCCGAGGCGATGGAAGAATCACTCTGGATGGCCTTCTTCCGCGATGCCCACAATCCAAACGTCAGTCAGTTCCTCGATCGCGACACACAGTCAAAACGCTTCGAACCGTTCTACGCCGAGCATCTGCGCAAGCTGCTCCATGTACGCGATAAGTCGCGGTATGTGTCGAAGGGAAACTACAACTTCACTCGGCTCCCCTATCTGCAGCGCATGTTTCCCGATGCGAAGTGCGTGGTACCGATCCGTGAACCGGTGATGCACATCGCCTCGCTGATGAAGCAACATCGCCTGTTCGTCGAGGGAGAAACGAAACATCCCCGATCGCTGGCTCACATGCAGCGGGTCGGCCATTACGAATTCGGGCTCGATCGTAGACCGATCAACG
Organism: uncultured Planctomycetaceae bacterium; assembly: GCA_942492405.1. Classification (GTDB taxonomy): domain Bacteria; phylum Planctomycetota; class Planctomycetia; order Planctomycetales; family Planctomycetaceae; genus JANNSB01. Next base: position 321,530 of record CALOES010000029.1, read on the forward strand.
TTGGAGACACAGCGACGATCGAAGAAATCGAACGCCTCTGGTCGACGGGGGATGAAGTACGCGGCTGGGCGAAGTATTGGGCTCATCTTTACGGTTGGATGGCCGACCTGCTCGATCGTGATGATGCGTTGCGTCCTTCGACACTCGTTCTGCACTACGAAGACCTATGTGAGCATCCCGACGAGTCGTTGGAACAGTTGCTGGAACACTGCGAACTCAATGAAGACGCGAACACGCTCGCCTTCGCAAGTCAACTCCACGCTCCGACGTACTACCGTCCGAAGTTCACGACGACGGAACTGGCCGTGATCGCAGAGGAGACGCACGACGTTGCCCTGCGGTATGGGTACTGAGTCGCGTCAATGGGAACGGCGTTTCCCCTCCACTTTTTTCGCGAGTCGAGCGGATTCGATGACGCGCAGCTTGTGCGTGCCGCGTGCGATCTGTTCGTGCTCGTCGTGCGCTTCGAGTTGAAACGAGATGACCGGTCCATCGACGTAAATCACGCGCGCCCGGCAGACGACTTCTTCGCCAATCGGTGTCGCCGCTGTGTGCTGCACGCTGACATCGACGCCGACCGTGCTTTCGCCAGGTTCGAGATGTGGGAGCAGCACGTTGCGGGCGGCGTGTTCCAGAAACCAGATGAGTGAGGGTGTGCAGAGAATCTGCGGCATGCCGTCGTGAGCGAAGTCAATCAAATGCTGTTCGCTCACAACGAACCGTTCTTCACCAACGGTCGCGATCTTGACGCTGCCGTTCATGGCTCAACCTGTTCGATGATGAAGATAACTCAGTTGATTGCAGCTTCGCCTTCGTTCGCAGCGGTCGCGACAGTTGCCGCCCCCAGTCTCGGTTTTGCCTGCAGTCGCCTGCGGACCCGTTCCGATGCGTAGATTCCTGCGACTAGCATGCCGACATATCCCAAAGCCAGTAGCACCGCCGACTCGGAGTCGATCAGTACCATCAAAAACACCGTACATGCGCCAATCGCGATTTCCGCGCCCACCCACGCACCGATGGCGGCCAGCGACCAGACAAACCCGCTTTCACCCCGCGCCCGAGCAAGCCGGCACATCGATCTTGGAAGGCGGAAGAACAGAAAGTAGATCTCGATCATGCCGCATCCTCGACGTGAATTGAATGCTCAACGATCTCGTTCGCAGTATGGCGAGTCTGTCATTCGGTCAACAAGCATTCCGTTGCACGCTCGCGTGCCAATCACCAAATCTCCAATCCGCAATGCCTCCTCCGTCGCGGCGGTTGCAACCGATCGGGGTCATCAGGACAATCCTCACGCATCGACGCGAGTCGATCGATTCGATGTCCTCTGGCCGTCTCACGATCAGCGACCCACGGAATCCTTCATGCAGTTCAACTCTCGCGGCCTGCTTTATTCGATCGCCTCTCTAGGCATCGTTCTACTCTTCGCGGTGACAACAAGGGCCGACGACGCGCCCCCCGTCTTCGCGTCTCCTGAAGAGGCAGCCGGCTCGACAGACTTCGCTCTGCAGGGTGAGTATGTCGCCGACGATCGCGGCATTCAGGTTGTGGCTCAGGGGAAGGGTGAGTTTCTCGTCGTTCTCTATCGCGGCGGACTCCCTGGGGCCGGTTGGGATGGATCAGAACGCGAAGACCTCGATGAGGACGCCGAGGGTGTTGCCGACCTGATTGAAGGTTTCGAGAAGATCACTCGTGAAAGCCCGACACTCGGCGCGGCACCCCCCGAAGGAGCGATCGTGCTCTTCGATGGCACTGCCGAGACGCATCAGGCTCATTGGCAACAGGGTTCGCAAATGACGGACGACGGCCTCCTGATGCAGGGGAGCGACACGATCGATCTCTTCGACGACTGCACCGTGCATGTCGAGTTTCGTCTCCCATTCATGCCCGAAGCTCGTGGGCAGGGGCGGGGGAACAGTGGCTGCTATCTACAAAAACGCTTTGAAGTGCAGGTACTCGATTCGTTTGGACTGGAAGGACTCGACAACGAATGCGGCGGTCTCTACTCGATCAAGAAACCCGATGTGAATATGTGTCTGCCCCCACTCACGTGGCAGACCTACGACATCGACTTCACTGCGGCCCGATATGACGATGCCGGCAACAAGACGGCCAATGCCCGCATGACGGTGCGGCACAACGGAGTCATCATCCATCAGGATGTCGAGGTCGAACGCGCCACTCCCGTCGGCAATCCCGAAGCGAACACGCCCGGCCCGCTGCATCTGCAGAATCATGGCAATCCGGTGAGATACCGCAACATCTGGGTCGTGCCGCGAGATGCCGAGGCACAGGCGCGCAGGCCGATCGTTCCCGGCTTTGAGCGCTTCCATACGATTGCCAGCGGCGATGTCGAGACCGGTGGAGAATTGCTGCTCGGGGAACTGAACTGCACGGCCTGTCATGCGGCGAACGATGCGATTTCCGGCCGACTCGTCGCGAGGCAGGCTCCGATACTGGATCAGATCGGAAGCCGCGCGAAACCCGAATGGTTGCGGGACTATCTTCTGGCTCCCCATGCGATGAAGCCCGGCACGACGATGCCCGATATCCTCGCCGGCCTTCCGGAAGACCAGCGTGAGTCGGCGGCGATCGCTCTCACGAACTTTCTCGTCACGACCGGTTCACTCAACGATCAGCCTGGCGATCGACAAGCCGTTCAGCGAGGAGAGATTCTCTTTCACGAAGTGGGCTGCACGGCGTGTCATCAACCGCAGAATGCATCGACCGTCGATGTCGGTCAGTCGATTCCGCTGACGGGGATCGATCAGAAGTATACATTGCTCAGCCTGCGGGAGTTTCTCAAGAACCCGCATCAGTCGAGGCCCTCGGGGAGGATGCCGGCGTTCAACCTCAATGACGAACGAGCCACCGATATCGCGTCGTATCTATTGAAGGATGCCGTCGTTGTTTCGGGACCGCCGAGCATGAACTATGCCGCCTATCACGGCGACTGGGGTGAAGTGCCCGACTTCGACACACTTACGCCCGCCAGTGAAGGAACCTGCTCGGGACTCGACCTGACCGTCGCAGGGCGGTCGAACAACTTCGCCGTTCGCTTCGACGGCTGGCTGAAGATCGATGAGCCGGGCCAGTACACATTCCATCTCGGTTCCGACGACGGCAGCCTGCTGTTGATCGATGGCGAAGAAGTGATTGCCAATGACGGCGTCCACGCACATCAGTCCGTTTCCAAACGCATCGAACTGACGGCGGGTATGCATCCCATTCGCATTTCGTACTTTCAGGGAGGTGGCGAATGGACCGTCAAGCTCGACTACGAAGGCCCTGGTGTTCCGCGGCAGTCGGCAGAACGAGCGTTCTTTATTGATGAATCGGGCGTGCGGCCTCCCGTGGAGACCGAAACCGAGATTGCCCGTTTTGAGCCTGATCCGTCGAAGGTTGAGCAGGGTCGCGAGTTATTCGCACTGCTGGGATGTGCATCGTGCCATCAATTGCAGGTAAGGGGCCGGCGCATTGATTCGCTGGTACGGACGAAACCATTGGCCGAGTGTATTCCCGATGCCGGGTGTCTCGCGAGTTCCGATTCCGACCTTATCGGTCCGGCCCCAGCGTCATTGATCCCAAACTACGATTTGAGCCTCGAACAACGACAGGCGTTGATTGCCGCGACAACTGCGGCTCACAACGCAGTGGCGATGGCGGCCCTCACTCAGCAGGAGTCGGTTCATCGGACGATGCTGGCGTTCAACTGTTATGCCTGCCATTCACGCAACGATGTCGGCGGACCGACGCGGGATCGTAATGTCGTCTTCACGTCCACGATTCCTGAAATGGGTGACGAAGGCCGCCTCCCCCCGCCGCTCGATGGCGTCGGCGACAAGCTGGACGATGGCTGGTTGCGAAACCTCCTGCAGAACGGTTCCGACGACCGACCCTACATGCGGGTCCAGATGCCGAAATTCGCCAGCGACGACGTCACGCGATTGACGGAAGCATTCGTCGCACTCGATCGTCAACCAGAAACGAACTGGTCGGAACTGCTCAAAGAGATTCCCGAACCGGAGCATCGCATCACTTCCACCGGCAGGCATCTGGTCGGCGAGGCGGCGCTAGCGTGTATCAAGTGTCATACGTTCGGCGAATACCCCGCCACGGGAATTCAGGCGATCAACCTGCAGGTCATGGCTCGAAGACTGCGAGAAGACTGGTTCATGCGCTACCTCTACGACCCGCAACAGTTTCGTCCGGGAACAAGAATGCCAACCGGCTACCCCGACGGCGTGGCGACCATTACCGATGTCTACGACGGCAACCCGCAGCAGCAGATTCTTGCCATGTGGACTTATCTGTCGGAAGGGGACAAGGCGGGCATTCCCGATGGTGTGCTGCACGACCCGATCGAACTCGTTCCCGTCGACCGGCCCATCGTCTATCGCAACTTCCTCGAAGGTCTTACTCCGCGAGGGATCGCAGTGGGCTACCCCGAACTGGCTCATCTGGCGTGGGACGCCAACGATATGTGCCTCAAGCAGATCTGGCACGGACGCTTCATCGATGCCGCGATGCATTGGGAAGGACGCGGCCAGGGAAACCAGCGCCCGCTCGGCGACCATGTGATGCGATTGGAAGAGACGCTGCCGATCGCATTGCTCGGTTCACTTTCTGATGCGTGGCCGACATCGTCGCCGCGCGAACGTGGTGCCGAGTTCAAGGGCTACCGACTGGATGCCGACGGCCGACCGGCGTTTCACTACACGCTGGACGACATCGACGTCGTCGACTTCCCGCTGCCGTTGCAGTACGAGGAGGGTACGGATGCGGGGTTTGAGCGCGTCATCACGCTGACTTCAGCATCGACAGTCGAGAACCTCTACTTCCGGGCAGCGTCGGGACAGATTGTCGCCGATGACGTCGGCGGCTACCTCGTCGACGGCGCGGTACATATCGCCATCACGCAAGGAGGCGAGCCGATCTTGCGCGACATCGGCGGGCAACAGGAACTGTTGGTGCCATTGTCGCTTGACGGCGGAGCCACCGAAGTGCGGCAGTTGATACGCTGGTGATCTATAAAGAGTCGCGCACGCAGTAGGCGGTCGTGGTGAAGTATGCGACGCGTGTTCCGCTTACTGCGTGCGCGGCTCTTACGCGTACCACCGCAACACCGCCGAGTTGTCCTCGTCGCCGAGCCCCCGTTCGAGGAGATCCTGCAGCACTTCCTGATGGACCTCACTCAGCGGGGTCTTCGCATCCAGCCGGCGGGCCGATTCGAGAATCAGGTTCACGTCCTTGAGATGCTGCCTGAGCCGCGCTTGCGGTGTGAAGTCGCCGGTCAGCATTTTCTCACCCTTGGCCTCCATCACGGCGGATGCCGCCGGGCCGGACTGCAGCACGTCGAGCGTCTGCCGGGGATCGAGTCCCAGCGACTTCGCAAAGGCGAGTCCTTCGGCGAGTACCATGCGATGCAGACCAAGAACGAGGTTCACGGCCAGCTTCATCCGCGAGCCGCTGCCGCTGGGGCCGATGTGAAACGCCCGCTTGTAGATCGGCTGGAGAAGATCTTCGGCCGCGCGCACATGGGCATCCTTGCCGCCGAGCAGCACGATCGCTTCGCCGCAGCGTACGACTTCGCTGGAGCCGAGCACCGTCGCATCGACGTATCCGATGTGATAGCCCGCGAGTTCCTCGGCCAGCAACGCCGTCTCGGTCGGGTCGCCGGTCGTGGTATCGATCACCAGCGCATCGACCGCCAGTTCTGGCCGAAGTTCGTCCATCACCTGGCTCACCACGGTCGAATCGGGGAGCGAGAGAATAACGACTTGGCACGCTGCCACGTCGACAAGCGAGGCAATGGCCTGTCCACCCAGCCTGGCGAGTTTCAAGCGGGCCTCAGACTCGTTATCGAAACCAATCACTGTCTGGCCGGCCGCGAGCAGCCGTTCGGCGATGGCGGTGCCGAGTAAACCGATGCCGATCAGTCCGATAGATTCGCTCATTGTGGGTCGATGGGAGTGGTCATTGTCAGGATGAATGGATGATACACAGTTGATGCTGTAAGTTGGGGATGGAATCACGGTCGCAGAAACAGTCGACACCAAGTCCCCCCGGCGACTCGCCGGGGGCTCAATGAGAGACAAGACCATGAAAATGTTCCTTGCCGGCGAATGGATCGATGCCGATGAAACGATCCCGGTCATCAACCCCTATTCCGGGGAGGCCTTCGACACCGTTCCGAAGGGGACGGCTGCCGATGTCGGGCGCGCGATCGATGTGCTCGAACAGGGTGCCAGGTTGATGCGGGCGATGTCGCCGTTCGAGCGGGGGCAGATTCTCGAACGCGCTGCTCAAAACATGCGTGATCGCGTCGAAGACCTCGCGCGCACGATCACGCTGGAGGAAGGGAAGATTCTCGCCGAGTCGCGGGTCGAGGCGGCGCGGGCGGCGGAGATCATCGCCCTCTCGGCCGAAGAAGCCCGCAGGCTGACGGGCGAAATGGTGCCGCTCGAAGGCTCCGACAACGGCAAGGGGAAGTTCGGGTTCACGCTGCGTGTTCCCTGTGGCATCGTCGCGGCCATCACGCCGTTCAACTTTCCGCTTAATCTGGTGGCCCACAAACTCGGGCCGGCGGTGGCGGGGGGAAACGCCATCATCATCAAGCCTGCCAGCGACACGCCGCTGTCGGCTCTCAAGATCACGCAGTGCTTTCTCGATGCCGGTCTGCCTCACGAAGCGATCGCTTGCGTCACCGGTCCCGGCGGAGAACTCGGTGAGGCGATCTGCAGGGACGAACGCATTCGCAAGATCAGCTTCACCGGCAGTTGCGATGTCGGGCATGCCATCTGCCGCATGGCGGGGATGAAGCGCATCACGATGGAGCTCGGCAGCAACAGCCCGGTCATCATCATGGATGATGCCGACCTCGAAACGGCCGCCAAGGCGGTGACGGCCGCCGGCTTCTCGAACGCCGGTCAGGTCTGCATTTCGGCTCAGCGGATTCTCACGCATCAAAAGGTGAAGGGAGACTTCATCGATGCTCTGCGACCGCATGTCGAGGCTCTCAAGCTCGGTGACCCGTTGCAGGATGGAACTCGCATGGGGCCGCTCGTTCGCGAACCCGATGCGGCCCGCGTGGCCGAGTGGATTGAAGAAGCGGTCGGCCAGGGAGCCAAGCTCGTTCTCGGCGGCGGTCGCAACGGCTCGATGTGTGCGCCGACGATCCTCGATGAAGTGACGCCCGACATGAAGGTCAGCCGGCAAGAGTTGTTTGGGCCGGCGGTGGCGGTCACTGGCATCAGCGATATTGAGGAAGCGATTCGACTCGCCAACGACACGAAGTTCGGTCTCTCGGCGGGCGTCTTCACGCAGGATCTCGATCGAGCGATGCGGTTCGCGCGCGAGGTCGAGAGCGGCAACATTCACGTCAACTGGTCAAGCCAATGGCGAGCCGACCTCATGCCCTACGGCGGCATCAAGGCGAGTGGTCTCGGCAAGGAAGGCCCCCAATACGCGATCCGGGAGATGACGGAAGAGAAGATGGTGGTGCTGCACTTGAAGTGACCAGCGCCATTCCGGCGTAGCGAAATGCACTCCCGTCTCACCGGCACATCGCGGGTGAGACGGGACAGCGTGCATGATGAAATCGACTGCGCGTCTCTTAGCGAATCTGCAACAGTCCCACGATGCAATACGTGGGAACGGAGTCCGCCGCAGCTGCGTTCAGGATTTCCAGATTGTAACTGCGTCGGCTGGAAGTCCGATGGTTAATGACCGGGTACGAATCGACCAGGCGGTCGGCGGCCAGTTCGCGGTTGCGCGTGTCGTAGAGGACGAGATCGATATCTTCCACATCCGAATCGCCCGCGGCGACCGCCATCATTTCTCCGGAGCCGAAGCTCAAGTTGGTCAACATGGTGGATTCCTGTCCTTCGAGCAATGCCCCGAAGAGCACCGCCTGATTATCACCATCGTTGAACTGCAGAGCACCTCCCTCGGCGTTCGCGCCGTTGTTCGCGCTCTCGCACATGTCGAGCATCTCGTCCATTGCGATCTGAAGATCGCCGATGGGCATGGCAAAGCCATCTTCCTCGAGGATGACGAAGCACATATACGAAGGGGCGTCGGCTTCGTACAACTCCATTTCGATCGTGCATTCGCCGCCGCGTCCGGCGTTGAAATCGAGAATCGCGATGGGGTCTGTCTCGATGTCTTCCGCGATCACTTCGCCGCGGCTGTCGATAACTCGCAGATCGACATCAAGTGCGTCTTCATCGCCAACGGCAATAATCACATAATTCTGATTCCTGGCCAACGACTTCGTCATGCCGTAGGAATCGCCCGCGTACATATAGGTTCCAACGAGTGAAACGTCAGCCGCGTATCCGAAACCATCCGCCTGATACTCGTCGGCAAGCGCAAAGCATTCGTCGAGGGACTGAGCCATATACTCACCCGGCGACCACTGAGCGGCCGCGAATTGGCACGCCAGCAAGCACGTCAAAGCGGTCGCAAAACTGAAGCAAGTTCGCATCGATCTCCCTTTCGGAATGAATGAGGGAAATGGCATCTGAACTCTCCAAGTCGTTCAGGCCCGCATTCCCAATTGGACACTCGCGAGACTACCGGAGCGCGAATCCAAATGCAAACGCCGCATTCACGCATCCACATTGTTTGGTTGTGTTCGATTGCACTTCGCATGCGAATGATCATGCCGCCCCCGGCCAGCGACCGTACTGAACGGAATTGTAGTAGATCGTCGATCGATTCGAGATCACTCCCACACGCGCAGCGTGCGATCGGGAAAATCGCTGAAGGCACCATCAACTTGTGCGTGCTCGAATACGATGCGGCAGGCCTCGTCGAAATCGTCGGCAAAGGCCGGCAGTTCGTCGGCTCGCAGCGTCCAGGGATGAACCTCAAGACCGGCAGCGTGCGCCCGCGAAACGAGCGGCGTCACGACCGCGTCGCCTGCCTCGCTGGTGGCGACGACGAGCGACATCGCGGGGCCGATTCCGTCGGCGTAGACCGCAATGACCTGCAGGTCCGAGTCGATCACCTCGGCATCGAGAGGCCCGTCTCCCCATTGATTGGCAAGCATCAATTGGACGAGCTTTAACCGACAGCCGAGCTCGCCGCGAATGCGCTGCACTTCGTCGGCCTCGAAGCATTGCAGGTAGCAGAGATCCTCATGTTCGGTGTAGCCATGCTCGGCGAGGACCGCGAGGACAATCGCCGAGATATCTTTCCCTGCTTCACGATGCCAGCCGGGAGATTTGATCTCGGGATAGATGCCGACATTGCGACCCGTGCTCTGGTTGAGGCCAGCGATCATTTCCAATTCGTCAGCCAGCGTGTGCAGCGTGAAACGCGACTGCCAGGCGGGGAAGCGATCGGGGTAACGCGCCTCTCCCGTCGCCGGTTCGATACGTTCGGTGACTCGCAGCCCTTCGAGTTCGGCCCAGGTGAAATCGATCGCGTAGTAACGGCCATCATCCCGCCGACGATCGGGAAAGACCTCCGCCACGTTGGTGACGGTATCGATCACGCGATCATGCACGACAATGGGGACATCGTCTTTGGTCAGCACGATATCCTGTTCCAGATAGTCGGCTCCACAAGCATAAGCAAACGCCTTGGCGGCCAGGGTGTGCTCCGGCAAATACCCCGAAGCTCCGCGATGCGCGATCACAATAGGACGTTGTTGAGCCATGAGAATGTTCCCGCAACTCGCGAAGACCAGGAGGAACAGAGACGTCAGTCGAAGAGAAATGGTTTGCGACTGCAGCATAGCGATCCTGTGATTGGAGACGAGGTGACCGATGGCAGAATCCATGGTCCGTCAGAGGCTCGGCATCGTCAACCCTCACAACCGCCATGCAAACGATAAGTTGTTAACCTCCTCTCCCCCGCCAAAGGCGTCGTTCTGAATTTCGATACCGACGCGAATGCCGAGCTCACGCCACGCCCGAGTCATCCGTCGCGGCTTCCGGCAGCATCATTAGTGAGCCGATCAGGAAGCAGATGGCACCGAGGAGGGTGCAGCCGATTGCCATCGCGAGCGCGTCGACGTCAGGGCCTCTCGGTCGAGTGAACGAGAGCAGCGCCGAGGCCAGGAAGCCCACGCATCCCAAGAGATTGATCCAGACAATCCACCACGAAATGCTGCGCGGCTGCCAGCCCCACCACGCGTGACACGTTTCAACGAATGCCAGATAGCCCGACAGAGAAAACAGAATCGATCCGGTGACATTCGGCATCCACACAAGAAGATTCTGTTCGAACCAAGTCAGGGAGGGAATCATCGCGTCGAACGTGTTGACGTTGAACAGGATCGTTCCAACAAACTGCAGAGCACAACTCAGCCAGCCAACGTCATGCGGTTTCCAACCGAAGATGCGGACTCGACGGGGCAGCGACTTCGACTCAGAGAATTCGCCGGCATTCGCGGTCTGAAATAGTTGAAGATAGGCTGCAGTCGTAAACGGGATCGAGCCGGCGAAGTAGATCGCGTTGATCCCCGGCTCGCCGAGAGGCAGGGCCGCTGCCCAATCGGGCGCGAGACTGAAGACGCTGGCGCTGGCGAACAACAGCGATCCAAGGGCAAAGATGCTCCCAATCCACCAATTGAGTTGCCGAGGCATCCACAAGCAGCGACTCAGAGTCTCCGCGAAACGAATCGTGCCGGCCAGTTCAGGTGCAAGAAGGCCTTTGCGGTGATGCCGAGAACTCCAGACGGCGCGTGTCCCATCGGCGAGGCGGATGATGCGGCGGGTCACAAATGGCCAAGGCCCGCGCGCCTCGTCGTGATTCTCATTCACGATTGGATTTCCGGATTGTGTTCGTCATGGAACATGAAAGTGCTCAACGCCACGAGCGGCGACGGCAATGTCAATGATGAAACCCCGACGCCTCGGCCTCAGTCATGTGCGAACGAATCGAGTGCTTCTCGAAGTATTCGATCGCGGCCTTCATATCGTTCACGAGTAGTGCGCCCAGGTCTCGACTCACGCCATGCCGCACGAGGATGCGTTGGATCACGAGATCCTGGCGATTGGGCGGCAGCGAGTACGCGGGCACTTGCCAGCCGCGCGTCCGCAGGCGGTCGGCGAGATCGTACAGGCTGAACCCCGGTTCGGCACCATCCTTCAGCTTCCAGCAGAGCGCGGGGATGCCTGCATTCATTGCGCCGGCGTAGATCATCTCGAATGGTCCGATCTTCTCAATTTCACCGGCGAGGTATTGAGCGGTCTCGTAACAAGCCGTGTGGATCTTGCGATACCCCTCCATGCCGAGACGCAGAAAGTTGTAGTACTGGCAGACGACCTGCCCTCCGGGGCGTGAGAAGTTGAGAGCCGTGTCGCGCATGTTTCCTCCAAGGTAGTTCACCCAAAAGATGAGTTCCTCAGGGAGATCCTGTTCATCGCGCCAGATGACCCAGCCGACACCCAGCGGCGCGAGTCCAAACTTGTGCCCGGAAGTGTTGATCGATTTGACGCGCGGTATCCGAAAGTCCCAGACAACGTCGGGGGCGCAGAACGGGGCGAGGAAACCTCCGCTCGCTCCATCCACATGAATCGGAATATCGAGCCCCTGCTCCTTCTGAAGTTGATCAAGTGCCTTGGCCACCGCCTGCACCGGTTCGAACTGACACGTAAACGTGACGCCCATCGTCGGCACGACGCCGATCGTGTTTTCATCGCAGCGTTTGAGGACTTCTTCGGGCGTCATCAACAGTCGTCCCTGCTCCATGGGGATCTCGCGCAATTCAACATCCCAGTATCTCACGAACTTGTGCCAGCAGATTTGGACAGGCCCCGTAATGAGGTTGGGTTTGTCGATCGATTGACCCGCGGCTTTGCGCTTCGCTTCCCAGCGGCGCTTCATCCCCATCCCTCCCAGCATAGCGGCTTCGCTCGATCCGACCGTCGAGCAGCCGACAGAGTTGCCCCCGGTTGGCGCGTTCCACAGGTTTGCAAGCATGTGGACACAGCGGGCTTCGATCTCGGCTGCCTGCGGGTACTCGTCCTTGTCCATCATGTTCTTGTCGATGCACTCGTCCATCAGTTTATGGACTTCGGGCTCGACCCACGTCTGACAGAACGTGGCGAGATTCTGCCGCGAGTTGCCGTCGAGCATCAGTTCGTCATGCACGACCGAGTAGGCGTGCCTGGGATCGTGCTCCAGTTCGGGGAAGCGGTATTTCGGCATGCTGACCGAAAGATCGACCGACGCATAAACGTCGTCGTCGAGATTGTCCTGAACAGATTGTCGCGCGTGCAAAGCCATTTTGAATCCTTGTGTTGGTCTGAGTACCTATCGTTGCGACAGAAGTCGGTCGGGGCGAACGAGGTTCATCATGGTAGCCGCTCAACCGTCGACTACCATCCGCTTCAGTCCGGACGACATGATCTGCGAGAACTTTCACATCACTCCGGCCACCCAGGCGGACGAATCCCCGCAAGTCGGTCCCGCAGATAGAATCCTTGTCGCTAAGTTCCTAATGCCCCAACGCTGGGATCTCGTTGTCTATCAGGTACCGCATGAACCAGATGTCCTCTGGGTCAAACGGCTGATCGGCCTGCCCGGCGAGACGATCACCATCGAAGACGGCGTGATCGTGGTCGACGGCGAACGGCTCACCCCTCCAGAGCATCTCGAAGGCATCGAATACTGGTCCTATTACGACGAACGACAGCGGCCGGGAGAAGAAACGTGGGGCCATCCAGATCGACCTGCCGTGCTGGGTGAGGGCGAGTACTTTGTACTCGGCGATTTTACCGCGAAGTCGAACGACTCGCGGCATTGGCACGACGGCGCGTCGGGTCATCCTCCTTACGCTGTCCCCGAATCGCACTTTTATGGGGTGGCGACGCACATCTACTGGCCGCTCAGTCGTTGGCGCGTCTTGCGATAGTTCGTCGCTGCGTCTGCCCCCAGACGCAGGGTCAGGCAAGAACGGGGCAAGTTGTCCGGACGGATGCTTCAGAGTGACCGACCTGAGAACTTCGCGATGGTGTGTCACGACAAATCAGGCGTGAGCCTGCTGCCGGATCCATTTGACGTGCTGCATCCACCGCGTTGTACCCCGAGTCTGGGGACAGACTCGGCGACGAAGTGGCGGGATTCTCTGTTGCGCGCACGAATGGAAATCCGCTGAAGTGCAGCCGTGCGAAATGGCTGTCCCCTGAGCGATCGGGCTCCCGCAGGGTGTAACAGAGACAACTGAAGCGACATAAACGCGAAGGCCGCTTCATGTTGTTGGCCTCACACACCCTCACCTTTTTCACTTTGGAGACAATCATGAAGACTCGTATCACACTTTGTGCAACGTTGGTTGCCCTCGCGATGGCCGCTTCGGTGAACGCCGACGACCATCAACAGTACTTCATCGATCCCGGATTCAATCCCGGCATCGCACAGCCCCTGCTGAATTTCGAAGGTCACTTCCATTACGGCGAAGGAATGCATGTTGATCGCGTGATCTATGGCGGAATCGCACAACGGCTCGGCATCGAATGCGGCGACATGATCGTTGCAATCAACGGCCAGACGATTCAGTCCGATCCCCACTACTTCCAGTTGCTGCGTGAAGCCGTCCTGTATCATGGCGGACACGCGGAACTGCTGATTCGCAACGTTCGCGGCTACCCGTTGTACGTGACGGTTCACGCCGACCTGCCCTGTGGGAACGGGCCGATTCACCATCATCACCCGTAAGTTGCGACAACCCCTTCATGTCAACAGCCGGCTCACGGACGAGCCGGCCGAAGATGACCGAGTTGTGTCCGAAGCAGCCTGCTTGCCAACCCCCGGCAAGTGGGCTGCTTTCGCGTCGCTGCGTCTGTCCCCAGACGCAGGGCAAGGCAAGAGCGGGTGAAGCAGTTTGGACGGATGCTTCAAAGCCATCGACCCGGGGCACATCGCAATGGCGAGTCAATGCGGATTCGGCGTGACCTGGTCGCCGGATCCAATAGACGTGCTGCATCAACCACGTTGTACCCCGAGTCTGGGACAGACTCGGCTACCGCAGTTCGATTGCCTCGGGGAATGGATCGCCGAAGCCGTCGTGCGGGGTGGCTTCATGAGTCGTCGATGTCGATCGGCCGTGCAGCTCGGGAATTTCGATCGCTTCGCGTGGTAGTTCGGCTGGCTCGAAGACTTTGGGGCGAGTCGGAAGGATTCTGGGCTCGAAAGCGGTGCGGTTGCTGCCGCGATCATCTGCCGTCTGGATCGAGATCGTGTCGTCGCTGCCGGCATTGATCGGCCGCGTCGAACTGCGGCGGGGGAGCAGGTCGATGCCGAAGAATGGCATCGGTGAATCACTCGACATCTGGAACCATTGGCGGCCGAACTCGCAGCCGCTGCTGAACAATAAGAGTGCCAACAAGGGAACGACCGCCAGCCGTCTCATGATGACGGTCGGTGTCGATCGATTCGAGGTTTTTGAAAGGTGCCACATGTGAGTGGAGCGTGAAATCCTTTTCGGCTCGATCACTCTTCGTTGTCTTCTAACTGGCTGACATCGGGCTCACTCTGGTGAGGGACGCCGTAACGGTTGGTGCGATGCATCCCCAAATTGGGAAACAACTGGCATCCCATGGAGGCCAGGAGTAGCCCCAGAAGGAGGCAGATGCGAATTGGGAATTTCTTGGGGGGCATGCGTTCTCATCCTTGAGTCGGCAGGCGACACAACATCGTCAACCATCAGCGATTGCGAGTTCTATCACAGACTTGAAGTTCGGGGAAATGCCGATCTGTATCGGTTGAGGCGTTCTGGGAGACAATTGCCGGTTGCCGTCCGAGCTCGGTTGTCTCGGAGCCACTGGGGTGAACTTTCGTCCAAAAGTGGCTTGGCTTATCCCTCTGGGGGGCGTATACTTCTGCACAGAGACGAGCTGGCCCAAGGTGCATCAACGCCAGGGGAAGCTGTCTTCATCCGGTTTGGAAACAAGCGAGGAGCGGATTTCCCGCAAGGAAAACCGCTTTCCAACCGACAGGGAGTTTGGCCGAGTTGGAAACTCTGGCGTCCCTGTAATCCCACATTCGGCATCTTCGCCGATACTGCCGCCTGCCATCGGTTGCGTTAACCACCCTGGAAGGCTGCCCGCGTCCTGGGGGACGCACCGAGTTCCGAGACTTTCTTGTTTGTCCGGAATTCTCCAGGAGCGTCGTTGGGAGTCGGCCCGAATCGTATCGGCCGGTCAACCGCTTACAAAAGTCGGTGAAGGTTTGCGCCTGCACCCGTGAGGCATTGTGACATGCCACCGCTGCTTTCGGGCAGGGCGAACGATTGGTCGAGGGACATCACCCTCGGCCTGATAGAACCTTAGATAAGGCATAACGTTGAAGAGTTTTCAGGAAATCGAACTGATTCCCCAAGTGCAACGCGCTCTGGCGGATGAACAGTACGTAACACCCACGCCCATCCAGGCACAAACCATCCCCGCGGCCCTCGAGGGTCGCGACATTCTGGGTTGCGCGCAGACTGGCACCGGCAAGACCGCCGCGTTCGCTCTCCCCATTTTGAACAAGCTGGGGCAGCGCAGTCGCAAGGCCCAGCCGAACCGGCCCTACGTTCTGGTGCTGGCCCCCACGCGGGAACTGGCGATTCAGATTCGCGACAGCTTCGCCACCTACGGCAAGCATCTGCAATTGCGGCAGACGCTCGTCTATGGCGGCGTGAGCCAGATGAATCAGGTACGCGCCCTGCAACGGGGAGCGCACATCGTCGTCGCCACCCCGGGACGACTTTTGGACCTGATGAATCAAGGACACATCAAGCTCGACCAGTTGGAAGTCTTCGTCCTGGATGAAGCCGACCGCATGCTCGACATGGGCTTTATGCCGGACCTTAAGCGGATCATTTCCCGTTTGCCCGAACAGCGACAGTCCCTGTTTTTCTCCGCGACGGTCTCGCCTAAGATCAAGGAACTGACGGAAGACTTGCTGCGGAATCCGGTTCGCATCAACGTCACGCCGAAAGTCACGAGTGTCGCGAGCATCGAGCAGAAAGTGATGTTCGTCGACCGCAAGGGGAAACAGGCATTGCTCAACGGCCTACTCAAATCGAGCGGAGTCGATCGCACGCTGGTCTTCACCAAGACGAAGCGCGGGGCCGATCAGGTTACCACGCAACTCATTCGTGGCGGCATCAAGGCCGTGGCGATTCACGGCAACAAGTCGCAGAACGCCAGACAGCGGGCCTTGGAATCGTTTCGAAACAATCACGTGCAGGTGCTCGTCGCGACCGATGTCGCCGCGCGGGGCATCGATGTCGATGGCATTTCCCATGTCGTCAATTTCGATCTTCCGATCGAGCCGGAATGCTACGTCCATCGCATCGGCCGCACGGGTCGAGCGGGTGCGACGGGGATCGCCGTCTCGTTCTGTTCGGGCGGCGAGCGGGGTGAACTGAAGGCCATCGAACGCCTGATCGGTCATGCCGTGCCGGTTGATAAGAGTTACAAGCCGGTCGAGACTGAGCCCGAAGAACAACGGACGGAACCGCAGGCTCATACTCATTCCGGCTCTTATGCGGGAGCACGTTCGCAGTCGCGACCGCCGAAGAGTTCGTATCGTGGTCAACGTCCGCCGCGTCGTCCGGGAGCGCCGTCACAACGGCAGTCCGCGCCGCGTGCCGAAGGTGCCACTCATGTTGTGACCCATGAAGGAGGACAACAACGCTCAGGCAACGGGCAGCACTCGAGCAGCGGGCAAGGGGCCGGCAACGGGCAATCTCGCAAGCCGAAGGGACGCTCACGCCGACCGCGTGCGCGTCAAATGGGTTGATCACAGAAACATTATTCCGACAGCGGCGGCACGACCGCTGATCATTTCCGACACGTCGAACACAGGAGGCAATCATGGCCAAGAAACAAGATACCTTCGCGAAGCGTCAACGAGAGACATCGAAGAGGGCCAAGGCGGAAGCCAAACGGGCACGTCGCAAAGACACCAAAACCGACGACGAACCCCGCGAGATCAAGGTCGTCGATCTGCGCGCAACGGATGGCGAGCTGCTTTAGTCGCCTTTCGCTTCGCGAAAGAGCGTCGACAGAATGAGAGACGAGAGTTGAGGGATGAGCCACGAGCCAGCGCTCGTTTCTCTTCTCACCAATCAGCGAGAGCAATCTCCAAACAGGGGGGATGCGGGAGTGAAACATTCATTCCCGCATCCCCCTTTTGGCTTTCGGGCATCGGCTTTCGACTGAGGCAGGACACTACGGTCGAATAGCAGGATCCCAGCGAACGGCGTCTGCCAACTCCTCCATAGCGAACGAGATGTAGTTCAGCAGAGTTTCGAACTCAAAATCGGAACGCTGACTTGTATTACCATACGGAAAGCAAATGCCCTGCTTGCGGTGAACCAACGGAAAAGTTCATCGCGAAAATGATTCCTATTGCAACGGTCTATACGTCATGCGATTGCATACTGTTGTGCGAACTGCGGCGCGGTTCTGGGGTGTCACAGGCGGATCAACGGCAACTTGACGCAGCTACTCGGCCCATTATGGCTTCTTGACAGGGTCGAGCAGACGCTTCCATGCGGCTGTCTGTTCCTTGTTCAGGAAGCCGTCAGCAAACACATGCCCCATCGAGAGATCGATGTCTTGTTGTTGAAATCGAACTGACTGCAGTTCGTTTGCCTTTTCCTCGTCATCTGAGGTTCCGGCGAAGAACTGCATCGTAATGTGAGAGCAGCATTTCTTGTCGCAGGTACTGAGCGTTACGCGGGTATGGTCTTGGTCCATGCCAGGCTCTTCCTTGAGTTTCTTTGCTCGTTGAAGCCGATTCACATTTCCCTCGATAGCCAGGTTCGCCAGCTTGTCACCGCGTGCGGTATACGTACTGACATGTGTTGCTTCCAAGAAGGAGTGGCAGGTCTCACAGAACGGGCTGTTTGGACACATTGCCGCGCCAATCAAACAACCTAGAAATACGATTCCACTGCACACCCAGAACGTCGTTGAATCGAGTTCGATCTGACTGCGTATCACTTCACCGAGAAGAACCATCAACCCCAGTAGGCAGAGGCCAGTCAAGAAACCGACAACGAGCTTGAGGTATCGGGAACGATCGATGGACCACTTCTCAAACAGCAGCACAGCGATGAAGCAGGCCAGAAATGAAGAGAGAGAACCGAATCCAGCACCAATGTGATGGCCAAACAACGCATACTTGGCAACCACCTCTTCAGGCTTGAAATCGGCACCATTGCCTAAGCTCAGGAGTCCTCGAATGAATGCTGGGATCGAACCACTGAGTTGGCTGAATGCGATCATGAAATGCATGCCCCAGTGCATC
The DNA here is from genome assembly GCA_942492405.1 of uncultured Planctomycetaceae bacterium. Taxonomy (GTDB): domain Bacteria; phylum Planctomycetota; class Planctomycetia; order Planctomycetales; family Planctomycetaceae; genus JANNSB01. The sequence goes on from CALOES010000029.1 coordinate 339,791, forward strand.
ATCCATCTAGAAAGCCACGCGCTAAGACCGATCCCCAAAGGGACGACAACGGCACCAACCAGAATTCCGATTGGAACAGTGAGCAGAATCATCCAGGGCTTGTCACACTTGCCGCTCGGAACATACTTCTGGACGTCAATCAGATTGATACTGCCTGGAACGCGAGCTTTCTGCGTGTAATCGATCGGCGCCCAATCATCGGACGCGGCAGACTCTTCAATCGGAGCATCGACCAGCGAGTCGAGGTCGAGAGAACCGAGGTCCACTGGAGCCGGGGAGGCTTTCGGCGTCTTGTCGGAGTCATCAAACAGCGAGGGTTTGATCTTACTTGCAGAGGCCCACTTCTTCTGATCGAGGCTCACCTCGTGGGTCGGCTTCAGCTTCCCCTGAATGACTAGTTCCTGCAACTTCTTCAGCCCGAACGGCCCGGCAACTCGAGAAGGATTCCGGGCAGAGCGAATGAAAAACTGTTTAGACATGGGCGACCCACGAGGCAACTCTGGAGGCAGTACAGAATCTTCACATTAGAAGGAATTGATGTGAATGTGCAATGCCAGGCGCCACTGTCGAAACTGATTCAAAACGTGTGCCACGGGCTTCGCACTTGTGAGTGCTGAGTTTGCGCGAGCCCGAGGCAGTTTGCCGACATCCTCGCAATGACAGTCCTCGGTGATCGACACCGGGGCACATTCGGTACTGTCCACGAGGAATGTGATGGTACGTGCATCCGTTGACATTGATGTATAGTCGCGGTTCAATCAGCACAGCTCATGCGATAGGACATGCTGTGAATCATGACGCCGGGGTGTAAGACGGACCGACAGGTTGGCCTAACAGGCCGGAGCGAATTGCATGACGTTTAGGCATCTTATGCATATCGCGGCAGTTACAGCATTTGATGGTCAAGTGTGTTTTCGTGTTAGGCCGACCAGAGTGAAACGTTATCCAGGTCAGTCTAAATAGAAGTTATTTGCTCAGCCAAGGATCGTGAAAGAGCACGCGTGCTCGAAGGTGTTTTCCATGACAGTGTCGCATCCCAATCCATCCGATCCTCCGCAAAGCGCTCCAAACTCGGTCGCCAACTGGAAGACGTGGTCGCCATTTCAGTCCGAAACCGTCCGAGATATCTGCGCGAACATGACAGCGGAAGAGAAGTCTACCGTCATGCGGCGCGGATTTATGTACGGTCTTTGGGTTGCATTTTCCGTCGCGTTGCCACTTCAATTCATATTCATGGGATTCGCAACCGGAAATCTCAATCCGATTCTCGCTACCATTGGTGGATTGCTCGTCGTTGCTCACATTGTCGGCATCCCGATCTGGCAACGCCGCCAGCGTCAGTTCCTTTGCAGCACAATTTGGGCTCGCGAAAGCGGTATTCAACCTGACAGCCTTAAACTGTTTTGTTTTGGAAAGCATAAATAGTCACACATCCCGCCGCCCTGTGTGAACCGGCAAATAACCAGGCCGTCAACCGGAGCGGCCGACAACGCGGTTTTTGAAATCAGAGTCTATGACGGACGCCCGGTTACGGCTGTCGTTAGCGAATAGACTCCGGTCCCATCGATCGGGGCGCGTTTACGCGCGCTTCAGCACTAGCCGCGTGACCTCCGGGCGACACCGAAACCTGAGCGGGTGTCGGCCGGAGAGTCCTCTTGAGACGTGCAGTGCTGTTGGGGGTTCGTGGTAGAGGCCGCCGGCGTATTTGACGCCGAAGCGGCTGGGGGAATAGACGGGGCCGGTGATGGGCAGCACCACTTGCCCGCCGTGATTGTGGCCCGACAGCATCAGATCGACCTTCTGCTCTCTCGCCCAGCCGATGTTGTCGGGGGTGTGGCTGAGCAGGATGCGGAACTCACGCTCGCTCGGAAGTCTCACGATTCCCGCGACATCGTCGTCGGCCCACGTCGGGCGTTTCCCCATCCAGGGGGTTTCGTCGCCGGCGAGTGTGATGAAGGTGCCGTTGCGATTGACGCGCATCGATCGTCCCGCGAGGTCGATCCAACCTAGTTTGCAGAGCTGTCGACGGATTGCCTTGGAATCGAGATACCAGTCGTGATTTCCCAGGATGAAGTGGCAACCCAGCGGAGCCGTAAAGCGTCCCAGTGTTTCGGGAATCCACTTCATCAGCTCCATGTCGTCGAGCAGGTCTCCGGTGAAGAGAACCATCTCGAACTCCTGCTCGAGCAGCAGGTCGACGACGCGGCGATAATAGGGGAGTTCGACATGCCCCATGAAGTGCCAGTCGCTCAGATGCAGCACGGAAACTCCCTCCCACTCCAGAGGTAGCCTGGGGAGTTGCAATGTCTTGGTGTTCAATTCGACCGTGAGAGATTCGTTCCCCGGCAGGCGCAGCATCCATGCGAAGGGACCGTCGCCAATGGGAGGGCGATCGAGTTGCGATGCGATGTCGACGATGTCTGAGTGATTCGACTCCAGCAATCGCGGCTTGCTCTTCAAGTGATACCGCATTGTCGAGATCGCGAGTCCGCACGCTCCCACAGCGCAGAGCGAAAGGTAAGGCCACCATCCCCAATGGACGTCGGACCAGCTTCCGCCGAACAACAGTCGCGGTCCGCTGAAGCCCAACTGCCAGAACAGGATGATGGGAAAGAGTGGGACCAGCAGGTCGTGAGCGTGGCGGATGTGTCGCAGCCGTTCACTCGGAATGGGGAGGGCGTGCGAGCGGTTCACGAGCGTCACCAGCACGACGGCTTGACCGATCGCGAGCAGGAGCAGCGCGAGAAAGTTGAGTGCATCCATACCGTTCGAGGAATCCGTTATCAGCCGCCGAGGGGATTACGGCGTCATTGGGTGCCGCACGTTGCAATTCTTGCACATATTCCGAGTTGTTGCCTTCCGGCATCATCTGTGCGAGGCGAGAGCGTAAGTGGAGCGTTCACCGTAAGGCAAGGTGAGTTCACAGGTTCAGCGAATCGGCATCGATACCGCGCATTCGGTGGCGGGCGACGGTACGCAATTCGCACCTGCATACTCGTCCCAGATGTTACAGACCAACCTTTCACTTAGAGCCACGTGCTGCCATGGGAGAATTCGCCGTCAACAAAGTGTTCACGACCGGACAGGTCGCGGAAATTTGCCAGGTTGCCCCCCGGACGGTGAGCAAATGGTTCGACAGTGGGAAACTGCGAGGTTACCGCATCCCTGGTTCGCGCGATCGCAGAATCCCTCGCGAGAGCCTGATGACGTTCCTCAAGGAGAACGGCTTGCCGCTCGGCAAATTGCAGGAGACTTCGACCGTTCGAGTGCTCGTCATCAGTGGTGACTCGATGATGCTGCAATCGATTGCGGCCCCTTTGCGCTCGGAAGGTTTTGACCTGCGGATGGCGTCCTCCGCATTCGAGGCGGGATCGCTGGCGATGCAGTTCAAGCCGCAAGCAGTAATCGTTGATTCGTCGTTGGGTCGCGAAACGCTTACCAGCATTGCGACGCTCCTCAAGAGCGACCCGCAGAACGACTGCTTCCTCGCCGGCGTCTTTCCGCGCGATGAAGAACTCCCCTGCCCCGTCGCCGAACTCCTCGACGACTGCTTTCACACCCCCTTCGACCCGGCTCTGCTGTCGGCCAGGATCTCGACGAAAGCGTCCAAGTAGGCGAGACTCGGCTCTGCAAGACGTACCGGGCCATCGCGAGGGATCTGCTTCTAGTGAACGTCACGGAGCGGCGACTCTGCCGACTACGTGATGCCGTCTGACCTTGTGAGTCGCATTCACAGGATACGACCGCACTGGACGATTCGGGCAATGCGCGCGCAACCGCGACGGGAGGGGTAGGTAATGCGGTGAGTGGCAGTTGTTTCACTCACCGTCTGCTGACTTCCAACTCCTGCCCTCGTCCAACCATGCCCGACCTCACCGACTTGTCCTCCGTTTCCGGCGAAGAACTCACCGTGGCTCAGATCCAGGGGATTCTCGCCCAGATTGATCTCGACATCATGAACCTCGCCCGCGATGGCAAGCTGGCGGCGCTCGAATCGAGCGACAGCAGTTCGACCCCGGAGTACATGGACAAGTCCGAAAACCTGCGTGCCCTGCTGACGGCACGCGGACATTATCAGCGACTGCTGGAGAGCCGACCGGGTTGGGCCGTCTCGCAAGGGGAGGCGGAGTGAAGCATGCATGAAGATCGGCTGGATCGCATCCTCGAGTCGCTGTCGCGGATTCAGGTGACGATCGAATCGCTGCGGATGAGTCTGCTGTCGATCAGCGACGCTGTTCACGATCACGAAGGGCGCTTACGAAACGTCGAACGCTGGAAGCATCAACTGACGCCGGTGCTGGCCGTCGTGACATTCGTGCTCGGCATCGTCGTGACGGCGCTCGTCGAACGGCTGCTGTAGAGAACAGCAGGGAGCAAGGAGCCAGGAGCAAAAAGGGGATTGAGTCCACCTTTCACTCCTCGCTCTCTGCTCTTGGCCCTATTCAATCCGCCACGAGGTGCGCTCGCATGCTTTGCACGAGCCGAGTGCAACGCTCCTGGAAGTCGCCCTCACTCGGCTTTCCAATCGGCTTGATCGTCACGTCGATCTGCACGCGCTTGGTGCGACGGTTGTCGACGGCTTCCTGCCCGATTTCGATCAGCATCGAGACCGGCTGCTTGTCTTCGGTCTTCCCCCAGCCGTTGCCGAAGAATCCCTTGCTGCCGACTTCGAGCCGGAGCTCGCCTTCATCGACCTTGATGAGCTTGGCCTTGAGTTCGTCGATGAATCCGCCGAGCTTGTAGACGATGAGATCCGACCCGAGGCAGGCGACAATCGTATCGCGGCGAATGAATGGATCGACCTTTGAGTCCGCCCGCTGCTGATCCTCATGCTGATGAGGCGTGCGCGTGCAGGTGCGGTTGCGGCCCTGCTCCTTGGCGTCGAACAACGCCTTGTCGGCCCGATCGAGCAAACCTTCGCGCGTGTCGCCCGGCATCAGTTGAGCCACCCCGAACGACGCGGTGACATGCAGGTTTTCCTGTTCGCCCAGTCCAGCGAACTCGATAGCACGACGCAGCCGTTCGGCTTTGCGGTAGGCGTCGTCGAGCGAGTTTTCGGGACAGAGAATGACGAATTCTTCACCGCCGAAACGGGAGAGGAATTCACCCGAGTAGAGTTCGTCCTGGACGAGTTTTGCGATGTCGATCAACACGCGATCGCCGGTCGCGTGCAGATAATGGTCGTTGATCTGCTTGAAGTGGTCGATGTCGAGAAAGATGACGCAGAACGGCTCGTTTTCCTCGTGGCGAGAATGGATGGCAAACATCTCGTCGAGTCGGCGTTCGAGTTCTCCACGGTTGGCGATACCCGTGAGCGGGTCTTGCGTGGCGGCGATGCGAAGCTCCCGGTACTGCCCGGGATTGCGCTTGGCCCGCGACACGTCGCGGACGATCTCCGCCACTCCGATAAGGTTGCCGGCATCGTCGAGCAGCGGCAGTGACTGAACTTCAAGAGTGACCGCTTCGCTCTGAGAAGCTTGCAGCATCATGGTGCCGCAGGCGGGACGCAGGTCCGACATCACCTGCATCAATGGGCAGTCCTGCACGGGAAGCGGCATCCCCTTGCTGTTGAACAACTGCAGCTTGTTCCGCGACCAGGTCTGGCCGAGCATGTCGGCGGCGGGTCGATCGAACAATCGCGCCACGCCACAGTTCCAGATCTGAATGTTGAGGTCACAGTCGACGATGTAGAAGCCGTCGTACAGACTCTCGAGTAAGTAGAGATACGCGAGAATGTTCGAGAGCATGTGCGCTTTGCGCGATTCGTCGAGTCCATCGGGCAAGGCTTCGATGGGGGGGAGTGTTTCGCATTCCCCCTCCTCAATCATCGACATGCCTCCCTCTTCAATCCAGCGATTGAGGGCATGCACGATGTTGCGGTCGAATCGCTTACCCGCCTGATTGGTCAACACGCGCATGATCTGCTCGTGCGACATGCGCTTGCGAAAGACCTGATCGTTGTTCATCGAGTCGTAGGCGTCGGCCACCGTCAGGATTCGCGATCCCTGATGCACCAGCGAACTCGTCGACTCACTCCGTGGAGGGGGCGCGTTCGGATCGTAGCCTTCGGCCGTCAACGAGATGATCTCGACGATCGAGTTGCTCAATCGGCAGGCCTGCAGCAGGTCGACGCCGACATTGTGCAGTACCGAGATCAGTTCTGCCTCGTCGGGGCTGAGTTTGCCCGGCTTGAAGAGGATATGGTCGGGAACGCCGATCTTCCCCAAGTCGTGCAACAGTGCCGCGATCTCGAGCATGCGGACGGCGGACGGTTCCCACTTGAGATTGTTGGCGATGCCGACGCACAGCATGGCGACTCGGCGTGAGTGTTGCAGCGTGGCTTCGTCCCGCAGTTGCAGTGCCCGGAGGAGTCCGCGGAGCACCATCGGACAGACGACGGAACCCCCTTGTTGTCCACGATGATCCCGTTCTCCTTCGCGGGACAGGTCGAGCAACGACTGCAGCAGGCGCGAGGAGTCCATTGGATGCGAAGTCTGCAACTTCGCGACCTCGGCCAGCGACAATGGTGTCGTTTCAATGGGCATGTCTCAAATACTCCCGGACGGGGCATCCGTGGTGAGCACGACATCGATGTTTCGATTTCCCGACTGACGACGGGAGATTTCTCAACGCTACGTCGCCACACGGGGGAGTCAAATCGCCGATTGGCGACTCTCCGCAATCTGCCGCGACTTTTCCGATGCCGTATTCAACCCGATCGGAATAACCTGAAAAACAGACAGCCCACCTTCGGCGAAGGCGGGCTGCAGGGGCTTACAATCGGATCAAACGGGTAATCAGGCACCCGACACTTTGGTGACGTACAACGTATCGATCGCACTGATGCCGCCGAAATAGCGGGCCTTGACGCGCAACACCACGTCCCGCTCGAATGCGGCTTCGCTCTCGCTCCGTTGCAGGAAAGTCTGCACCGGCCAGATCTCCGTCCAGACGAACTGCTTGCGGAAATCGCCCAGGTACCACGACGTGAGCGCCGCACCACCTTGCTCATCGACAAATGGAGACGACAGCACTTCCACCAGGCCGTGCAACGGATTGGCCTGCCGCGTTTCACCTGCCGCACTGGTCGTCGTGATCTCCGTCGAATGAACAATGCTTCTTGCCGTTCCCCGCAACGCTTCTGGAACCAGCAACTGACGCGCGGGAACCACGATCGGCCGCTGCGTCCCGTCGATGCGGTCATCCTTCACTTGGGTGGCGCGGTAGTTCAGCACGGCATCGATGTCGGTCCAGTCGACGAGCGGAATCGCGCTGGCGAATCCCGTCGAAGTCGTGTTCCCCGATCCGATGTAGTTGCGATGGCTCCCATCGGTCGGATAGAGCGATTCACCCACACCTGATGGACGGTAGACGTACTGACTCGAGCCGGCATCCGCATCGGTGACGGCCCGCACAATCGTTCGCTCGCGTTCCTGACGCAGGTAGTAACCGAGGGCCAACGCCCGACGATGAATCTCACCCGTCTGGTCGAACGCGATGAGTTCCTCGTTGATGCTGAGGATCCGCCCCTGCTTCGATTCAAGACTCGTGACGTACTTCTCGTTGAACGTCGATTCCTCGTAAGGATGCCCCTCCGCCACTTCGGTCGGGCCGGCCAGCGCGGTAAAGCCCGCAATCCGAGTGCTTCGCAGCCGACTGGGAACGACCGTCGCGAGTTTGTGGCCAATGAAACCGGCGTCATCCTCGTAACCTTCGATTACCTTGCGGCCGATCAGTTCGCCGGTGACCACCTGAAACAGATGCGCCCCGACCCCCGGATTCGATTCGCTCAACAACGTTGGCCAGGGTTGCGACCCCATGCGGGATGCTGACTCGCGCATGCTGCGCAGGTTCGACAGCACGCCGCAGGCGTCGGCCAGTTCATAGTAAGAAAAGTCGTCGGGAGTGAGCTGTTTCTCATTGAGCAGCCGAACGAGCTTGTCATGAAATCCCGCGGGGCCATGGGAAGCGATCAACGATTTGAGATCCGTGCCGTGCATAGAAAGTACCTTTCAGAAGTGATGATGTAGCGGAAGTCGTGAGACTTCCGACGATTCCAGAGACGTTGTTCCGTTAGCCCAGTGCCGCATTCACATTGGCCGACCCGGAGTGAAACGCCGAGGCGAACGTCACGCGCAAACGTGAAGTCGAACCGCTGCTCGCTTCGGCCGCCCGGGCGATGGCACTGGCGGCGACGGCGGCTTCGAGTTGCTGATTCATCAGCGTGCTCGAGGCTTCATCCGGCCCCAAAGGCGCGCCCAGATCGTACGAGGCGGCAGCCGTCACGAACTCGTAGACGCTCGATGGGCTGACATCGACTGAAATTGGCGATGATTCCCCATCGGGTGAAGGCTCTTGAGCCACGCCGAGAAACAGAGCGGCGAACGCCGCCTGAGTGGTCGCCAGGTTGGTATCCCACTCGAAATCGGAGGCTGGCTTGGCCTCGCCACTGTCGAGCCAGACGAGATCGCCCGCCTCGATCACCGTGGCGGCGTCGACCGCCACCCGCACCAACTGCACTTGACCCGAACGAAAACGTAATCGATTCATGAAAGACTCCTGAACTGAAAGGGGACTTGGAATTGAAGGAAGTCATTTGTCACTGGTCATTTGTCATTGGGGTTTGAGCCCGCACCCCAAATGACCAGTGACTAGTGACCAATGACACGCAACACGTTGGCTACTTTCGCCGTATGACGTTCACGAAGCCGGCATCACTCAACGCGTCCCCGCGATGCGCGCGGTTGTGACTCAGCAGCGGCTGCGTGCGCGACTGCTCGCACAACTTGCGGCGGTCGGCGATCAGCAATCGACGGAACTCGTCATCCGGAGCCGACCGCAGCAGGTTGCGAAACTCATCGGTGACGGCCGAACTCGGCAAGTGAGCCGACTCCAACAGTTGTTGAATCGCCTGTTCCCGACGACGTTCGATCAGTTCCGCTTCAAAGGGCGACAGCCTCGCAACCTCGGTTTCGAGTTGATCAACGCGGGATCGATAAACGTCTCGTTCCACGATGACTGCAGAGAGTGTCAGGCCGCCATCATGCGACTGTTCATGAAACGTCGTCGTCGTGGCGGGGTTAACGACGGCATCAACTGAGATGACATCTTCAATCTGCTCGACGACGGCTCCATCCGCCGATCTGCGAGCGAGCACGACATGCGACATCCCCAATCCGGGAGACGCCGAGGCGGCTAGACTCAAGAACGTCCGACCGGCCTCGGTGTCGAGAACGCGAATGTCGCCGCGAATGCGCCCCTGCTCGAACCTCGGATTCGTCACCGACCCGACCAGATCGCGTGTGCTGCGATCCCGCGAACGCTTTGGGTCGGCGGCATGATCGAGAAACACCGGACGTTCGGCATACAGCGGAGCCGCCTGTTCGAGAGCCTGATCGCTGTAGCGGTATCCGTTCTTCGAGAGGCTGCCGGCGAGAGCGACATTTCGCACGATGCGCTGCTCGGCATCAATCTGCGACGCGTCGTTCCAGTCAGAGAAGTGTTCGGTCAACGTGCTGGCGGGCATGGGGTACCTGTTAAGAAAGGAGTGAAACGCGTTCGTTTACCCCTACCGTCGCGGTTGCGCGAGGCCGCAGGAGTTGACGCCATTGAGTCGGAATGGCGACATTTCACTCAATGGACACTGTCTTCCCGCAATCTGATGTCGATGTCACCGACGATCTCCTGATCGGTGCCGCACTGCTGGCGCCGTCGTTTTGTGAGGATCTGTCGACTTGGCGTATGGCGGTGTCCCGCGATGGCACCGTCGTTCAAGAAGTCAAGATTTCTAAGAAGAGTGAACTCTACGATCGCGTCTATATCCACTTACGTTCGTTCGCACCCTCGGAAACTCTGTTGCAACTCGAAGCGGTGGCACGAGCAATTGGTTTTTTCCAATTCAAAGACGACTACTGCGCGATGGCCACCGATTTGCAGCACACATCAATCACACTCAACCTGGACGGCAAACCCAAGCGTGTTACGGCATACGGGCCGCAGATGCTGGCCCACGATGGTGTCAAGGCGATGGCAGGATACATGCAACTGTGGAACATGCTGCGGGAGATTGCTCCCTATCGGAAGACAGAATCTCATGCCGCATCGAGTGAAGAGGCTCGCGCACGAATACGTTCCATCTTTGGACCGATTCCGTAAACCTGTCTCGCCAAGTCAATCGAACCGCAAATCGCACGTTGTGTTCTGATGGAGGTGCCCTTTGCGTGCGATGGCGGCCGAGAAAGCGTGATCGACCTGGACGCCGTACTCACGTGTCGGGGCACCGACTTGCCAACGTCTTGAAAATCTCCGTTGCGCCGCCCGACCGAATCTCGCCTTCAGGAGAATTGCGATGCCCCATACCCGAAGTTGAGGGAATCGCCCTCGATTTCAAGGCACATTTGACGGATCATGAATGCCCACTTCGTCCGAGGCACCTGGAAGATTCATGCAATCGCAACTGACGTCGACCGAGATCGATGCACCCCGATCCCTCTGTGTTCGGTTGGCCACCCCCGCCGATCGTCGGCGGATCTACGAGTTGCGGCACGACGTCTATGCGCAAGAACTGAGTCAGCATGCGTGCAACGGTCAAGGCGAACTGCGGGATGCGCTCGATGCGTTCAACGAGTACCTCGTGGTTGCTCAGGAGGAAGAACTGTGTGGGTTCGTCAGCATCACCCCGCCGGGACACGGGCAGTATTCGCTCGACAAGTATCTGCCGCGCGACGAGTGGCCGTTTCCAATCGACGAGGGCCTGTATGAGATGCGGCTGTTGACCGTTCCTCGGCGTTATCGCTCCGGCCCCTGCGCGGCTCTCTTGATGCATGCCTCTCAACGCTATCTGCAGACGCAAAACGCAAAACGCGTGATGGCGATCGGCCGACGCGAGGTGCTGCATCTCTATCTGAAGATCGGTTTCGAGCGACTCGGTCGAACATTCGTATCGGGCGCGGTTCATTACGAACTGATGGCGCGCGCCATGAGTGAAATCGAGCCTCACGTGAAACGCTTCGAGCCGTTGCTGCGTCGCTGGGAGCCGAGTGTTCAATGGGAACTCGACTGCGACTTTCTGCCGGGAACTCCGCCATCGACACAGAATGGAACTGAAACGCCAACGCAGGCGTGCTATCACGGCGGTGCGTTCTTCGACGAGGTCGGCGTGGGATTTGAGTCGCTTGATCGGCGGCATGCCGTCATCAATGCCGATGTGCTCGACGCCTGGTTTCCGCCGGCATCGGGAGTGTTGGCCGAACTCGAACCGCATCTCGACTGGATACTGCGCACGTCACCTCCGACACATTGCGAAGGAATGGTGCATGAGATTGCGAAGGCACGGAGTATCCCCGAGGAATGTATTGTCCCCGGAGCGGGATCTTCCGACTTGATCTTTCGCGTCATGCTCCGCTGGCTCAAACCCGGCGCGCGTGTGTTGCTCCTTGATCCCACGTATGGCGAGTATCAGCATCTGTTTCGACACGTCATCCCGTGTCAGGTCGACGTGCTGCCACTTTCGCCCGACGAGGGATTCGTGATCGATCTCGATCGGCTGGCGGACCGCCTTCAGCAGAACTACGACGTCGTCGTGCTGGTCAATCCCAACAATCCGACGGGCGCGTATGTACCCCGAAGCGAGTTGGAGCGCGTGCTGCATTCGACGTCGACAAACACGCGCTTCTGGGTCGATGAAGCCTACATCGACTATGTCTCGTCGGCGGAGTCGCTCGAATCTTTTGCGACCCGCTCGGAGAACATCTTCGTCTGCAAATCGCTGTCAAAGGCGTATGCTTTGAGCGGCGTGCGCGCGGGCTACTTGTGCGGCCCCCCAGAAGCGATGCACGATCTGCGCGCCATTTCGCCTCCGTGGGTGGTGAGTCTACCTGCTCAGATTGCCGGCGTGATGGCACTGCGCGATCCCGACTACTACCAGGCTCGCTACGACGAGACGCGCATCCTGCGAGCCGATCTCGCGAACGCATTGTCAGACCTGGGGCTGGCGGTCTGTTCGGGAGCCGCGAACTTTCTGTTGTGTCGGCTCTCGTCACGCCGATTGTCGGTTGCCGACTTCCTGTCGCGCTGTCGAGAGCAGGGATTGTTTCTACGGGACGTGGCCTCGATGACGTCCCGCCCCGACATTCTTCACGGCATGTTCCGCGTGGCGGTGAAAGACGCAAAATCGAACCGACGAATCGTCGAGATCGTCGGCGAGTCTGTCCCCAGACTCGCAGGATCGTAGTGAAAGTTCTTCTCCTCTGATCCGCCCCGGCGATCAGTGAATGCCCCCGAGCGTTACCCTGCGTCTGGGGACAGACGCGGCGACGATGTTCCAGCCGCCGGATCCCGCTGGCTTCCTCGGAATTCAGGCCAATTCCCTGCTGAAGAACGGGTGAATTGCTGGCGAAAACGGTGCAAACAGTTCTATACTTCAGCAGAAGGTTGTGAAGGCTCGCAAAGCGACTTCACCCGAGGCCGTGGCGAGGGGGCGTTCGCCCTGTTCACATCCCCGACCGGCGGGCGAAATGCCCAGAGTTCAATTTGGCGACCACATCGGAAGGATCACAGACACTGGACCAATTGCGGCATGCGGGGCTTGTCTCCGATGCGCAATATCAGCAGGTGGTCCGTGCCGTCGACGGTCGCGAGGTTTCAAAAGAGTTGCTGCTGAAGAATCTCGTCAAGGCCGAGATGCTCACGCTTTTCCAGGCCGATGCTGCCATGCGCGGCCGCCTGCGGATGCTCACGATCGCCGACCGCTACATTCTGCGGGACGTGATCGGAGTGGGGGGGATGGGATCGGTCTACCGCGCTCTCGATATTCAGACCGGCCAGCATATCGCGCTCAAGAGGTTGTCGGAAACGTTCAAGCACGATGCCGGCATGCGAGCCCGCTTTCGTATTGAAGCCGAGGCGGGACTGCGGCTCAAACACCCCCACCTCGTGCAGACTTACGAGCTTGGCCAGACCGACGATGTTTACGGCGAAGTCGAATTTGTGGCGATGGAACTCTTCGAGAGCATCGCCATGCACGAACTGATTGCCTTCAACGGCCCCATGCGAAAGTCGATGGCCTGCGATGTGCTGATGCAGGTCTGTGACGGACTGGAATACATTCATCAACAAGGTCTCGTGCATCGCGACATCAAACCCGACAACATCCTCATCGGGAAAGACGGCTTCACCAAACTCGTCGACTTCGGGCTGACGCTCGTCGATCAGGAAGTCGTGGGTGAAGAATTCTCCCTCGCGATGATCTTCGGACACGACTGCCTGGGGACCGCCGACTACATGCCCCCCGAGCAGTCGCTCGACAGTTTGCATGTCTCCCCCTGTGCCGACGTCTACAGTCTCGGCTGCACGCTCTTTATGTCGTTGACGGGCAAGCGGCCGTTTCAGGGGCCTTCAAAAGTGAAGGTCATTGAAGCCCACCGCACTCAGGCCCCTCCCCCCATTTCCAAGTATCGACTTGAAATCCCCGACGAGATCGAGCAGCTTTATCAGCGCATGGTCGCCAAAAAGCCGGAAGATCGCCCCAGCCTCGCCGAAATTCGCGACGTGCTCAAGCCCTTCGCTCGCAGGACTCCGCCCGAATACGACGTCGAACGACTGCGTCGCGGTCGCAGGGGCGTTTACTCGAAGCGGCTTGATGCCAGCCGTTCTTCGATGGCCCGTTACAGTTCATCGATGGCGGCCTTGCGGGCGACCGACGTGCCGGTACGAACCGATGTCGAGTCGGACTCCCGGCCTAAGCGGCCGACCCACAAGCCCGTCGTCCCGCAAGCTTCGAGCGCCGACATCGCGCAGAACATGCTTGAACAGGAATCGCGCCTGCAAGCGGCGGAGATTCCTCCCAGCCTGACCTTGCCCGACGGCTCGACGCTTGTGTTGACGAAACCCGAATACGTCATCGGAGCAAATCCCGAAAGCGACATTCCGCTCAAGCAGTCGGGCGTTGCCTATCGTCACTGCCGGATCAATCGTTCCCCCGACGGTTGGTGGGTGACCGTTCTTGATGCGCCCGACGGCATATTGCTCAACGGCAAGACCGCACACCGTCAGCCCTTAAAGCACGGCGACCGCATGACGATCGCCGAAGGGGCCACGCTGCGATTCTCGCACAAGGCCCAGGCTGGCAAGACTACGATTCCCTGGTGGGTGTGGCTGGCAGTTACAGCAACACTGACCGTCGCCGCATGGGGCGCGTTGCAATTCCTGTAGGCGAGTTTCTGCGAGACTCGACGGACCAGCGCGGCAGATCTTCTCCTTTGATGCGATCTGGCGACCAGAGAACGCCGCCGAGCGTTGCCTCCGCGTCCCGGAGGTCCATGGCTACCAAAACTCTAATTGACGACATCTCATTAGGGTGATACCATTATATGATATCATACTGAAATGAGATCAACGATGGGGCCAAAGCATCGGCGCATTGAACGATGTTCGAGCCGAGTTTCATCGGCCGCATCCTCAAAAAGGAAACCGACAAGGGAGCCGTGCAGTCGATGCGAAGGTTCCTCAGTGAGGCGGGAGCCGCATCATGATGGAATACAAAGGCTACATGGGACGGGTCGAGTTCGATGCCGAGGCGGAATTGTTTCACGGCGAGGTGATCAATACCCGCGACGTGATTACGTTCCAGGGGCGGAGCGTCGATGAACTGAAGCAGGCATTCGAGGAATCGGTGGACGACTATCTCGCGTTCTGCAAAAGCCGCGGCGAAGCTGCCCGACAAGCCCTTCTCCGGCCAGTTCATGACTCGCATTTCCCGAGCTACATCGCAGGGTGAAGCGTCGCGGCCGCCGTCTCCGGCAAAAGTGTAAATGCCTGGGTGACGGAGCAACTACAAGCTGCTGTGCAAGCGAGTCGACAACGTCCGCAGCAAACCCAAGTCGTCGTCGCGGAAACGGAAACGTGCGTGAACAACTCGCCGAGTCTGTCCCCAGACTCGCGGGCTCGAAGCGGGATCTACTCCTCTGAAGCGGCCCGGCGATCAGATCAACGTCACCGAGCGTCGCCCCGAGTCTGAGACAGACGCGGCTACGAGAAGAATGTGTGTGCTCTCGCCCCGGGTGTCGCCATCCGCTGCACCATGACGGCACACTCGAGCAGGTGGTAGTCGCCCCAGAGGCAACTCTCTCCGCAGGGGATCTTCCTGCCGTCGGGGATGTGGTCCCAACCGCGCGGGCGATGATAAATCGAATGCCACAGCAGACCCTGATGTGCGTCGTCATCGTTGAGATAGGGGGCATCGAGCAGCGTTCGCATCACCGTCAGTCCGGCCTGCAGGTAGCGGCTGCCTGCAGTTGCATCACCCAGTTGAGACAGGACGCAGCCGAGCCGAATCAATCCCTGGGCCGCGATCGCCGCTGCCGACGAGTCGACGGGTTCGACATCGTTGAAGGGATCGCTCGCGCGGTCCTGCCAGTTCTTAAGTTGCGCCAGCCCTGGCGCGCGCCGGTGTCCCAGAAGGGGATGCCGTCGGTGGGAGTGTTGTCGATGTAGAAATCGCAGGCAGCCTCGGCGGCTTGACGCATGTCGGCGATCACCGACGCCGGGCCTCCGAAGGGATCGAACTCTTCGACAGGCCGGCTGAGTATCCACTCCATCAACTCCGGGTAGCCGAGCATCACCCACGACAATCCGCGGGTCCAGGTCGAGAAGGGGCTGTAACCTTGCTGAGTGCTGGGGCAGCGATAGCGGCCATCGTTGCGATTGAACAGACTTTCATGAGCCACCCGGCCACGCACGTCGTAGATGTCGCGCCCCTCTCCGTAGTAGACATTGCAGCGGGCCGTCACGGTGGCATGCTGAATGAGCCGTTGCAGCAGCGAGATCGGGGCGTCGTTCTCACCCAGAAAGCGATGTCCCAACTGATGAGCCAGCGCCAGCGACCGCAGCGAACGAATCGTGTCGCAGAAGAGTGAATGTGGTCCGTTGAACGAATAGATGTATCCGTTCCCATCGTGCGTCGTGCTCCAGCGGCGCTTGCACCGAGCCGCTGAGCTTGAGGGCCAGCTCATACAATGCCCGTTCATTGGCGTCTTCAGGCAGCTTACCTGCGTTCATCAACCTCCACAGGTTCCCGTAAGTGCTGACGTTGTTAAACCCGTGGTCATGCACGCCGACATGAGCGATGACATGCGGTGCCATATCCTGCAGCGTGTGTCGTCTGCCGTATTCGAGACACTCGATATCTCCGGTGGCGTCGAACTGCAGCAGGTACGCGCCGTAGAGAAAGCCCTGCGTCCATTCGGTCCACGACTGCGCGGTGTACTTCCCGTTGATCGTCAATACTGGCGACCCCGCCCCCGGCTGCGTCGACTCGCGCAAAGAAGCCAGACACACCGCCGACCTCGTCCACAATCGCTCCAGCGCGGGAAGCAGGTCGGCCGGTTTCAATTCGTTGTCGATGATGAGCATGGAGAGATGATAGTGCCAAAGATGTCCCGGCTGCCAACGGCGAGAGTCTCGCGCTCATTCCACCGGTGTATCACTCAGGGCCGTCAACACGACGTCGGAAAACCACGCCTCGCCTCCGACGGCGGCAAAGCGGAACTCCGGCAGGTCGGGTACCTCGCGATGGGGGATGCCTCCCTGGAATTCGTCGTTCAGATAGATGAACCACCCCTTGGGCTGGCGTTCGAGACGCACGAGCACTTCACTTGTCGACGCCATTCCAATGGGGAGGTCAGCGACTGTTTCGTCATCGGCGTTGTCTCCGGCGAGAGCGCGCTCCAGGAGTTTCACACCACTCGCGGTGACGCTCAATACATGACAGCGGCCATCGCGACCGTGACCCGACTCCACGCCGAACATCACCGCCGCTTCGTCGGCCTCGTGAAGCTGCACCACGCATTCGAGTCGATAGAACTCAATCGGCCTGCGGTTCGATCGGCTTTCGAAGAGCGTTGTCCAGATCTCGGTGGAGGCCCCCGCGATGACGCCTTCTTCGGGAATGGCCCGCCACACACCGGGCTCGTAGTTCCAGCCGGTCAGGTCGTGACCATTGTAGAGCGATCGGGGAGGCGACGCGGGTTCGAGCAGTTCCGGCTCCAATTCAATGGGAGCATTGTTGGAATCAACGGGAGCACGCGCCGGCAGGAACCAGGGAAGCAAGATCAAAGACAAGATGACCATTCCCGCGAGACCTCGCATGATCCATGCTCGCTTCGTGGATGTTGCATCAGCAGTTGCAACTGCAGTGGGCATTCGCGCGATGTCGTCGGTCGTCGAAACACCCGGAAGCGAAGGAGTCTTCGTTGCTCCTGGCAACAGAGCGGTCTCAGTATCGCGTGTCGCAGCGGCATGCCGTGAAGTGCTGTCGGCATCGTCCTCATCGAGCGTTGCCGGCATCGTGAGTGTCGTCGTCAACAACGGTTCGACCCGCGCGAGAATGCGGTCGATCTCCTGAATCAACTGTGCATAGTCGCGGGGCCGATCGTCGCGGCTGAGTGACAGCATCTGCTCGATCAGCTTGCGCGAACTCGAAGTGATCGTCGGTTTCACGTCATTCAGCGGCGTGTACTTTCCCGCGACCTTTTGAGTGAGGACTTGCGTCAACCCGCCGCGAAACGGAGGCACGCCCGTCAACAGATGATAGACCGTCGCTCCGAGGGCATAGATGTCGGCACGAAAGTCGACGCTGCCTCCCTGCAACTGTTCGGGGGCCATGTATTGCGGGCTGCCGACGGCAGCGTTGTCGGTGGTGATGCGCGTGCGGCTGTCGTGCTCATCGATCAGTCGTGCCAGGCCGAAGTCGGCGATCTTCACCATCTTAAGGCCCGGCGACAATTGCATCCCTGTCGGCGGATCGACCAGCAGCAGATTCGCGGGCTTGATGTCGCGATGCACGATGTCGTGCTCGGCGGCATGCGCCAGTCCCGAGGCGGCTTGCCGCGCGAGACCCCACGCTTCCCATTCCGTAAGCGAGCCACATTCGTCCAGGCGCTGATCGAGGTTCGATCCGTGAATGTATTCCATCACGAAGTAGAGTCGGCCTCCATGCCGGCCGTAGTCGTAGGCTCCGACAATGTTGGGATGCGACAACTGAGCCAGCACGCGGGCTTCCTGCTCGAACCGGCTGATGACGCCTTGATCCTCCATGCGATGGATAAGAATCGTCTTGATCGCCACCTGCCGATTGAGGTTCGTCTGCCGGGCGCGATAGACGACTCCCATGCCGCCGTGACCAAGCACATCGAGCAATTCGTAACCCGGCACGACTTCGGTGGGCCGACGCAGCGTTTCGATCATGTCGAGCTTGATCGGATCAAGCAGCCCCTTCTGCACCGCGACCTGCGCCGGGGAGACGGCAGACGCTGCGCATTCCACCTTCAGCGCCTCGGCCTGATCGTGCGTGAGCAGATCGAGGCGCGTGGCGATTCCCAGAAAGTCGTCGGTCTTCGATGCCTGAGGTTCGTCCATCCGCAGCGCGCCGGCCAGAAAGAGCGTCATTCGAACACGACCACCAGTTTAGCAGCCCATGCGCGCGCCGTGCAGCGGAAGGACGTTCACGCAGGGTGAACTCCCATTGCTCACGGTTCGTCTGGATGCTGAAGCCAGAATTCTGCGGTCTCCCGTTCGCCAAGCTCGTCATACAGGCTCGCCATTTGCCATCGCAGTTCCGCACTGGGAGAAACCTCGTGCTGCTTCTGCAGCGAATTCAACTCGACGCGCGTCGCGCGGATCCATTCGCCGAAGCTGCGATGTTCCAGCGCCTGCTCGTCTTCGCCGAGCATCCGGTACGCTTCTGACAGTTTGAATCGAGCCCGTTCATTGAAGGGCTGCATGGCCACGAGCTGCTCGAAGTCCTCGACGGCCTTCGCGTACTCCTCCAGATCGAAGTAAATCGCTCCCCGGGCCAGGTAAGCCCCGGGCAGATGTTGCATTTGAGGGAAGATGTCGTTTGCGATGGCCAGCGCTGCCTCAGGTTGCCCGTCGAGACGATACAGATCCACGAGCTGGGCGCGCAAGCGGACAGATTCGTTGCCGGCCTCTTGCTGGGCATGAATCTCCTGCCAGGCTTGTTCGCTTTCCCCGAAGTCGACCAGTTGCTGAATGAGCATGTAGCGCAATTCCTGCTCGATTTGTGGGGGCGGATCGTGTTGGAGCGCGGTGCGGGTGGCTTCGAGACACTCAGACTCTTCGAACATCGCCTTGAGTAAGAGGATCAGCGCGCCCCAGTGCTCAAAGTCGCGGGGATCGCGGCGCGTTGCTTCACGCAGTGCGCCAAGCAAGTCCACCTGTCTGCCCGATTCCTGATAGACATTGATCAAAAGCTGCAACGCGGGAGCGCTCTCCTCGGTGTTTCTCGTCCGTACTTCCTCCAGCGATGCGATGGCGAGCGTGTAGCGGCGCTCCGCGAAAGCCAGCTCGCCGAAGCTCAAAAGCAGCTCCGAGCGCACCTCGGCTAATTCCACGGAATCGAATTCCGCATGCACCTCATTCCAGGCACGTTGCTGTGCCAGCAATTCACAGCGCGCGAGTTGCGCGTCCGGAAAATCGCCTTCGCGAATTTCAATCGCGCGGTCGAGCAGGAGCTGGCTGTCGACTGGACTTGTATTCCTGATCGTCAGAGCCTCTTCCAACAGGCGGTCTGCGTCAGGAAACAACCAGTTCCAGCGTGCGATCACGACTCCGCCCGCAGCGATGATCAGCATCAGGCAAAAGACGACCAGACGGATGCGGGAGCCGCGGTTGTGCGGACCGAGGTGAATCGTTGGCGGGAAGCGAAGGCGTATCAATCATGGGCAACTCCTCGGCCTTCGACGAGTTGATGCGTGCGCGCGTCGCCAGACGGAACACCTCGCCGCCGCGATCAAGCCAGGTGACCTGCACGTCGACCCTATCCGATCCGTCGTCGATCGGCAGTACGATCCGACCGTCACCTTGCGAAAAGTACCCTGCTCCCTTCGTCACCCAGCGAACGAGTGTTCGACCGTCAAATTCACAGGAGACACGGGCCCCGGTGGCTTCCCGATCCCCCAGCCGGCCGATGAGTTGAACGGCGACGTAATTCTCGGGGAGCTGGCGATTGCGCAGAATGCGCACGGGTTCATTCATCAGGATTGTGACCAGGTCCATGGCGCCGTCGTTGTTGAGATCGCCGGCGGCGCTGCCGCGTCCGGAATGAGCCTCTCCAAAATACGGACCTCCTTGCTCCGACCTTTCCACAAAGCGGCGGCCCTCCAGGTTGGCGAACAACTGCGGCTCTTGCTGATAGGGCGTGTTGGCCGAGTAGTTGGAATTCCCATTGAGCACAAACAAGTCCAACCATCCATCGTTGTCGAAGTCACAGAGCGATGTGCCGAACCCCACACGCATCCGAGAGACGCCCGACAATCCGGTGATCACCGTCCGGTGCAGCCAGTGCCCCTGGCCCGTGTTGTGGTACAGCCGCGTTGTCTTCGTTCTCGTAGTTCGTCACGAAGATATCGAGTGTCGCATCGCCGTTGTAATCACCGATATCGATGCCCATCCCGGCCTCCGGTTGCCCCCACTCTCCGTAAGCGACGCCCGACACCGTGCCGCGTTCCGTGAGCCGACCATCAGGCTCGCCCAGATACAGGAGGTTCGGCAATGCATCGCTGGAGACGTAGAAGTCCAGCAGTCCGTCGTTATTCACGTCGGTGACGACAACGCCCAGACCATGGGCAACATCCTGTATGCCGAGGTCGGCTGACACGTCCGCGAACGAGCCGTCACCCAGATTGTGGAAGAACTGCGCGGTGACACCGGGATACGAATTCGGTCCACACAAATCTCGTTGGTTGAGCTTGTTGTAACAGACGATATCTGTGGCGGGTGTCCAATCTGTGTAGCGTGCGAGCATCAAATCGGGAAGCCCGTCACGATCCAGATCACCGAAGGCGGCAGCCGTCCCCCACCCCTCCGCCGGCAATTGAGATGCGGTCGTGGCTTCGACAAAGGTACCGTCGCCCAGATTGGCATACAGGCGGCTGCGGCCATAACAGCAGACGAACAGATCGGGGAATCCATCCGCGTTATAGTCCGTGACCGCACACCCCTGCGAATACTCAATCGGCAGGTCCAGGCCGGCCGGCGTTGTCTGTTCCGAAAAGTGAAAGTCACCGTCATTCCGAAAGAGTATGCATGGCCGTCCGAAAATCCGAGGAGGTTGATCGTCGGTGAACCCGCCGCCGCCGGTGAAGACCAGGTCCAGGTCGCCATCGCCGTCAAAGTCCACCATGCCCACGCCCCCCCGAAACCCTCGATCATCCAGAACAAGCCGCTTTCGCGACCGTTTTGATAGGAAAAGGATACGCCGGATGCAGGCGTTATGTCCTCGAACCAGTCATCGGGATGAGGCTCACGAATGGCCTGCTGGGGAGCCGGAGCGTCGACACTCGTCTCCTGAACTGCCGCAGGCTCCGGCTGCTGAGTCTCCGCCGCCGGTTGGGCACTACAGCCCCAGAGGCAGGCTGCGGCAACGATCAACGTCAGAGCAGTGGAGCATTGCATGGGGTGACCGGACCAGGACCGCGGAGGCCAGCGACCATCGTTCGGACAGGCAAAACGATTGATGGTACCAGCGCACACAGACGAGACAAGCTGCCTCGCTGCAGCATGACAGCAGTGCGGCGTGCATCCGCTCAATGTCGGTGTTTGGATCATCGGCAATCACTTCGAATCCTTCTCCCCCGCGATCGACATTGTTCGCAGATCACGCGAAGGCGGGGAGAAGGTGGCCGGAGGCCGGATGAGAAGCGCGTAAACGAGACATCGCACGTGGCCAGCGTTTTGGTGATCCCCCTCACCCCGACCCCCACAATGCACCTCCCTCCACGTTCGTCGTTTCTGCGGAGGAGAGGGAGTATTCCACCACCAACCAATCGGATGCACTTTACCCGGTCCTCTTTTTATGGACGATAGGTTCGTCCATGTTCAGATTCTATATTGCTCAGATTCCATATTTTCATTGGCAATGCGGCGAGGCGCTCACCGACGCCCGTCCGGGCCCCTGCCGTTTGGAGTGCAAGAGTACAAGAGTACGAGTAGAGACACTCACTTGGTGATACTCTTGCCGTACTCTTGACGATACGCTTGCCATACTCTTGCCATACTCTTGCCGGCCCGCGTGGACGACGATTCGTCCGTGTTCACGTTCCGTCTACCCTAAGTCGCGCGGTTGCGCGCGCGGCCCTGCCCGTCCTGGCCGGGTCGCAGAGCTTCAAACGCGATTGAGATCCCGTCCGGCAGACGAGACCTGCGGAGTCGGCACTCGTTCTGTAGCACGGCCTTCCCAAGCCGTACGTTTCGTGACCGGCGTGGTCACGTCACCCGCGCACTGGTATCGGCATCGGGACGTGCGGCGTCATTGCGAAAGTAGGATCCAACGTCGCACAAGCTGCACGGCCTGACCCACTGGTTCATCGATCGCGGAATGTCATGTCGTGCAGGCTTCCCAGCCCCCACCGGCACGGATTTGTTGCCTGACATTCATTGCGAGACGGACCACGACTCGACGGGACTCGGGTAAGGCCAACACGCTCGATCGGAGAGTCAACTCACCACCCACACTGGCGAAGCCGGCGAAGCCAGTGCCACCCCGTTCAGAACGATTTCGACAGTGGCACCTGGGCGCTGAAGTGACCCGCCGTGAAATCAGAAATCGTCTATACCCAACACTCGACTCTGTTGTTCATGTTGAAGGGACTTGTCACGGCGCTCGCTGTAGATTCTCCTCATTAACTGCAGCGCGGCCTTCACTCCTTCATGTTCGGTACTGAGACCATCAACTTCTTCAATCAGTCGCTCGTATCGGTGGGAGTCTTCGCCCCACCAGACACGGTCAAGCGGCAAATCCACGAGTTGATCGGCGCTCACTCCATTGTCGATAGCTGACTGCGCGAGCTTCACCCACGTCTGACTAAGTTTTCCTCGCAGTGGCGACAGCTTCTCGTAATTGGAAAGTGACGAGCGGCACAAGAGATGCTGGAACACCCTCTGATCGTCGCCGACGAGCGCAGTAATCAACTCACTCATATACGACGAGGGATGAATGCAATCAACCAGGTCGCAACGTTGCTTCGGAATAAGCTGCTCGACCGCTATGGGGAGCGAGTCGTCAAAGGAATGCGAAACATCGATTGAACTTGCCCTCTTGTCGATCAATTTGAGAATCCAGCCAAACGCGATTTGAGGATGCTTCGGTAACGCCTCTGTCAAGACATAGTCCACATCGATCCGATTCTCGCGGATCAGCGCAGTCTCCCATGAACGGGCAAGTCCTGGGGGGATGCTGCCGTCGGTGCGGTGCCACAATCCGATTGCGGACCCAACTGCAATTCCATCG